>JAKLKQ010000006.1 GCA_023150555.1 Planctomycetota bacterium
CGACGCGATCTACGCGGGCCGGAAAATAATCGAGGTCGCTTGTTGGGCACACGCGAGGCGCAAGTTCATCGAAGCCGAGCCTACGGACCGGCAACATGTGGGAGAGATTCTTGAGCTGATCGGCAAACTGTACGAAGTCGAGGATCTGGGGCGCGGCAGGCCGCCGCAATTGCGCTACGAACTGCGCCAGCTCAAATCAGCGCCCCTTCTGCAGCGCATAGGGAACTGGCTGGAGTTGCAGGAGCACGAGGCCCTGCCGAAAAGCCCACTGGGTCAAGCTGTTCGCTATGCGCGCAACAATTGGCCGGCGCTAAACCGATTCCTGGAGGAAGGAATCCTCGAACCAGACAACAACAATGCCGAGAACGCACTGCGTTGCGTGGCTCTTGGAAGGAAAAACTGGCTGTTTGTCGGAAACGACGACGCGGGAAGAAGAGCGGCGATTTTGTACTCTCTCGTCGCCAGTTGTCGCACCCTCGGCGTCGATCCCTTCATGTACCTGCGCGACGCACTCGTCCGCGTGAACTCTCATCCCGCCCGCCTGGTCCACGAGTTGGCGCCGCTCAACTGGAAGCAAGTCTTCCTACCGGCTCTCACGCAATCTGCCGACCAGAAAACAATGGCCGCCGTCTGACGCTTACCAACTTTCCGACCCGGTGGTTTCGCCAATTACAATGGAATCTCTAAAATCCGAAAGCCCTATTCGGCGCCATCTCAAACCAGCCCGGATACAAGGCAGAGGAGCAGATGCAAGTTGTTCGAGCACAACCCCTTGCAAGAGCACTGGTCGGGATTATTATCAAGAAGCGCCTCGCCAAAAAGTCCAGGACCACGAAGGCCAAGAGCACGCGGGGCCGCAAGCCCATCTTCACCGACGAGCAGAAGCGTGTGCTGGCGCGCATGATCCGCGGAGCGCTGAAGGAGCAGTTGCGGTCAGCCGCTCGCGGCCTGTGATGTGATCCTGGCTGTTCGCGCCGCTCTCCGTAACCGACACTTCCCTGCCTGGTCCGTACCAGCTTCTTGACATCATTTGCGGCGGCGCGAAACTCCGGATCCCGGCTGCCGCGTAACGACAGCACCCTGCGTTTCGCCACAGGGATACTCAATTTGACCACCGGAACTATGGCCATCTCGATGTACCCTTGACGGGAAGGGTTGGTTGTGAAAGAGCGGGGTCGTATTGCCAAGGTGGAACTGGAATCGGTGGTTCAATTCGGTATGTGGGGGGCGTTCAGAACGTTTCGGTTTTCCGCGTAGTTTTCGACCTTGACCATAGTTGACGCAAGCAAGGCCACCGCGCCGAATTCCTGGCCAAGACGAAGCGGCCCCTGGCAAAGCCAGGGGCCGCTGTCCTCACATCGAATACAACTGCCGGCGTTCAGTCGACTTCCTGCGCCGTGCCAATGCCGCCAGTCGTGAACTTGGTTCCGGTGAGATCCGTAATCCCGCTGCCGCCGTCACCAATGTCTAGGTGGTTGCCGGAGAATTTACAATTGGTGGCCTCCGTACTAGTACCACCGTTGTCGAGACCTTCGCCGCCGCAATTCACGGCCTGGCATTTGTCGAGAGTGTTCCCGGCGCCTGATTCGATGTCAAAGCCGTCTTTGTGGCTCCCGGTCGCCTTGCAGCCGCTCAAGGAGTTGTTGTCGCCGGCAATGCGGAAACCGTCATTTTCGTTATCCTTAACGCTGCATTTTTCAATGATGTTGTCGTTGCCGGTCACCTGGATGGAAGGCTCTCCTTCGGAACCGCTAACGGTAACAGAGTTGCCCGATATGAGTGCCCCGGTAACCGTCAGTCCAAGTGCCTGCTCTACGATGAACTTGAGCTTGTTCTTGGAGATGGTGCCACCAGCACCAGTGCTGGCGGTAGTTTGGCTGACACTGATCCCGTCGCTATCGTCCTCAATGTTGGTGATCTTATTTCCGGAGATCAGATAGTTGTCTCCATTCACCTCGATACCATTGCCATTCGTGTTCTGACAGGTATTGCTACTGACAATTGCATTGTTCCCGTTGACCTCGATGGAGTCGTCGTCGGTACCCTGGCACTTGTTCTTGGTAACCTGCGCATCATTGCCGTTGATGCGAATGGTACCTTCGTCTTCGATGGTCTGCATGGAATTCTTAGTGACGATGGCGCGATTTCCAGTAACCACGATATTGCCATCGCCGGTCTGGCAGAAATTACTTTGAACCAGGGCATCGTCTCCCGTGATGTTGATGAAATCACCACTGTCCCTGTTGGAAATGCGGTTGGATGCGACAATCGCGTTGTTTCCAGTGATGAGAACGCAGCCTTGGCCTCCTCGAAATCGGCACTTCAAGACCTGGGCATTATTCCCGGTGACTGTGATTTGGTTCAGGCCGTTCTGAAACAGAATTCCGCTAATAACCACGTCCGAACCGGTAATGGTAAGTATGTTGGCATCCGTACCGGCGACATTGCCGTCCAAGATGACTCCGCTACCCTGCAACCGAACCCCAACGGCGGCCGTCAATCCATTCTCAAAGTAGATTCCCTTTGCTATCTGGATGGTGTCACCCTGGCCAGCAACCCCAAGCGCTGCCGCGATGGTGGTCTGGTCAGTCGGTACCTTAATGGTCGCCGCCCACAGCGGGCTGCACACGAAGACCAGCAGGAAAAAAGAGGCAAGTCGAGTCATGGCGCTCTCCCAATTGGCTTTGAGGGGAATGGGCAGGACCGCCAACGGAACCCCCTCCCAAATCCCGCTGCGGCAAGTTCAGAGGATAACAGGACCGTATATATCTTAGTCGGGACCAAGGCAACCAACAATTGTCGCCGGACTGAACTTGAAACTTTTTACTGAGGAGCCTGCCGCGCAAGTGAGCTGACGACGCCTATGGAAGCGGGTAAAGGATTTTGCGGGGGAACCGCCGACCCCGGAAGACGTAGATCGCGACAACCATCCGCCCGGTCAAGGCATCCTTCCGATTCAGTACCTCGACCTCGAAGTCGCCGACAGGATGCCTTGCCATCAAGCTCGGTCTCGTGCTCTGCCTCAGTTCGCCGGCCCTGACCGAGCCAACCTCCCCGCAACCTTCTTCGCCGCCCTGACCACCGCCCCCAGTTCCGATGCCCTGCAACCCCTCAGCGATAGCACCATGCGCTTCAACCCCGCGACATCCAGTCCCTCAACCGGCACGACCGCCATCTCGACGAAAGCCTTCCGCCGGTAGACAGTGACCAGCGCGGATGGCTCGCCAACGGACTCGTGGCGGATGACCTGGATCTCGTAGGGGCCGGCGCGGTGGGTGGGCATGGTTGCACCCTCAACGCCTAACGGTAACGCCATGGGTTTCTGATGACCCGAGTACCGCTTGCTCCGCAGTTGGTGCATCGCACGGCGAATTTACCGTCCGCACCTGCCGCATGGGAAGGCGGCTTCTCGGTAACCTCCATGCCGTCTTCTACGCGGCAATTCGGGCAGACGAGGTTGATGCCGTTGGCTTGGTAGTCCTGCCAGAGGGCATCTATCTGTTCGTTGGAGTACTTACTGGGCATAGGTTGTTCCGTTCAATAATCGGACGAATGGGAACAGACTACGATGCTCTTCTTTCGCGTCAACTCTTCGCAAGTGCCGCCTTAACCATCATTCCCGCTTGTGGCCTCCTTAGCACCATCCCCCAGTGCCACGGGCAGCACTTCAGCGCTTCGTACCGCACGAACTCCAGACTGGCCTCCTCGCCCCAGGCACGGCACTGATCAGGCGTCGGCCGGATGTCGAGCGACGGCCCCCGGGGCGTCCGGACGTCGCTTCTCCAATGGATGATCCCGACCTTCCCGCCAGGCACAAGGATCCGATGGGCTTCGCGCAGCAGCGCCACCGGTTCCTCGACATGCAGGATGTTGAACAGCATCGCGTAGTCCACGCTGGCATCTGGGTGTCCGGTTCCTGCCGTGAGGAAGTCGCGTTGTTCAGCGCGGACGCTGGAAAGGCTGGCTTGCTGTGCCCTGCTTTCGGTTTCGGTCAGCATCTGCGGGTCGATGTCCAAAGCGAACACGGTGCCTCGAACCCGTTTGGCTGCAGGCAATGTGAAGGTTCCGTACCCGCATCCGAACTCGACGACATTCCTGAGCGAACTCGCGCAGTCGAGCTTTTCGACCACTCACGTGGGATCGAAGAACGACTCCCAGTAGGTCACTTCGGGCATTCCGCTTTCGCGGCCTTTCATGGTAGTTGCCTCCGGGACCGCCTTCTTTGAAGATACCTGGCGGGCATCCACTAACGGTCCACTCGTTCCGTTCGTCTACACGTGCGCGTGCCCGCCGAATAGGGCCACAACCAGGGCGAATACTCCCGATAGAATGACCATTCCTGCGCTTATGGCGGGCGCTTGGCGGGTCACCCAAACGAATCGGCCGCCAGTTGCAAGCCTGCTCAGGCCGGCAACTACGGCCAAGCCGACCAAGACCAATGTAATCGCAAGACCCGCGCTGAAGCCCAGGACTAGGAACAGGCCCATCCCGGCCTGGCTGACGGAGAGGGCCAGCAACATTACCGTTACCGACGCCGGGCAGGGGATCATTCCCCCGGCAGCGCCAAAGGCGATGATCTGGCCCAGTGTGGGGCGTTCGCCGCGACGAGCATAGTCGGGCAGGTCGGCCGCGTGTGCGCGAGCATGCTCATCGTCGCTGAGTTCGCTGTGGTCGAGGACCTGTGCCAGATCATGAGCATGTTCGTGGCCATGGCCATTTTCATGCGTGTGGCCGTGGTCATGGGGATGCTCATGGTCGTGTGCATGCCCATGGCTGTGAGAATGGTCATGGGAGTGTCCGTGACCTTGGGCATGGTCATGCCCGTGATCCTGATGGTGATCGTGATCGTGGCCGTGCGCATGCTCGACGGGCGCGCCGGCCAAGGCCATTCCGAATGAACGGCCTCGCCGAAGGCGCCGCACCAACATCCAGGACCCCAGCCCGATCACGACCACTCCGCTTATGATCTGGAGCCAATACATGGCATGGTCGGTGAAGGTCTCCCTGCCGATCAGGACGCCCATAACCGAAAGCAGAATGACCACGATGCTGTGCGTGATAGCCACAGAAAGACCGAGCACGATGGCATCCCACTTCGTCCCCTTGATGCCGATCAGGTAGGCGGCGGTCAGCGTCTTGGCATGGCCGGGTTCGAGGGCGTGCAAGGCGCCCAATACCACCGCCGACGGGAGATAAAGATATGAGAGACTAACGTCCATGATCCGGCCTCCCAGTAGAACTACTTGAGGTAGCTCTTGACGACGTCGATCAGTTCGTGCGCGGCTTCTTGCTGCGCCGGCGTCGGCTTCTGCTTGGGGTCCAGGACGTGTAGCTCTATGTGCCCCTCGATGATCGCGGCCATCAACCCGTTGATGGCGCCGCGGCAGGCGGCCACGGTCTGAAGGATCTTGTAACAGTCCTGCCCATGCTCCAGGTCCCGTTCCACCGAGGCCAGTTGACCTTTAATTCGTCTGACCCGGTCCAACAGCTTCTTCTGGTCGCGAACGGTATGGGACATGGGCAAGGCATCCTCCGCTAGGTAAGATACTACCCTATAGTATATTTGGAGTGTGACAAGGGCAGGCTACCTGCGGCGTCGACGGTAGCCAATAAGGAGGTTCTGCCGGAAATCCGACAACCGGGGCCATGTAAACCCCTTTTACATGGCAGGCGGGCAACGACGACCTGACCGGCCAAGCTCCAGGTAAACCCGGTTTACTTTTCAGGGGCTACGCGCCCAGGCCCGGGAGTTTCCCTTGTGCAACATCCGTCAAAATGACGGATTTGGGCTTCGGCGCCGAAGAAGAAGGCGACCCTTGGCGGATGCCTGGGATGCCGTCCGGCCCATGGCAGACTAGCAACCGTTGCCACCCTGGCACAATCCCGGGCTGGCAGGAACGCCGTCTCGACGGGGCTGGCTTCAGGCGCGGGGGCCGTCGCGCCGATCCCGCCAGGGATTGCCGAGGCCGCGAGTAGGCCCCCGCCTACAGGCCTCAAAACCGCACCTGGTACGGATATGCCCCCAGGCGACGTCCAAAACCCAAATTGCAACCAGGTTGCAATTTGGGCCTCCCGCCGAAGTCCGACAGCGGCTGTATTGCGCCCCGTCACTGTCAGTTCTGACAGTGACGACGTCCTTCTGGGCCGTGTTGCGCCCGCGCCGTCCAGCCCGTCACTGGTAATTTTTCCAGTGACGCCGTTCCTGGCGGAGTCGACGGGGCGAAATGTCAGGGTGCCTGACATCCTGGCTCAGGACCGCAGCCCAGGATGAAGCCTAGGACCAGGAAGGTTGCTCGGCCCTCCTTCGAGGAACGAGAAGGAGCCACAGTGGCAACCTTCGCCGCCGAGGGCAGGCCAAACAATCAGGCTGGCCCACGAAGACGTCTTCGGAGGGGGGCAGACACGGGAAGGGCCTCGTCACTGGGAATTCTCCCAGTGAGAACGTCTTCGGGGCGAGGCCGCATTGCACAAAACAGACGACGCCGAGGACCTCGCTCACCGTTGTCAGCATGGCAACGTTGGAGGCTTCTTGTCCGGCGGGGCAAAGGTATCACGTTGAGACTTTTGGTTTGGCCGTCCCGCCACCTGCTGAGGCTGGCCCGGATGGACCTCTCGGCCGTCCCCATGCCCAGCCGACGTCATCTACCCGCTGGGCGCGCTGCTACAGGGCCGGCGGGAGCCGCTCGCCCCCTGTCGAGGCACGAGGTAGAGCCCCTGGACGACGTCTTCTTGGGCCAGTGGGCCCTGCCAGCAGGCCATATTTTCGCCAGGCGTAAGTTTGCTCCCCATGCTCGATGCGGTCAGGATGACGTCTTCTTGGGCAGCCGGCCAAGCCGATCCTGTTGGAACCGAAGTCCCACCCTTGGGCTCGGCGCGGCGCCCAGACGAAGTCTTGGCGCAGATGTAGCCGGTTACTCCTGCCCGCGGAGCACGTCCAGAAGACGTTCTCGACGGTATCCTGGCTCAGGCCGTAGGCCAGGAACCTGTCGGAAATCCGACAGATTCGCAACACATCCGAAGTCCAACACGACCTGGCTCGCTGGATGCCCTGGAACTACAAGGTTGCCCTGGCCGCTTCGGTCCAGGGCTGACCGGCACCCGCCACCCCGCTGCCGAAAATTCTTCGTTTACACACGCTTTCCGGAAGGTCGCTTTGAATCACCCAATCCGGAAACCGGTCCAGCACGGCTCGAAGATGTGGCGCTTGCGGCCCCCGTCGCTTTCGGCATAGGTCTGCAGTTCGTCGCCGACCTTCAGACTCAGAGCCACCGCGTAAATACCTGTGCTGCGATCGCCCTCCGTCTCGCCGGCCCACGCGGAGCCCAGGTCTTTGCCGTTCAGCCGCAGGCGCATGCGCACGTCGTCCTTGGTACCGTCGTGGTAGTGCGCATCCTTCACGAAGCTGAGCATAAAGACATAGACGCCGTCGACCGGGACGCGGAAGGTTGTCTGGTCGTGCAGGCAGTCCGCCGTGTCGGTTACTGGGCGGTTGTACTTCAAGATTGCCGGATCGCCTTCCGAGAGGTGCCTGAGGCCTTCGGCGCTGAAGGCCACCACGGCGGGCGCGGTGTTGAGTGCATGCGCACCGCCGGTTCGCGCGGAGTAGACAGCGGCCGCCATCTGGCAGAGTGTCTCGGCGGAAACGATGGGGAATTTCTTTGCGAGTTCCCCGTGAAGTTGCATGAAGTCGTCGATGGGCTGCGACCACTTGGATGCCATGTGCCTGTCCTCCTGGCGTGCCTTTGGTAACCATACTATCAAATAAGCGCTTTGCTTATTTCGGAGAATTGGCCAGAGCGCACGCGTGCAATGGGCTACTAACCTTTCGGGGAGCGCCTCCTCCTATATTCCTGTGGGTAACGGCAACGGCGGGAAGGCAAGCGTTGGCGGCAAGAAGGCCCCTTTCTGTCGGACATCCGACAACAGCCTCCCGCCCAGGCCAATTTATCGCCTGGCGACAATATGCTAGTGCCAGGACAGCGCTTCGGCCACCGGGGTCCCCGGGGATCCAAATTTAAACCAGGTTAAAATTTGGACTCAGCACCTCGATGCGGAACAATACCGTCGGGGCGCCAAGTCCGAATAAGCATCGGGTTTGATCCAATAAATGACAACCGGGCCCGGGGAGCGTCGCCTCCTATATTCCTGTTGGCATTTGGGAAGTGGCCAGATTAAGTTGGCCAGTGGCCACTTAAATTTCAGGGAAGTGGCCACAACAATCCCATTCATGCAAACAAGTTATATTAAATTGGCCAGATTGGCCAGATTATTATTCGATAGGAGACTCCCGCTGGCTGAAGAGAACAAGCCCTGCCCCAGGAGCTCCCGCCCTCCGCTCCGCCAGCCGGTCTCTCCTACCTGCTAGGAATGTGGCCAATCTGGCCATTTCCATGCAACTCCAAGCCACGTTTTGAATTCCAGTGGCCAGTAGCCTCAAAATAATCTGGCCACAGGTGGCCAATTGGCCAGATTATCTGGCCACTGGGCGAAGCCAGCCAGTCTTGTGCAACGCTGTCGACCAAATACAACCAGACCTATTTGTATAATGATTCCAGCCATAAATCAGACACAGGCCCCATAAGGAGACGATGCCATGACGGTATCCATCTGGATCGACGAGAAGACCCACAAGGAGATCCGGCGCGCCGCAGTGGCGCGCTCGGTCGAGATCGGTAGGCCGACAACGGTCTCGGCGTTCATCCGCGAGTTGGTCGAGCGGGAACTGGCCTCCAGGCAGGATGACGTCCCGCCGGGCGACGACGCTACGAACCTGGCGGCCTTGGGATGCGCCAAGAGAGGTACCGAAGCAGTCAACGCGTAACAAAAGAAAAGGGGCCGCCTGTACGCGGCCCCCTGTAGGGAACGAGCCGAAGCTCGTGTAATGAATCCTGTCCAACCTCATTATACGGTCTCGCCCACGCTCCTCCCTGCACAGCACAGGCAACTATTGCACGGGAAGGAGCACCTTTTATGGGCAAGCAACACCCCGACATCCAGGCCATGCAACCGCAGGCCCCGAATGTGGACCAAGCCGAGGTCCGGCGCGGGCTGAAAGGCCTATTGGGCAGGCTATTCCGGCCTGAAGACGCCGTTGAGATCCGCGTCCTGAAGGAATTCTGGGGCAAGGCGAAGGGCTCTCGGCCTGAGGGCTTCAGGGTCTTCGGCGAATCGCACTTCCTGCGCGGCAAGGACTTCCAGGACGACGCCGCAGCGCCCACCCTGACGGCCTGGAACGCCACGCCGGGCGTGAACATCTACTTCGCGGTTAACCCGCGCAAGATCGTTCTGGACAAAGAGGGCCAAGAGCAGCCCGCCGGGGGCCGAAAGGACGACGTCGCCCGGGTCGTCTGCCTGCACGTGGACCTCGACGGGATAACGCCGGACGACGCCAAGGCGACCGCCGAAAAGCATGGTCTGGAAATGTTGCTCGTCGGTTCCGGCGCGGGCTCCCATGGGTACGTATTGCTCGCGGACGCCATCGAACTGAATGGCCCAGAAGACGTCGTCCGGGCGGAGGCCCTGGTGCAGCGCCTGGGCCTGCTCTTCGGGATGAAATCCGGCGAGGCCGGGAGCGATCATACCCACGACCTGAGCAGGATCCTGCGCGTACCGGGCCTCATCAACTGGCCCGATGACCGCAAGCGCCAGAAGGGCCGCGTCCCGGCGCTCTGTACCCTGGCACATGAGACCGATCGTCGATATTCCGTCGCGGAACTCGACGTCATCCTGCCCAAGCTGCCCGAGGCCCAGGCCGCGATCTTCGCGCCCGGGGCGGTCCCCTTGGCCCCGCAGGCCCCGCAGGATATGGACGCCGACGAGGCCCTGCGTTTCTTCGGTGCCTTTGCGGATGGCGGCGAGAACAGCGGCAAGGAAGACGACAAGCCCGATCCCGAGCAGGTTGCCAAGGCCCTTGAGGATACGGACGTCGATGAACGCCTCCATCAGTTGAAGGCCAACCTGTCGAACATCATCGCCAAGTTCTACGCGGGAGACGAAAGGACATACTGGTCGGGCCAGTCGCCGAGGGGCGAGCGGGCGAGGCGGCTGGCCGCCCTGGGCTGGAAGTTCGGCGTGCCCATGCCAGACCTGATCGCCTACGCGCATGGGAACGGCGGGGCGATCGAGGACGACGCCGGGTACTGGCGGACGTACCAGGAGAGGTATCTAGCCCCCCACAAACCCGAGGGGCACGGCCTGGAGACCAAGGAGACCGGTCCCTATTTCGTCCAGGATGGAGCCATCTGGCGCCGGCGGCGCTCGAAGGAGGGCGACGTCGCCTACCCGCTGTCCAACTTCGTCGCGAAGATCGCCTCGGTGACCATCGCCGATGACGGCGCGGAGGCCCGCGAGAGCCTTACCCTGGAGGGGCAACTGGCCGGCGGGCAGCGTCTTGGCCCCCTGCAGGTGCCCGTTTCTCAGTTCGCCTCGATGGGCTGGGTCATGTCGCTGGGCAGGGGCAAGGCCAACGTCTTCGCAGGCGAGGGCACCAAGGACTCGATGCGGGACGCCATCCAGCGGCTGTCGGGCGACTTTCCCGAGCGAAGGGTCTACGTTCATACCGGCTGGCGCGAGTTCGACGGCCGGTGGGTCTACCTGCACGCCGGCGGCGCGGTCGGTTCTGACGGACCGGTCGCGGGCATCGAGACCGAGATGCAGGGCGCGCTGTCCAAGTACCACTTGCCAGCGCCGCCAGACGGAGAGGAACTGAAGGCCGCCGTGTGCGCGAGCCTGCGCATGCTCGACGGCTTGGCCCCGGACGAGATCATCTATCCGGTGTATGCCTCAGCCTGGCGTGCCGTCCTGGGTCCGTGCGACCACAGCACCTTCCTCATGGGCCGGACCGGCGTCTTCAAGTCCGAGCTTGCCGCTTTGGCCCAGCGGCACTTCGGTTCGGGGATGGACGCGCGTCACCTCCCGTCGTCCTGGTCCTCGACCGGCAACGCGCTCGAAGGCATCGCGTTCTGCGCCAAGGATTCCCTGCTGGTCGTGGACGACTTCGCCCCGGGGGGCTCGCAGAACGAGATCGCGCGCTGCCATCGCGAGGCGGACCGCGTGTTCCGCGCCCAGGGCAACAACTCGGGCCGCCAGCGCATGCGCGCGGACGCCACGCTCAAGGAGGAACGCCCGCCAAGGGGCCTGATCATGGCGACAGGCGAGGATGCCCCGCGAGGACATTCGGCGCGCGCGAGGCTGCTGCTGGTGGAGGTATCCAAGGGAGACGTCGTCCTGGGCAGGCTGTCCGAGTGCCAGGACGACGCCGAGGCCAGGCTCTACGCGCAGGCCATGGCGGGGTACCTACGATGGCTGGCAGGGACCTACGGCGATGTCCACGGGAACCTTGCGCGCCAGATCGCCCAGATGCGCGAGACGCCCGTCAACGGCCAGCACGCGCGGACGCCGGGCATCGCGGCCAGCCTCCTGGTCGGCCTGCGCGTCTTCCTCAACTTCGCCGTATCCGTCGAGGCCATTGACAAGGAGCAGGCCCGCGAGTTGTTCGAACGCGGACGCAAGGCGCTCTTGAACTGCGCGGAAGGCCAGGCCGAGCATCATCAGGATGCCGATCCCGCGCCGCGCTTCCTGCGGTTGGTCGGCGCCCTGCTGACCTCGGGGCGCGCTCACCTGGAGGACGTGGGCGGCGGTCGCCCCGCCAACGCAGAGCACTTGGGCTGGCGGTCGAGGACCATACATACCAAGACGGGCCCAGAAGACGTCTGGCAGGAACAGGGACGTTGCATCGGTTGGCTGGACGCCGAAGCTGGAACGGTCTATCTCGACACGGAGGCGTCATTCGCAGAGGTCCAGATCCTGGCGCAGGCGCAGGGCGAGCCCATCCCCGTAACGCCAAAAACCTTGTCCAAGCGCCTGCGCGAGCGGGGCCTGCTGGAGGGCGGCAGCGGCGGATGCAACACCGCGCGTAAGACCTGCGCCGGGGAACGCCGGCGCGGCTTGCTGGCGGTACCGATCGCCTCGCTGCCTCTGGGCTCCGGCGACGATGATGACGCAGTCGTTGAGCATGCCGACCCAGAAACCCGGACGGTCCAGTTGCCCAGCGCCAACCGAGCCATAATCGACGAGGACGAGTCGGTCGAATCGGCGTCCATCTTCCAGGCCGGCGATTTCCGACTTTGAGCGCCAGTGAACAGGGGGACGCCGGCCCGGAATGCCGCCCCTGCCGGATTTCCGACAACGCCGGCCAAATCCGCCTCCGGTGCGAATCCAGAACCAGATTCCCTGCGCCCCGCGCCAAGACCGCCCCAGCACAGCCCAAACCCTAACCCCCTGCTCTTCTTGTGCTTACGCCCCTCGAATAAATCCCCTCTCCTTCCTTTGTATGATCCTCCCAGAAGCACCGTGGACACGGGAACCAACCATGACACCATCCAAGCCATCCAGGAAGGCCGGAGTTAAGGATGCGGCGAAGAGCCCCGAGGACCTGGCCGACGGCTTCGCCCTGACCCTCGGCCGCCTGATCGCCGCGGAGCTCCTGGACGACTTGGGCATGCACAAGGAAGCAAGGGAGGTATTGCGAAAATGCGGACGCCAGAGGTCTTCAAATACGGCAGCAGGACAGTCTACGTGAAGCTCAATAACGAGGCGCAGGCCGACCACATCCTGCGCGAGCGCCACGGCTGCGCGACGCGTGTTAATCGGGAAGCCGTAGCGCCCGGCGCTAAGGAGCAGATAAGAGGTGCTTGAGCTGGTTTGCTTGCGCTTGAAGTTCGCTCTCCTCGGCTTTCTTAAATCCCAATTCGCCCGCGCGTTTGAGTTCGCCACGCTCCAGGTAACGCCGGGAAGTCAGGTCGTGGTAGTCGTGCAAGGGGATGACGTGCAGGTGGGCATGAGAAATGTCGAATCCTGCAACAGCAAATCCGACCTTGGGGGGTGAATAGACGCAGGCCACCGCTTGAGCAATTCTTCTGGCCGTGCGCATTACGCCGAGGTAAGCGTCATCGTCAAGATCCTGGATATGCACCTGATGAATCCTAGGAATGATCAGCACATGCCCGGGATTGATTGGATTCTTGTCCATGAATGCTATCGTCTTGAGGTCAGAATGGACGATTACCGCGTTGCTTTCGCCGCGGACGATCGAGCAGAAGGCGCAAGCCGTGTCGACCTTCATACCGATACCTCCCGTATGTAAACTCGTAAGGGCTAAAGCTACGGCTGGGATTAACGTAGCCGATTGACCTGTGCCTGCGTTGCCAGAAATTCGACGCCCACCGCCCGGTACGAATCTCGACCAATTTTCGTGCGTCCCGCGCCAAGACCGCCCCTGCAAACACAGTCTGTAACTCTCTACCTTCCCTACTATTACGTCCCGTGTCCCAATCCCTCCCCCACCCTCCGTATAGTCCCTCCAGAACCACCGTGGACACGGACCCAACACCTGACACCTTCAATTGAGATCAAGGAGGACGGAAGGGCAACGGCCGGATCCAGACCCGTAGTTGCCTAGCCGACTGCTTTGATGGGCTGCCAACCGGGAGCCGAATCCAAAAGCGTTTTGGATTTGAGACAGCCAGGAGTTCAATGGTGCTCAAACACAAAGTACCTCTGACCTCTCGCGCTCAGCCCTCCGCATATCATGCGATCAGAGGACCGAAAAGTTGTGTCGCCATTATCCCGTCAACTGCCACGGTTTTTGCCACGGGTCCCCGGGGATCACTGGTAATGTTTGGCGAAAATCGTTTACGTCGACACCTGCCAGAAGTACATTTTTTGCAAGGATTTGCGAAGATAGGCGAGATTTTAAGAGATGTAAAAAGTTGTAATGACCTAGCTCATAATCCTTTGGTCGGGGGTTCGAATCCCTCCTGGCCCACCACCCTTTCGCCTCTATATCCCATTTACTATCAATGTCTTGCAGAAACAAAGTCCGCCGACTCCCGCCTCAGCCGATTCCCTAACGTCCAAAAATTGCCACGGTTTTTGCCACGGTCGGTCCGCCTCGCTCAAAACGGGCTCATGCCGCTGAGATACCAGCCAAAGGAGCCGGTCGAGAACTCCATAACTTCGGCCATCATGGGAATGCCATTGACCTCGACCTTGATCGGCTTGGCCTTGGCGCGGAACTCTGAGCGGGAAACCAGACAGGGGGTCTTGGCCATGGGCAGTCTCCTTATCTTGTGCAGATTTCGCCTTTGTATCGGTAGCGAGGTGTCGGTAAAAGGAAGGATATGGGTCGCGTGCGTCGGGCAAATCCAGCAACCGGCCTATGGCGGGATACCCCAAGGCGGACTTTCGGCCGTCGTCGTGCGTGGCGAGTTCGCGGTGGTTCTGAGCCACCCGCATGTGGGCACGTTCTGGGCGATCTCCCTGAAGGACCACAAGGTCCTGTGGGCACACAACACGGAGAACGTGACGGGCATGTGGCCCGCTCTGGACGGACAACACGTGTACGTGGGATGCAACTCGGGCCGATTCTCGGCCTATGACCTGGCAACCGGCAAGGAGCTTTGGACCTTCGCACCTCCCCTGATGAACTCTATGGTTCCGTCCCCGGTGGTATACGGGAATCGCGTCTACCTTGCAGGACATAACAGGCACCTGTACTGCCTCGATACGCAAAGCGGCAAAGTCCTCTGGTCGTTCGACACCGGCGATTATCCCTACGGTTCGCCAGCGCTCGCCGGCGGCCTGGTCTTCTTTGCCAGCGGAAGCAACCGCGGGCGGCTCTTCGCGCTGCGTGCCGGTGCGAGTGGGCCGGCGTCCTGGCCCCTCTGGCGCGGAAGCCCCAGCTGCAACGGTGCGGTCGAACCCGCCGCGCCGAAACCATAAGCGGTGGAGGCCTCACGACGAGAGTCCATGACTTGAACGAATTCGGTACAGAGGGACTCGCGAAGCATAGGTCAAGCGAGCGGACGCCCAGCGATTGGCGCGGTGCCATCCTGATCGTATGCGCCTGGCTCTTAGGTGCGGCTCTGGTCGCTTGGTGGATTTGGAAATCGAAATTCTGTCCGTTGCCTTCAAGTTCGACGGGATCCGCCGTTCTCGTTCAGCCGGTTGTTGTGCACGGAAATCTGAACGCGCTACTCGCGTTTGACCTCGGCTCCGGCTGGTGCGGAACCAATTCTCCGCGCCCGGATCGAGGCGCCGCCGTTCTTGATAAACAGGTCAACTGCCCCCTTGCCGCCAAGGACTACCCAGTAGTTGATGTCGGCAACGCCGAGGCTTTGAGGATCGTTAATATCGCAGACAAGCGTTTGCCAGGCATTCCCTGCATCTGTCTGGCCCAAACCCGGCATCTCGGTGTTCATCTGTTCAATTGAGAACCCGTGTCTACCCGAGACGGTAATATGATGGGTGTTGCGGTAGGTACCCAGCCGGGCGAAACGGGAGGCATGATGGGCTTGGACAAAGTCCAGGCCATTGATGTTAGAGGCCACCACGATGTTGTCCCCATCCGTATGCTCGTTGACTTGGATGCCCGTGTGATATCCGGTTACAAAAACATTGCGCAGGACCGTCAGCGCGGCGTTATTGCAGGCCGGGGTTATCAATCCGCTGGTGCCATGGGTTGGCTTGGAGGCCTGCACGTTGTATAGGCCGGTATTGACAAACACGTTCTCCAACTTGCACTGAAGCGCGTAGTGGAGATCGATGCCGCCAATGCCCGGGTCGTCGTAGGTCCGGACATCCAGATTCCTGATGACCACGTTGACCGCTGAGAAACCCCCGTAAAGCGAGTTGGTCGAACGACTGGCGGAGATGACTGCCGGACCCGTTTTGGACAGGCTCTTTACGATCGTGCCGTTATTCAGCAAAGGACATGAACCGATTGTTCCAAAAACGGGCGTCGGCTCGCTTTCACCCACGATCTCCACAGTAATCCAACTCGGTACTGGTTTCGAAACCGCAGGGACCAATATAGAGCCACGATAAACTCCGGCCGGCAGGTACATCCGCCCGCCACCAGCCTCGACGAGCGCCTTCAGGCATGCCGAAAACGTTTCGGTGTTGTCCGTCTTGTCGTCACCCACGGCCCCGAAACGAAGCACATCGAACGTCCTTGATTTAGTTGTGGAAAGTGAACTCATTTTCTTGCTCCCGTCCGCTGAAACCGAGATTTCCTAGATGACTGGCCAATAACCGCTTCAACGGCCTACTCTAACGAATCCTATGACCCACCCAATCACGCACAAGTCGTTCCTTTCGGTACTTCCTGGTATTCCGATCTGTCGTCAATCCGTACGCCTGCGCCTTTCTGGGCAGAGCGTAGAGTCCAAATGCGAGCGCAAGCAAAAAAGACAGTCTGGCGCCAGACTGATGGAACCGGTCTACCTCGGGTTGAGCCGGCCCATACCGCGCTATCTGGGAGTATTCCAGAAGCCAACCAGCCCCCAATATTTGAAGGCGTGCGTGCAGTTGGACATGGCGGTAATTCAGGTTTCAAAACGATTCAGGCGGTTCTTTCACATTACGACTGTTACACTTGCGGCGTACGTAGACTGGGGCTCACTCTGCTGGCGTCCTCTCACGCGGACGCTGGTCGAGCCAGATGGCGAGTTGAACCGGTGTCCTGCGGCGTGTTCAAACGGCTATTCGCGAAGGAGGCAGACCGTGAAGCGCATCAAGTGGGCCGTGCGAATGCATATGACCTGCGTGGCGGTGCTATTTGCGATCTTCGCTGCGACGGTGTTGGCCGGAGACTCCGCCGCGTCCGCAACAAACGGAGCAGAGCCCGCGCCCGACGAGGAATTGCTCGCGAGGATAGCAGCGCTGCCCGACAACACGTGGCTGAAACTTCCGCCGGTCAAGACCACCGGCGACATGGGTGTGCTCGGACCAGATTACAAGAGGACGGGGCCGACGGTACGAGACTACAGCAACAAAATGGTCTGGGCACCGGAGAGGAAGCGCGCCCTTTACATGGGCGGAGGCCACAATACCCATCCACATAACGATGTCTGGGAGTATGACCTGCCCTCCAACACTTGGATTTGTCTATACGGCGCCGACCCGTTGCCACCAAGTTTCAAACGCCCTGACGATGATGAGAAGATCGCCACTTGGTTCAAGGAGAACTTGGCCTACAAGGATGGCTTCGTGCGCACTCTGCGCGGGGCGCCGGTCCGACCCACGCACACTTGGTGGGCGTTGGCCTACGACTCCGACAAGCGTCGCCTGCTCTTCGTGGATGCGCACAAGGCCCTCTGGATGCACAATAAGGACCTTTTCGTCAAAGTCTTTAACCTTGACCCTAAAGATCCTATCATGGATGGGGCTGGCTCCGGTGGCGGGGTGGCTTGGCTTTTTTCCTTCCATCCCGAGACGCGCGAGTGGAAGGAAGTCCGCAAGGTGACCAAAGGCTACGAAGGTTCTTGCCTGGAATATTTGCCGGACTCCGAAACGGTTTGGTGGAACTCGCACAAGACCTACCATCTGGACGCTGCCAAGGGTGAGTGGGTGGATTACGGCACTAAACCATCTTGCGGGGTCAACCACGGGCATACGGCATACGAACCCGAGACTCGTAAGATCGTGGCAATAGTGGGCGCCGAGACCTGGGCGTTCGATGTCAACACGAGCCAGTGGACCCGTATGAAGGAGAATGGGCCCTGCATGGCTAGAATCCCCTTGAGCACATTTTGTTATGATTCCGTCGCCCGAAAGTTCGTGCTCTACACCGCTTTGGGAGTGAATGGCAAACCGGCGGAGCCCAGTCTGTGGCTCTACGACTTGGCCAAGAACGAGTGGACCAACCCGAAGCCGCAGGGCGAAGTGCCCACAGTCGGCAACATTGCGGGGTACTATGACGTTGCGCGGAACGTGACGGTAATCTACAGCAACGCCGCGACCTGGGTTTTCCGCTGCAAGAATGCGAAGAAGTAGGCGACAGTATCGTGTGACAGCAGCGCGCCCAACCGGACCGGCACAGTCCTAAGCGGCTCAATCTTCCTTTTCGTAGTCGGCCGCAACCGGAAGCCGACCTCGGGTTGCGCCGGTCCTTGGATTGGCTGCTTGACGGATATCGAGCAGTGCTTAAAACCTTCCTTGCTGGATCAACACCGACGCACAAATTGCGGTTGGAAAAGGGTGCGGCGCTTCCCGGCACCGCAGGCACGGAATGGTCGGGCCGCCATTCGCGAAATCGCATTCCGATTTTGCGGAGGTCGGCGATGCCAGACCCTAACTTCGTCGCAGAAACCTGTACCTGGAATCGCGTCCCCATTAGCCCGGCATTCCCCGGTGACGCCACCCAGCCCCCGAGTGTGATCGACTCATTCGGTTTCTCGGCGATCGCCAACCAACGCCAGACATCGAGCCTGGCATGAATCCATCAACGGCGGAAATCGTCGCCAGCATCCTGTTTGGCTTGGCGGTCCTGCACACCTTCTGCGTAAGCAAGTTCCAGAAGATCGCCCACCGCTTCCCGGACGGCTCGCCCGGCGAGAACGTCTTCCATCTCCTTGGCGAGGTGGAGATCGTCTTTGGCCTCTGGGCGGGCATCCTGGTCTGCTACATGGCCATCGCCGGCGGCGGGAAGCAGGCCGTGCAATTCGTCGAGGGGCTGAACTTCACCGAGCCGGCCTTCGTCTTCGTCGTGATGAGCATGGCGGCCACGGCGCCGGTCATCCTGGTCGCGCGCGGCGCGATCCTGCTTGCGGCTCGGCTGATCCCCGTGGGCAAGGAGCCTGCCGTCTACTTCGCCTGCCTCTTCGTCGGACCGTTGCTGGGCAGCTTCATCACGGAACCGGCGGCCATGACGCTGACCGCCATCATCCTGCGACAGCGGTATTACGAGCGGGAGGTTTCTCGCCGTTTCCAGTACGTCACGCTGGCGGTCCTGTTCGTGAATATCTCCATCGGCGGCGCGCTGACGCCCTACGCGGCTCCGCCGGTCCTCATGGTCGCCAGCAAATGGGGCTGGGACCTCGCATTCATGATGCAGACCTTCGGCTACAAGGTCGCCTTGGCCGTTTTCCTCAATGCCGCGACGTCGACCTGCCTGCTGCGCGGAGAGTTGACCAAGCTCGGCGGGACGCCCGCTGCCGAAGGCTCTAAACGCATGCCGGCGTGGGTGGTCGTCATCCACCTGCTCTTCCTCGCGCTGGTCGTAATCACTGCGCACCACCCCGTGATCTTCATGGGCATCTTCCTGTTCTTCCTGGGCGTGGCACAAATCACCCGGGAGTACCAGGAACGCCTGAAGCTCCGGGAGGCGCTGCTCGTGGCCTACTTCCTGGCCGGCCTCGTGGTCCTGGGCGGTCTCCAGCGATGGTGGCTGGAGCCGCTCCTGGGATCCATGGACGCGCTCCCGCTATTCCTGGGCACCGCCTGCCTGACCGCCTTCACCGACAACGCGGCGCTTACCTACCTGGGGTCTCAGGTGACGGGCATCTCCGAGGTCTTCAAGTACGCGCTCGTGGCCGGCGCTATTGCAGGCGGAGGCCTGACGGTCATCGCCAACGCACCCAACCCGGCTGGGTACTCTATTCTTCAGGACCGCTTCGGCCCCGACGGCATTGCCCCCCTGCGGCTCCTGGGATACGCGCTGGCCCCGACGGTAATCGCCTTGGCATGTCTTTGGATGCTCCCGTAGCACATCACGGGCTGTACGATTCTTTGGGGCGGGCCTCCCTGTGCCCTGATTTTTCGGACACCATGTCGGAAAAATCGCCCGCATTCCGGTGTAAACCAGAGACCGAACGGCGAAGGCAAGATCAGTACAAGACGTCCTTTTCCGGAGTCGGCCGCAACCGGGAAGTCGACCTCGGGTTGAACCGGTCCACTCCCCCTTACCGCCTGACTGGGCTGAAGGCAGTGCCGCCCGCCTCCTTCAGGTAAAATGCCTTCGGAGCGAGCACTGCGCTGAGCTGAAAGCCGCCCTTCCTAAGGGCTTTATCAGGCACCCACGACCGATTTCACCCCTGCTTGGATTTTTTGGGAATAGAGCCGCCCCTACCCCCGTAGGCTAAGGATGAAAGGAGGGAGGGCTCATGGAATCCGATTTTGTAAGGGGACAACGAAGCGCTTTTGCAGCGGCGAGCCTGATGCTAGTCACTGTTCCGGTTGCCCTGTTCCTCTTCTGGCCCCAGGTTCGCCAGATCGTCGAGGCCTTAGAAAAGCTCTCGTAGAAGGCAACCCCGATTCGCGCCGGCACAGGCGAGGCCGGGAGGTTGATTGGACGATCAAGGGATCCTGAGGCATTGCCAGGAGGGGGATGCCGGGAAATTCGAACTGTTGGTGAAGGCCTACGAGCGCGAACTCATGAGGCACGCGCTCATGTGGCTCGGTCATCGAGAGGACGCCTTGGATACCGTCCAGGAAACTCTCATGAAGGCCTTTCGCGCCATCCCTCGGTTCCGCCAGGGGCAGCCGGTCTACCCCTGGCTATACGGCATCCTTCGGAACACCTGCATTGATGCAGCCCGCCACAGGCAACACGATCGGATCCAGGCGCGGGCCGGATGGTCGGACCGCGAATGCTTCTCCTCTCGGACGGCAGACCGGGGTTCGGAGCTTTGGGAACACTTGGGGAAGCTGGAAGCGGAAGACCGCGAGATGCTGTTTCTCAAGCACGTGGATGGCCGCAGCTACGAGGAGATCGCCGCCCTGCTGGAGATTCCAGCGGGCACGGTCATGTCCCGGCTCTCGCGGGCCAGAGCGCGGCTGCGGTCAAGAATGGGAGCCAAGGTATGACGGAGTCCTGCGAGGAGACTCGGGCGCGCCTGGAGGCCTGGATCGACCAAGCGCTTCCGGAAGCGGAGCAACGCCGGCTCCAGGAGCACCTCTCGGGGTGCGCGAAGTGCCGGTCGGAGGAGGCGGAACTGCGCGGCCTCGCGACCGCGCTGGGCGACCTGCGCCTCGAACCAGAATCGCCCCGGATGTGGGCACGAATCCGAACCGCAGTCCTTTCGGAACATTGCCAAGCGAACCGGATCGTGCCGTGGGTATTGGCGGGCACCCTCCTAGTGGCGCGTGCCGCCGAATGGGCCGTCGGGTTCGAGACCGCCCTGCTGCTCAAGCCCATAGAATGCGCCGTTGTGCTCCTCCTTTTGGCGCGCATGAAGGAAAATATCTTTTCATTTGCCCCGGAAATGCCCGAGGCCGCTTTTAGCATTTCAAAGACGTCGACTCCCGGTTGAGCCCATCCGCCCACCAAATGGGCACAAAATGCCCCCTGCCGATGTCACAGCTTGGCTCCGAAGGGGGGCCCCCGGGAAGTCGACGTCCGGCTGGGCCGGCCGACCCCGATGGCTTGTGCTGGGGCAGGCGGGGGCGCGGGCGATATGCCATGGATTTCGCATGGAGGTCCATCGCCTTAGAACTGGTGCTCGGCCGAGGCTGACATTGAGCGGCGGATGCCCCTTTGACAGAGTCTCGTCAACGAGGGGGAGAGTTGCCCATGACCAACGGAAGGGAATAGACAAAACGGCGGTAACGGCCGTTTTTGTCTGTTCCTATACCGCCGCGAGCCAGAAGGCAGGCGCGACCACTACGCAGAGCCCGAGTACCCAGCCACCAACCGGCAGCCATGCAGGCAGGGCACGGATCGCAAGCAGGCCCAGCAGCAGGACCGAGACCCCGGCTGCCAGCCAGAGGATACGCCGGGGCAAGGAATCGGGGCACTCCGGATTCATGGGATCATGAACCTGCCCGCCACCACCGTCAGCACCACGCACGTGCTGAGGTGGAGTTGGAACCATGCTCGGCGTTTGGGCGGAGAGTCCGTCAGGGCGCGGGGTCCTGGCGCATGCGTTCGCGGCGGCGGATGAGGTATTCGCATAGAAAGGCCGCCAGCACAAGCACGGCAATGGCGATGCATATATCCATCACGAATGCGCCCGAGCCCCACTTGGCATCAATATGAAGCTCATATGGATGTTCACCCTGTGCTTTGTAGCTCGTACGAAAATTGAAAGGCCATCCCTGGTCGTGCTTTTCCGCCACTCCGCATGCCCTGCGAGCGGGATTCTTTTGGGGCTGCCCGGCGGGATTGAGGCCTATGGTTTCTCCCTCAAAGCGAATTTCCACATTCGCCCAAACCAGCGCCCCCGCCACCACCATCAGTACCACGCACGTGCTCAGGTGGAGCTGGAACCATGCTCGGCATTTGGGCTTTTCGACGGTCATGGCGCGGGGTCCTTCTCGGTGCGTTTGCGCGTACTGTACCAGGTCGCCCACTCGCACGACACATAGGTGGCGAACATCATGCCGCTCCAGACGCTGATGTCGGTGGCTAGATCAGGATAAGAGAGCACGGAGTTGGGCGGCCAGTGATCTATATGCAGGTCGGATTTAAAATAAATTGCGCGAGAAACGAATCTCTTGGGCCACCCAAATTGCCATACATACCAATACCAACTATTACTATCGGATGCCTCTTCGACGAAGTTTGGCACTCTGCCAGGCGGCCGGTGAGGAAGCGTGTTCAGGAGGATCAGCGCCCCCGCCACCACCACGCACGTTCTCAGGTGGAGCTGGAACCAGGAACGGCGTTTGGGCTTCTCGTCCGTCTTGGCACAGGGTCCTGGCGCTTGCAGGCGCGGCGGCGGATGAGGTATTCGCAGCCCAAGGCAACGGTCAGAACAGATACCAAGGCAAGTGCAGCGTTCGTTGCTACTGCACGTAATTCCCAAGGCATGCGAACAAACCGGAATTGCCCGTTAGCATCTCGAAAATCTCCTCCTGCATCTCTGTTACCTTAGCATACGAGAGAGGCCAGCCCCACATGTATTGCTTAACAGATATCATCACAGTCTGTGGTTTCGGATTGGCTCCAAACTTGGGCGTAGCCGAAGCCTCTACCTCAATTGCACGGAAAGCCGATACCGAGTTTGCGAAGATCTAGAATCCCGCCACGACCATCAACACCAAGCACGTGCTGCGGTGGAAATGGAGGCGTGGGCGCTTCGGGGGCGAATCGCCGGATCTACATGCAACCGCTCCAGTTCGCCGCATCTCCGGCAAGAATACTGTTTTTCCCTCTAGATTGTACCGTCTTCTGGAATTTTACAATACCTCGCCAATAGGCACTTTCTACGACAGTTCCACTTGGCTCTACATCTATCCTAACGACCTCACGAAGGTATCGTCAGCATGCGCGGCACACTTAGCTTCTTGCCTCCTGGTCTCCGGGATGAGCGCATCAACCAAGAGAAGTTCAAACTAGGTCACGCGCTCGTTCATTGATGTAGATCCTCTGGTCAGAATTTCGGGAGTTCAAGGAATCCCTTTTCGGCCAACTGGATCAGGCTCTAATTTTTCCTCAGAGGGAATCCTTGCAATAGGTTGCAGTGGAAGATGCTTTCGACTGACTGTGTAGGGGCGGATCTACGAGCCAGTGAACTGACCGGGCTGAGCAGTTTGGGAGGACGGGGTAAGTGCATCGAAACCGAGGTAAGCCAAGAGCGCTGCATCGAAGGACATTGATGGGCGCCAATGAAGTACCTTGAAGGCGCGCGCAATGTCCGCACGCGAGTGCAGGACATCGCCTTTGCGCGGAGGTGCCATTCTCAGCTCCACCGTTCGATTCATTTGATTCATCATGATATGGGCCAGTGCCTTGATGCTGAGACTCCGGCCAGTGCCTAGGTTGATCGGCTTCGCATCGCAATTGCTGGGATGAATCCGTAGCGCTAGTAGGCATGCGCAGACGACGTCGGTAACCGAGATAAAGTCTCGTGTCTGTCTTCCGCCTCCGTTCAAGACGAGCGGCTCGCCTTCCAGGATTCGCCTTCGAAACTGCGAAATCACGCCCGAATAAGGAGAATCGGCTCGCTGTCCGCTGCCGAACACGTTGAAAAATCGGAATACAACGCCCGGAATGCCGTGTTCCGTGTTATACAAGCGCACCATTCGTTCGGCCGCTAACTTCTGCACACCATACAATGATATAGGAGGGTCAAGCGGTTGATCTTCCACCAGGTTACCGCCTTCATCTCCCTTTGTTCCGTAGACTGCGCTAGAACTGGAGAATAGAAAGCGGATATTTCTTCCCGACTTTACGGATTCCCGCCGGATTGCTTCAAGAACCGTTGCCACGCTCATAACATTTACCCGGTAACTGTCCTCAGGGCGTTCCTGACATTCGGGAACACTAACCATGGCCGCAAGATGGATTAAAGCGGTTGCATTCGTAATGGTGGATCTCACCTTCGTATCTTGGCAAACGTCTCCTATCTCGTAATCGACTCCCGGCAAAGGGGTCATTGGCTCCTCGATATCCAGTACGCGGACGCGGTACCCGCTGGCGATCAACCCTTGGCATACGTGCCTGCCAATAAAACCAGAGCCGCCCGTTACCACTACCATCGCCTTTTCACACATTGGGTACCACTCTCCAAAGACGCTCGATTCCCGACCTACAGCCCGTGATTCTTTCCGCGTAGGACTCCAGCAAATTTCTGCAATCAATTCGGTCATGGAAAAAGGCCTTGAATTGGCTTTCGTAACACTCCATGGCGTCGATCTTCCGATCGACCGCGTCGTCAATGGGCACGCATTCAGGCTCCCATCGCACGGCTTGGGAACTCTTCGCATGCAGGCTGCCCAAGTGCTTGTGGTACGACAACAGCCTGTACAGGTAGAAACTAACGGCAGGAATGGCCGATACTCGTAACGCCCAGGGGCTCAGCTTGGTCATCAAGGCCGTCTTGCGGTAGGTGTTTGATAACGCCCACCAAGATTCGAATTGACCGGCGTGGGCCAGGCTGAGGTCCGAGGAACCAGGATGACGCATCCCCAGTTCATTGAGCCGGTATCGAGTGGTTGCCGGCAGCAAGCAATAGGGTGCGTCTTCGTAATAGCGGATTCTACTGTCAGCCTGCTGACCTTCAAAAATTGAATACGTGAGTATGTGGTCAACGTGCCATCCGATGCCGAGCGGTACATATAGGTATTCGTAGTCCAATCTGTCCAGGAATCCTAATACCTCCTCGCGGAGGTCCTTGATCGAGGCCACGTCATCCTGAACGGGAGGCTTGAAGATATTCCCAAGCATTCCATATTCGGGCCTTCGAAATGCTGCATCGAGCAGATTGAATGAATACGTCGAGACGCCCAGAAAGCGTGCAGCGGCTTGTTCTTCTGCATGGCGTTCCGGTCCAAGGCGCACAGCCCGAACCATCTTCGCCTGCGGGAATTGAGTAAATAGATTGAGAAGGAGCACCTGGCCACGTTGAGACAGCCGAGCAATCAAGCCTCCGCACGAAAACACAGCGTCGTCCAAATGCGGCGATACCACGACCGCCAGAAACCGCCGCTTGCCGATCTCGTCCATGTGAATCGGATCACGAAAGTACATCGCGGTACACCTTTTCCAGGCTGTCCACGATCGGCGCTAGCCGGTAGCCTGCTGCCTTCCGGCGGCCGGCCAGTCCCATTCGAGAGCGCAGAGTGGGATCCTTCGAGAGTTCCATCAAACGAAAGGCCAAATCGCCGGGCGCATCCGAATCGACGATATAGCCGTTTGTTTCGTGATCGACCAACTCGTCAGCACAGATGATCTTGTTGGTGACGATCAGCGGTTTCCCGAACCACATCGCCTCCAGTGCGACCAAAGACAGCATTTCGACTTTTGATGGAAGCACGAAGATGTCGCAGGCCGCGTAATAGCGAGCCAGTTCGGACCGTTTCAATTGGCCCAAAAATCGCGTGCTCTTATCAATTCCGAGCTTCATACAACTACGCTGCAACTTTGAACGCAGCGATCCCTCGCCCGCTATCCACAGCGTGGCATCAGGCATCCTGAGCGCCAGCTTCGCGAATGCACCCAGGAGAAGCGGCAGATTCTTTTCTGGCGCCAGCCTGCCCGCATACAGAACGACTGGCCCGCATCCCCTGGCAGCCGGTATGGTGTCCACTTCGCCGAAGTCGACCGGATTCGATACCACTCGCAGGGGTATGCCGAGCCCCTCCTTCGCCAGACGTGCCACCAGTTTTCGCGCGGGCGCGATGACCAAGTCGCACCGGTTGTAGCACGCGACGACCTGCCTCTGCAGGATTCCGCGCAACGGCCTCATGAGGAGCGGTTGGGTCAGTACTTCCACGTCGAAATGCGCGGTCGCTATTTGTGGGATGCCAAGACGGCGCGCCTCGACACAGGTCCGCTTCATGAGAAGGCCGAGATAGTGATGATGAATTACATCTGGTCGCTCGGTCTGGAGGATTTTTCGAATCGTGCGCCTGGACGGTAATGCCTGAGGGTACCCAAAGAGATTAACGGTAAATAGGCGGATAATCCGGATGCCCTCTAAGTCTGCCCGCACTGGTTCGCCGTGCCGACGGGTGGTAAGAATGGTGACGCGGTGGTTGCGCTTTGCCAATTCCTTGCACACCAATTGCAAATATGATCCAACGCCGGTCTTGGCAGGCACCGCATCGTCGGAAATGATGCAAATATGAAGCGGTCTTGTTTCGCATTCCGTCGTGAGAGCGGATCCCAGAGCCAAAGGGCCAGCTTCCGAGGCAATGATCATGGACGATTCTCCTTGTGCGAGCCTTGCGCAACCGCAAGGGCAACACGCCACCTGCCGGCACAGGCGCCGGTTCCTCGCAGCCTTCAATTCCCTCGGTTAGATAGTTCCGCTACATCCCTGGCATGATCGACGCTGGAAGCTTTTGGGCCTTGATTCCCCGCGTTTCGAGTTCTGCAATGCCCTGTTGTGGGTCGGGCAAGTCATTTGGCAAGGCCAGTGGGTCAAGTTCGCTGTACTCAATGCTCAGGATCACTGCTGCTGTGGCCTCAATATAGAGCCCGTCAAACGCCGGTGAACTCTCCAAGTCCATCACTGATGCAAGGACGCCATTGAAGGTCGTGACTTCGAATCGTCCGTCACAATCAAAATGCAGAACTTGTGCGCGTCGACGACTGCTGTCCGTCCCTGCGTTGGTGTCCCGCCATACGCACCTCGGAAGCGCTCTCTTGCCAACCAGCCTTAGGATCTTCAGGCGAGCGTCGGTGCTGTCCGAAATGAAGTTCATCTCGATCATGACTCGGCACGGTGCAGCCGGATTGGGTACGGGCAGCCCCAAGATCAATGGCGAGCCAGGTGCAGCGGCCAGGGTCCGAGTGCCGTCGTCGGCGTTTCTCGCGACGGCCCATTTCCCAGACATTACTGTAATGTCTTTAGGAATGCCGGCTTCGAATGTCCAGCTTTTGCGGAAGAGGTCGCGCTTGGGTACAGGCGCAAGCGGTAGGGTGGTCTGCATGCCTTCCGCTGGCGATGGCGTCGCAGGCTGGGAGTTCGTTTCGGGCGCACGTGCCGCTGTCCAAGCCGCGGCGGCGCCAAAGGCCGCGATCATAACGCCCGCTGCCCAATAACTAACCACAGATCCACCTAGCTTCGTCGATCGTGCGGAATAACTCGCGCCCTGATCGAGCTTCGACAGGACGCCGTCCAACACTCGCGTATGGGGTGCCGGGCCTTGCGTAATCGCCCGGAATAGGCCGTCCGGAGTCAAAAGCGGGAGAGTGGCGGCAAATCCGGCCTGTCTGAGGCGAAGGCGCAGCGTTTCCAGCGCTTCGTTGATACGGTGGCCCACGCCCTGTTGCGTCAGGCTCAGGATCTCGCCGATCTCGCGTTGAGAGAGTCCGCCGCCAAAATGCAAGGCTAGGACGGTACGTTGCGCGGAATCAAGTTTCTCCAAGTGGCGTTCGAGCGCCGCGATCAGCTCGGCGTCTTGAGCTTGCTCAGCTTGGTCGAGGTCATCGCCAGGAGTTCGGTCAAAATCCACTAACTGAAGAGACTTACGCTCGCGAGCTGCAGCGTAGCATCGCGCGCCCTCACGCGCCACGATCCTCAGGATCCAACCACGTACGTTTGTCTCGTCGCGAAGGGTATGCGCCGAATGCCAGATGCGCAAGAAGGCCTCCTGCATCGCATCTTCGGCGCGGTCGCGGCTCCGAAGGATGTGGTATAGCAGGCCCATTGCTTGGTGCTGGTAGCGTGCATAGATCTCGGTAAAGGCGGCTCGATCGCGGCGATCGGCAACGGCGCGCACCAACGAGTAATCCGATGGAACTTCTGGGTTCGATCTCGGCATGCGCGAGGTCCGCAGACGGTGTTCAACCTTTATCCGAGGCATTCTACCGGTCTCCCTTCACCAGGATCAACCGGGTCATTCTTCTGGTCACAGATCCTTTCTTTGTTTTTCCTGCAACACGTTTTAGATAAACGGCTTATGACGGTCCGTTTAGAACGCCAGGGGCTCCAGTGCATGGTCAGGAGGTCCAAGTGGCGCTCTTCGGGCAAAGGAACATCCCTTCCCATGGTGGCCGAGCTCTACATTAGGGACGTCGTAAGGAATTGCGCCGAGCCGATGTGCTTCAGCCAGGACCATGTCCGCAGGCACAAAGAAGAACTCGGCCTGCGGGTCCACGAACTTGCGTATGAGCCAGGGGCAGGCGACGCGGTCCACCTAAACGCGTTCCCGGGTGATCCATTTCATGCGAAGCTCCTCAGATACACTCCTTGCTACTCTTTTGCTCAGGTCAAGTTACCGTGCCCGCCTTCCTTCGTACCCAACCTCTTCCCGCAGAACGGGCAAAATATGATCTCGGGTCCGTACAGTACCGCCCAACCCGCACCTGCCGATGAGCCGGGTGTCGTCTGGTCGGCCAAGTACCAAGTATCCGCCTTTGAGCGTAAGAAGCCTTCTCGCTCCGCCAGAAGGAAACTGGGGCAGGAGCAACCAACGGCTGGCTTGGGATCTTTCTGGCCTTTCAGCATAGCTGTCGCTCCCTCCCTTTAGGTTATAGGGCCGCCCACTTGAATGAGATACTGGGTTACCAGAGACTTCGCCGCTCGCTCCGACAGCCGCCACTGTCCAAAATCTGACAACCCCAGCCGCCGGTTACCATCTAGAGCGTATCTATCGAGTTGCCCTGCTGTCAGTGTCTCGTATCCTACGGAGAATAGCGATGGGGTAGTTCAATGAAAGACCACTCCCAGCCTAAGGGGCCACCGCATTTCTACGCCGACAAGGCGAACCTGCTCATGTATCTGGATCCAGAAGGTCGTGCCCGTCCTGTTAACACCTGGAGCGACTGGGCTATTCGCCACAGCCACATTCTCGCTAACATCCAGTTGGTCATGGGTCCGCTACCTGATGCCGATCGGCGAGTACCGCTCAATGTGGACACCTCGGAAGAGGAATCCTTTCCAGGATTTGTACGCCGAAAGATTCTTTTCTCGCCGGAAGCGGAAGACCGCGTGCCAGCCTACCTCCTGGTCCCACACGGCCTGAAGGGGAAGTCTCCGGCCATGCTGTGCCTGCACCCCACGCATGCATTGGGGAAGGGCCGTGTGGTTGAAGGCGAACACGGCAGGCAGTACGCCATGGAACTCGCCGAACGCGGCTACGTGACCCTGGCGCCCGATTATCCCGGCTTTGGGGAGTATGCTTGCAACCCCTACGCGATGGGGTACGCGAGCACGACTATGAAAGCAATTTGGAACCACCTGCGAGCAGTGGATGTCCTGCAGGCGGTCCCGGAGGTGGACGGCGAGCGCATCGGAGTTATCGGACACTCCTTGGGTGGCCACAACGCGATGTTCGCAGCCGTCTTTGAGCCACGCCTGAAGGCGGTTGTGTCCAGTGGCGGCTTCAATTCCTTCTCCAAGTACTGCGGCGGAAACTTGTGGGGCTGGAGCCAGCAGAAGTACATGCCTCGCGTCGAGACCGTCTACGGCATGCGGCCTGAACGCATGCCCTTCGACTTCACGGAGGTCGTCGGAGCCCTGGCTCCACGGCCCTTTTATGTCAATGCGCCCCTGCATGACGACAACATGGAAGTCTCCGGAGTTCGAGACTGCATCGCAGCTGCACAGCCGATCTATGACCTAATGAACGCCGGACAACTCTTGCGAGTCGCATATCCAGACGCCGGTCACGATTTTCCTATCGAGCAGCGGCGGGAGGCATACGCATTCCTCGATGAGGCGCTGGGAGCGACGACCTAAATAGCTTCATAGTCCACCGCCTCAAGCGGGAAAACCGCTCCGCCACAGGACTATCCCTTCCCTTCTAGCCACCCCACCGCCTCCTCCTCGGTCGTAAACACGTCCGCGACCAGCCCTGTTGGCCGCAACCTTGACCCCGAACTTCCTCTGGTCGATCATCTCCGCTCGGGCGACCATGGCCATGCGGATTTTGCCCTTAGCCGCATGCGCCCACCTCTCAATGAACAGGTACCGGTCAACAATGCTGGGCGAATCGAATCCGGTTAGGCCCGTTACGTTGCGAGGAGTTCGCGGATGTTCTGGGTATGCGAAAAAAGGATCGCCCGCATCACCAACTCGACGCCGGCGTCGAGGGAGACCTCGCCGACGGGACGGAAGTAGCCCCGAGCGCCAGCAATCATGAAATGGTCGGGCATTTCCATGGCGACATCCTGCGCTGAACTGCGTTGGATATTGCCGGCTGTATGAATCAGCTCTCGTCGCCCTCAAGCAGCCTCTCCAACTGATGCCGGTGGCGCATGGAATGAACTATGGCATGCTCGAGAATTGCTTCCAGACTGAGGTTCATGCCTTCTCCCATGTTCCGGGGCACGTATAAAGCTTCGTCGCTCAATTCGGGCAGATGCCGCATGTAGGCCTTGAGAATCGCATGCGGGTCTTTCGGATCGGGAGCGTCAAGCGCAATCCCGCATAACTGGCAAACCCACACTAGGTCGGATCGGGCTGATTCGAGGACATGCGCATACAGGTGGCGGGAACTCTGGTAATTGGGATCCCCGGACGCCGGTAGCAGCGCTAGACCCGAGGCATTGAAGCGTTCCCACGTGCTTAGAAAGTGTAGCAACTCCTGTCGATGAAGTTCAACCAGGCTTTGCACCGCGCGGCTCTTAAAGACCAAAGGGAACTTTCCTCCTTTAAGGAACCCCACTGTACTTAGGGGACGGAAGGCACATAGGCGCAATGGAGACGCTTATCGAGCCCAACTCCGCCGCAGCGTAACGGCTCTGCTGCGCCAGGGAAGCCCAGATGTGTAAACTCGAGGCGGTGGCTAGGACGGGACGAACAAACGCAAGCGCAAGGGGATGTCTGGCGCCAGACCGACGGCTGGCCCCGACACTGAGCGACCTGGCCTGCCTTTGGATGCTGCCGTAATCCCCCATCCCGACCAGAAGTTTCCCTCGTGCAACCTCCGCCATTTTGACGGATTTGCCCCTGCCAAAGGATCCTCATTGCTGGGCCCCGCTACAGCAACTCCAGGTCCCCGCCCCCGGCCTCTTCGCCGACATCAACGACCTGGGGGTGGAACTCCACGTCAAACCATTCCTTGAACATCTCCCAGGTCAACTGCTTCGGCCCATCCTCCTCGATCGTGTGCCATTGCCAGAGTTCCTGGCGGAAGACCTTCTGGTAGTACCCAGCAGCCGCTCGGCCACGTCCTCCAGGCTCTCGAACGGCGGGATCAGGTACGCCGTCCCCGATTCCCGCAGCTCGTCGAGGGTTACCTGGCAGTTCGGGTCCACGTATCTCAGCCAGTCCAGGAACGGCTGGGCCGGGGAAGGATCAGCACGGCGCGGTTGAGGAGGTCCATGGCAATGGCGTAACGGGTGTGCCGGGGGATGGCAAAGGGTGGGGCAAGAAAGGCGCTAATTTGGTACCTTTCGGATACGCCAAGATCAGCCACGCTATCGAAAATCCACCACAACCGCCGGCCCTAAATTTCGTGTGCCAGTCAGTGAAACGGCCCCTGGGCAATTACCCAGGGGCCGTTCCTCTTGAACAAATGGGACCGCATTTGCTTAATCAATCGACTTCTTGCGCAGTCGTAGGACCGCCGGTATCGAAGGTAGTTCCAGTATCGTCGGTAATCGTACCCGTTCCGCTGCCTTGGCCGGCGTAGTCGATGCGGTTGCCGGTAAGCTTGCAATTCGTGGCTGTAGTACCGACGCCGTCGTTGTCTAGGCCCTCGCCGGTGAACCGGTTGGCTGAACACTTATCCAAGGTGTTGTTGTTCCCGGATATATCGAAGCCGTCCGTGCTCCCGAAGACGGCCTTATTGCCCAAGAGCTGGTTGTTGTCGCCGTCTACCTGGAACGCGTCATCCAGGGTCCGCGTAACGCTATTCCCGGTCAGCAGGTTGTCGTCTCCAGTGACATTCATGCCGATATCGGCAACCTGACGAGCCTTGTTCTTCTCAATCAGCACGCTGCTTCCACTGAGATCTATGGCGATATCACATACGTTTGAAATAGAGTTCTTCGAGATGACCGCCGCGAGGCTGGTCGTCCCGTTGCCTGACGCATAGATGCCCTCGCAAGCATAAGCACCGCCTTGGAGCGAGTTGCTCACGATCTGGAAGTCGTCCCCGGACACATAGATGAAGTAATAGTATAGAATATTCAGGAGCTTGTTCTTCTGAATGCTGGCACGCACGCCAGAGACGTAGATACCATAGCAATACTCGTCTCTGATCGTGTCGATGAGATTCTTGATGATCTGGGCGTCGTCGCCGGCTACCCCGATGCCGTAGGTCTCGTCTCCGGCGCCGCCCGTGTCCACAAGCCGGTTGGATTGGATCGAGGCGTTGTTGCCGGTTACATAAATGCCATAGGTGTCGTTGTCCGAACCGCCGCCGTTTGAGCGCAGGATATTGCCCAAAACCTGGGCGTCGTCCCCGGTAACGGAGATGCAGGTCAGGTCGCCGGAATAATTGAAGATGTTCACCAAGATGTTCTTGGCGACCAAGGCGCGCTGGCCGGTGACCTTGATACCTTCCGTGATATCGTAATTGAGGTTCAGCAGCTTGTTGCCTTCGACCCGCGCATCGTCGGAAGTCAGAACCTCGATGACAGGCGTGCTGTTGGTATAGGCGTTGGCGATCGTGTTATTGCTGACCACCGGCGCCGTCGCGTTCAGCACGGAGACCTGTCCGTAATACTGGTTGGTGTCCATAAAATTGTTGGTGACCGTGGCGCCGCCGCCCGATTGGGCGTCGACCAGGATCCCGAACTCGTAGCAGAAGGCCAACTCGTTGCCATCCACAATGGCATCGGGGCCGTGAACCTCGATGGCGTAATACTCAGTCAAGTTCTGCAGGCCGAAGAACTGATTCCCAGAAACGACCGCATTCGAGCCGGTGATAACCACGCCCTCGTCGGAACGATTGAAGATGCATTTGGTCACCAAGGCATTATTGCCAGTGATCGTCAACGGATCGTCGCCGTTCTGGAATTCGATGCCCGACACCTGGACGTTGTCGGCCGTGGCCGTCAACTGATCCAGGCCGCCGATGCCGTCCCAGAATACGCCCGAGCCGCCGACAAAGCTCAGACTCTTGGTCGTGACGACCGCCTCGGTGTAGCGGCCCTTGGCAATCTTGATCGTGTCCCCGTTCTGCGCAGCGCCCTCGGCCGCCCCGATGGTGGCAAAGGGAACTGGAACGCCATGGGTCGCCGCGCACGCGGGCGACATCCCCAAAATGCACAACGCAACCGCCAACCCTCTCCAAACGATCATGGAAGCCTCCTCATGTTTGAGTGTTCCCTGACACCCGGCTTGAGCCGCTCAAGCGGCTCGACGGACTGCGGTGCAAGAAACAGGACAACCGAAACCGGCAATTACCTGCACGGTCAAGTGATCCTAAGGCCTGTCGGAAACTCGTCGAATGCCATTTCCGACAACTGCCTACCCCAAATCCGCACCCAGTACGAATCTCGTCCAGATTCCGTGCGCTGCCGCGCCAAGACCGCCGCTGTAAGCCCCAAATCCTAACCCCCTGCTCTTCTTGTGCTTACGCCCCACCGTCCCACTCCCCTTCCCGCTCCCTGTATGATCCGCCAGAATCACCGTGGACACGGCCCAAATCCATGACACCCTTCATGAAGACCACGAAAGGAGGCGGCGACCAACCGCGAGGCCCGGGGAACTGGCCAACGGTTACGCCATCCGACCTGGAGACTCCCATGGCCCAGAGTTTCCTTTGTGCAACATCCGCCATTTTGACGGATTTGCCCCTCCCCTGCTTAAAGCGGTTTTCCAAGCCCACCGTCTGGGTCGGTCAGGGTTCCATGCACAAGATGACCATGGCAAATCGCGCTCAGCCTCCGAACACCATGCTGCCCGAGGAACGAAAAGCAGTGTCGGCTTTCAGGCGTCGACTGCCACGGTTTTTGCCACGGGCCCCCGGAGAGTTATGGTTATTTTTGGCGAAGATCGGTTCCAGAGACTTCTGCCAGAAGTTCATTTCTTACAAGGATCTGCGAAGATCGCCGAGATTTTAATACATATTAATACTTATAATGACCTAGCTAATGATCCTTTGGTCGGGGGTTCGAATCCCTCCTGGCCCACCGCCTTTTCGCCCTGCTCCGCTATTTCGAATCGATCTCCGTCAGCCTGACCGGCGAATCCCTTTCCAAACCCCACGGCCCGCTTACGCTTAGGGCTATTCTGAAAATCGTTAAATCCCCGCTCCCGGCACCCCGGTAATAGGCGGTGTGGGTTCGTGGCGGCAGGTTCGGAGCCATCGCACCGGAACGTTCCGCCGCCTGGAGAACCGCTTTGACGCATCCGAGCGACGAAAACCTCTTTCGCGACGGGACCGAGGCCGCCATGACGCGACTGGTCGGGCGCTACGAACGCCCTCTCTACCGCTTTCTCCTGCACCTGCTCGGCGACGCGCACCTGGCCGAGGACGGCTTCCAGGAGACCTTCCTGCGCCTGCACCGCGCCCGTGAACGCTTCGACGGCGCGCAGCGCCTGAAGCCGTACCTCTACCGCATCGCGCTGAACGTCGCCCGCGACATGCGCCGCCGCCACGCCGCGCAGCCTCGCGCCGTGCCCCTTACCAACGGCGAACGCGGCGACGACAGGCCCAACGGCCCGTCCGTTCCCGCGCCGTCCAGCGGCGACCCAGGCGCGCCGCAGCAGCACGCCGACCGCGAGCTGCGCGGGCAGGTCCGCGCCGCCGTCGCCGCGCTGCCCGAAGCCGAACGCGAAGTCGTGGTGCTGCGCCTCTTCGAAGGCCTCAGTTTCGCGCAAATCGCCGAAGTCGCCGGCGTTCCCGTCCCCACCGCCAAGTCGCGCATGCTCTATGCGCTGCGCCGCCTGCGCCCCGTCATGGAGCGCTACCTTTCCAGCGGCGCCGACCTTTCCGGCGAAGCCAAAGGATCCCACGCATGATCACCGACGATCCCAACGCCACGCCCCCGCTGCCGGTCCAGCCCGACGACCCGGACGCCCAGCGCCGCGAGCGCATGCTCGCCTTCCGCCTCGGCGCCATCGACGATCCGGAAGAGGAGCAGCTGATCCGCGGGCGCCTGGAGTCCGATCCCGACTGGCAGCGCGCCGACCGCGAAGCCGCCGCGATGCTGAAGGGCCTGGCCGAAGACGGCCAGGAATCCAGTCCAGTCCCCGCCGACCTGGGCCTGCGCACCGTCCGCCGCCTAGCCGCGCCCGAAGCCAAGCCGAAACCCGAGGCGAAGCCGGACGCCGCCGCACTGCCCGCGAAGCCGGCGCCGCGCTTCTTCTTCACGCCGCGCCTGGCCGCCGCGATCTTCCTCTGCTGCGCGCTGCCGGTGCTGTGGGCCGCGATGCACGGCTTCGGCGCGCTGGAAGGTGAGCCCGCGCTGCGCTGGCAGCCCGAATCCGCGCTGGCCGCCGGCGGGTCCTTCGTGCCCGACGTGGAAGTGCGCGACTCGGTCACCGGCGAGGCGCGCGACGGCGTGCGCCTGGCCGGGTTCCTGGAACCCCTCGACACGCCCGCCGACCTGCGCCAGCCGCTGGCGCTGGGCGAACGCACCACCGGCGCCGCCGGGCGGCCCGACGGCGAGCCCTGGAAGGTGCCCGGCGACCTGCAGCCCGGGAAATACCGTTTGCGTATCGATGCCCTGGACGGCGGCAGCGTGACCGACAGCGTCGCGCACGACGTCTCCATCGCGCGGGCCGACCGTCTGGCCCTGGCCCCGGACCGCCCGCAGGCCCGCCCCGGCGAGACGCTGCGCGCGCGCGTGCTGGTCGTCGAAGGCGCGGCCCAGCGCCCGGCCGCGCACCGCGAGGTCGTGCTGGAGCTCGTCGATCCCGCCGGCAACCGCCTGCTGCGCCAGACCCGCCGCACCAGCGTCTACGGCCTGGCCTGGGCCGAATTCCCCATCGACGCCGAAGCCCCCGAAGGCGGATACATCCTGCGCGCTCAAGCCGGCGAACTGCACGCGCAGCGCGCCGTACCCGTGCTGCAGTACCGGCTGCCGCCATTCCGCGTGGAAGTGGAGCCCGAGCAGCCCTGGTTCCGCGAGCGCTTCCCGATTAAGGGCGCCGTGACCGTGCGCACCTTCGACGGAGAACCCGTGGGCGGCGCGAAGGGAGTGCTGCGCGTCACTTCGCTGGATGGCACCGTGCTCCAGACGATCAACCTGCGCCTGGACGCCCAGGGCCGCGCCCCGTTCACCGCGCGACCGCCGCAGGATGGCGAGGGCGGCCCCGCCGTGCGGCCGCTGCGGCTGGAAGCCGAGGTGAGCGATCCCGCCGAGCGCAGCGCCACCGGCGAGAAGATCGTCAACATCTCGCGGAACCTGCTCGTGGTTAACGCGATTCCCGAAGCCGGCGACTTGGTGCAAGGCGTGCCCAACCGCGTCTACGTCGTGGTGCGCACGCCCGACGGCCAGCCCGTGCGCGCCACCCTGCGCGTCGCGCCGTCGGAGGCCATCAGTTCCGAGCGGACCGACTACGAGACCGACGCCGCGGGCGTTGCCGAGCTGGAGCTGAAGAACCCGCGCGCGCCTGCCGAGACCCTTGCGATGTTCGCGCGGCCGGTCGGCGGGGACGCCAAGAGCGGCACAGGCGAACTCTACTTCAGCCTGCCGGTGCGAAGCGACCTTCCCGTGAAGAGCGGCGACACGCGGCCCAGCGGAAAGCTGCTGCTGCGGTGCGAGCAGGCCGTCGTGCAGGCCGGCGGAAAGATTAAATTCTCGCTGCGCAGCTGGTACGACGTCGGCGCCGTTACCGTGCAGCTGCGCGCCGACGGCCGCAACCTCGCGGCGGCTACCGTGCAGCTGGAACGCGGCCGCGCCGCCGGCGAACTCACCGTGCCGGAAAATGCGTCGGGCCTCCTGTCCGTCGAGGCGCGCATGCCGTACTACCGCTACGAATGGCTCGACCGCCGCGTCGTCGCCGTCGCCGGAAACGCTGCGCTGAAGGTGGCCGCGTCCGCCGCCAAGCCGAAGTACCGCCCGGGCGAGACCGCCAGGCTCGACTTCCACGTCACCGATGCCGCCGGGCAGGGCGTGCCCGCCGCCGTCTCGGTGGTGGCGCTCGACGAGTCGCTGCTCGCCATTGCCGGCCCGCACCTGGGCCTGGCGCAGGCGCTGCAGGCGGCGGGCGTCGAGGTCTTCCGCACGCCCGGCGTGCCGCTGGACCTGGCCGGCTTCGCCGTCGCCGCCGGTTCGTCGCCGGCCGCGCGCGCGGCGGCCGGTGCCGCGCAGCCGCGCACCGTCGAAGGCGCGCGAACGTACCTCGCGGCGTTGGCCAACAGCGGCAAGCTGGAGCTGGCCCGAGCACGCCGCATCGAGGAACTCTTCCTCCGGCCCGTCTCCGGCCCGGGACTTCAAGAACGCGCCGCGCTGGTCGAGGTGCTGAAGAACGAAGGGCTGTGGGACGAATTGCGGGGCCTGGAAGGCCTGGACAGCGTGCCCGCGCGCACCGCGACCGTCGATCACGGACCGGAGTTGCTCGCCCGCGCCACCCAGGTGCAGCGCGTCGCACGCCAGCGGACCGCCGAATGGGGCTTTGCGGCGGCCATTGCGGGGCTCGCGCTGCTGGGGCTGCTCTTCTTCTTCAATGTGGGCACCTCGAACCGCCGGGGCGCGCTGCAGGCCGCGCAGACCGCCGTGCCGGTCTTCACGATCGGCCTCGCCTTCGCGGGCTTCGCCGCACTGGCGCTGCTCGGCCAGCCCTATCCCGTCGTGCTGCCCAGCGCGCTGATCGTGACCCTGATCGGCAGCCACGCGCTGCTGCTGTGGCGCACCGGACAGTTGCGCGAAGAAGGAGGCGGAGGAGCACTCTTCGTCGTCACTACGCTCGTCGACGGCGTACTGCTGGGCTGCACGCTGGGGATGCTCGCCAACGGCGTCACCAGCGGCTCCGCCGGCGTGGCCGTCGCCGCGGCCGTCCTGGGCGGAATCCTGCAAGCGATCAACTGGGACGCAACGGCGCAGTTCGCGCGTGCCATCGGCCTCAGCGTCGTCGGCGCGCTCGCGACGGTCTTCATCGTGGGTATCTTCGTGACCTTCTTCACCCTCGGCAGCACGAGCAGGTTTAAAACTCAAGTTGTAGGCAGGGCGGATGCGAAGGCTCCGGCTGAAGCATTTGACGAGGAGGTCGCAGCTCGCGGTCAACCAGTCGCGACGCCTGGGCCCGAGATGGGGCACAAGACGGAATCTGGTGCGACGACCAAGCCGATGCCAACAGTAGTTGACCCCTACCATACGGAGGAGCCGTCTTCCATCGTTTCGCCCAGCGAACAGATCTTCCCGCGGCTGCGTTACGACTTCCACGAGACGATGCTCTTCGAGCCGCAACTCGTCTGCGACGAGCAGGGCAAGGCCTCGATCGAGTTTCCCGTCGCCGACTCGCTAACGACCTGGAGCGTACAGGCCGACGGCATCGGCATGGGCGGTGGCACCGGGTTCGGCACTGCGAAGGTGGTGGTGACGCAGCCTTTCAGCATCGACGCCACGCTGCCCAGCGACGTCACCGCCGGAGACCGCCTGCGGGTGCCCGCCGTGGTGCAGAACTTCACCGACAAGCCGCACGACGCGCACATCACCTTCGAAGCGGAAGGCGATGGCGTGAAGATCGAAGGCCCCGCCACGCAGAGCGTATCCGTGCCCGCCAAGGGCGTCGCGTCCGTCGAGTTCGCGGTCTTCTTCGAACGCGCCGGCGCGGCCACGCTGCGCCTTACCGCGCGCGCCGCCGACCAAGCCGACGCGGCCGAACGCCTGCTGCCCGTGCGCCCGGCCGGCGAACCCGTCGGTTTCGCGGCGGGCGGCGTCTTCGCCGGCACCGGCGAGCTGCTGGTCGCCGCGCCCGAGTACGCCTATCCGGATTCGCTGGGCGCCACGCTGAGCATCCACCGCGGCCCGCTGACGCAGATGGTCGACGGCCTGGAAGGCATGCTGCGGGAGCCGCACGGCTGCTTCGAGCAGACCAGCAGCACCAACTACCCCAACATCATGATCCTGCGCTACCTGAAGACGCGCGGCTTTCAGGACGCCGCGCTGGAACGGCGCGCCCGTGATTACCTCGCGCGCGGCTACCAGCGCCTGCTGGGCTTCGAGGTCGGCGGCGGCGGCTTCTCGCTGTACGGCCGGTCGCCCGCCAGCCCGTGGCTGACCGCCTACGGCCTGATGCAGTTCCGCGACCTCAACGCGGTGCAGCCCGTGGACCCGCAGTTGCTGGCGCGAACGCGCGACTGGCTGCTGCGGCAGCGCGGTGCCGACGGCCGCTTCACGCTCGACCGCCCGGTCCACGCCGAACTCTGGGCCAACGGCGCGAACGCCAGCGATGTGCGCGACCTGCCCAGCACCGCCTACGCCGTGCTCGCCCTGGGCGCCGACGCGCCGCAGGAGAGCGTGCAGTTCGTCGCGCGCAACGCCCGCGCCGCCGAACGCGACGCGTACCTGTGCGCCCTCTGCGTGTTGGCGCTGCAGCCGCACGACGCGGCCGCTGCCACCGCGCTTGCCGAGAAACTCCGCGCGCTGGCAAAGACGGAAAAAGTGGGCGAGCAGGAGCACGTCTCCCTGCCCGCGCAGCAGACGCTCAGCTGGGGCTACGGAAGCGCCGCCACCACCGAGGCCACCGCGCTGGGCGTGCTGGCGCTGCTGAAGACCGGCACGGACGCCGATCTTGCCGCCAAGCTGCTCAACCATCTGCAGCGTTCGGCTTCGTCCGGCGGCGCGTGGGGCAGCACGCACGCGACAGTGCTCGCGCTGAAGGCCCTTGAGCAGTCCTCGTCGATCCAGGCTCCCGCCGCCGGCGCGCGCGTGGTCGTGGAACTCGACGGCCAGCCGCTGCCGGCGCTGGAGCTCCCGGAGCAGGAGAGCGCCGAAGCACCCAGCGCGCGGCTGAAGCTCAAGCCCGGCGCCAACCGCCTGCTTGTTAAGGTGGCCGGCGGCCCGGTTACGCTGCGCGTCGACGGGCGCGCCTTCGTCCCGTTGAAGGCCGACGCGCCGGATCCGGCCGCCGAACTGTGGACGCACGTCGTCTACGACCGCACCAAGCTCGCCCGGGGCGAGACCGTGCGCGGCACGCTGGTGCTAAAGCCCAAGACGCGCAAGGCGGAAGTGCCTATGGCCGAATGGGGCGTGCCGGCGGGCTTCGCGCCGGTCGCCGAGGACCTCGACGCGCTGGTCAAGAAGGGCGAGCTGGCGCGCTGGGAACGCAGCGGCCGCACGGTGCGGCTGTACCTGCCCGACCTCGAGGCCGGCAAGGTCGTGCGGCTGCCCGTGCGCTTCCGCGCCGACGCGCGCGGCACGCTGCAGGCCGCGCCGGGCCGCGTGTACGAGTACTACCGCCGCGACGAGTCCGTCGCGCTGCCGCCGGTAACGTTCGAAGTCGAGTGAGCCGGATGAAAATAGAACGCCCAGCCGCCGCCATCCAAGCCACGGCCGGGCGCGGTTCGCGCAGGGTCTACTCGGCCTTCAGGGCTTCTTCGATCGCCTTGGTCAGGTTCTCCGCGTCGGGCTTGACGCCGGAGGCGTAGCGTTCGATCACCGCACCGTTCTTGCCGATCAGGAACTTCTCGAAATTCCATTTGATCTTGCCCGGCTTGGAGCTGGTCTCGGTGAGGTACTTGTACAGGGGCGCGCATTCGTCACCCTGTACGTGGACCTTCGACATCAGCGGAAAGGTTACGTCGAACTTCTTGGTGCAGAATTCCTTGATCTGCGCGTCGGTGCCGGGCTCCTGAGCGCCGAAGTCGTTGCACGGGATGCCGACGACGACCAGGCCCTGGTCCTTGTACTTCCGGTAGACCGCCTCGAGCTGCGTGTACTGAGGCGTGTAGCCGCAGCGGCTGGCGACGTTCACCAGCAGCACGACTTTGCCCTTGTAGCCGGCCAGCTTCTGATCCGTGCCGTCGTTGGCCTTCAGTGTGAATTCGTGCACCGATTTCGCCACCGCCTGCTCCTCCTTCTTCCCGGGCTCTTCGGCCGTCTTGCCTTCCTCCGCCCGCGCGCCCGCCGTCCAGGCCAGGACCGCCGCCAGGCATGCCGCCGTGCCGATCCGCATCGTCTATCCTTTCCGCGCGCTGCCGCGCCTTGCGTTTCTGCTGGGGAACCTGGCCGATTCTACCGCCTGGCCACAAGGCGCAAAGGCGCTTTCTTTTCGATACCGCTCTACTCAGAATAGGCGCGGCCGAAGCGGAGCTCCGCCATGCCCGAAACCGACAGACCCGTTCCATCCGGCGATTCGCACGAGCCGACCGTCCAGCGCTGCTTCATCGACCGGCTTCCGGTCGAGGACGGCAAGACCTACGTCCCCGGCACTCGAATCCTGATCGAGCGCGTTATCTCGGTGCGCCCGCTGGGCGCGGTGATCCAAGCCTTCCACACGGGCCTCGATGCACCCGTGACGCTGCGCGTGATGAATCCCACCATCCGCGACCGCCTGACCGATGCGCACGCCTTCTACCGCTGGGTGCGCAAGATGGCGCGCGTGCGCCATCCCACCATGGCCGCGATCTACGACCTGGGCCACTACGACGGCTATCCGTACCTCGTCATCGGCCCTGTCGAAGGCGTGCCGCTGTGCGAGCGCACCAAGGAACGCCCCTTCACGCAGGCCGAAGCCGTCAACCTGCTGGCGCCGGTTGCCGACGGGCTGGCCGCCTACTGGCGCCAGGGCCTGCTGCACCGCGGCGTCTCGCCGCGGCGCATCGTGATCGCGCCCGACGGCGTCCCCGTACTGGACCTGGTGGTTCTGCCCACGGACAGCCCCGACGACTTCGTGCTCGACGCGCATGCGCCGTTCATGGCCGGGTTCTGGTCGCCGGAAGAACTGGAACACCGCCGCGACCTGGACGCGCGCAGCGACATGTTCAGCTTCGGCGCGTCGCTATACTTCGCGGTCACCGGTACCACACCGTGGGGCGAGGGCACCCCCGCAGAACTCTTCGATCGCACGCTGAAGCAGGACGCGCGCGACGTGCGCAAGCATTGCGGCGAGATCCATCCCGACCTGTGTTCGTTCGTCGGGCGCTGCCTGAAGCGCGATCCGGCGAAGCGCTTCGAGTCGCCCAAGGAGTTCCTCGACGCCGTGCGCCGCCTGCAGGTTACCGTCGCAGGCGAAGCGCCCGGGGTCGGCACCAGCGGCCTGCGCCGCGCCGTCCGCCCCAAGCCCGGCACGCGCACGATCTATTCGGCCGGCGACGTGCTCGGCAACTGCCTGCTCAAGCAGGAAGTCGGCTCGGGCGCCTTCGGCATCGTCTACCGCGCGCGGCACCGCGTGCTGGACATCGCCGTGGCGGTGAAGCTGCTGCCGCTGGACGTCGCCGAGCAGGACCCGCAGTTCGTGCCGATGTTCCTGCGCGAAGCCCGCACCGCGGCGCGCATCCGCCACCCGAACGTGATCGCGATCTTCGAGGCCGGCGAGCAGAGCGGGCAGCACTACCTGGTCATGGAGTACGCCCCCAACGGCAGCGTGCTAGATCTGCTCAACGAGCGTGGCGGAAAACTGAAGCCGCGCGAAGCGCTGCCGATCCTGCTGGCGGCGGCGCGCGGGCTGGCCGCCGCGGAGCAACTGCGCATCGTTCACCGCGACATCAAGCCCGAGAACATGATGTTCGGCTCCGATAACGTGCTGAAGATCGCCGACCTGGGCCTGGCCAAGCGCCTGCCCGGCGAAGGCGACGCCGGCACGATGCTCGCCGGCGCCAAGCGCGATCAGCTCACCGAGGACCCCACGAAGGTCATCGGCACGCCCGCGTACATGGCCCCGGAAGTGGCGCTCGATCCCGCGCAGGTCGACGGGCGAGCCGACCAGTATTCGCTGGGCGTCACCGCGTTCCAGGTGCTCACCGGCGTGCTTCCGTTCGAAGGCAAGACGTCGCTCGAGACGATCATGAAGCACGTCAAGGACCCGGTGCCCGACCCGCTGGAACGTGAACCCGGCATCCCGCGGCCGCTGGGGCAGATCGTCACCCGATTGATGGAAAAGAATCCCGCCGACCGTTACGAGTCCGCCTCGAAGCTGGTCGAGGCGCTGGAACGCATCAGCGCCTGAAGATCTAGTCTCTCAGAGGCGTCACGGCGTCGCCGTCGCGCATGGTGGCGTCGGGCGCGGCGATCACGCGCTCGGACTCGCTCAAACCTTCCACGATCTCCAGCTCAAGGTCGCTGCGCAGGCCCACGCTCACCGCCTGCTTTTTCAGCACGCCGCCGACGGCCTTGAAGACGTGGTACGTCCCGTCGGGCGCCTGAAGCACCGCCGCGCGCGGCACGCACAGCGCGCCGTCCTTGCTGCCGGTCAGGAAACGCGCCTGCAGGCGGTAGCCGGCGCCCAGCCCTTCGCGCTTTTCTTCCAGCGCCACGCGCACGATCACGCGCTGCTGCTCGACGCCCAGCGACGAGAGCTTCGTGAAGCCTGCCGGTTCGATGCGCTTCACCGTGCCGCGCAGCATCGGCAGGCCGCTGGCGGGTTCCAGTTCGACGGCCGTGCCGGGCGCAAGGCGCAGCGCGTCCTGCGTCAGGACCTCGGCCTCGACTTCCAGCTCCGCGAGGTCGCCGATCTCGAGCAGCGGTTCGCCGGCGCGGAAGTACCCGTCGCCGCGCGTGAAGCGTTCCAGCACCACGCCGTCGATGGGCGCGCGCAGGGCGGCCAGCGCGAGGGTGTGCTCGGCGCGCGCGAGCTGCGAGCGGGCCTGCGCGAGCTTGTGCTCCAGCACGCCGCGTTCGAGGTCTTTGCGCCCCAGCCAGTTCTCGATGTAGCGCGGACCCAGTTGGATGCTGGTGTAGATGAAGTTGGTGGCCTCGCGGTAGAACTCCTGCTTGCGCAACTCGATCAGCGCGGTGTCGGCCTCCAGCCGCGCGTCGTCGACGTCCGACTGCGTGACGGCGTCGACCTTCAGCGCCTCGACCATGCGCTTGGCCTCGGTCTCGGCGCGTTCGGTGCGCTTGCGCTCGGCCTCGACCTGCTCGTTGGCGGCCTTCAGCGTCTGCTCGCCGGCCTTGATCGTGTTGCCGACGTCGGCGAGCGCGGTCTTCTCGAGGCTGTTGTCGTTCTTGACAGTGATCTCGCCTTCCAGCTCCGCGACGCGGGCCTTGGCCTCCTTCACGGCTTCCTGCAGCGGCTCGAGGTCGAACGCGGCTAGCGCCTGATCCTTCTTCACCGCGTCGCCGGGCTCCAGCGCAATGCGTGCGATGCGCCCGTCCACCGGCATGGCGATGGTCCACGTCTGCGCCAGACGTGTCTTGGCCGGCTCGGTGAAGGATTCGCGGATCATGCCACGCCGCGGGGCGACCGTGCGCGCCTCCTTCGCCCCGCTGCCGCAGCCGGGCGCGGCCAACAGCATCGCGACGGCCGACAACACTACCGCTTTGCGTGCGACTGTCGCGGCGTTTCGCATGCGGTTACTCCTTCACTTTCAGCACATCGAGCCAGTTCAAGTGCCGGATCTCGAGGTGCAGGATCGCCTGCGCAAGGACCACGAAGCCCGCCATCAGCAGCGCCGCCGTAACCAGGCGCATGGGGCCGACGATGACCGCGAGGCGATACAGGTCCGTATTGTAGGCCGACGAGACCACGTGCGCCAAGCCGATCCCCGCCACAATGCCCAGTGCCACGCCCAGCGCGTTCAGCGCAAGGCTCTCCTTCGCGAAGATGCCCGTCACCTGCCGCGGCGCGTACCCCAGCACGCGCAGCGTGCCCACGTCGCGCTGGCGCTCGCTCAGCGCCACCAGCGCCGCGTTCAGCACGCTGCCGAAGGCGATGCTCCCGGCGAAGACGACCAGGATGCCCACCATCACGCCCAGCGACTGGTCGAAAGTCTCCTGGATGCGCTCCAGGCTGCGGCTGCGGCGCGTGACGCCCACCACGCCGGGGCGTTCGCGCAGTTCATCGATGAAGGCGGCGGAAGGTTCACGCGTGTACGTCCGGGCGACGAGGACGTTGGCGCTGCGCTCCTCTCCGATCAGCCGGCTGAGATAGCCGATCTCCGCATATGCGCCAAGGCCGATGTACGTGTCGACGATCTCCGCCACTGCGGCGCGCACCCGTTCGCGGCGTCCGATCAGGGGGCGCAGTTCCAGGACGTCGCCGGCCTTCACGCCCAGCACCTCGGCCAGGCGCTGTCCCAGCACCAGCCCGGCGTCCGGAATTGCCACCGGCTGCCCGCTGCGGTCCAGCGGCGTATAAAGGAGGCTGCCTTTCGCGAGGCCCTGTACGCCCACGCGCCGCCGCGCCGCGCCGTAGGTGAGGTCGCACGCGACATGCAGCTGCGGTTCGGCCTCGCGCGCGCCGGGCAGCGCGGCGAACTCGGACAGGGCCTCGGTTCCGCGCGGGTCGCGCAGCGTCACCGTCACGTCCTGGTGCGCGACGTCGACGAACTCGTGCCGCGTCATGAACTTCATGCCGTCGACCATGCTGAGCACGTAGACGATGAGCGATGTGCTGATCAGCGCGGCCAGCACGCCCACGCTGCTGCGGAAGGGATTGCGGAAGATCGCGCGCAGCGCCATCTTCCACGCGAAGGGTAAACGAGCCCACAGGCGCGGGAAGCGCTCGGGCAGCACGCGGCGGCCCTTCTCCGGCGGCGGCGGGCGCATCGCGTCGGCGGGGGCCAAACGCGCGGCGTTGCGCACGCCCTTCAGCGTTCCGGCGACGGCGAAGCCGACGCTGATTCCTAAGCCCCACAGCAGCAGGTCGAGGTGCCGGCCCGCGCGGATGCCGGGGAGTTCGAAGTAGTCGCGGTACATCTCCAGCATCGCGCCTTCCAGCCACGCGCCCAGCGCGATGCCGCATGAGCCGCCCAGCAGGCCGACGACGACACCGTAGGCGAGGAAATGCCGCGAGACGGCGGCCGACGAGTATCCCAGCGCTTTCAGCGTGCCGACGACGGTGCGCTGCTGCGTCACCAGCCGCGCCATCACGACGTTCAACACCAGCGCCGCGACGGCGAGGAAGATCACCGGCAGGATCCTCGCGGTTGTCTCCTGCTGCTTCAGTTCGTCGGCGAGGAACCATGCCGAGGGCTGCTCGTGGATGGGCGTGCTCTGCACCACGCCGTAGGATTCCAGCCGCGCCTCCAGCAGCGGCAACGCCGCGCGCAGGGCCTCCTTCGAGTTGTCGTGCGCCAGGCCCACGACCTGGTTGTACGCGCCCTGCAGATCGGCGGACTCCTGCAGAAAGCGCTCGGGCAGGTACAACACGCCGTAACTCTGCGGATCGGGCACGAAACCGCCGGCCGGCGGCAGCAGGTAGACGAACTCCGGCGACATCGCGGTACCCACGATGAGCAGATCGTGCTGCTTGTCGAGCAGCAGCACCTTGATCCGGTCGCCGGGCTTGAGGCGGTTGGCCTCGGCGAACGCGTGGTTGACGATGCACTCGTCGCGCCCGCCGAACCACGCCCCGCTGCGCAGGAAGATGTCGTTCAGGACGGGCCGGCGTTCTTCGGGCTGCGAGAGCGCCGTGCCGGGCAGCGGCTCGCGGCGGCCGGGCAGGTCGATCAGCACGCCCATCTGCACGCGCCCTTCGGCGGCGCGGACGTTGGGCACGCGCGCGGCGGATTCGATCGCGGAGGCGGGGATGCGCTTGGCGTCGACGGTAAAGTCGGCCATGCGGTACTCGGCGTAGTAGCGGTCGCGCGACGAACGCATGTCGCGGTTGACGCCCAGCATCCCGACAAAGACGCCCACGCCCAGCGCCGCGATCAGCGCCAGCGCCAGCAGCGAGCCCTTGCGCGCCCACAGGTCGCGCGCGAGCTTCCGCGCCAGCGCCCGGTGCATGGCCATCAGTAGACGATCTCCGAAGGCGGCGCCGGCGATGCGTTCGCGCGGTCGGCGGTAACGCGCCCGTCGACCAGTTCCACGACGCGCGGCGCGATCGCCGCGATGGCACGGTTGTGCGTGATCACGACGACGGTCTTCTTCAGCCGCGCATGTAGGTCCCACAGCAGGCCCAGCACCTGCCGGCCGGTGGCGCTGTCCAGCGCGCCGGTGGGTTCGTCGCACAGCAGCAGACGCGGGTTGCTGGCCAACGCGCGCGCGATGGCCACGCGCTGCTGTTCGCCGCCGCTGAGTTGGCTCGGGAAGTGCCCGGCGCGCTCGGCGAGGCCGACCATCGTGAGCGCCTCGAGGGGGTCCAGCGGATCGGCGACGACTTCGACGGCCACCTGCACATTCTCGAGCGCCGTCAGCGAGGGGATCAGGTTGAAGAACTGGAAGACGAAGCCGATCTCGCGCCGCCGGTACAGCGTCAGTTCGCGGTCGCTGGCCTTTGCGAGGTCGTGGCCCTGGAAGACCACGCTGCCCTGCGTGGGCCGGTCCAAGCCGCCAAGAAGATTAAGGAGCGTGCTCTTGCCGCTCCCGCTGGGGCCGACGATGACCAGGAACTCGCCGTCGCCGACGCGCAAGTCCACGCCGCGCAGCGCCGCGACCTCGACTTCGCCCATGGCGAAGACTTTCGTCGCGGAACGGACCTCGATAAGCGCCGAGCGCGGTTCTTCATCGGACATGGCGCATCAATGGTAGCGCGATGCGTGCCTGCCGCCAACGCGAGTGTCAGCCTTTGCGCTTCAGCTCCGCGAAGGCCGCCAGGGCCTCGCCGCGGGCCAGCGCGTGATCGACGATGGGGCGCGGATACGTCTCGCCCAGCCGCACGTTCGCATTGCGTAAGACGTCGTCCGGCGCTTCCCACGGACGGTGCAGCCAGCGGCCGGGAAGCTTGGCGATCTCCGGCACCCAGCGCCGCACGTACGCGCCCGCGGCGTCGAACTTCTCGCCCTGCGACATGGGGTTGAAGATGCGGAAGTACGGCGCCGCGTCGGCGCCGCAGCCGGCGGTCCACTGCCAGCCCAGCGTGTTGTTGGCCAGGTCGGCGTCGGCGAGCGTTTCCCAGAACCACGCCGCGCCCTCGTTCCACGAGAGCAGCAGATCCTTCACCAGGAACGACGCGACGATCATCCGCACGCGATTGTGCATCCAGCCGGTGGCCCACAGTTCGCGCATGCCCGCATCGACGATCGGGTATCCGGTGCGCCCGCGACACCAGGCTTCGAGCTGCTGCCCGGTACGCGCGCCATTCCGCGCCCACGGGAACCTTTCGAAGGCCGCGCGCAGGGGCTTTTCCGGCGTGTGCGGGAAGTGCCAGAGCAGGTGATGCGCGAACTCGCGCCAGACAAGCTGCCGCAGGTACGGCTCCTCGCCGCGCGGGATCTCGGCCTCGCGCACCGCGTGCCAGACCTGCCGCGGCGAGCACTCCCCGAAGTGCAGGTGCGGGCTCAGCCGCGAGGTCCCCGCCTCGCCCGGCGCGTCGCGCCCGCGGGCATAGGAGGATAGCGCCTCCTTTATAAAGGAGCGCAGCCGCGCGGCGGCCCCGGCCTCCCCCGGCGTCCAGGCCTTGGCCAGCCCAGCGGCCCAGTGCGGTTCGCGCGCAAAGGCCTTCGGTTCGACCGACTTGGGCCAACGCGCCGGCGCGAGGAGCTTCGCGGGCGCGGGTTCGGACGCGGAAGGTTCGTCGAGCTTCAAACAGGCGCGCCAGTACGGCGTGAAGACCTGGAACGGCCCGCCGGAGAGCGTGCGCACGGCCTCGGGCTCGAAGAGCAGCGCGCCGCCGAAACCGCGCGCCTCGACGCCGTCTTTCGCAAGCGTTCGTTCGAGTTCCGCTTCCAGCTTTCGCGCGGCGGGCTCGTACCGGCGGCTGAAGTAGACGGCGCCCGCGCCGGATTCCTTGATCAGCTTGCGCAGCGCCGCGAGCGCAGCGCCTTCGCGCACGACCAGGCGCGCGCCGCGCTTGCGCAGGTCCATATCCAGCGCCGCGAGGGAATGGCGCAGCCACCAGCGCGAGGCCCCGCCCGCGGGCCAGCGGCCTTCGCCGTCGGGCGACCAGAGGTACACGGGCAGCACGGGCCCGCGCGCCGCCGCCGCGCGCAGGGCGGCGTGATCGCGCAGGCGCAGGTCCTGGCGAAACCAGACGATCGTCGGGGCGGCCTTCGGCATGCGCGTGACGTTCACCGACGCCTCGCGCGGCGTCAAGCCGCGATGCGCAGTCCGCTAGCTGGCCAGCGCCAGCGCACCGCCGTAAATCGCCAGGCCGCCCAGCACGATGCCGGCCGCGTACCGGGTCCAGTGTCCCAGGTCGGCGGGTTTGCCGTCGCCGGTCTGGCCGTTGAGCATGCGCACGTCGACCAGGCGCACGAGCAGCAGCGCGGCGATGCCGCCCCAGAAGATAATGCTCATCGCGAGCACGTCGCCCTCTTCGGTGGCCAGCAAGATGGCGGCGAAGAGCGGCACGGCGTTGCCGAGGAACATCCAATAGATGCGCGCCAGGCATCCGGCGCCGCCGGTTTTCTCGGGGGTTTTCCCGTCGGGCATGATTCGTCTCCCTAGCGCCGCGAAGGCGCATCGGGATGGCGGCCCGACCATCCGAAACCTGCGTGAACGCTCGAAGGAGCGCCCCGCACCCTTTTTTCCTGCTTGCATTAAAAACCAAAGGGGAAGGCTAGGCAAGGGCATTCGCGGCGCGTCAGCGTACGCGCGGCGGCAGGCCGTCGGGGCCGGGTTTCTCGCCGAGCGGGCGCGTCTTCCAGCGCTTATGGCCCCACAGCCACTGGTCGGGGTAGGTGCGGATCGCCTTCTCGTATGCCGCGTTTATGCGCAGCAGCAGTTGATCGCGGCGTTCTTCGTAACTGCCGGATCTTTCCTCGTACTCGATCACGTCCCAGACGTGCATCTTGTGGCGCACGCCATCGGACAGGCGGTTGAGCGTGCAGACGACCAGCGGCACCTTCGCGGCCAGATAGAGGTCGGCGGGCGAACTGACCGTGCTGGCCAGCGTCCCGAACAGCGGAATGAACTGCCCGCCCGTGCCGCCGTTCTGGTCGATCGACATCGTCGCGATGCTGCCCTTGTCGATCTCCTTCTTCAGCTTCCAGAGCACCTGCCACTTGTCGATGATGCGGTTGCCGCCGGCCGTGCGGATGCCCAGCACCAGCTCGTTCATTTTCGGGTTGTCGAGCGGGCGCGCCACCGAGATCAGCGGGTAGCCCTTCAGCGCCATCGCATAGCCCAGCAACTCCCAGTTGCCGTGGTGCGCGGGCACGGACAGGAGGCCGCGGCCCTTGCCCTTCGCGAGCAACTCGTCGAAGACCTTGGCCTCGGAGAGATCGACGATCTGCTCGAGCGTCTCCTTGCGCAGCTTGGTCATGCGCGCGAACTCGACGGTCGACAGCGCCAGGTGACGGAAGCACCCGCGCGCCCAGCGCAGCTTCTCCTCCTGCGTCATGCCATCGCGGAAGGCAATGGTCATGTGGCTCACCATCTGCCTGCGCTTGCGGCCCAGCAGCGTGTACGCCAGCGCGGCCACCGCGCGCGCCACCGCGCGCGCGACGGGGCCCGGCAGCACCCGGAAGAAGCCCAGCAGCAAGCGCGCGCCGATGGCGCCCAGCGCATCGGCGAACGCATTGCGTTCGGCGCGTTCGGGCGGCGCGGTGCCCATGCCGCCGGTGCGTCCGCGCGCCGCAGGCGCTGCGGGCGCGGGGCTTGGCGTCGACGGAGCCGCGGAGGGCTGCGGTGCGGGCGCGGCGGTTTCGTTCGAAGTCATGTCGCTCATGGAGGGCTCCATGACACACCAAAACGCGCGCGGGTCAAGCGGCGGAAGGCGGCGCCCGGCCCGGCCACCGGACACGCAGGTCTTATAAAGGAGGTGCGAACGGGCCCGGTTTTGTTGTCGTAAGTCCTTATTGCACGGCGTGCATTTTTCTTGTAAGTCTCTATTTTTCAGTTCGAATTTTGCGCCGGTTCGTTCACGTAAACCCTATTTGCACAGCGTGCAACGCTTGGATAATTATTGACTTTACGACAAAATTGCACCTTGGGATCGATTAAATCGATACATGCCCGTGGTGCACGGACGTTCCGTCACATTTGCGTCACAGAATGTGACGAAACGTCACCGGTTATGCGCCGGCGGCCGGCAGGATCCGCGAGCTGCGCTTTCGGTTTTCGCGCCCGCTGATGCGCTTGCGGGCGCTCGCGCGGGGTTCCTCCGGATCTACGGCGCCGAGTTCCAGCAGCGTCTCGTAGACCTCGCGGCGCTGCTTGTCCTGCGCGGTTTCGCCCTGGGTCTTCGGCTTGCGCCGCTGCGCGTCCTTCTCGCGGCGCAACCAGGAGAGCCAGGAGAACGAGCTGCCCATGCCCCGCCTCCTTTTATGGCCACAAGACGCGGCCCGGCGATCACGCCGGGGCGGTCTTGAAGCTCCTTCCGCTGGTGCAGTTGTCCTTGCAGTTCCCCTTCTCCGGCTTCTGCTGCCGCCCGCTGGTGCTGGTCAGGCGCGGCGGATCGCGGCGCACGGTCTCGCGCGGCGGTTCGGCGTTGTTCACGGCGCCGTCGCCGGTGTCGCGGGCGTTGGTGATCTCCGCGGCCAGCGCCGGCAGGTTGCCGAACAGCGGCGTGGGATGGTCCACGCGCGCGAAGGTCGGCTCGTAGCTCGGCACGCGCCGGCGCGAGGTGCTGTTCTTCATGCGCCATTTCTCGATGGCGGCGGCGGTACTGCCGTTGAAGTGGAACTTGCCGTACTGCTCCATGAACAGGTTGTGGTAGCGGCCTTCGCGCGCCAGCAGTTCCTCGTGCGTGCCGGACTCGACGATCTGCCCTGCATCCAGGACCAGGATGCGGTCGGCGTTGACGATGGTGCTGAGGCGGTGGGCAATGATGAAGGTGGTGCGGCCCCTCATCAGTTCGTCCATGGCCCTCTGGATCTTGGCCTCGGCCTCGCTGTCCAGCGCGCTGGTGGCCTCGTCGAGGATCAGGATGCGCGGGTCGGCCAGGATGGCGCGTGCGATGCTGATGCGCTGCTTCTGGCCGCCGCTCAGTTTCACGCCGCGCTCGCCGCAGCGCGCGTCCAAGCCGCCGTCGGACTCCTGAATGAATTCCCACGCGCCGGCCATCTGCGCCGCGCGGACGATCTCTTCTTCAGTGGCGTCGTTGCGCGAGTAGGCGATGTTCTCGCGGATGGTGCCGCGGAAGAGGAAGCTGTCCTGCAGGACCATGCCGATGTTGCGGCGGTAGCTTTCCAGGCGGTAATCGCGGATGTCGACGCCGTCGACGAGCACGCGGCCGCTGTCGACGTCGTACAGCCGCGCGAGCAGGTTGGTGACGGTGGTCTTGCCGCTGCCGCTGGCACCGACCAGCGCGATGCACTCGCCGGGGGCGACGCGGAAGGAGACCTTGCTGAGCGTCGTGGCGCGGGCCTTGGGCGCTTCCGGCGCGTCGGCGGCGTCGGGGCGTTCGCTCTTGTAGCTGAAGCTCACGTCCTCGAAGACGACGGCGCCGGACAGGCGGCCGGCTTCCTTGGCGCCGGGGCGGTCGGCGATCTCGGGGTTGACCGAGAGGATCTCGTCCACGCGTTCGACGCTGGCCATCGCGGCCTGCACGACCTCGGTGAAGTTGATCAGTTCGGCGATAGGCTGGTGCAGCAGGCCCAGCAGGCCGTAGAAGGCGAAGAGTTCACCGACGGTCATCGCGCCGGTGATGACGCGGTAGCCGCCGAACCAGATCAGCGCGATCACGCCCAGGGTGGCGGTGAGCTGCCAGAAGATCTGCACGCCGTAATGCGTGCGGCGGATCAGCAGGCTCTTGCGCACCATTTCGTGGACCATCTGCATGAAGGTCAGGTCCTCGCGGCGCTCGCGCGCGTAGGTCTTCACCACGCGCACGCCGTTGAAGGTCTCGCCTGTCTTGGCCCACATGCGGGCGTTGTCCTCGCTGAGTTCCTTGTGCGCGGGGCGCAGGCGGCGGACGAACTGCCAGAAGCCGTAGCCGAAGACCGGCAGCACGAAGCTGCTGACCAGGGTCAGCTGCCAATCGATGTACAGCAGCGTGCCGGCGGCGAAGATTAGGCGCACGGCGCTGCTGGCGGAGTTGATGAAGCCGCCGAAGAGCAGTTCGCGGATCTGAGCTGTGTCGTTCATGATGCGCGAGCAGATGCGGCCGACCTGGTAGTTCTCCAGCCAGCACAGCGACATCGTCTGCATGTGGAAGTGCACGCGTATGCGCAGGTCGCGGATGATGCGCAGTGCCAGGTGCGTGATCGCCTCGTTGGTGACCCACAGGAACAGCGCGCGGACGATCATGAACGCGATCAGGCCGATGGAGACCCACGTCAGCAGTGAGAAGTCCTTCTGCGGCAGGATGATGTCCATCGTCCAGCCGATGGCCAGCGGCAGCACCACCATCATGCCCTGGTTGATCATGGTGAAGACCACCGCGACCGCGACCAGGATCTTGTGCGGGCGCACGAACTCCCAGAAGCGCTCCAGGCTTTTCCGGGTGACGGAGCCTTCGCGCTTGTCCTCGGGATTCTCGTCCGGGTCGATCTCGCCGCGCTCGTAGCGGAACAGGTGCTTCCATTGCCGCCGCTCGCGCAGCGTTTCGGGTTTCTTGTAGGCGTCGCTACTGGGAGGCTCCTGGGTCTTGGTCGTGTCGGTACTCATGGCGTGGTGAACACCCCTCGTTGCGGTGCGGTCGGACAAACCGATTCGCGGACCGGCCGGCACCGGCCTGATTCCGCGCTTCGCTGTCCCGAGTCTCCGCCGGGCCCATTCGTGTGTTCCGGCGGCGGTAAGGCACTCTTCCCGCGTCCCTGCCCTTCCCCCTGCTACGGCGCTGCGCGTCGCAGAGGCCCTCAGGCCAACTGCTCCCCCGTCTCAAAGCCGTACGACTCGTCCTGCTGTGGCCACTTCTTCTCGGTGCTGTCTTTGGAAGGCTTTTCCGGCGTCATCTCGGCGCCCATCTCCATCAGCGAGGCCAGCGGATCGACGCGCGCCAGATGGTCCGGGTACAGGGCCGGCGCGGTCGGCGGCATGCTCTCGGCGGCGGCGCCGGCGGTCAGCGCGGCGCCATCGAGGAAGATCGAGAGGATCTGCTCGGCGATCTGCTCGCTACTGCGCATCCCGCCGAAGTTGCGGAGCGCTCCGCGGATGGTGGCCATCAGCATCACGCCGCCAAAGGCCGGCTCCAGGTCGCTGCGCACGCTGCCCTCGGCGATGCCCTCGGCCAGCAGGCGGATGAAGTACCCGCGCAGCTCGGCGCGCTTCTTCTCGAGATCCTCGCGCTCCTTGCAGCAGCGGAAGACCTTGTCGTGGTACAGGATCGCCAGCAGAGGCTCGTTACGGCGGAAGTACTCCAGCGTCATCGTCACCGCGCGGCGCAAGCGTATCATCGCCGAATCGCGCGTCTCGACGCCCGCGCGGATCACTTCGCCGGCGCGGTCCACGGCCAGGTGGACCAGCTCCATGAAGAGCGCTTCCTTCGTCGGGAAGTAGCGGTAGACGGTGCCCTTGCCCACGCCGGCCTGCTCGGCGATGTGATCGACCAGGACCTCGTGGTAGTCGCGCGTGGTGAAGAGCCGCACCGCGGCTTCGAGGATGCGCAGGCGCTTCTCGGGCGAGGGCTTGCGGCCGCAGCGGCGCGGCGCGGTGGTGGCGCCGGCACGCATCGGCGTCAGGCGCGAACCTTCCATCTCGCTCAGCGGAACATCATGGGCGGATTCGGCCAGTCTGACCTTGGTGGAGCCCTCCGGCGAGGGCATCTTGCCGCTCGAATATCGCTCGTCGCTCATCATAAAACGCAACCCAGCCCCCTAGAGGATCAATTCGGACTGACCAGTCAGTTTCAAGTATTACACTCCGATTATCGTCTTGGGTCAAGAGCGTTTTTATCGATTTCCTTTCCCGCTCAGTATGAGAATGCCGCGAACCATAGTTCATTTTACAGTCATAAATCGTTTGTTTACTTGAGTTAAAATACATAGCTAATGAACATAGAACTAGGTCGAGAAATTATTTTCACGCACGCTGGCCACCAGCTGATAGTGGTTTCTCGGGCCGAAGAGGGGGTGAAAAAAATTTCGAGGTGCGCTGGTTCCGTTAATTTCATGCCCTCAAAGGACTTTGGACCTATTAAAATAAGAATTGATATGGCTCGGACGTAAAAAAACATTGTGCAGATGTTGACTCCTCGCGAAACTCGGTTTTTATAGGCTGATCGGGCGCTCGAGGGCCGGGTGGAAGCTCATGTCGGAATGCATCCTACAAGGTGCATGCCTAATAAATACTTACTTTGGGGTCTCCCATTCTGCCTCGGCGCAGGCTCCCGCTGTGGGATTTGCGCCACGCCCAAATTACGCGGAGGATGGTGGTCATGTTACTTTCGTATGCGCAACGGCGCCACATGTACGAGCACGGCTATGTCAGCGTGCCCGGCGTCGTGCCCAAGGTGATGGTCGATGCCGCCTTGCGGGCCATAAATCACTCGCTCGGCGAAGGCCTGCCTCAGGAAGAGATCCTCAAGCTGCGCGCCCAGTCGTACTGCCGCGAACTCCAGACCGATCCTGTCGTCACCGACCTGCTCAACAAGACCCCCGCCTGGACCCTGGGCGAGGAGATGATCGGCCAGCTTAAACCGCGCAAGAGCGCCCAGATCGCGTTGCGCTTCCCCGGGAAGGTGGGTCCACCGGGCAAGCTCGGCGGGCACCTCGACGGCCTGCCGACCAAGGACAACGGCGTCCCCGTCGACGGGAAATACCACAACTTCACGGCGCTCTGCGTGATCCTGCTCAGCCGCCTCGACGGTCCCTTCGCGGGAAACTTCACCGTCTGGCCGAGCAGCCACCGCAAGAACGAGCAGTACTTCCGCGAGCGCGGCCCCGAGTCGTTTCTCAACGACGGCATGCCGAAACTCGACTACGGCGAGCCCGTGCAGATCACCGGCGAGCCCGGCGACGTCGTCTTCGCGCATTACTCGACGGTCCACACCGCCGCGCCGAACTTCAGCCCGCACGTGCGCTACGCTGCGATCTACCGGCTCGAGCACAACCGCCGCGCCAACGGCGAAAACAGCTACGGGGACGTGCTGACGAACATCTGGAAGGAATGGCCCGGCATGCGCGAGTTCGCCCCGGAGGCGGGCTTGCTGGAAGAGGCCAGGGTATCTAGCCCTTGATCGATAGGCGACTGGTCCTCTCCTGTCGATCTACCCCGGGGGCGCGTCGAAAGGCGCGCCCCCAACCTTTTGAAAGCATCGCAACCTGTTGTAAATAAATATGTTATGTATGAATTTTAGCCTCGTTTTCCCACACCCTTTGGGCCCTTTCGCGCCACTGTCTTATGCAGGTGCGCTTTGCTATAAGGGCATGCCGTGACGACGATGAGCCGCGACGAACTCGAAGCCCTGGTCCTGGCCCACCAGGCCGAGCTCTACCGCTACGTCCGCTACCTGGGCGCCGCCGACGCCACCGCCGCCGAGGACCTCGTCCAGGAATCCTTCCTCGCCGCCTTCAAGAGCGAGAACGCGCCGGCCGCTTCGGAGCCCGCACGGCGCGCCGCCTGGCTGCGCGGCATCGCGCGCAACCTCTTCCTGCAGTACTGCCGCAGCCGCCGCACCAGCCCCGTGCAGGTCGATACGCAGGCGCTGGAAGCCGGCGAGCGCTTCTGGGCCGAGGACTTCCTGCGCGGCAGCGACGGCTTCGAGTACATCGAGGCCCTGCGCGGCTGCATGGAGCGCCTGGAAGAGAAGCCCCGCCGCGCGCTGGACCTCTTCTACAAGCAGAAGCTCTCGCGCACCGACGTCGCCGCGGCCTTCCAGATGACCGAGAACGGCATCAAGTCCTTCCTCCAGCGCGTCCGCGCGGCGCTGGGCGACTGCATTGAACGGCGCGTCAAGACGGAGCACGGCGGATGAACCGCGACGAAGCCCGCGACCGCCTCGTCGACACGCTCCTGCACGAGGCCTGCGGCGGCGAAGAGCCCCCGGATCTAAGCGCCCGCGTGCTGAGCCGCGCTTTCCCCAATCAATCCATCTTCGCGCGCGGCAAATCGAAGCGCGTCGACTGGCGCCTGTGGGGCCCGGCCTTCGGCGCCGCCGCGCTGATGGGCATCGTAGTCGGCCTGTGGCTGGTGCTGGCCAATCGCCCGGCTGCGCCCATCGTGGAGAACAATCCTCCGGAGAAGAAGGCGCCCGCGCGGCAGCCGCAGGACCGCAAACCCGCGCCGCAACCTGAAGTCGCACCGCAGCCCGAAGTCCCCGAGGTGGAGGATCCCTTCCGCCCCGGCACCATCGTGCAGACCCACGGCGAGCCCAGAAAGATCGAACTGGCCGGCTACTGCGCGCTGGAACTCATGCCCCACAGCACGCTGAAGATCGAACAGGCCAAGGGCACCGGCGACGCCCACACCACCCAGGTCGCGCTGCATGCCGGCGCCCTGGAATCGTCGGTCGAACCCGGCCAGGGCGGCTTCGCCGTCACGACCGAACTCGGCGCCGTCGCGGTGCTGGGCACGCGCTTCATGGTCAAGCTCGCGCATACCGACGGGCCGCGCGGCGAGGGCAATCGCAAGGGCGAGGGCCGGCGCCTCGAAATCAAGGTCGCCGAAGGCAAGGTCAAACTCGACGCGCCGATGGGCGACCTCATCCTGAACACCGAACAGAAGGAAGGCGGCATCTTCACCGGCCTGCTGGTGGGGAAGGACCGCGAGAACAAGAATATCGAAGTCAAGGCCGACTACGACGACGGCGTGCTGAAGCTGGGCCCGCGCTGGATCGGCGGCATGCCCGACGCCGGCGGCGGCCCGGACAAGGAAGCGCAGGAGCGCATCGCCAGGGTCTATCCCAGCCACCGCGTGCGCGTGCTGTGGGTGCGCGCCGAAGGCCCGCGCGTGGCCGGCGTCGAACTGCTGCCGCCCGAAGCCAAGGAAGGCACGGACGAAGGCCGCGTCACCTTTATCGGCGACGCGATGATCGAACTGCGCACGACCGCCGGCACCTGGGAGCGCTACATGGCGCGGCAGGTGAAGGGCGACGGCGGGCGCTGGCGCCCCGATGGCGAGATCCTGCACCAGATCGAGCGCCTGAAGAAGGGCGACCGCGTACGCGTCAGTTGGAAGTACAACGAGCGCAAGCAGATCGGGCGCATCGAGATGCTCGACGGGCCGCGCGAGGGCGCGAAGGAACGCGAGGGGCGGGACGCTCCGGTCGAACGGGAAGGCCGGGAAGGAAAGGACCGCAAGGAAGGCGACCGGCCGGCGCAGCCCGACCGCCCCAAAAAAGATCGTGACTTCTAAGGCGAGCGCATTTTCCGCAACCGCAATGAAAGGGGAACGACGACAATGAAGACGAATGCTTGGACGCTGGGCGTGCTGCTGCTGGGCGTGGTGGCGTGGGGCGCGCGCGCCGAAGGCGATGGAGCCGAAGGCGGAACCGTCAGCGGCGTGCTGGTCAAGAAGGACGGCGCGACGATCTTCGTGAAGACCGACGGGACCGAAGAGGCCGTGAAGTACCGCCCGCGCTGGACCGGCGGGAACCCCGACCAGGGCGGCGGCTTCGACAAGGCGATCGAAGAGCAGATCAAGAAGATCCCCGTCACCAACCGCGTGCGCGTGACGTGGGTGCTCGAGGAAGGCCGCCGCGTCACCGCCATCGAGTGCGTGAAGCCCGAAGGCGAGAAGGGCGTCGACGAAGGCACCGTGACGGAAGCCGGCGAGAACTTCATCGAAATCCGCACCGCGGCGGGGACTTTCGAACGCTACCTGCCGCGCTGGCAGGAGGGCGGGCTCGACAAGGAGATGCTCGCGAAGATCAAGACGTTCAAGGCCGGCCAGAAGGTCCGCGTGGAATGGGTCTACGACGAACGCAAGCGCGTCGTCGGCATCAGCGGGCAGGAATAACGCGCCACTATTTTGGGATGCGGAGACAACCATGAACAGCGATCGCAGACGCTTTCTGCTCCTGACTCTCGGCGCCGGAGGCGGCGCACTGCTGGGCCTCTCCCGGGGCCTGCGCGGTGACGCCGGGCACGCGGCCATCGCGACACCTGCGCCCGTTCCGGCGCCGGCGGACCTCGTCGCCGCCGAACGCAGCGGCCACGCGCTGGGCGCGAAGGTGGCGATCCGCGCGCTGCACGCCGACGGCGTTACGGCGCAGGCGGCTGCCGACGCGGCCTGGCGCGAACTCGAGACCGTCGAGGCGCTGATGAGCATCTACCGGCCCTCGAGCGAAGTCTCGCGCCTCAACCGCGACGGCGTCCTGACGGACCCGCATCCTTATACGGTGGCGGTCCTCACGACGGCGCAGGAACTCGCCGCTCAGAGCGACGGGGCCTTCGACGTCACCGTCCAGCCGCTGTGGGCGCTGTACAGCGCGCACCGCAAGCTTGGCGGCCTGCCGTCCGAAGATGAAGTCGCCGCCGCTCGAAAGTTCGTCGACTGGCACAAGCTCGAGGTGAACGCCAAGCGCATCCGCCTGGGCGCGCCCGGCATGGCCGTGACGCTGAACGGCATCGCGCAGGGCTACGCCGCCGACCGCGTGCGCGCCGCGCTTGCGGCGCACGGCATCGAACACGCGCTGATCGACACCGGCGAGATCGGGACCTTGGGCGACAAGGGCGCAGGCACGGATGCGCCGTGGAAGGTCGGCATCCAGCACCCGCGCGAGGAGAACCAGTACATCGCGCTGGCCGCGCTGCAGGGGCGCTGCCTGGCGACCAGCGGCGACTACGAGACGTTCTTCACTCCCGACCGCGTGAACAACCACATCTTCGATCCGCGCACGGGGCATTCGCCGCGCGACCTCAGCAGCGTCACCGTCGTGGCCGCCGACGCCACCCGCGCCGACGCGCTCTCGACCGCCGTCTTCGTCGCGGGTCCCGAGCGCGGGCAAGCGCTGCTGGAAGCGGCGCCCGGCGCCGAGGCCCTGCTGGTGCGCAAGGACGGCAGCATCCTGGCGACCAAGGGCTTCCCGAAGGCCTGACCGCGCGGAAACGAAGAGGAGATTCCGAATGCGCTCGAGCGTTTCGTCCCGCACGTTGCTTGCCGCCGCGCTGCTCGCCTGCTGCGCGGGCTCGGCCTGGTCGGCGGAGCTGGTCCTGACCAACGGCATCCGCGTGAAGGGTACCATCGCGAAAGAAGACGCCAACGGCTTCGACGTCGACGTCGGCGGCGCGCAGATGCACTTCGACCGCGCGAAAGTCTACACCGTCAGCGACCAGGGCAAGGTGCGCGTGATCACGCCCAAGGAGGTGGCCGTGCCCCCGCCTCCACCTCCGCCGCCGCCAACAGCGACGAAGGCCGAACCGCCTGCGACGCCCGCAAAGAGCGAACCGCCGCCGCCCGCGCAAACACAAACCGCGCCACCCAGCGCGACAAAGACCGTCACACGCACGCGCGCCGAAGTCGAGGCGCTGATCAAGAAGGAGGGCACCAGCAAGCCGCCCTGGTGGGACCAGTCGAGACTCAACTACCCGCAATCGCTGGACATGACATGGCCCTTGAAGCCCAACGGCGGCTGGAACAACCAGGTCAACGTCGGGCAGTACATCTGGGACATCGTCAATCCGAACCCCGACCGCTGGCTGGAAGGCCTGCGCCTGGTCCACCACCTCATGCAGACCCACGCCAACGACGCCGAACTGCTCAAGCGCGACCTGCGCACCCTCGGCAGCATGTACCACAACCTGATGGAAGACTACCCGCGCGCGGCCTGGTTCTGGCGCAACGCCGGCGCAAATCACGAAGGCGTCGCCGATTGCTACTGGAAGATGGGCTGCAAGGAGATGGCCGTCGAACTGCTCAAGCAGCTCGGCAACGACGACACGCGCCACGGCACGATCATCAAGCTCTGGGCCGACATGGGCGAACTGGACACGGCTCTGCGCCTGGCCGAAGCGAAAGCCAAGGACGGCCGCCCCGAGGTTGCCTACCTGGCCGCCGGCGAGGCCTGCCGCAAAGCCGGCCAGTTCAAGCGCGCGCTCGATTTCTTCCAGCGCGTCCTGGCCGTGCAGCAGAACGACACGCAGACCCGACAGAACGACTTCAAGCAGACCTACGAACGCGCGAAGGCCAGCATCGAAGCCATCCAGGTCTACGAGATGCTCGACCTCGCGAAAGTCCGCGACGGCACCTACTCCAGCGACAGCTACGGTTACTCGGGGCAGGTCTTCGTCGACGTGACCGTCCAGCGCGGGAAGATCACCGACGTGAAGGTGCCGCGCCATACCGAGCGTCAATTCTACGGCGCCCTCGACAACACGACGAAGCAGATTCTGGACAAGCAGAGCGTGAAGGACATCGACACCTTCTCCTCCGCGACGATCACCAGCGAAGCCATCGTCAACGCGGCCGCCAAGGCCCTGGCCAGCGGCATGAAATAGGCTGCGCAGGCGCGCTACGGACGGGATAGATGTTCCGACTCGATTTTTTCCTTCCGTTCCTCGCGCGCCCGCGGAAGGGCGAGGCGCCCCGCGCGCCGGGGCGCCTGGCCCGCGTCGCGCGCGTCGTGCTGCCCGCCGCGCTCTTCTCCGATCCGGCCGCCGCGAAGCCCGGGCTGGTCCGCCGCGCGCTCAAGAAGATCGGACCCATCACCGCGTATTCCCCGTTGCGCCGCGCGGTGCAGGCGCTCTGCTTCGTGCTCTTTCTCGTGCTTTTCTTCCACGTCTGCTGGCCGTACAGCGCGCAGCCCGGCGGGAAGCTGGAGCTGGATAGCGGCGCGTGGCCCGCGCACTACGCGATCGACCTCGACGCGAAGGAGTGGACCGAGGCGGAGCTCTTCCTGGTGCTCGACCCGCTGGTGGCGCTCTCGACGGCCGTCGCCGCGAAGGCGTGGGTCTGGTCGCTCGCCTGGGCGGGCGGCATCCTCCTTATATGCGTGCTCTTTCCGCGCGGCTTCTGCGGGTACCTCTGCCCGCTCGGCACGCTGATCGATTTCTTCGACTGGGCGATCGGCAACCGGGTGCAGCGCTTCAAGATCGAAGGCGACGGCTGGTGGGTGCACTTTAAGTACTACCTGCTCGCGGGAATCTTCCTCGCGGGGTTCTTCGGCGTGCTGCTGTCGGGCATCTTCGCGGCGATCCCGGTGATCACGCGCGGCTTCCTCTTTATCTTCGGCCTGCTGCAGATGGGCCTTCTGCGGGGCTGGCACCAGGTCCCGCCGCTGAACGCCGGGCATTACGTCTCGATCGCGCTCTTCCTGGGCGTGCTCGGCCTGGGTCTGCTGCGCAAACGCTTCTGGTGCCGCTACGTCTGCCCGTCGGGCGCGGTCTTCAGCGTCTTCAACCGCTTCCGCGCCAGCGAGCGCAAGGTCGAGTCGAGCTGCATCCACTGCGACAAATGCATCGAGGTCTGTCCTTTCGACGCGATCAAGGCCGACTTCACCACGCGCACGCCCGACTGCACGCTCTGCCAGACCTGCGGCGGCGTCTGCCCCACGCACTCGATCAAGTTCGTCGAACGCTGGAACGTGCAGGACCTCAAGCCCCAGAACGATCCGCCCACGATGGAAGTGCCGCTCAGCCGCCGCAACTTCCTCTACGGCGCGCTGGGGTCGCTCGCCGCTGTCAGCGGCATGCGCAACGTTTTCGGCGCGGATCTCGGGAGCTCCAACGCTTTCCTACCCGTGCGCCCGCCCGGCAGCGTGCCCGAGCCCGAATTCCTGCAGCTCTGCATCCGCTGCGGCGAATGCTTCAAGGCCTGCCCAAACAACGTGCTTCAGCCGCTGGGCTTCGAGCAGGGCTTGGAAGGTCTCTGGACGCCGCAGGTCGTCGCCGACTGGTCGGGCTGCGAGACCAGCTGCAACAACTGCGGCCAGGTCTGCCCTACGGGCGCGATCCACGCACTGTCGCTGGAAGAGAAGAAGGTCGCGCGCATGGGCCTGGCCATCGTCAACCGCGAGACGTGCCTGCCGTGGGCCGGCAAGGAAGCCTGCCAGCTCTGCTTCGACGAATGCAATGCCGCGGGTTACCGCGCGATTGAGTTCCAGAACGTCGGCACGCAGGTCGACGAGGAAGGCCTGCCCATCGACGGCAGCGGCTTCCTGGCGCCGGTGGTGAAACCCGAACTCTGCGTCGGCTGCGGCCTGTGCCAATCGCGCTGCCACCACGCCGTCGTGCAGCTGAAGAAACTCGAAGAGAGCGCCATCGTCGTCGAAGCCGGCGCCGGCAAGGAAGACCGTTTCATGCAGGGCAATTACCTGGAACTGCGCGCGCAGGAAGCCGCCGAGCGCCGCCGAAAGCAGGAAGAGTTCGAGAAGGCGCACGGCGCGGCCGGCGACGGCTACCTGCCGGAGTTCCTGAAATAACCTACCCGCCCTTTCCCTCCCGCTTGACCCGGCCCTCTTCGTGGCGTATCTTTAGTAACTGCCTACGCTTGGGAGATTTGAACGCTTTGTCTTATCCGACGCGAACGCACGCCTACGCTCCCTTCCCCACGGGAGCGCTCCTGCGCGCCCCGGGCGTTCTGCCCGGTCCCTGGCGCTCGATGCCGGGCTGTTGTCGCTTCGCCTGTTGTTGACGGCGAGGCGGGCCGGCGGTCGGCCCGCTCGAAAAGCGACCCGGTTCGACAAGGAAATCTTCGATCATGGCACTCCTGGAACAGATTCTCTCGTACAGCGGCATGCTCGTGGGCGGCGCGGTGCTGCTGGTGCTTGCGGCGCTGCTGCTGGTCTCCCTGCTCAGCGCGTTTCTGCGGCCCGCGTCGGTGAGCGAGGTCCTCAGCGACCTGCGCGCGATCCGCGAACGCGACCCGGCGGCCGAAGGCTGGATCGCGGCGATGTTCTATCCCGGCTGGTGGGCGCTCTCGGGGCACCGCCTGGTGGCCAACCCGCTCTACCGCATCGGGCTGCGCACGCCCGCGCGGCTGGTGAACTTTCTGCTGCGCCTGCTGACCGGCACGGACATCCATCCCGGCGCGAAGTTCGGGCGCGGGATCTTCATCGACCACGCGCACGGCGTGGTCATCGGCGAGACGGCCATCGTCGGCGACAACGTCACCATCCTGCACCAGGTCACGCTGGGCGGCACCGGCAAACAGACTGGCAAGCGCCACCCGACCGTCGAGGAAGGCGTGCTGATCTCGGCGGGCGCGAAGGTGCTGGGCAACATCGTCGTCGGCAGGAACGCGAAGATCGGCGCGGGCTCGGTGGTCGTGCGCGAGGTCCCGCCCGAAAGCACCGTCGTCGGCGTGCCAGGCCGCGTGGTCGTCAGCGCCGGCAAGCGCATCCCCAGCGTGACGCTGGACCAGACCGACCTGCCGGACCCCATCGTCGAGCGCCTGATGGCCCTGCAGGAGGAGCTGAAGAGCTGGGAGAAGAAACTCGAGGAAGACGAAGTTGAGCTGCATCGCATCGGCGGGCGCGCCAGGCGCGACGTGCTGGCCGAGATCGTCGAGCACAAGAAGACCGAGGTCGCCGCCGCGAAGGGTCTTTGTCCGCTGGATGCACTCCGCGGCACGCCGGGCAAGCGCGGCGCTGCGCGGAGTTTTCATGCCGCACTGAAGGCCGAGGGCCTCTCGCTGATCGCCGAGATCAAGAAGGCCAGCCCCAGCGGCGGCCTGCTGCGCGCCGACTTCGATCCGAAGGCGATCGCGAAGATCTACGAGCATGCGCACGCCGCGGCGCTGAGCGTGTTGACCGACGAGAAATATTTCCAGGGGAAGCTGGATTACCTGGCCGAGGTTCGCGCGGCCGCGGCGCTGCCGCTGCTGCGGAAGGATTTCATCATCGACGAGTACCAGGTCGTCGAGGCCGCGCGCGCGGGCGCCGACGCCGTGCTGCTGATCGCCGCGTGCCTGAACGATTCGCAGCTGAAGGGCTATCGCGAGCTGGCCGAACGCGAGGGCCTGGACGCCCTGGTGGAAGTCCACGACGAGGCGGAACTCGAGCGCGCGCTCGCCAGCGGCGCGAAGATCCTGGGCATCAACAACCGCAACCTGAAGACGCTCAAGACCGACCTCGAGACGACCTTCCGGCTGCTCGACAAGCTCGACCCGAAGACCCGCGCCGGCCTGGCCGTCGTCAGCGAGTCGGGCATCAAGACCCACGCCGACATCGAGCGCCTGCTGCACGCGGGCGTCGACGCGGTGCTGATCGGCGAAACCTTCATGCGCGCGCCCGATATCGGCGCAAAGGTCCGTGAGCTGCTCGGCGTGGGCCAGTATTCGATCTGAGAGAATGGCGTGCCGGTGCTTTCGGCCGGCGCCCTGGCGTGATACTTTACCTTCTTACAACCTATTCGAAACCGGAGGGTGCCGCCGTGGCCGAAGAGCGCGAGATCAACCTGTCCGAGAAGTTCCCCGACATGACGCCGCTACGCGGCGCGCCGTCGCTGGGCACCATCAACGGCATCGGCGTGACGCTGACCGGCCGGCGCGACTTCGACGCCGAGACCGGCACCTACGTGAAGACCCGCAGCCTCTGCTTCCTGTTCATCCCGCTGGTCCCCATGGACGCTTATCGCGTCGCCGACGCACGCGGCGGCGGCTGGTATTTCATCGGCAAGGTGCCCCTCTCGGGCTTCTGCAAGATCTGGAACCTCTGCATCCTGGGCCTGATCCTGGCGTGCATCGGCGCCGGCTACATCAACAGCTACTACGCCAGCCCCGAGTACGTGAACGGCCAGCGCCTGACCGAAGCCCGAAACCTGAGCGGCAACGGAAAGACGGAGGAGGCGCTGGGCAGGTACGAGGCCGTCGCCGCCAGCGGCACCAGCCACGCCAGCACCGCGAAGGCCGAAGCTCTGGAACTCTTCCAGGAACGCGTTGGCCAGTGCGACGCCGCCGAGGCCAAACGCCTGTTCGCTTTCCTCGCCGCGCGCCGCAACGCGCCGGCGCATCTGGTACCCGACCCGACGGCCGCCGAAGCCGCCGCTGCCGCCGTGGCGCGATATAAGGAGCAGGACCCGCTGGCCGCGTTCGAGATCCACCGCCTGGCGCGCGTCTTCACGCCCAACCCGCCGGATCCCGACCCGGACTACGAGCCCCTGCTGGAGGCCGCGCGCGCCGCGCACCCCGAGAACAACGAGCTCGCCATCGAGGCCGCCGCGAATTTCGAGAAACTCGGCCAGCTGGACAAGGCCAAGGCCACTCTGGAACCCCTGGCCGGGAAGCTGGGCGCCACCGAAGGCGCGCGCATCCTGGGGCAGCTCTACGCGCGGGAGGAGCAGCACGAAAAGGCCTTCGCGCTGCTGGAACCCTACGCGCAGCAGCACCTGAGCGCCCTGCACGCGGCCGACGACGCCTATGAGAAAGCGCTGAAGGCCAGCAACGACCGCGCCATCGACGAACTCAACCGCAAACTGACCACCGACCCGTGGGTGCGGCAGTACCAGAAGCAGGACAAGGCGGGCCAGGAGAAGATGGTCAGCGAATACGTCCTGGAACGCATGAAGGTGGACTCCGCGCTCCATGCGGTTCAGGAGAAACTGGCCCAGGCAGCTTCGACCGTCCCGGTCGCGCTGGATCTGGGCATCGTCCGCCTGTACCGCGGGCGCGAGATAAAGGATCCCGAGGCCAAGAAGAAGGAGCTCGAGGCCGCCGAGAAGGTCTTCCTCTCCATCCGCAACGTCGCGGGCGAGTCCGACGCCTACCGCATGTACTACGGACAAGTCCTGTACTGGCTCGGGAAGCACGAGGAAGGAAAGGCGGCCTTCGACGAATTGCTCGCCTCCAAGAACCGCAACCACGAGACGCTGCTGGGCGTCGGCAATACCCTGCGCGAAATTGGCGCGCATTCCGAAGCCAACGTGTTGTTCGAGGAAGCCTACAACCAAGCTACGAAGGTGGAGGAGAAGCAGCAGGCCGCCGCCATGCGCCGCCTTTCCGCCAACGACATGGACGACCACATCCTCTGGCTGGGGCGCTGCGACACCAGCAAGCCGCACGTCCAGGCAAGCCTCGAGGCCGCCAAGGGCAAGAAGATGCTCAGCGACGGCGACCGCGCGGGCGCCATACCGCACCTGAAGGCGAGCATCGCGGCGTGGGAGAAGCTCCCCCGCAGCGACGGCTCCCTGAACGAGATCGCGCTTGCCCAATCCTCGCTCTTCTATGCCAGCGGCGACCCCGAAGCGTTCCGCCAGGGCGCAAAGCTGCTGCGCGAGGCCGTGGGCCTGAATCCCAGCGACAGCATTCTGGTCCTGAACGCGGCGTCCAGCCTGCTCGAGGCATCCGTCCTGGACGAGGTGTCCGGAAAGCTCAATTTCACGCACGGCGGCATCTCCATCGACCTGGATCTCCTCGACTATTTCGCCGGCGAACAGAAGGACGAGCAGGCGCTGCGCGCGCGGATGCAGGCGCGCACCGACTTTAAGGACGCCAAGAGCCTGTATCGCAAGGCGATTCTGCTGGCACCCCGGAATGCCGGCGGGTACGGCACCTTGCGCGAAATCTATGCGTGGGAAGACGATCTCGACGCGCTCAAGGAACTAAAGACTGCGCTCAAGGGCATCGAACTGGTCGGCGAGGACCAAAAGGCGAAGACGCTGGCGTTCTACGCGGGTTCGAACGACCCCGCCATCATTGGCGATTGGGACAAGGCGCTCGCTACGGGACGCACGCAGCTCGCCTCGGTTCCTAAGGATAAGGAAGCGATGACCTGGGTCGTCACGGCCGGCACCTACATCCAGACGTGCCTGGCCGCGCACGCGATAGGCAATCCCATCGAACTGGAGCCGCTGTTCCGGATGGCCCAACAGGCCTACGCCATGGCGCCCAGCAACGGCACCTCCAGCATCCTTTCCACCATGCACCTTTACCGCGCCTTCGAACGCCTGGCGGCCGCCAACCCGGCCTTCAAGGAGGGGCAGGAGCGGAACAGCCGCGTGATGAGCCGGACGCAGTACTTCGCGCTGGCCCTGGAACAGATACCGGCACTGCGCGATCCGGCCCGTCAGGACCCCGACGTGAAGGCAGCCCTGGACCTGATGCGCGAGCAGGACAGGAAGTTCCCGAAGCACCCCAGCGCGTGGAAGTGGGCGGTCTGCAAATACCTCGATCCAGAGGAAGCCGAAGTCATCGCCAAGGACCTGCACGCGGATCCGATTTCGCCGATCGCGCAGGACGTCCGCGAGATGATCTATCCCATGTCCGGAAACCATGCCCTGTACGGCCTCTGGCTGCGGCGCGTGCTGGGGCAGGAAGGCGAAGGCCTGGCGCTGTACGAAGCCTGCCGCAAGCGCGGCGTGCCTTTACCCGAAAAGCCGTAGCGCATGGCAATTGGCTGCCGGGCCGGTACAATTTCCCGCATCGGTACACGCGCCCTTTGCGGGAAATGATTAGATGAGCAAATCCGAAAGTCAAAAATTGCTGTACTTGGATCCGTTCAGCGGGATCGCCGGCGACATGCTCGTCGGCGCGCTGCTGGACCTGGGCCTGAATCTCGAGTTCCTCGAGGCCGAGCTGAAGAAGCTGAAGCTCGATGGGTATACCCTTTTCTCCGGACCCGTCCTGCGCGGCGCGATCGCCAGCACCAAGTTCGACGTGCTCATCAACGGCCAGACCGAAGCCCAGCACGGTCACGCGCACTGCGGCTGCGATCATGATCATGCCCATTCGCACGACCACGAGCACGAGCACGGCCATTCGCACGAGCACGAACATCATCACGATCACAGTCACGACCACGACCATAAGCACGATCATGGGCATCATGATCACGGCCACGGCCATCACCATCATCACCAGCACGGCCATGACCACAATCACGAGCATCGCCACGCGCACGACCACCGGCACTTCGGCGACATCAAGAAGATGATCGAAACGAGCGGGCTCAGCGCGGGCGTTAAGGCGCGGAGCCTGCGCGCGTTCGAACTGCTTGCCGAAGCCGAGGGCCGCATGCACGGCCAGGCGCCGGAGCAGGTCGCCTTCCACGAAGTCGGCGCCGTCGACAGCATCGTGGACTTCGTCGGCGCGTGCATCGGGCTCGAAGCGCTGGGCATCACCGAAGTCCTCTGCGGGCCCATCGCGCTGGGCGGCGAAGGCGGCGGCTACGTCGACTGCGCGCACGGCAAGCTTCCCGTCCCGGCCTTCGCCACGCTGGAGCTGATGAAGGGCCTTCCAGTGCGCCCCTGCGCCGTGAACAAGGAACTCACCACGCCCACCGGCGCCGCGCTGCTGAAGGCGCTGGTCACCGACTTCGGCCCGCTGCCGCCGATGCGCATCGAGAAGATCGGCTACGGCGCGGGCACGCGCAACGATCCGAACATCCCCGTGCCGAACGTCCTGCGCGCCGTACTGGGCACGTTGGACGCGAAGGCTTCCGGCGACGACGCGGAGTCCGACACCATCGTCGAGATCCAGGCCAATGTCGACGACGCCGCACCCGAAGTGCTGGGCTACCTCAGCGAGAAGCTGCTGGCGGCCGGTGCGCTGGATGTGTTCTTCACGCCGGTGCAGATGAAGAAGTCGCGCCCCGGCACGCTGGTGACGGTGCTCGCCGACGCCGCGCACTTCGACGCGCTCGCCGAAGCGCTCTTCCGCGAGACGCCCACCTTCGGGCTGCGCTACGAGCACAAGCAGCGCCGCAAACTCGCGCGCGAGACCGTGACCGTCGAGACGCCCTGGGGTACGGTGCGCGTGAAGCTGGGCCGCTGGCGTGGCGCGTTCATGAGCGCGCACCCCGAGTACGAGGACTGCAAGGCGCTGGCCGAGCAGAAGGGCGTGCCGCTGCGCCAGGTCATCGACGCCGCGCGCGCGGCCGCCCCGAATGCGTAACGCCTCCTTATATGGGCCCGAGGCAGGCAGCATGCACATCGAGCATTCACGGTCCGAATAAATCGGCACTTTGCGCCCGGAATTATCCGCACCGCCGCGGATGAAAACTCGTAACTCCCTTGTTTCGCAGAGTCTTAGGAGGCGAAGACGACTCCGCACCTTGCGGCGTTCCTCTCGCATAACGGTTGTCTTTGCGCGTCCCATAGGTTAGAGAGAGGCACCGTTTTCGCTGTGGTCAACGCCTGGGAGTTTTCGATGCGCTGGTACTCTGCGGTGAGTGAGGAGATCGGACCGTCCGCGGCGGTGAAGGAATGCGTCGCGCAGTTGCGCCTGGGCCTGGGCGACGCGCGCCCCGACGTGCTCTTCGCCTTCGTCTCCTCCTTTTATCAGGAAGCGTATCCCCTGCTGGCGGCGGCGTTGCGCGAGCAGCTAAAGCCCGCCCACCTGCTGGGCTGCACGGCCGGCGGCGTGCTGGGCAGCGGGCGCGAGATCGAAGACGCGCCGGGTCTGGCGCTGGCTGCCGCGGTGATGCCCGGCGTCGAGATCCATCCCTTCCACTTCCGCAACGACGAGCTTCCGGACCTCGACGGCGGCCCGCGCGCATGGGAGCAGGCCGTGGGCGTGAAGGCAGCGGCGCAGCCCGAGTTCGTCGTGCTGGCCGACCCGTGGTCGATCCGCGCGGAGGAACTGCTGAGCGGCCTCGACTTCGCGTTCCCGAACTCGGCGAAGATCGGCGGGCTGGCCAGCGGTGCACGCCAGCCGGGGCACAACGTGCTGTGGCTCGACGACGTCGACCACCTGCAGGGCGCCGCGGGCCTGGCCTTCACCGGCAACGTGCGCATCCAGCCGCTGGTCGCGCAGGGATGCAAGCCGCTCGGAAAGCCGATGCGGATCACCGACGCCGAGAAGAACGTGCTCTACGCGCTGGACGGCAAGCCCGTGATGGAAGTCCTCGCGGAGCTGGTCGAATCGAGCAGCGCGGATGACCGCGAACTGATCCGCACCGCGCTGTTTCTGGGCATCGTGATGGACCCGCTGAAGTCCGGCGCGCCGGGCGCGGGCGACTTCCTGATCCGCAACCCGCTGGGCCGCGAGCCGTCCCGCGACGGCCTGGTGGTCGGCGCGCTGCTGCGCAAGGGCATGACCGTGCAGTTCCACGTGCGCGACGCCAACGCCGCGCGCGCGGACCTGGCCGCCGTGCTGCGCGGCTACACCACCGCCCTGCTGCAGGAGGGCCGGGGCGAGGCGCTGAGCCAGCCGCCGGCCGGCGCGCTGCTGTTCTCGTGCCTCGGCCGAGGCCAGCACATGTACGGCGAGAAGGACCACGACTCGAAGGCCTTCCACGCGTTGGTCGGCGACGTGCCGCTGGCCGGCTTCTTCTGCAACGGCGAGATTGGGCCCGTCGGCGGGACGACCTACGTGCACGGCTTCACCAGCTGCTTCGGCTGCTTCCGCGCGAAGAGCTGAGAGCGCGCCGCATCAATCCGATTTACGAGGTCTTTGCCGAAGGCGCCTGCCGGATCAGCTCGATTGCGGTCTCGGCGAGTTGCTCGCCGCCGCCCGCCGCCAGCACGGTGCCGGGGAAGGTGGCCTCGTAGCCGCCGCGCTCGTAGGCCTCGCGGTGCGGAATATACCCCAGCGCGCCGTTGGCATACGCGACCACCAGCGCCTTGCGCGGATGCGCGCCTTCCTTGACCGCCAGCCCCAGTTCCACGAAGAACTCGCCGGGGATGGTCGCGATCGAGCATTCGTCGAGGTCGAAGATCTGGACCTCCGCGCGCGCACAGCCATTCCGCTCCATCTTCGCCAAAACCGACGGGATGGCCTGGTCGTACAGCGCCGGATTGATGAAGCGCTGCGTGCCGCGCGAGGTCCCGGCGATCTGCTCCGCGCTGGCCCGGAAGTACGGCAACTCGACGGTGCGCGCGCGCGCCGCGAGGACCGCCTCCTTGCGCCACGTCATCTTCTCCAGGGCCTGCTGCACGTCGGCGGCCAACATCGCGCCGATCTCGCCGATGCCCAGCTTGCGGCCGTCGTTCGCCGGATCCGACGTGGCGATGTTCCCGGCGGCGCCGTTCAGGAAGACGGCGTCGGGCACGCCGCGTTCCGCCAGGAGCTTCGCCATCGCGCCGGGCCAGCCGGCGCTGATCTTTCCGTTGATCCCGTTGTCCGCCGGGTGGCAGGCGTAGTTCACCCAGACGCCGAGCACCTTGCCGCGCGCGTTGCGGAAGCCCAGCACCGCCACCTCGGGGTCGACGGGCCCCTCGTAGCAGAGCGCTCCGGGATCGCTGAACTTCCCGTGCGTCCGGGTCGTGCCGTCGCGCTGCCGCACGCGGCGGTTGTGCGCGAAACGGAATTCGGGCACAGACGCGAGGCCCCACTCGACCGGCTCAAGGCGCTCCAGGGCCTGCCCGAACGCGGAGACCAGCGCGTCCCGTACGGTGGCGGCGTAGGCCGGATCGGGCTTCGCCTCGAACGATTCGGAGATCGCGCCGCTGGCGTGGTTGTGCGTGGCGGCGACCACCAGGCGCCCGCCCGGCAGGCCGTAGCGTTCCTCGATGGCGCGCCGCACGGCGCAGACCATCGTCCAGGGCGCCCGCACGCCGTCGATCTGCAGCAGGCCCAAGCGCTCGCGCCCGCTTTCCAGCACGCAAGCGCGCACAAAGACCGGATCCAGGACCTCGGTCCCCGAAACGTGCTTGATCCAGCCCCCGAGGCAGATACCCAGCGGCGGCGTCACGTCAATCGCGGCAAATCCGGCTTTCATGACAGGCTCTCCAGATTCGACATCACCTTGCGGATGCCCTGCGCGGTGCGGTCCACCGCCTCGGCGCCGTTCGGGTACCGCAACGGCACCGTCATACCCGTGTGCGTGTCGCAGTGGCGCCGAGCGGAGGGGAAGTTCCCCATCTTGTAGTCCACGGACCGCGCGTGCGGGCTCGACCAGGGATGGCCGTGGCCGAAGCCGTCCTTGGCCTGGAAGATGGTCATCTCGGGCAGCGGGAACGACTGCCACACGCTCGTCTGGACGCCCTCCGCCTGCAGCGCCTTAACGATCCGGTCGCGCGCTTCCTTCGGCTTCGCGCCCAGCACGTCGGGCTCGAAGCGCAGCGTGTAATTATACCAGTTCGGCAGCGCGCCTTCGAAGCTCCGCGGCAGGATCAGCCCCGGCGTGCCTTCCAGCGCCGCGGCCAGGCGCGCCGCGTTCTCGCGCTGCCGCGCCAGGTTGCGGTCCAGGCGCTTGAGCTGGCTGCGGCCGAAGGCGGCGACCAGGTCGCTCATGCGGTACATCCAGCCCAGCGCGTAGACGTGGTAATCGCGGTCCTGGTGCGGCGTTCGCGATTCGCCGAAGGACCAGAGCTGCTTCGCCGTCGTCAGCATCGCCTCGTCGTTGGTGACGAACATGCCGCCTTCGCCGGCGCACAGGCACTTGTTCTGGTTGAAGCTGAAGGCCGCGCAGTCGCCCCAGGTGCCGACCTTGCGCCCGCGGTACTCGGCGCCGTGCGCCTGGCAAGCGTCCTCGATGACCTTCAGGCCGCGGCGCCGCGCAATCTCGAGCACGCGATCCATCGCGACGGGAAGCCCGTGCAGGTGCACCACCAGGATCGCCCTGGTCTTTTCGGTAATCGCGGCCTCGATCTTGTCCACGTCGATGTTCATCGTGTCGAAATCAATGTCGGCGAAGACCGGGACGCAGCTGTGGTGCAGGACGCAGGTGGCCGACGACGACCACGAGTACGCCGGCACGATCACTTCGTCGCCGGTGCGGCAGCCGCAGGCCGCGATACACATGTGAAGGGCGGCGGTGCCGGAGTTGGCGGCCACCGCGTGGCGGTTCCCGTTCCAGGCCGCGAATTCCCGCGCGAAGGCCTCGACGTTGGGGCCACAGGCGTGCTTGCCGCCGTCCAGCGATGCCAGGACCATGCGGCGGTCCTCGTCGTCGATCTGGGGCCAATCCCGGATCAGGCCGTCCGTCACGGCCTTGGGCCCACCGTCGATCGCCAGCCGTTCCTGTACGCCTTGCATGGTGCGCGTCCTCGCTTTTTGGGCATCTTTCGACCGCAGGGAAAACGTACGTTACCGCAGGACGCGGGGACAAGATGACATTCTTGCCAAGTGGGGTACGATCTTGCGCGGTGCACCATGGCAACCAAGAAGACGCGAAGCAACCGGCGCGCCCCGCCGCCCTCGCCCTGGCTCCGGGAATGGCAGGACGCCCTGGCCGCGTGGCCCGCGATCCAGCGCCTGGACATCATTTCCGTCGGGGACGTGTGGGGCCACGCCTTCCACACGACGCCGCGCCACGAACTGCTACACGTGCTGGAAGGCCGCGCCGAGATCCAGTTCCGCGGGCGCCTCTTTCACGTCGCCACGGGCGACACCTTCGTGATTCCCCAAGGCACGCCGCACCGCGACATCCGCCAGGCCGGCGCCGACTACCGCGTGCTGTACGTCTTCTTCGAGTGGCCCAAGGGTGCGCGGCTGCTGCGCAGGCTGAAAGGCGAGACCCTGACGCGGCTGCCGCAGGCCGCCAAGGCGCACGTTCACGCGATGATGAACGAACTCGCCGACGAGTACCAAGGCAAGGACCAGACTGCCGTCGAGCGCATGCACCTGCTGCTGCTCGAGATCCTGCTCGCGCTGGGACGCTACGCGCAGCCGGCGCCGCCGGCCGCCAGCAACGCGCGGCGCGCCGCCGCCGAACGGCAGCGCCGCCGTCTCGCGGAAGCCGCCTGCGAATACCTGAAGGCTCACTACGCGGAAGAGATCAGTCTGGAGGCGCTGGCCGAAAGCCACGGCGTCAGCCCGTTCAACCTCTCGCGCGGGTTCAGCCAGGAGTTCGGAACCTCGCTCTTCGCCATGCTGGCGCGCATCCGCATGGACCGCGCCCGCGAGCTGCTCGCGTCCGGGCACAGCGTGAAAGAGACCGCTGCCGCCGTCGGGTATGCCAACGGCAACTACTTCGCGAAGGTCTTCCGGCGCGTGACGGGGCGCTCGCCCAGCGAGTACTTGGCCGCGCGGTGAAGTTGCGCGCTCCTTCTTGTAAGTCCTTATTTGAGGATCCTAGATAGGGGACGAAATTAGTGCTAATATTAAGGCAAGCTACTTTGTGCTGTGTAACATTTTGCACGTAGAGAACATGTTTATTGAAAACGAGTTATGAAGTAAATTGGAAAAATGTTTCACGTGAAACATTATGTCAATATTAGGTATATCGCGTAGGTCGCACAGGACTTACTTCAACGCCTTCTCAAGGTCCTTCAGCACCTCGTACGGCCCGCGGTAACTCTTGCCCGCGAAGCTGCTGCTGAGTACCTGCCCGGTCCCATCGAGCATCTCGAGATCGGGAATGCCGTTGCCCGCGTAGCGTTCCTGCAACCCGCTGGCCTTGATCTGGTCGTGCTTCACCGCCAGCCACGGCATCTTGTACTCGTCGATGTACTCCTGCATCTTTGCGGTGTCGGCATCGGAGCTGACGAAGACGACCTCGAAATCCTTCCCGCCGCCATGCGCATTGTAGAACTCCACCAGCTTGGGCGTGAATTGGTGGCACGGCGGGCACCAGCCCGCGCTGAAGTACAGCAGCACGAAGCGCTTGTCCTTCAACGCATCGGTCGAAATCGCCGCACCGTGGGCGTCGGCCAGCTTGCCGTCGAGCATGGAGCGCAAGCCGGCGTGGTCGCCCGTAGCCTGAGTTTGCGCGCCGGCCTGGGTCTGCGCTGCGGGATCGACCGCCTTGCTCTCGCTCGCGGGAGTGCCGACGATGGCGCGTACCCCGAGGAAGATCAGGCCCGCCGCCAGCGCGAGAAAGAAGAGCGCCCAGGAAGTCTTCATGTGCAAAACTCCTTTCAGAACCCCAACGCCATAAACACCTTACCGCATCTCCCCTGCCTTCTACATACCTTTGCCCCGCCAGGATATTCCGCTTCGCGGCGAATCCCTTTCGGGCCCGGGAATCTTCGCCTTTTCGGTCCCCAGGTTTCTGCTAGATTCGATTTCGACCGGAGAATGCCCTGCCTCTTCGTGACCATCCGGCAAGTCCGCCTCCTTTATAAGGAGGCGCACCCTCCACGGAGGAACCGCCATGCTGGAACTCGACCGCGCCAAGACCTTCTACGCGACCCTGCCCGAACGCGTGCGCAACGTGCGCTCGAAGCTGGGCCGGCCGCTGACGATGACCGAGAAGGTGCTGTACAGCCACCTCGAGGACATCGGCGGGCAGGCCATCGAGCGCGGCAAGAGCTTCCTGATGCTGAACCCCGACCGCGTCGCGATGCAGGACGCCACCGCGCAGATGGCGATCCTGCAGTTCATCAGCTCCGGCCGCAAGGCCGTCGCCGTGCCGACCACCGTGCACTGCGACCACCTGATCCGCGCGCAGAAGGGCGTCGACCAGGACATGGCCGTCGCGCTGAAGGAGAACAAGGAAGTCTTCGAATTCCTCTCCAGCGCCGCGCGGAATTACGGCATGGGCTTCTGGAAACCCGGCGCGGGCATCATCCACCAGGTGGTGCTCGAGAACTACGCCTTCCCCGGCGGCCTGATGATCGGCACCGACAGCCACACGCCCAACGCCGGCGGCATGGGCATGCTCGCGGTCGGCGTTGGCGGCGCCGACGCGGTGGACGTGATGGTCGGAATGCCCTGGGAACTGCTCTGCCCGAAGCTGGTCGGCGTGCGCCTGACCGGCAAGCTCAGCGGCTGGACCAGCAGCAAGGACGTGATCCTGAAGATGCTCGAGCTGCTCACCTGCGCCGGCGGCACGAACAAGATCATCGAGTACTTCGGGCCGGGCGTCGAGAGCATCAGCCTGACCGGGCGCGGCACCGTCACCAACATGGGCGCCGAACTGGGCGCGACGACGAGCGTCTTCCCCTGCGACGAACGCACCGCCGCGTACCTGCGCGCTACGCGCCGCAAGGACGTCGCCGAATGGGCGCTGGCGAATCGCGGGTCGATCAACGCCGACCCCGAGGTCCACAAGGATCCGAAACAGTTCTTCGACGAGTTCATCGAGATCGACCTCGACAAGCTCAAGCCGCGCATCACCGGACCGCACACGCCCGACAAGGTGCGCCCGGTCTCGCAGATGCAGGCCGACATCGAGAAGGAAGGTTACCCGCGGGAGCTGAAGGTCGGCCTGATCGGCAGCTGCACCAACAGCAGCTACGAGGACATTGGCCGCGCCGCGCACGTCGCGCGCCAGGCGCTGGCGAAGGGCCTGAAGTCCAAGGTTCCGCTGCTGATCACGCCCGGCAGCGACCAGGTCTACGACACGCTCGAGCGCGACGGATTGCTGAAGCCCTTGCGCGAGATCGGCGGCACGATCCTCGCCAACGCCTGCGGCCCGTGCATCGGGCAGTGGAAGCGCGAGGACGTCCAGATGGACGCGCCCAAGTCCGGCGACCAGGGCGAAGGCACCGCCATCGTCACCAGCTTCAACCGGAATTTCCGCGGCCGCAACGACGGCCTTAAGCAGACGCTCGCCTTCATCACCAGCCCCGAACTGGTCGTCGCGATGAGCCTCAGCGGCAAGCTCGGCTTCGACCCCGAACGCGACGCCGTCAACGGCGGCGGCGTGAAACTCGAGGCGCCCTACGGCGACGACCTGCCCGCGAAGGGCTTCCAGTTCAACGACAGCGGTTTCCAGGCCCCGGCCGCCAAGGGCGGCGGCGCCGTCGCGGTGAAGCGCGGCAGCGACCGGCTGCAGCTGCTCGAGCCCTTCGCGCCCTGGGAAGGCAGCGACCTCTCCGGCCTGCGCGTGCTGGTGAAGGCGCAGGGCAAGTGCACCACCGACCACATCTCCGCCGCGGGCAAGTGGCTGACCTACCGCGGGCACCTGGACAACATCTCCAACAACCTCTTCCTCGGCGCGGTGAACGCCTTCACCGGCGAGACCGGCGCGGGGACCAACCAGCGCAGCGGCGAGAAGGGCAAGTCCTTCCCCGAGATCGCGCGCGACTACAAGGCGCACGGCATCGGCTGGGTGGCCTTCGGCGACCACAACTACGGCGAAGGCAGCAGCCGCGAGCACGCCGCGCTGGAACCGCGCCACCTGGGCGGGCGCGCTGTTGTCGTGCGCAGCTTCGCGCGCATCCACGAGACGAACCTCAAGAAGCAGGGCATGCTCGCGCTGACCTTCGCCGACCCCGCCAACTACGACAAGGTCCGCGAAGGCGACACCGTCGCGATCTCTGGGCTAAAGACCTTCGCGCCCGGCAAGCCGTTGACCCTGACCTTGACGCACACCGACGGCACAAGCGATTCGTTCCGCGTCCTGCACAGCTACAACGCCGAACAGATCGCGTGGTTCAAAGCCGGCAGCGCGCTGAACATCATCCGCAAGAATTTCTCCGCAGCCGCCGGCGCCGCGCCCGCTGGTAAAGCCGCCGCCAAGCCGAAGGCCGCCAAGAAGAAAGCGAAGGCAGCCGCAAAGAAGACGGTCGCGACGAAGAAGAAGCCCGGGAATCACAAGGGCGGCTACGGTCGCGGCACCGACACCAAGAAGCGCCGCAAGCCCATCGGCAACGGCACCCAGCGCGGGAAGAAGGGCCGCAGCCTGAACGCGAAGGCCGCCGCCCGCGCGCGCCGCTACAAGTCCAAGCCAAAGGGCAAGACCGCGAAGGTGCTGCCGCGCGGCAAGAAGACGCCGTCGAACGTCAAGCGCGCGCGCTACAAGCGCTGAGACCCACCAGAGCCCCGTCGAAAGCGCGAACCGGCGGCACCCGTGCCGCCGGTTCGATTTTTTCACCGCCATGTTGTATTATCGATTCGAACGCATCCCATCGCGCTCTATCGCGTTTCACTTCAGACGTTGGAGGTTTCATGGCCGAGGAAATGCCCGTCCGCCGCAACAAGATCAACCTGAAGGACTTCGAGAAGAAGGTCCGCCTGCGCAGGCTGCGCCTGAAGGACCACGACGACATCGTGAAGCTGCAGCTCATCTGCTTCCCCACGATGCCGCCGTGGACGAAGGATCAGTTCGAAAGCATGCTCAAGCACTTCCCGCAGGGGCAGCTCTGCGTGGAGTTTAACGGCAAGATCGTCGCCTCGTCCAGCAGCCTGATCCTGGACTTCGACGAGTACCAGGACTGGCACGACTGGCGCCTGATCGCCGACAGCGGCTACATCCGCAACCACGACCCCGACGGCGACACGCTGTACGGCATCGAGATCATGGTCGATCCCAAGTTCCGCGGCATGCGCCTGGCGCGGCGCCTGTACGAGGCCCGCAAACGCCTCTGCCGCGAGAACAACCTGCAGCGCATCGTCATCGGCGGGCGCATCCCCGGCTACAACAAGCACCGCAGCAAGATGACCGCGGAACAATACGTCGAGAAGGTCCGCAACCACGACCTGTACGACATGGTCCTGACCACGCAGCTCGCCAACGGCTTCGCGCTGCGCAAGCTGATTCCCGAGTACCTGCCCAGCGACGAGGATTCGGCCGGCTACGCCACGCAGATGGAATGGACCAACGCGGACTACCAGCCCGACGAGAAGGCCTGGCACGCGACGCCGCGCAGCGTGCGCATCTGCACCGTCCAGTACCAGATGCGGCCGGTGAGGAACTTCGCCGAGTTCGCGCAGCAGGTCGAGTTCTTCGTGGACGCCGCCAGCGACGACCGCGCGGACTTCGTGCTCTTCCCGGAACTCTTCACGCTGCAGCTGCTCAGCTTTACGCCGACCAAGCGCCCCGGCGAGGCCGCGCGCAAGCTCGCCGAGTTCACGCCGCAGTACATCGAACTCTTCAACCGCCTGGCCGTGAAGTACAACGTCAACATCGTCGGCGGCAGCCACTTCACATTGGAGGACGACCACCTGCGCAACGTCGCGTACCTGTTCCGCCGCGACGGCACGCTGGGCAAGCAGGACAAGCTTCACGTCACGCCCAGCGAGCGCAAATGGTGGGGCGTCGAAGGCGGCGATTCCATCCGCGTCTTTGGCACCGACAGCGGCAAGATCGCGATTCCGGTCTGCTACGACATCGAGTTCCCCGAGCTGATCCGCGTCGCCGTGCAGAAGGGCGCGCAGATCCTCTTCTGCCCCTTCAACACCGACAGCGAGCACGGCTACCTGCGCATCCGCTGCTGCGCGCAGGCGCGCTGCGTCGAGAACCACGTCTACGCGGCCATCGCCGGCTGCACCGGAAACCTGCCGATGGTCGAGAACGCCGACATCCACTACGCGCAGTCCGGCATCTTCACGCCCTGCGACTACCCGTTTACGCGCGGGGGCATCGGCGCCGAATGCAACGCAAACATCGAGACCATCGTCACCCACGACGTGAACCTCGACACGCTCCGCCGCCACCGCTTCACCGGTTCCACGCGCAACTGGAACGACCGCCGCACGGACCTGTATCACGTCAGCTACCAGGATCCCGACGGCAAACTGAAAATCTGAACGACAGGAAAGTGATAAAAGTTGATAGATTATAGATGAGAGATAATTGACGAACAGCTTCCCGATCGGTTCTTAATGCATCTCGATGTTCGAATCTCTCCTCTCTAATCTATTACCTCAAATCTCGAGTCCATTGTTTCGCCGGCATCGCTTGAAATCTGCCCACGTCCCGGCATCCTAGCTTTCAAAGGAGGCCCCCCATGGCCAACGAACTTGCCGACTTCGAGAAGTGCTACCGGGAAGGCTTCAAACCCTGGGACAGCGGCGTGGCCTGCCCCGAGCTTCTGCGCGCGCTCGATGCCGGCGTGCTGAAGGGCAAGTCGCTGCTCGAGATCGGCTGCGGGACCGGCACCAACGCGATCGAACTGGCGCGGCGCGGCTTCCAGGTCACCGCGACCGATTTCGTCAAGCAGGCCATCGACGCCGCGTGCGCGAAGGCCAAGACCGCGAAGGTGAAGATCGATTTCCGCGTCGGCGACGTGCTGAAGGACGACTTCGGCGGGCCATACGACGCGATCTTCGACCGCGGCGTCTACCACCACATCCGCAAGGTCAACCTGCCGCGCTTCATCGAGACCATCACCAAGGTCACGCGCAAGGGCTCGCGCTGGCTGAGCCTGGCCGGCAACGCCAAGGAACAGCACGACCCCGGCCCGCCGACGGTGAGCGAAAAGGACCTGCGCAAGGAACTCTCGTCGCACTTCGAGATCCTGGAGCTGCGCGAGTTCCGCTTCGGCACCGACAGCGAGGAGTTCCGCCCGCTGGCGTGGTCGATCCTGATGGAAAGGAAGTAGCCGTGGCGATCGCGCTCGTCTTCATGCTCCCCGACGACCCCGAACAGGAGGTCGCCGTGCAGGAACGCCTGCGCGACATCGTCGAACTGCTCAACCTGGACAAGGACGAGCAGGCCATCGATCCGGCCTTCTTCGCCGGCAACTTGGAAGACTATCCGGCGTGGCTGCGCGAGGCCTTTGGCAAGCCTGAGTTGCAGCGCCGCGCCGAAAAGCTGTGCGGGATGGAGGCGAACGAACTGAACGACTGGGAGCTCGAGGACTGGTACGAGGACCTCGTCAGCGGGCAGACCTGGAACTTCAAGCTCACCACCCGGGAGGACGCGCGCGGCTGGATGTTCGCGTACCAGACCGAGGGCGAACACTACGGCGGCGACCTGCCGCTGGTCTGGATCCTGCTGGCCGCCGGCGCCCAGGACCTGGAACGCATCGAGGCGCCCGAAGGCCCCTTCTCGAAGTCGATCACCGGCCCGCTCGTCGACGCGAAGGAGCTGGACGAGTTCCTGCGCCGCAAGGGCGAGGAGCCCAACGAAGACCTGCGCTGAGCGGCGGAGAGGCCTATTGCTGTTTCGGCAGGAATTTGTATCTCTTTTAAAATGTGTGAGTTACATTGTTTTTGCACGTTGTGCCTTGAAGGTGCCGTCGGCGCTTGCTACACTTATAAGGTTGCACGGGGCGCAACGCAGGCTTGCGGGGGAATATCGAATGGATCTCGACCAACTCTTGATCGATCTCGGTCAGCGCGGCGGCTCGGACTTGCACCTCAAGACCGGGCGCCCGCCGCTGTTCCGCATCAGCGGCGACCTGATGCCGCAGACGACCTACCCGGTGATCAGCCCGGAAGAGATGCGCGAGACGCTCTACCGCCTGATGGGCCCGGAACGCAGCCGCATCTTCGAGCAGGAAATGGAGTGCGACTTTTCGTACGAGATTCCCGGCTACGCGCGCTTCCGCGTCAACGCCTTCATCCAGCGCGGCCAGATCGGCTCGGTGATGCGCTTGATCCCGCTGGAAGTGCCGACCATCGACGGCATGGGCCTGCCCAGCGTGCTGAAGGAGATCGCCGACCAACCCAACGGCTTGGTGATCGTCACCGGACCGACCGGCAGCGGTAAGTCCACCACGCTGGCCGCCATGATCCAGCACATCAACCAGAACAACCCGCTGCATATCATCACGATCGAGGACCCGATTGAATTCGTGTACAGCGACGAACTGTCCACCATCAACCAGCGCGAACTGGGCCTGGACACCCACGAACTGCACCGCGCGCTGCGCGCCGCGCTGCGCCAGGACCCCGACGTGATCCTGATGGGCGAAATGCGCGATCCGGAAACGATCCACTTCGCCATCACGGCGGCCGAGACCGGCCACTTGGTCTTCTCGACGCTGCACACCAACGACGCCAAGCAGTCGCTGGACCGCATCCTCGGCACCTTTGAAGGCCCCGAAGCCAACCAGGTGCGCATGCAACTGGGCCTGGTGCTGCGCGGCGTATTCTGCCAGCGCCTGGTCAAGCGCGCCGACGGACAGGGGCGCTGCGCGGCGATCGAGATCATGATCAACAGCCCGCACATCAAGGAAGTCATCGAGACCGGCGCCACCCGCGACCTGGAAAAGGCGATCCAGGAAGGCGCGCACTACAAAATGCAGACCTTCAACCTGTCGCTGTACAACCTCTTTAAGGCCGGCGCGATCGGCGAGGAAGAGGCCCTGGCCAGCAGCAGCGCGCCGGAAGACCTGATGCTGATGATGCGCGGCATCCAGCGCGGCACTACTGCCGACGAGATGGCCGCCACCGGCTTCGCCGCGCCCGCCAAGGGCGCCACCACCACCAAGGGCGCTCCGGGCATGGCCACCAAGATCGGCGTGAACATCACGCAGTCGGCGCCCACCAAGGGCGGCATGCCCGACAAGAAGAAGCCGCCGGGGCGCGGCTTCAACTTCTGATCCGGTTTCGCGGAAGAATCACGAACGAACAGAGGCGGGCCCGAACGGCCCGCCTCTTTCATTTGCCGGATTGCGCGGATCCGGCGGGCTCAATGGCAATTTTCACGTCGTTCGAGCGCAATTCGCCGGACCAAGCCTCCAGGCCTTCGAGATCCTTCGCCTCTACCTTCTGGCGGAAGATGCCGTCGATCGAGCAATCATCGCCGTTATCGATGGCCAGGCCGCGCTTGTCCGCCACGACCGAATGGATGACGCTCAACCGCACGGTCCCTTCCATCGGAGCGGCCAGGAACGCACCACGATCGTCCCCCAGACTCAAGCCAGGTTCGCTGCCGCGCTTTTCGCCGTTACTGCCGACATACGCCTGGTCGAAGTGGACTTTGCAGCGGTAGCTCTTCGTCTCGCCGGCAGGCAATCGCGCGTAGAGTCTGTGGTTGCCAAATTTGCAGGACATTAACATGTCCACAGACGCCAGGTAGACCAATTCGCGTTCCGCGCCAACGCCTTTCGTTGTTACGCGACATACCGCGTAGCCGCATTCAAACTTGTTCCCCCAATTGCTTTCGCCGACGTACAGCAGCAGGTCTCTTTCGCCTCGATTGGCCAGCGAGACGGTCAGCACGACGCTTTCGCCCGGTTTGACCGCCTTGCGGTCGGCCTCGAGCGCGCAGACGATGCCGTTGGTTTCGGGCGAGCTGAGTTCGTACAGTTCGACCACCTTCAGCGCCCGCGCGGCGAATTCGGGGCTGCGCTCCTTTTCCTTCAACGCCTGTTTCAGAGGCGCGACGGCGGGCTCGCCGGTCTCGATCAACCCTTTCACGGCCTCCTCGCGCTTCACGAAGTCGTCGCTGTCCAGGTCGGCGATGTATGCCGCGATCTTACGTGTGGTGGCCTCGCTGTTTTCGTTCGGCTTGAGCGGGGCGTCGGAGGCGCAGGCCGCGCAGGCTAGCGCCAGCAGGGGGACAAACAAGGGCCTTCGCGCCGATTTCATGGTTTGCCCTCTGCTTTTTCGGATTCCAACACGCTGCCGAGCACGCGAATACGCAAGACGTTGCTGCTGACGTCCGCTTCCAGGCCCGGCGCAAGCTTCTTGGACTGCGCGAAATAGTCGATCTGCAGGTCGTAGGTACCGGGTCCCAGGGCACCTCGAAGAAGCTCGCTCAGGTCGTAGACGGTCTTCACGGTCGCCCCCGGCTTCAACGGTTGCGTCGCAGTGTCGGGTCCACTTCCGCAGGCCTCCAAGCCATTTCCTTTCTGCTTCTCGCCGGATACCTGGGTGATCCTGAGTATGCCGGTGCAGGAAGTGTACGCCATGTACCAACCGGCGCCTTCGACGGTCAGGCGCTTCTGCGGCGCGACGGCGAGGTCCTTCTCGCCGACGTTCGCGAGTTCGAACTCGAGTTCGATGCGCTCTCCGGCACGGTAGTCTTCTTTTTCCGTGCGCAGGGTCGCCTGCAATCCGCCGACGGCCTTGCCGCCCTTGATCGATGCCTGCCGCATTCGTTGGCGGATTCCGGCGGCCGCCGCCTGGGCGCGGGACTTCGCTTCCAGGCTGGGCGTTCGCGCCAGGAAGTCCTCGATGGGCTTCAGTGCCGGTTCGCCGCTCTCGACGAGCTGCTTCTGAGCCAGCTCGCGCGCGGCAGCTTCCTCGTGGTCGAGATTCTTCAGGTTCGCGGCGATGGCGGCGGCCTGGGTCTTCTGCGTTTCTTCGACCGTAAGGCTGCCTTCCCTGGCGCCGGCCGCGGCGGCCACGGCGACAAAAAGGAGCGGCAGCAGCAGGGCCGCGGTCGGGGCGTGCAGCGGAACCGTCTTCGTCATGGCGCCTCCAGCTAAAGTAAGGGAGGCGCGGGTGTACCCGCGCCTCCGGAAACGTCCAGGATCCGGCGACGGCGTCACTTGGCTTCGTTGTACTCGATGCCCTTCTTGCCAGCCTGAGCCTTGAGCATCTTCATCACCTCGCCGTCGAAGCTCTTGTCGCCGCTGCCCTTCTTGGCCAACTCATCCTTGATGAATTCGGCGCGCTTCTTGCCCAGATCCTCGATCTTGGCCTGGATCTCCTTGCGCTCGGCGGCCTTCTTTTCCAGGAACGCCTTGCGCTCCTCTTCGCTCATCTTCTGCATCTCGTCCGGCAGTTCCTCGGCCTTGGTGTTGGCCAGCGCCTTTTCTCCGCCGGCTTCGAAAGCAGCCACCAGGTCGGCTTTGCCGACTTCGCCGCCCAGGCCCATGCCGGCCATCTCGGCCGGGGGCGCACCGCTGGGACCGGCGGCAGCGGGAGCGGCGGCGCTGGTCTTGGCGCGGAATTCGCTCTTGTCGGCGGCGACGGCCAGCTTGGCGCCGTCCCCACCCTCAGCCGCATCCTTGGCTTCGGCCTCGGCCTTGCGGGCTGCGCCGCGGGCCATTTCACGCCGCTTGGCGTCGCCGTAGTAGACACCGGTGCCGACCAGCTTGCCGGACAACTCGGCCATCTCCTTGTCGTAGGGCGTCGCCACGACCTGCACCCCGCCGCTCTGTGCGATCGACGTGTAGCTGCCTTCGGCCTTGGCGGCGATTTCCTTCCAGGTCGTTTCGGTCTCGGCGTTGCCGCCGCAGCGGACCGTGTTGATGACGATGTCCTTCAGCACGGCGGCCTTGCAGAGTTCCGGGTACTTGGTGTCGTCGGTGTAGTCCATGTGCGGCGGCGCGTCGCCGACCAGGAAGATCACGCGGTAGACCTTCTCGCCCTTCGGCGACCAGCCGATGCGATTGACCGCATCGCCCAGGCCCTGGTTGACGGACTCGGGCGTGTCGCCGCCGCCCTTGGCGCTGAGCGCGAAGAGCTTCTGGTGGATCTCGTCCAGGTTCGCGGTGAGGTCCGTCACCTGCGTGACGTACTCTTCCTTCTTGTCGCGGTAGGCGACCAGGCCCACCTTCACCTCGGGCACCGGCTTGCCGCTGACGATGCCGTTGACGATGCTCCAGATCTTCTGCTGCGCGCCGGCGATCAGGCCGGACATGCTGCCGGTGGTGTCGATCACAAAGACGACCTCGACGCGCGCGCGGGCGGCCGGTGCGTCGGGTTTCTTGCCGCCGTCGGCCAGCAGGTCTGCGGCGGATGCGGTGAAGGTGCAGAAGGCAGCGAGCGCCAAAAGCGCGGCCAGCTTGGGAAGGGTCTTCGTCTTCGCGTACATCGTGGGATCTCCTCGTTCGGTTCCGGTTACTTGGCCTTCGGTGCGCCGGCGTCGCCGGTCTTGGCCGGTTCGATCTGGTACGCCTGGCCATCGACGACGACCAGGATGGTGCCGCCCAGCGCCATGACTGCGCCGAGCTTCGGATTCTTGGTCAGGAGCTGGAAGTACTCCTTGCTGAAGGTCTCGATCTTCTTCGGCTCGGCCTTCTCGTCGTGCTTGAACGTCGAGTCGATCCAGACGCCGTGGCGCAGGTAGAAGGTGTGCCCGGCGGCGTGCTTGATGGTCAGTTCCTGCGCGACGGCGACTGCGTCGGCCATTTCTTCGGCCTTTTCGCCGTTCTCGGCACCGGGCTCGCCGGCCGGTCCGAAGTTTCCGTTGCCGCCGGCCAGGAAGGCCTGGTTGCGCAGGCGGCGCGCGGCCTCGGCGTTCTTGTCCCTCTTCCCGTCGGCAGCCAATTCGAGCCCCGCATCGGCGTTGGGGTCGATGCTCTTGGCTTCCTTGAAGCGCTCCTCGAACTCGCTCAGGCCCACCGCCACGCCGCCGGACTGTCTGGTCTGCGCAGCCTGGGCGGCCATCTTCGCCACGTCCTTGGCTTCGCCTTCGGCGTCGGACATGGCCTTGGTGGCTTCTTCCGGTTTGGCAGCCGGGGCGGCGGCGGCAAGGCGATCGGCCATGTCCTTGCGCAAGGCCTCCCTGCGTTCCGCGCCCTTCAGGTTCGCGCGGTCGTCGCCGCGAAAGTGTCCGCCGCCCAGCATGATGCCGGGCTGCATGCCGGGTTCGAGCACCAACTGGCTGGTATAAGGCGTCACGATGCCGTGCTGCTGGCTCAGGGCGACGATCTCGTCGATGGTCTCCTTGTTGGCGCCGTGCAGGCGCACGTCTTCAAGCAGGTGGCCGATCTTGCGCATGGCCCAGACGCGCGGCAGGAAGGCGTTGTCGGTCTCCTTGTCGGGCCAGGCGACGCTGACGCTGATGGTGCGCTGTTCGCCGCCGATGTAGCCGGTAAGCGTGACGGGGCCCGAGCCGGCGCCCTTGTAGCGGCCGAAGGCAAGGATCTCGCTGCCCTTGAACAACGCCGGGATACGGCGCGGATACATGCTGTGCGCGCGGGCGTCCGGGCCGAAGTCGAAGGCCAGGTCGGTCATGACCGGGTTCTTGATCTTGCCGTAGAAGTCGCTGAGCTTCAGCTCCAGGTCTTCCTTCATCGCGACGTAGCTGCTGGCGCCGTCGTAGTCGGCAGCGATCTTGTCGAGCAGGTGCGTGTTGACGTCGGTGCCGACGCCGAAGTTGAAGATGCGCGCGCCGTGCGCGTTGGCGCCGGCGACGTCCTTCAGGATCTCCGGGATGTCGGTGATGCCGACGCTGGGCAGGCCGTCGGTGAGGAAGATGACGAGCTTGGCCTTGCCCTTGCCTTCGGAGAAGTCGTTGGCGAGCGCCTCGCGCAGGGCGCCGTCGATGTTCGTGCCGCCGGTGGCTTCCAGCAATTCGACGGCCTTGATCGCCTTGCCGACGTTCTCTTTGGTCGCATCGAGCAGTTTCTGCGGGCTGAGCGTGCGGACGTCGGTGGAGAACGTGACGAGGTTGAAGCGGTCCTTCTCATTGAGCTGCCCCAGGCAGAAGGTAAGGGCCTTCTGCGCCTGGACCATTTTGTTCTCCTGCAACATGCTGCCGCTGGTGTCGAGGACGAAGACGATCTCCTTGGGCAGGATGCGCGCCTTGGCCAGCTCGTCGTCGGGGCGGCCCACGAGCATGAAATAGCCGTCCTCGTCGGAGTTCGGGCGGTGCGCGATCACGCGCAGCGCGACGTCTTCGGTGCTGGGCGCGTAGTACAGGTTGAAGTCGCGATCGCTGGACAGGTTCGCCTGCGACAGTTTCACCACCGCGGTGTGCTCGTCGGGGCGCGTCACCGTGACGGTGTGGCTGGGGCTGTAGACCGGACCGATGCTGTCCTTGCTGCGGATCACGCACTCGAAGCTGAACGACTCGAGGCCCGCCGGGTACAGCTGGCTGCCGGCCAGGATGTGGCGGAAGTCGTAGAGGCCGTTGACCGGCGCGAGCACGGTGTCGTAAGTGAACTTCAGGCGCCGCTCCTCGTTCGGCGGCACGGGGAAGATGCGCGCTTCGTACAGGTTCTCGCCGACGAAGCGCAGCAGCGCCGGGTCCCGGCGCTGCTGGACGATCGAGGTATAGATGCGTTCGGCTTCCTCGGCGGTGTGCAGGTTGCCGGTGACCATCGTGTCGTTCATCGAGAGCGCCGACTTGTTGATCGTCGCGCCCTTGGGCAGTGGGATCATCACGCGCACTTCCAGATTGCCGCCGGTCAGGTTCAAAAAGCTCTGCTCGATGGTGGTGCTCGCGACGTTCTCCTGGATGCGCACGTCCACGCGGCTGCTCGTCACGCGGAAGGGCAGGTCGCCGGGCTGCGGCGGGCGAATGGGGCGCCAGCCGGGCGGCATCGGCGCAATCGCCGCGACCTTTGCGACCGCTTCGTCCCTTTCGACGGGCACCAGCAGCCCCGACGCGTGCGCCGGGCCGGTGACCGCCAGCGCCAGGAGCGTGATCGCCGAAAGAACCAGGAACTCGAATCGTCCGAACTTCATGATGGATACCTCCAGGTCTCGTGCCGTCTTCTTCGCCCGATTCGACGCGATCCGTGCGTGGCGGTTTCGGTGAATCCCGGAATTCACGGAGACTACGTACACAAAGGAGGCGCGTGCTATTTAGTAGTGTATTAGGATATGGAATCCACCGGGACTAGGTCGCACTTCTCATGTAACTTGTTTATAGTAAATTACTTATAGTACCAGGCTCTGCCGGTTCGCCGAAAAGTCCACGCCTTTCGCCGACAATCCCAGCCATCCCCCGTTCGAGCTTGACCGGCCGATGCTACAAACGGAATGCCGGCTGAGCCGACGTCAGAAAGAAGGGAGAAAAGCCCGTGACAAACGCGCATGCGCGCCTTGGCCTTGCCTTGGCGATTCTCACGTTGTCCGCCGCGGCGAACTCGAACTCGGCGAAGACATAAAGGAAGGACGCTGGGTCGTCGCCGAACGCCACGAGAAGGCGCCGGTGGACGGCGTGCTGCAGACCCGCTTGAGGTGCATGCTTGTCGTGCGGACCGAGTCCGGCCACCTGAAGCCCATCCCGAACGCGGAGATCGATCACGTCCGCTTGATCTATCCGAACGACGTGATGGTCGAGACCGCGCGCGTCCGAAGCTCTTCGGCGAGCGCCGTAGGTCCTCACAAATCTCCGAATTGTCATCCTTGCGCCGGAACGCATTCCGGCCTCTAAAGGCACCGGTTTTGCCTTGAAACAGCACTGCGCATGGCGCAATTTTTCTCGCTTCCGGGGCGCACAATGTGCTTTCCCCGCAAATGCAGCTTTCGAGCGAATTTCACGTCCGTTTAGAGGGACCGGAAGGAACTTTGGTGTAAGAACAGAGTGTATAAAACGTTGCTAATAGAGAGGTTGCCTTCGCGTCGAAAGTCCGGCTTGTCAGCCCGAAAGCCGCAGCATTAGGAGCCGCACCGTGGCGATTCTCTTCCAGTGTTCCTCCTGCAATTCCAAGATGCGCGTCCCCGATGCGCACGCGGGCAAGAAAGCCAAGTGCCCCAGCTGCAAGCAGGTCGTCAACATTCCGGCCCAAAGCACCTTGAAGGATGCCACCAAGTCCACGCTCGACCTGCAGGCCACCGAAGACGACCTGGCGCTTCAGGATCCGAACGCACCGGCCGGCGCGCCCGAAGCCGCCAAGCCCAAGTTCATCACCTTCGACTGCCCCTCGTGCGGCAAGAAGACTGGATTTCCCAGCGAGAAGGCCGGTCAGCCGGCCACCTGCCCCAGCTGCAAGGCCACGCTGATGGTCCCCGATGCGGCTGGCGGCGAGGCCTTCATCATCGGCGAACTGCCTCCCGGCGCGCCCGCACCCGCGAAGCAGGGCAGCGCGCGCAGCGGCATGGCGCCGAAGGTTCAGGTGCGCCGCGACCTGCTGGCCAAGAAGAGCAACGCCGCCGCGCCCGCGGTGAAGAGGACCCAGGCGCTGGTGGTCCTCGGCGGCGTGCTGGCGGCCGGCCTAGTCACCGGACTGCTGCTGATGTGGGCGCTGAACGGGGGCAACGCCGAGAACACCGCGGCCAACACGCCCGCGTCCGGCAACAACGCGCCCGCCGTCAACGGTTCGGCCACGAACGATGCCACGCCTGCCGCCTTGGGCCAGAGCGACCATGCGTCCGAACCGAGCGGCAAGACCGGCGCCGCCGTCACCCCGCGCCCCGATGAGATCGGCGGAAACCCTGCGGCAACGCCTAAGGAAACCAAAAACGGTCCTTCCGACGAGCCCCTGCTGATCTCCCGCCAGCCCAGAACCGAGGAGAGCACCGCACCCATCACGCCGCAGCCCGCCGAAGAGACGCCTGCCACCCAGGCCGCCACCGAGACGCCCGCCACTCCAGCCACCAAAACCGACGAGGACGACCTGGACCTCGATAAGCTGCAGAAGGAGAACGCGGACAAGGAGAAGCCGCCGGAAGTCGCCCAGGAGAACCCCGAAGGGGAAAAGACCTCCCTCGGCTTCCTCAAGAAGGACGATCCCGCCAAAGCCGAAGATCCGGCCGCACAGCCTGCGCAACCCGCCCAGCCCGCCAATCCGGAACCGGAGAAGCCCAAGGAGCCGGACCCGGAGCTCTACGCCAACAAGTTCGCGCCGCTGCCCACGCTGCGCCCGCTGGTGCACCTCGGCGACGCGCCGCCCGCGCAGGACTGGGTCCTGGTGCCCTGGCAGTACAGCCCGACCTACAAGGGCGACAAGGATAACGAAAAGCTGATCACCGACGCCAAGCTGCGCTTTATGGAAGCCCGCAAGCGCTACCTCGCGTGGGTCGAGATGACCAAACTCAAGCTGCTGATGGTCAACACGCACCACGTTACGCTGTACTGCGAGCTGCCCGAGACGCTGGCGCGCAGCGTAGGCGACGCCTGCGAGAAGCTGACCGCGCACCTGCAGAAGGTCACCAAGAGCGTCGCGTTGACGCCCGCGCTGCCGGCCCAGCAGGAGATCATGATCTTCTGGGAAGACTTCAGCTACCAGAACTTCATCAACGTGCTGGCCCAGAAGAACCCCGGCGTCGATTACACGCTGGCCCGCGCCGCCAGCGGCAGCAGCGACAGCCGCCACTTCGGCTTCTTCAACTCGAAGAAGGCCGCCGGCGCCCCGCCCGAACACATGACCCTTCACCAGTTCGGCAAGTTCATGATCATGGAAGCCACCGACGGCAAGGCGCCGCCCTGGCTGGCCGAAGGCTTCGCGTCATACAGCGAGAACGCGGTGTTGAACAAGAACCTGGTCTACTCGTTCCGCTACGAAATGAACGACGTGAAGTTCTCGCCCAACTGGAACGAGGACCTGCGCAAGCTGGCCGAACAGCGCAAGCTGAAGGAGTGGAAGTTCATCTTCCAGCTCGACCTCATCGGCATGGGCAGCCTGGACTACTTCACCTGCTACTCGATGGTCAGCTTCTTCATGAAGAGCGACCCGCAGCGCTTCGTGACGTTCGTGCAGTACCTGCGCGACGGGATGGAGCAGAATGCCGCGCTCACCAAGGCCTTCGGCCGCCCCGTCGAGGACCTGCAGAAGATGTGGGGACAGTGGGCCCTGCGCCAGCGCTAGCAGCCGCGCGAGATCAACTCACTTCGCCAGCGCCTTCTCCAGCGCGCGAGCCTTGCCGCGCAGCACCACCGCCCATTCCGCCGCGCGCCGTTCGTCGACTTCCTCCGCGCCGCACGCGATGCCCAGCGCCGCCGCCAGCCGTCCGCCCTTCGCGTGCGGGTCGTACACCGGAACGCTGACGCGCGCGTTCTGCGCCTGCGCGCCTTCCTGCCGGCACCACGCGTAGCCCAGCTTGCGCCAGCGCGCGCACTGTTCTTCAAGAAGATTGAGCTTCGCAGGCGGAGCGCGCCGTTCGGGAAAGTCCGGCGGCGCGGACTTTCCCTTCGCGTAGTTGATGAACGTCTTCAGCCGCCGCGCACCGTCGAAGCTCAGGTATACCAGGCCCGGCGCGGTGTTCGTGTTGAGCGCGAAGACCAGGCCCGGCCGCGCCATTATCCGCACCGGCGTGCCTTCCACCTGCCACACGTCCAGCATCGTCAGTTCCCACGGACCCACGGTCACCGCCAGCTCGGCCATGCGGTGCGTCAGCTGCGCGACTTCGCGCAACAGCGGCTGCGCGGCTTCCACCAGCGGCGAAGCCCGGCGCGCGAGAAAGCCCATCGCCACCAGCCCCGGCCCCGCGCGGTAGCGCCCGCTCGCCGGATCCTGCACCGCCAGCCGCCGCTCCAGAAGCGGCTTGAGGATGCGGTACAGCGACGCGCGCGGCACGCCCAGCGCCGCGTGCAGTTCGTGCGCCGCCAGGCCCTCCGTTCCGGCCCGGTTGAGCCTATCGAGCAGGGCCAGGCCGCGTTCCAGGGCGGGCGCACTTAACTCCTTTGAAAGCAACAGGTTCTGAGGTGGCCTTTGAGCGCGGTTCGGGCGTGAGTGTCTCATATGCGAGACAGTCTACCGGCGCCCCGTTTCTCCGTCCAGCGCGCGCGGGTATCTCCATTCATGCCGGGCGCGCACGCGCGCGCCGCCGATTCGATAGATGATGAGGAGCCGACCATGCCAACCGCAGCCCCCGAGATCGCCCCCTTCGCACTGACGCAGGAAGAGATCGACCGCTTCGAACGCGACGGGTTCCTGGGCCCGTACGCGATCTGCACGCCCGAAGAGATGGCGCGGATCCGCCGCGACATCGAGACCCGCGTGCTGGCGAGCGAAAGCCCCTTCAAGTCGCACAACGGCCAGTCGCGCCACCTCGACTGCAAGGTCGTCTACGACCTGTGCGCGCATCCGGCGGTCACCGAGCGCATGGCGGGGATCGTCGGGCCCGACCTGGTGCTGTGGCGCAGCAACTTCTTCGTGAAGGAAGCCGGCGGCAGGGAGATCCCCTGGCACCAGGACCGCGCCTACTGGCCGCTGGACCCGGCGATCAACATCACCGCGTGGATCGCGATCGATCCGTGCACGCGCGAGAACAGCTGCGTCGAGATCCTGCCCGGCTCGCACAAGAAGAACCTGCCCACGGTGCCCACGGGCGACGAGATGGCGTTCAGGCACATGTCCGACACCCACGGCATCGACCTGGACAAGAAAGTCGAGATGGTGCTGAAGCCCGGCGAGTTCTTCCTCTTCAACGAGACCACGCTGCACCACAGCGAGCCCAACCGCAGCGACAAGCGCCGCATCGGCCTGGCCGTGCGCGTGACCGTGCCGGCGGTGAAGGTCAAGCACGAGGACCTCTTTCCCGGCCACCGCTGCGTCCTCCTCCGCGGCTGCGACACGCACCACCGCAACGAGATACAGGCGCCGCCGGCGGGCAATCCGCCCGTGCAGGCGATCGATTACCGCCAAGCCAAGAAGCACGCGGCCGTCTGAACCCCGGCCTCCAATACATGGAGGGTAGTACACAATGCGTATAATTATGCTCGACATCGATTCCCTGCGCCCCGACCATCTGGGTTGCTACGGCTACCCCCGCAACACGTCGCCCACCATCGACGCGCTGGCCGCCGAGTCCGCGCGCTTCACTAACTGCCACGTCTCCGACGCGCCGTGCCTGCCGTCGCGCACGGCCTTCACCATGGGGCGCTCGGGCATCCACACCGGCGTTGTGAACCACGGCGGGACGATGTCCGAGCCCTTCCGCGAAGGCCCGTCGCGCGGCTTCCGCGGATCGAAGGATCGTTGGCACTTCTACGAATGCCTTGCCAACAACGGCTGGCACACAGCGAGCATCTCGCCGTTCCCCGCGCGCCATTCCGCCTGGCATTACCTCGCCGGCATCCGCGAGCACCACGATACCGGGCAGAACGGCCACGAGACCGCCGAACAGGTCAACGCCGCCGTCCTTCCCTGGCTGCAGCGCAACGCGCGCAACGACAAGTGGTGCCTGCACGTCAACTACTGGGACCCGCACCGCACGTACCGCACGCCAGCGTCGTACGGAAATCCATTCGAGAAAGATCCGCCGCCCGCGTGGATGACCGAAACGATCCGCGCGAAGCACTGGAACGGCTGCGGCTTGCAGTGTGCGCAGGATCCCAACGACGGCACCGGCAAGAGCGACTGGCCGCGCATGCCGAAGACGATCTCGTCGATGGACGAGTACCGCCACTGGATCGACGGCTACGACACCGGCATCCGCTACATGGACGACCACCTGGACCGCGTCTTCGATGCGCTGCGCGCCGAAGGCGTGTACGACGAAACCGCCATCGTACTGACCGCCGACCACGGCGAGAACCAGGGCGAACTCAACTACTACGGAGCACACCGTACGGGCGATTCGATCACGCACCGCGTGCCGCTGCTGGTCAAGTGGCCCGGCGTCGCGAAGGCCGGCTGCGTGCAGGAAGGCCTGCATTACCAGTACGACGTCGCCGCGACGATCCTCGACGTGTTGGGCATCGAACGCCCAGCGAGATGGCACGCGAAAAGCTTCGCGCCGGAACTGAACGGCGAAGGACGCTGCCCCCGCGAGTACCTCGTGCTGAGCCAGCTCGCCTGCATGGCGCAGCGCAGCGTGCGCTTCGAGGACTGGATCTGGATGCGCACCTGGCACGACGGCTTCTCGCGCTTCCCCCGCGAGATGCTTTACAACCTCAAGGACGATCCGCACGAACTGAACGATCTCGCCGCCGCACGCCCCGAGATCGCCAGGCGCGGCGCGGCGCTGTACGCGCAGTGGCACGCCGAGATGATGAACACGCATCCGGGGCCCGAAAGAATTGATCCGCTCGATGTCGTCCTGTGCGAGCAGCCGCTGCACGCCAACGACGGCGTCCGCGAACGCTACAGCCAGCGCCTGCGCGCGACCGGGCGCGAGCACCACGCCGAGTACATCGAGAAGACCCGCGGCATCGTGCGTTGAAACCGGACAGCTCATAAAGGAAGGGAGCCCACGGATTTCTCCGTGACGGTGGGGCTGCGTGGTGGGTCGGCGAAGGTTCTACTTGCCGCTTAACGCCTTGGCTTTCTTCGCAAGGTCGATGAACTCGGCGCGCTGGCCTTCCGCGTCGGCGCCCTTGCTCTCGCCGGCCAGCTCCAGCACGAAGTCCCAGTTCAAATTCTTCGCGTAGACGCTGCCGCGCAGCAGCATGCCGAAGGCGGCGACCGAGGACGCGAAGCGGAAGTCCGGGCTGCTCTGTTCGAGCTTCTTTCCGCCGTCGCGCACCGGGACGCTCAGTTCCGTGCTCTTGTCTTCCTCGGGCTGCTTGTAGCGCAGCCACACGGTCAGCAGCTCGCCGCTGGTCTTCGCGTCTTCCTTGACCTTGGCTTCCTCGAGGTACCGCGACGCGCGTTCGGCGGGCGCCTTGGGCGCGGCCAGCTCGGCAAGTTTGACGGTGCGCTTGACCGTCGTCTTGATCACGTTCGCGTCGGCGACGGCGCTGACTTCGAACTCGTACTCGCCGTCGGCCGTGGGCAGGAAGTACGCGTTCGGGCGGTCGGCGTCGCGCAGGTCGGCCTTGGGGCCGCCCGTCTGCTTCCAGATGAAGGTCAGCTTCGCGACTTCTTCGGGCTTGGCGTTCAGCAGCAGCACGTCCAGAGGCACGCGCACGGGCTGCACGGCTTCCTCGGTGCCGGCTGGAATCACCTCATACAGCGCGGTGACGGCGTGGCCCGCGCCGATCTCGCCGGCGTCCTTCGTGTCGTCGGCGAAGTCTTCCTTGCGCATCAGGCGGTTCTCGTAGCCGATCAGGCGGTAACTGTGCGCCGTCGCGGGATTGAATTCGACCTGCACCTTCACGTCCTTGGCGATGGTCACCAGCGTGCCGGCCAGCTCCTGCCCGAAGACCTTCTTCGCTTCCTGGAACGAGTCGATGTACGCGTAATGGCCGTTGCCCTTGTCGGCGATGGCTTCGAGCTTGTCGTCCTTATAGTTGCCCATGCCGAAGCCGAGCACGCTCAGGAAGACACCGCTCTTGGCCTGTTTCTCGATCAGCTTCACCAGTTCGTCGTTGCTGGTGGTGCCGACGTTGAAGTCGCCGTCGGTGCAGAGGATCACGCGGTTGGTGCCGCCGGCAATGTGGTTCTTCGCCGCGATCGCGTAGGCCTTCTGGATTCCGTCGCCGCCATTGGTGCTGCCGCCGGCGTTCAGCGCGTTGATGCGTTCGAGGATGCGGCGCTTCTGGTCGCAGGGCGTGCTCTCCAGCTCGACCTTGATCGTGTCGCTGTAGGTCACGATGGCAACGCGGTCGCGGGCGTTGAGGTTGTCGACGAGCAGGTTCAGGCCCTGGCGCACGAGGTCCAGCTTGTTCGCGTCGCCCATCGAGCCGCTGACGTCGACGAGGAAGACCAGGTTGCTGCTGGGTCGGCTGTTCGGATCGATCTCGCGGCCCTTCAAGGCGATGCGTACCAGGCGGTGCGCGGCGTTCCACGGGCAGGTGGCGACCTCGATGTGCGTGGCGAAGGGCTCCTTCGCGTCGCTGGGCGGCGGCTCGTACGCATAGCGGAAGTAGTTGATCAACTCCTCGTAGCGCACCGCGCCGAGCGGCGGAAGCTGGTTGTCGTTTAGCCAGCGGCGCACGTTCGAGTACGACGCGGTGTCCACGTCGATGGAGAAGGTGCTGATCGTGCGGGCCTTCTCGAAGGGATTCTCGTTCACCACCGCGTAGGATTCGGTCTGGCGGCCTTCGTCGGGGTGCGGTGCAACGTAGCCCATGCGCCCGTGGTCGAACTCGCCGTCGACGCCCAGCAGCGCGAGGCCGCCGTCCTTGAACGCGCCGCCGATGCGGTAGTCGTCAAGGGAGCTCATCATATCGCTGAAGCGCCCGCCGATGCGCGTGAGGCGCCACCTGTCGTTGTTTTGTCCGCGCGCGGGATCCGCCGCGTTGAAGTGCCAGATGACCATCCCGCCGGGCGCTTCCGGTGCGGGCGTTGCAGGCGAGCGAGCGCCGGACCATTCGCCGCGGGTCCACAGTCCGCGCGTCGAGCCGCGGTCGGCCCAGAGGTTGTCGGTCAAGCGGTAGCCGGTGGCGACGTAGAAATCGCTAACAGCGGAAATTTCTTCGAGCACGCCAGCCGGATGATACGCGCGGAACTGGTCGGCCCAGTGCTGCTGCGTCGAACGGTATCCGGTGTCGAAGTTGAATCCTTGAAAATTGAAGTCGTGATGCGGGGTGACGCCGTGGTACTGCGCGTAGGCGTCTTCAATCGAAACCTTTGACACCGAAAGGAAGTAATCTGGCGACGGCAGACCGTGAAGCGAATGAGGAACGATCTCTTGGTGCCGCGAACTACCGCGCGTATTACGCCAAGCATCTTCCTTGCTCATCAGTCCATAGGCGACGGCCCAATTGGCGTTGTTGATATCACGCGCATTGTACCAGCGGTCGCGGATGCCTTCCTCGCCGATGATCACGCTGTCGGCGATTCGTTTCTGCGTCTCCATATCAAACCTAAGCTGCCCGCGGCGGATGGCGAAGCCGTCGTTGTCTTCCTGCGGGGCATACACATCGTTGAGATTGATGCCGCTGTCCCGCGAAATGCCTACGGCAACGTTGTCGTTCTGGATGGTGTAGAACCACGTCTGCACCAGCCCGCCCATGGTGAGCTTGCCTTCTTTCGTCGTCACGCCGGCGTTGGGGCCATACTTGTCCTCGACGACAGTGTCAGCGGAGCCGATGGACGCAACGGCAGGAGCGTTCGTCTTCTGTTCTTTGGCCAATTGCTCGCGCAGCTGCCTTAAATCTTCGCGAAGCTGCCTGATCTCTGCGGTCTCCGAGTTTTCGCCACCTTGTATTGTTGGGGCCTTTTTTACCGTCTCTTTCTTCTGTGCAATCTGGCCTTCAAGCTTCGCGATTTCGGTCTTGATTATCCCCTCGGGACTCGTGATTTCCCAGACCGGAAAGCCCTTTTCGAGGATGCCGGGCTTCGGCGCGTCGGTCGTCTTCTTCGTCTCCGCGATCTCGGCCTCGGGCTTCGCGTCGGCGGTGGCCGTCGAGTCTGCAAGCGGCGGGCCCGGTCGGCGCGAAGCATCGCCGTAGCGAATGCCAAGATCCAGTTGTCTGAAGCTACCGTCGGACCTGGACGCCACTTCGCGCGAAAGACCTTGGATCAATTGGGGATGCTCTGCCCAACGGTACCAACCACTGGCAATTGCGGCCTCCGTGCGCTCCGGGGGAGGCGGCGGTCCTGGCGAATACGTCAGCTCAGGCGAGGCCGGATGATACGGCGCAACCGGATCCGCTTCTTCCTCCAGCCGCTCCTTACCCAATTCTTCGTTCATCAGGTGCCAGGTGCCTTCGATGGTGTTCGGCGAACTGTTAATCTGAAGATCAACCGCATCCTCGGTCCTGTATTTCTCCGGCGCCCAAGCGAGCGACGTCTGAAGCCGCTCCTCGCCGATCTTCAGATTCTCGTCCGTAACTCGGTCGACTTCTTCGAGAAGCTCGGAGATCTTTTGGTTGTGGCGCTGGATTACCGCGGCGCGCGGCGCGACGGCAGTCTCCATGTTCACTTCCGCGCCCATCCAGCCCGCACCGCTACTGGTCCCGCCTGAACTGGACGTGGCGCTGCCGCTGCCCGGCTGGGCGTCTGCGGCATCCGTTACAGAGGCAATAAAGGCCCCCAGCTTCTCATGCTGCACACTCAGGTTCTCCTGGACGTCGGCCGACAAATTCGCATCGTTGTGTACGCCGTCGATAGTGATGCCGTTGCCCGCCTTGAACTTCCCGATCTGAAATTCGAGCGCGGTGTCCAGGTCCAAAGTATTCGACGCGGCCTGGTCTTGCGCCGGCGTCGGCATGTCCACCGCAACGGACGAGGACGGACTCATCTGTCCGTACGAAGCCACCAGCAGGCCCACCAGCACGGAGATGACCAGCGTCGCGGCGACGGCGCCGAGCGCGAAGTAGCGCCGGAAGGGTGACGGCGCGGGCCGCGTGGCTTCCCGCGCGCGGCGCCCGCTGCCGGCGGCGGCGTGCGGTTTTTCCGATACGGTGCTTACGGTTTGTGTAGGAGCTTCGTCCTCGAATGCGGCGGCCATGAGGGCTTCGGCGCTCAGAGCACTGGCTAGCCGGCCGCCTTTCACCGAGGAGGACTCCGTGGCGCCCAGCCCAACGCAGAGCGTTTCGCCCGTCGCGCGCAGGTCTTCGACGTACTGGCGCAGTTCGGGGTCGCGCGCGATCGCTCCGGCGATGGCCGCGATGCTTTCCTCGTCGAGCGCCTCGAGTTCGCCCAGCGCGTAGGCGGTGACGCGCGGGTCGTCCCGCCAGCCGCCGTTCGCGGCTTCGGCGCCGTTCTTCCAGGCGATCGTTTCGTTGTTCTGGTCGTGCTCGCTCATCGTCTTGCTCCGGCTTTCGGCGCCTGCTTACGCGCGCGCCGCGTTGCTCTCTCCGTCCTCCGCTACGCGCCGCGCTGCCATGCGTCCCGAATTATCCGTCGAATTCGCATCGAAATTCGCCGCTTCCTTCGCGCCGTCCGCCTTCATTTCCGTGCGCATCGCCTGCATGGCCTTGTGAAGGAGGAAGCCGACGTTGGTGACGCTGCGCCCGGTGACGCGCGCGATCTCGCGGTAGCTCAGGCCGTGCTGGAACTTCAGCCGCACCACTTCCTGCTGCAGCGCAGGCAATTTGACGAGCGCCTCGCGCATGCGCGCGCCGTCTTCGCGGTGCTCGGCGAGGGCGTTCGGTTCGGGCGTGAGGGCTTCCTTCTGCGCGAGCGCCACTGAGGCGCTGCGCAGCCGGCGGTCCTTGCGGTGGGCGTCGATGGCGCGGCTGCGGCAGACGGTGTAGAGGCGTTCGCGGAGGTTGCCGTTCAGCGAACCGGGGTCCTGGCGGCAGAGCCAGAGGAAGGTCTCCTGCACGGCGTCGCGCGCGCGGTCGGGATCGCCGGTCAGGCGCTGGGCGTAGTGCTCCAGCGGCCCCCCGAAGCGTTCGAGGGCCTCGCCGACCCAGCGGGTCGCATCGGCCTGGCTATCCACCGCGCTCATTTCGATTCGCTCGGGCTCCGCTCCCCTGCGCCCGCCACCGCTTTCGCCCCCCACTACGGATGAGAGCGACTTTTCTTAGCGCCTCCGGACCGAATTCCGAGAATTCCGGCGTCGCGAAAGGCTTGCCATGGCCTGTTCCGGAACCCTAATGAGAGTCTAATAGTTCACGTGAAACTTTTTTGCGATTATCTGCATAACGCCTTTACAGAAAAGGACTGCTCTGTGTGCAAAGCGTTACACTGCACGAAGTAGGCTAGGGAATTGTTATCCTTACTCCGGTAACGGTTACGCGTCGCCGCTCGCCAGCTTTACGCGGACCTCGCGCACGGCCAACCCGGCGGCGCGGAAGGCGTCGAGCAGTTCTTGGCGGCGGTAGCCTTCGAGTTCCTGAAAGAGCGCCGCGCTGTCGGCTTCGACGGTCACGACGCCGGTCTTGACACTCAGCACGTCGGCGTGCGGCGCGAGTTTCTCGCCGAGGATCTCGGCGAGGACCTTGCGCGCGAGGCGGCGGCCCTGGAGCTGGCGCTTGCCCAGGCCTTCCTTGCGCACGACGCCCTTAAGGATGTCGCCGAGGCCCTGCGCGGGAGCGGGTTTCTTGCGTTCGCTGGCCATGCGCGTGCGCCTACCGGACCGAGAACTCCTGCGTGCTGGACGGCACCACCTGCCATACCTGGATGCTCTCGTCCTGCCCGCCGCTGGCGACGCGCGTGCCGTCGGAGCTGAACGCCAGCGCGGTGACCCAGCCGATGTGGGGCTCGAGCGTGAAGCGGCAGCCGCCGCTGGCGGTGTCCCACGCCTGGATCTGGCGCAGGCTGCCGGCGAGTACGAACTTGCCGTCGGGCGTAAAGGCCAGCGCCGTGACGCGCACCTTCGCGCCCTTGAGTTCGAACGCGACGCCCTTCTTCGCGACGCTCCAGAGCTGAAAAATGGGCTGCTGCCCGCCCACGGCGAGGAAGCGGCCGTCGCCCGAGTACGCCAGCGCCGCGATGCCCGGGCCGCCGTCCTTGAAGTTCGGCGCAGCCTGGCAGAGCACCTGCCCATCGGCGAGCGTCACGACCGCGAAGGCTTCGGTCGCGTCGCCGATGCCCATGCCGGGGTTGATGGCGTGCAGGGCGGCGGACTTCCCGTCGTGCGACGGCAGGATCGCGCTCACGGCGGGCAAAGGCAGCGCGCAGGCGTGCAGGGGTTTGCCCGTGGCGGCGGCGAGCACGCGCAGCTGCTTGGGCACGGCCAGCACCAGGGCCTGGCCGCCGGGCGAGTAGGCGCCCAGCGTGGCGCCGCTGCAGTCGAAGCCCGGCACCGCAGTCTTGGAGGCTACGTCGAGCAGTTCGGCCTTGCGCCCCAGCAGGTCGACCAGCAGCAGGCGCTTGCCGTCGGGCGAGAGCGCGCCGCTTTTGCCGGAGAACTCGCCGGCCAATTTGGGTTCGGCGCCGGGGCTTTTGGGCAGCTCCCAGACCTTCACGTGCCCGCCGCCGGCGCTGAGCAACCGCGGCGAGGCCGCGGCGAACTGCAGGCGCTCGACGCCCTTGCCGTGCTTGAATACGTAGCCGCCTCCCTTGGGTGCGGCGGGCGCGGCTGCCTTGGGCGCGCCGGACGCCTTGGACGGCTGCGCGGTTTCGAGGGCGGCGTTATCGGTCTTCAGGCTGGCTTTGGAATCGCTCTTGGCGGGCGCCTTGGGCATTCCGCCGCCGCCGGCCGCGAAGTAGAAGATGCCGCCGATGGCCAGCGCCACCGCCGCGAGCAAAATGGCCGTGCGCATGGCCGCCGCCGCGCTAGTCCTTCCCGCTGACGGGCATCAGGACGTAGAGGTAGTCGGTGCCTTCGCGGATCACGCCGGGGCGCGCGCCGTCCTTCATCTCGATGCGCACGGTCTCGGCGTCGAGGGCCTTCAGACAGTCCTGCACGAACTGCGGGTTGAATCCGATGGTCAGGGCCTCGCCTTCGTATTCGACCTCGACGGTGACGGCGGCGACGCCCTTGTCGGGGCTGCGCGCCTCGATCAGGCACGTGCCGGGGCTGAAGGTCATGTTGACGGTGCGGGTGTCGTCGCTGGTTAGGAAGACGGCCTTGCGCAGGGCGTGCTGCATGGCCTCGCGCTTGAAGGTGGCTTCGTGGTCGCTGTCCTTCGGGATGACCTGCTGGTACTTGGGGAAGATGCCTTCGACAAGCAGGCTGCTGAGCGTCACGTCGCCGCCTCGCACCAGGAAGTTGCGCCCGCGCACGGCCAGTTCGACGTTCTCGCCTTCGGCGATCGGATCGCAGAGCTTGCGTACTTCCTGCATCATCTTGACGGGCACGATCACGCCGTCTTCCAGCGTTCCGCTGCCCTTCAGCTTGCGCTTGCAGTAGGCCAGGCGGCGGCCGTCGGTAGCGACGACTTCCAGCGTCTTGTCCTTGAACTGCATGTACACGCCGTTGATCGCGAAGCGGCCCTGTTCGCGCGCGGCGGCAAAGAGCGTGCGGTCAATGATGCGGGCGATCTCGCTGGCGGGCACCGGCAGCGTGGCGCCGTCGCCCAGGTCCGGAACGTCCGGGAAGTCGCTCGACTCCTGCCCGACGATCTCGAAGCGGTCGCGCCCGACGGTAAGGATGCCCTTGGCGCCCTCGGTCTCCAGCGTGACCACGTCCTCGGTGCATTCCTTTAGCAGGCCGGCCAGCGTGGTGCAGGGCAGGCACAGCGAGGCGGGATTCTTGACGGACTCGGCCTTGAGCTTGTAGCGCAGGCCCACTTCCAGGTCCGTGGCCTGGATCTCGAGGTTGCCGTCTTTGTCGGCGACCAGCAGCGCATTCTTGAGATTCTGGCGCACGCCGCGCAGCGGGACGACGGCGGCGGCCGCCGAAAGAGCAGCGGTGAAGGGTTCGCGCTTGACGACGAGTTTCATGGCTTGCTTCTCCTTAACGCCGTCGCTGTTCATACGCAAGCTTGGGCGGTTTCTTGATCTTGTCCGTGCTGTTCTTGCCGTTCCTTTATAGTAATTAATCTATTCCCTCTTACCTCTTATAGGGCCGCTCCGGATGTGGATAAGTCCGTCGGCTTCGAGGCAAGCGGTTCATGCCAAAGGAATTGTACCTTTCAACCTCACCCGGTGCACATGTGAAAAGAGCCGGGGCCTTCTTCGCGCCGACTGTTCATCCCGGAGAACAATCCACACGGCCCTTTTCGCGCGCGCGCGGGAAGATATTGGAGCCGGCGTGAAGCCGGACACCAGCGCTTGCGTTCGCGGGGCTTTCCACGGCTGCGAAAGCCCCAACGCCCAAGCGCGCCTGGGCGTGGACGAATCTGGAAAAGAGCAGAGGCTTTCCCGAACTCTTCCACGGCCTGCATCGCGTCCGCAGCATTCGTTCCGCCGCCGATCCTTCCGCGATTCACGGGTTTTCAACAGCGCCAAATGGCGCGCATGTCGAAGATCCCGGCGTGCTGCGCTCAACGGCACGGGCAGTCTATGCCAAACAAGGCTCGGGTCAAAGTCTTTAGGGTAAGAAACGTCAGCTATAAGGGCTAAGGAGCAAACGGTTTTAGGGCTTCCGATGCACCATGTTCCGTGCTACTCTAAAGGCTGCACTTCGGCGGGATTACCGAAAAATAGGGGCCTAAAAGCGTTCGCCGCGACGTCTATGGAGAGGCTTTAAGGACGAAGCCGCATTGCCATACCGCTTTCAGGAGGACGTTTCCTTGGTAGCACGTCGTTTCTGGTTCATTGCCGTTGCGGCGCTGCTGCTGGCCGGAGGCCTGGGCCGCGCGGCGCGCGCGTCGGAAGTATTCGACGACGAGAAGCTGATCAAGCTGCTCGAGGCGGGCCTGAGTTGGACCGTGATCCAGCGCAAGATCGACGTATCGGAAAGCTTCCTGACCGACAGCACCGAGCAGATGATGAGGATCCAGCAGACGGCCAAGAAGGCCGGCGTGCTGACCGAAGGCGACATCAACAACCTGCAGCTGAAGATCCTCGAGGTCGCCAGCAAGCAGAAGGATCTGGTCAAGAACGGCGTCACCAAGTTCATGAACGCCGCGGTGAACAGCAAGCCCGGCGAACAGGAATACGACGCGGCCATGCGCGACGTCCTGCGCGTGGGGCCCGCGTGTGTTCCCGAACTGCGCACGTACCTGCAGAGCGAGAACGAACTGAAGCGCATCGCCGCGCTGCACGCCTACGAGAAGATCGCCGACAAGAGCGCCCCCGTCGTGCAGGACGCCTGGATGATGCTCACCGACCGCATCCCCGCCGTGCGTGCCCAGGCCGCCAAGGCCTTCGCCGCGCTGGCCGACGAGAAGTCCGTCGCCGGCTGCATCGAGGCCCTGCAGGCGCCCAAGACGAACCTGCTCGACGGCTACGCCCTCTCGCTGGGCTACGTGCGCAGCAAGTCCGCGCTGCCGGTGCTGGTCAAGACGCTCTCGGCCCGCGAGAACGGCAAGGAAGCGCGCTTCGCCGCGGCCTTCGCGCTGGGCGAGTTGGGCGTGAAGGACGACGGCGCCAAGGCCGCGCTGCTCGAAGCCGTGCTGGACGAATCCGATGATGCGCTGCGCGCCGCCGCCGCGCAGGCCCTGGGCAAGCTGGGCGTGATGGAAGCGCTGGCGCACATCAAGCGCGCCTACGACCGATTCGGGAAGGGCCGCGAGGCCCTGGTGTACGAACTCAGCAACTTCCGCTCGCGCGAGACGATGGAGTTCCTGATCTACACCTGCCTCGACAGCGACAAGAACGACGTGCGCATCAGCACCGTGCACGCGCTGAACAAGCTCACCGGCGAAGACTACAAGAACCCCGAGGACTGGAAGATCTGGTGGGAAGCCAACAAGGAGACCCCCGAGTGGGTCGCCACCGGGAAGACGACGAAGGCGCCGTAGGACGGCAGCGTTTAGCTATCGGCTTTCAGCTAAAACAACGGCTCAGTTGTCAATTGTCATCTACAGGTGTCATTTTTCATTGAGCGCAGGCGAGTTTCCTTTCCTTAACAGCCATTCCATGATCCGCGCAATGCCGATCATGATCAGCAAGCCGATTATGACGTTCCCAAAAACAAAGAAGGGATCGAAGCATATACCCGCACCCAGTTCCAGTCCTCGTTTGTAAACGGGCAGCGGGAAGCCCCAATTATGAACGCATTCGCCGTCCACCGTTATCATTTCTCCCGAAACCATGTTCGCCCAGATCAAGAGCCCGGCGACAAACATCAGCACGATGCACGTCAGCAGCCGAAGCTGGAACCAGGGGCGTTTGGTTTGTGGTTCGTCGCTCATGCTCTTCTCAATGACAAATGAAAGGTGATCAGCTCCACGCCGCGCGCAATCCATCAAACAGCGCCGCGAAGGCGCGCGACTCCTCCGTGCCCGAGCGGTAGACGACGCCGAACGAGAGCGCCCCGCCTTTCAGCCGCTCGCTGACGTCGAAGGCCACGGTGTTCGGTTCGCGCGGCAGCGCGGCTTCGGTCTCCTCGGTATCGTTGCGCTTTGCTTTCCCGTCCTTCGCATTCTTCGTCCAATGCAGGTACGGCACGAAGGCCGGCGCCACGCCCTGCCGCACCAGCGCGCGCATCGTCTGCGCGAAGGTCACTTCCGCCGCGATCTTCAGGCGCCCACCGGCTTCCTGCAGCAGGCGTTCGGTCAGCACGCGCCCCGGCGAGTCGCCCTCGTAGGCGATCAGCCCGTGCGGCGCCAGTTCCTGCGGCGTGGGCTTGCGCCCCAGCGCCGCCAGCGGGTGGTTGCGCGGCACCAGCAGCGCAGCGCCGATGCGCCCCAGCGGCTTCCAGTTCAGGCCCGGCGGGCCTTTCAGCAGCAGCACCAGCCCCGCGTCGGCGTGCCCGCTGCGCACGCGTTCGACGATCTCCGCCGTGGCGAGTTCCTCGACGCGGACCACCAGGCCCGGGCACTTCTTCTGCGCGTGCCGCAGCGCCGGCGGCAGCGCTTCCATCGCCAGGAACTGGTCCGACGCGAGCACCAGCGGCGCGGCGCCGCCGGTCGCGACGCGTTCCAGCACCTTCGGCAGGCCCTCGAAGAACGGCGCGACGAACGCGAACAGCGCGCGGCCTTCGGGCGTCAGCTCGGTGCGCCGCGGCCCCGCCTGCCGCACCAGCGCCACGCCCAGGGCCTCCTGCAGGCCCTTCACCTGCTGGTAGACCGCCGGCTGCCCGATGGGGTACGGGAAGGCCTGCGCCGCCTTCGTGTAGCCGCCCTCGCGCGCGACGTGAAAGAAGCCTTCGAGCTGGTGGATGCGGACGTCGGGCATGGCCGGTTCTCCTATCAACTGCATTGATACTACTTTTAATCACTATTGTTTTAAAGAATATTTTGCTTTGCGTAAGAATCGCCCCGAACGGGAGCGCAGGCCGCGCCCCGCCCCGGAGGACCGAGCCATGCTGATCGTGATAGCGCTCTTGATGCTGGTGGTGGTCGGCGCGATCACCGTGATCTGGCTGGGCCTGAAGGGTTTGTCCTGGCTGCTGGGCGTCGGCGACCAGCCCAAGCCGCGCGGCAGCTACCACTACACCGCCTATCGAAGCGAACCGGCGGGCTCGCCGATCGGTCTGAACGCGCACGGGGAAGCCGCGCGGGACCGGGAGGACCCGCGCCCCATCCCCGCCGTTCGGCCCGATCCCGCGCCGCCCGCCGCAGGCATCAAAGCTGTTCCGCTCGACGAGTACGCGCACTACGGCGTGCTGCGCATTCCGGGCGGCGAAGCGCACCTGGAAGGCGCGCTGCCGCGCAGTCCGGAAAAGATCCGCGCCGCCGCCGAGAAGCTGCACCGCGACGAGACCGCCCCCGAGACGCCGGGCATTCCCGAGACCCCCGATGGAGCCTCCGCCCAGGAGGCTCCCCCTGTTCCTCCTTCCCTGGCTGCGTCGATGGCCACGGCAGCGGACAACCGAAAGGAGCCGCACGCGTCCGCATCGGCCGTCCGCCAGGGAAAGGAGGACCCCACCCTTTCGGAGATCCTGCAGCGCGCGTCGCAGCAGGTGGAAGCCGGCCGCGCGCGGGGAAGCGTCGTTCCGTTGATGCGCAGGCCCTCGCCGCCCGAATCCAAGCGGCCCTGGACCGAGCGCCTCTTCACGCCGGAGAACATCCGCATCCTGCAGAGCTTGGGCATCGGCATCATCTTCATCTCCGCGGTGGCCTTCGTGCGCGGGCAGATGTGGGACGCCGCCGGCCCCTGGGAGCAGCTGGGCATCCTGCTGGGCGGCACGCTCTTCTGCGGCCTCGCGGGCTTCGCGCTGCACCGCTGGACGTCGCTGCGCATCACCGGCCTGGGCTTCCTGCTGCTGGGGCATCTCTCGCTGCTGCTCGATACGTACGCTTCCGTGCTGAACACCGCCAGCGGACCGGCGCTGTATCCGTTCGCGCCGGCCTCGCTGTGGACGGCGATGTTCGCGGCCTTCGCGGGCAGTTCGCTGTGGCACGCGCGCAAGCTTAAGGAACCGCTCTTCGAGGCCTTCGCCGTCTTCGGCGCGCTCTGTTCGTGGGGCAGCGCCGCGTACTGGTTCGGATTTCCGTGGGCAATGATGCCGGCGGCCATGGTTCCCGCGCTGCTTTTGTGCGCCATCGGCGCGCGGGCCCTCGCCAAGGACGGCGAGCCCGTGCGGCGCTGGTCGGTGGCGTGGTGGCTGGGCGCGATCTGGGACCTGGGCGGGCTGCTGATGGCGCTCGCGCTGCCCGCGGTGGCGGTCTTCGACGCGAACCTGAAACTCGAATCGCACCTCGTCCTGCACGTGGCCGTGCTGCTGGGCTTGGCGCTCGCGCTGCTGGCGCAGGCCTGGCGCGCCGCGGGCCCGCAGGGCGAAAAGAAGAGTTCGACCAGCCTGTTGGGCCGCGTGGACGCCGCCGCAGTGCTGCTCCTGGCGCCGCTGCCGCTGGTCTTCTTCGCGCGTGGGGCGGAATGGTACCAGTACCTCACGGCCTTTGCGCTGCCGGCGGCGCTGCTGGGCGGCGTGGCCTTCGCGCTGCGCCGCGCGCTGGCCGGCACCGGCTGGGCGCGCGAGTGCCTGGTCGAACGCCTGGGCCACTGGGGCATCGGCGTGGCGCTCTTCGCCGTGCCCTTCGCGCTGCTGGTCGCGGTGGACGGCGCGATGACGCCCGCGCAGGCGGCGCTGCCCGTCGCCGCGGCGCTCTTTGCGTCGCTGGTCGCGGCGGTCTTCGGCAGGCAGGCCTGGGCCGCGGGCACGGCGACGCTGCTGGCGGCGGCCGTCAGCGGGCTGCTGCTGGCCGAACACCGCGCGGCGGCGGAAGCCTGGCCGGCGGTCTGGCTGGGCGGCGCGCTGCTGCTTCAGGCGGCGTGGGCGCTGCTGGGTTCGCGCGCGCCGGAATTCGCGGGCGAAGCGCCGACGGTGGGCACGCGGAGCGCCGACCTGTGGGCGCTGCTGGCCGCCGCGCTGCTGGTAACGCTGAACCCGGCGGTGCCGCTGGGCTTGGCGGCGAAGGCGGCCTCTACGGAACTCCTCTACGGCTGGCTGGCGCTGCTGGGCTACGCGGCATGCGCGGCGTTGCTGCGGCGCGGCAACGCGCGCTGGAGCGTCGTCTTCTACGCGGGCGTGCCGGCGCTGCTGGGGCTGACGGGCTGCGCCTACGCATTGTGGAAGTGGCCGGCGGAGAGTTTCCCGCTGGCCTGCTCGGGTCTTGCGCTTGGGGCGTGGTGGCTGGCCGGTTGGGCGCGGCAATCGGGCATGGGGCTCGATGCCGGCCGGCGCCACGCCCTGAGCATGCCTACCTTTGCGGTCGCGCTGCTGGGCGCGGGCCAAGCGCTGCACGGCCTGTACGCCTGGCCCGACGGCCCCAAGCACCTATACGCCGTCGCGACGTGGGCCGGCTACGCGCTGCTGGGCTGGCGCGCGAGCACCGGGACGCGGCGCGCGCACTGGAACACCGGCACCTTCTTCGGCCTGGTCTGCGGGAGCTTGATCGCGCTGGCCGCGCTGCACGGAATGCGCGCGGCCTCGCTGCCCGCCGCGCAGATCGGCCCGGTGCTGATGCTGGTCGCGCTGGTCTTGCAGGCGCTGTGCGAGTTGAGCCTGCGCATCGCGCGATCGGAGACGGACGGCGAAGCGGCGGCGGAAACCGGCGCGCCCTTGTCCGGGGCGCCGCTTTCCGGCCGGGCGATGGGCCTGCGCGTCTCTTCGGCGCTGGCGGGCTTCGGCGCGCTTTCGCTCGGCTGGATCGCCGCCGCGGGCACGCATCCGTGGTGCTGGGCCTCGACGCTGCTGATGGGCGCGGTGCTTATGGCAACGGAGGCGGTGCTGGGCCGGCGCGGCAAGGCGAAGATCCACGCGCCGCGCTTCATGCTGCTGGAACTCGCGGGCTTCGCGCTGCTGGCGTGGTCGGCGCGCGAGGCGCTGCTGGCGCTGAACTTCCAAATGATTCCTCAATTGTGGCCGCTGGGCGGCGCGCTGCTGCTGCTGGCGGGCATGGCCTGCGAGTCGCTCGCCGGCGCGGTGCTGGGCATCGAGAAGGCCCGCGAGACGCCCAGCCCCTTCCTGGAGTCGCGCATGATCGCGGCGCTGGGCCTGGGCACGCTCGGTCTGGCGCAGGCGCTGCTGGGGCGGCAGCCCTTCGGGCTGTTCATCGAACCGACGTGGCGAACGATCTTCGCCTGCGCGGCGCTAGCCGTGTACGGTTCGATGGCGCGCTGGAGCGCCGAAGACGCCTGGACGCGCCTGGCGCAGTGGGGCAGCGGGCTCACGGCGTACGTGCTGCTGCCGCTGGGCTACCTGGCCTTCCTGGAAGCGCATTCGACCGGCAGCAGCTACGGCGGCGCGTGGTTCATGCTGCTGGCGCCGCTGATGCTGGCCACCGCGTACGTGCTGAAGCGCAACGGCCAGGGCGCGCAGGTGGCGCTGGCCGCCGCCGGGGCGATGTTTGTCAACGCGGGCGCGCTGGTGCTGGCCTTCGCGAAGAACGCCGGAAACCTGCCCGAGGTTCCGATGCTCGTCTTCGCGGGGATCGGCGCACAGCTGGTTGCCGCGCGCGCTTACTTTAAGTCGTCGGCCTTCACCTACGCGGCGTGCGCGGCCTGGACGGGCTTCGCGCTCTTCGCCGAACGCCTCGCCTTCGGACTCGGCGCGTGGAACCCCGCGCCGCCGGTCTGGGAGCCGCTGGCGATGCTGGCCCTGGGCGCCGGGCTGCTGCTGGCCTTCAGCTCGAAGCAGGCGGCGAAGCGCATCCAGGAGCACCAGCACGTGGCGCTGTACGGCTTCTGGCTCGCGACGGGCATGGCGGTGTGGTCGTTCCTCGTGTGGGGCATGTACGCGCCGCACGGCGCGCGCGCCTCGGCTTCGGGACTGCTGCGCTACGAGGTCCTGATCGCGTGCCTGGCGTTGTACGGCTGGGTCTGCACGCACGCGCGGCGGGCGCTGAGCTTCGAACCCGGCGCGTGGCTGGGCCCGGCGCTGACGATGCTCGCCTACATGCTCTATGTCTGGAAGATGCGCCCCGACGCCTGGGAATGGTTCATGCTGCCGCCGGCGGTCTTCTGCTTCGGCTGGGCGTACCACCTGGCGAAAGAAAGTGGCCTGGGCGCGCGCGGCGAGGACCGCGAGCCCGTCAACGCGGTGCTGGGCGCGGCCAGCCTGCTGGCGCTGGCGCCGAGTTTCCTGCAAGCGATGCCGTACGAGCCCGGCCTGAGCAGTTCGACGTACCACTACTTCGCGCTGGTGGTGCTGGGCTTCGCGCTGGTGGGTGGTGCGATGGTCGCGCGGCGCAAGGTGCCGCTGCTGGCCGGCAGCGGCGCGATACTGCTCGGCACGCTGGTGAAGGCGGTGCAGTGGATCGCGGACAAGAGTGTGGCCCTGCCGGTGGCGGGCATCGTGATCGGGTTCTTCGTCCTGATGGTGGGCTGCTTCTTCGAGTCGCGCATGAACGCGGCGCTGAAGCTGGCCGTCGACCGCGCCAAGGCCGAAGCCAAGCTCTTCTGGATTTCGTGGCAGTGAGGCATCCCCCAGTGCACCTTGCGCATTTCCGGGCTAACGCGTGACTAGTTCGCGGTTTCCCGTCCGTTGATTGCGCCGTGCGCGCGTCTAGAATGATGGTCTTGCGTCCCTTCCACGCCCGAGGTCCCTACCGTGAATCGCTTGACGTCCGTGCTGCTCGCATCGTTCTGCTGCGCCTGTTTCTGCGCGGCGGCTGAAGAGGGCGCCAAGCCCGCTCCGAAGCCCGCGCCCAAGGCCGGCAGCGAAGCCGCCGACCTGCCCGAGATCTACACGCTCGCCGAGTTGCTCGAGAAGGCCGACCTGATCGTGCTGGGCGAAGTCTCCGATGCGGACGGCATCGGTTCGCGCATCAAGGTCCTGGACCTGCTCAAGCAGCCCGAAGATCCCGCGGTGAAGAAGATGACCGAACCCGCGCGCGAGAAACTCGCCGAGGAACGCCTCGCGCTGCTGGCCGCCGGCAAGGAGCCCAAGGCCGAGGACGAGCAGAAGGAAGAGAAGCTCAAGGCCGCCACCGTGCTCCCGGCGCTGGCCGTCGAGGCCGCCGGGCGCATGCGCGTGCCGGCCGCCGGCACGCAGGGCCTGTTCTTCCTGTGGGAGCGCATCGACGGCAGCAAGGAAGTCCCGCTGCGCTACCGTCTCGCGCACCCGCAGTGCCTGTACGACCCCAGCTACGCGGCGACCGCGAAGGTGGCGCTCGCGCGCGGGCGCTTCCTGGACCGCACCGTGTACCTGCGCGACTGGGACGAGAAGATGGCGCGCCGCGGCGCCGAGGCCAGCGCCGACGACGCGATCCGCGCGCACGCCGCCGGCGCCGACGAGAACGGCATGCGCCTGAAGGCGCTCAGCCCCCGGCGCAGCGTGCACCGCAACGACAACAGCTTCAGCGTGGTCGTGGAGTTCGAGAACCTGCTCGGCCGCGACGTCTACTTCTTCGACGGCATGCAGAGCAACTTCGGGGTGCGCCTGCGCAAGAAGGACGCCGCGCCCGAGACCGCTGTGGTGCTGCGCGTGAAGATGAAGAACGTCACCGAAGGCGTCGACGGCGGCACGCTGGAACTGCTCGACTACGGCGACTTCGCGCTGCTGGCCAAGGGCAAGACCTGCACCCGCACGCTCTACTTCGACGCCCCCGACCACCTCGGCGTGAAAGAACTCGACGGCGAGTACCTCGTCGCGGGCTTCTACGCCAGCACCGTCGAAGGCAAGGGCGTGAAGAACCTCAACACGCTGGCCTGGACCGGCACGCTGCTGACGCAGGAAGTCCCGCTGGCCTTCAGCAAGGACGGCACCCAGCCCGTGCAGCGCCGCTACACGCCGCCCAAGCGCGCCGCGAAGTCCGAAGGCGAAGGCGAAAAAGACAACGCCGCCGCGAAGACCGAGCCCGCGCCCGCCGCGCCCGCCGCGCAAGTCGTGCCGGTCGAACCCGCGGAAGCCAAGGCCGAAAAGTAGCCTGCCCGCCGTAACTTTAGCCATTCAGGTAACCCCGGAAACCGGTGAACCCGCGCGCCTCCGCTGCGTTCCCTTGCCCGTCGGCAAGGACCGCATGCGGAGGCACCGGCTATGAACGCGAACGAAGGCAGTCCCGGCGCGAGCACCCCTTCCGAGCGCCCCCTTATAAAGGAGGCGGCCCCGTCTGCGCCCGGCGCTCTCGCGGCGCGCGGCTGGCTGCGCGGCCTGGTCGAGTACCTGGCGCAGACGCGCTGGTGGGCGGTGGCCGCGGCCTTCCACGTGCTGCTGCTGGCGCTCTCCGGCGTTGTGGCGATGGTCGCGCTGCCGTACTTTGGCCAGGGCGAAACGTACAGCACGCTCTCCCTCGTCCATCCCCCGGCGCCCGAGTACGACGAGAAGCCCGCGCGCGACGTCTTCCTGAAGCCCATGCCGGTCGACGCGAACAGCGCACCCATCGAGAACCCCATGGTCACGCACGAGACCATCGAGTTCGGCGACCACAGCGAGACCGAGGTCTCGAACAGCTTCGACACGCAGATGCTGCGCGGAGCGGCAGGCATGAGCGACATGCCGATGGGCGGCAGCGGCACCGTTGCGGCCATCGGCTTCGGCGGCGGCGGGGGCGGCGCGTACGGCTGCTCAAGCTACGCCGGTGCCGGCGGACGCCGGCGCCTGGCCATGCGCGGCGGCGGCGCATTGGCGACGACCGAGCGCGAACGCCGCGCGTATGCCGTCGATCCGCGCGTCGCGGCCGCGGTGCGCTGGCTGGCGCAGAACCAGGACGCCGACGGCGGCTGGGACTGCAAGGCCTTCGGCGGCAAGGAGCACGACGTCGCGGTCACCGGCATGGCGCTGCTCGCGTTCCTCAGCGCCGGCAGTACCGAGATGGAAGGCCCCTACCGCGACCAGGTCCGCCGCGCGGTTACGTACCTCAAGCAGCACCAGCTCCCCGATGGGCGGCTCGCCGGAGCCGGCGGCGAAGGCGATGGCTACGCGCACGCAATCGCGGGGATGAGCCTGGCCGAGGCCGCGGGCCAGGGCCGCGTCAGCGATACGATCCGCGCCGCGCAGCAGGCCGCCTTCTGGAGTGCCGCGCTGCCGGACGTGCCGGACGCCGCGTGGCGTTACCGCGGGCCGGGAGGTGAGGGCGACCTCTCCGTCACCGGCTGGTACGTCCTGCAGCTCGACGCCGCGCGCGCCAACGGCCTGCGGGTCTCAGACCATGCGCTCGACCAGGCCCGCGCGTTCCTCGACCGCGTGTCGGTGAAGGAGAAGGGCGCGGCTGCCACGAAATATCTTTACAGACCCGGCGGCAAGGAGAGCGTGCGCCTGGACGCCATCGGCGCGGCCTGTGACCTGCTGCTGGGCGACGGGCGCAGCCCCGCGCACGGCCTGCGCGCGCTGCCCGACGCGCGCACGCCCGATCTGTACTACTGGTACTACGGCACGCTGGCCGCGTTCCAGGCCGGCGGGCATCCGTGGAAGCAGTGGCACGGCGCGCTGTACCGCACGCTGGCCAGCACGCAGCGGCGGGGCGGCGCGGAGACCGGAAGCTGGGACCCCGCGGGCGACTACGCCGACCACTGGGGCCGCGTGGGCCAGACCGCGCTGAGCGCCCTGTGCCTGAACGTCTACAACCGCAACCTGCCCGCCGCGCCCGACAGCACCGCCGGCCTGGCGCCGGCCCCCGCGCCCGAACCCAAGCCGCAGGCGCTCGAGAACCCGCAGGATGCCGTCGATCCGGTCGCGAACACCGAAAGCTACGATCCGATCGACGAAGCGACCTTCACGAAGGTCATCGGCGCCGACGCGCTCTCGACCTTCGACATCGACGTCGACACCGCGTCGTACTCGAACGTGCGCCGCTTCATCCAGGGCGGGGACCTGCCGCCCGCCGGCGCGGTCCGCATCGAGGAGCTGGTCAACTACTTCGACTACGATTACCGGGCGCCGGACAACGGCGACGCCTTCGCCGTGCGCACGGAGATCAACGAGTGCCCGTGGAGCCCCGCGCACCGCCTGGCCCTGGTGGCGCTGAAGGGCCGCGAACTCGAACGAGCGAAGCCCGAGGCGCGGCCGTCGAGCAACCTCGTTTTCCTCGTCGACGTCAGCGGCTCGATGAGCGCCGACAACAAGCTGCCGCTGGTGCAGCAGGGCCTGCGCCTATTGGTCGACAACCTCAACGCGAAGGACCGCGTCGCCATCGTCACCTACGCCGGCCACGCGGGCGTGGCGCTGGAGAGCACGCCCTGCGGCGACAAGCGCGGCATTCTGAACGCGATCAACAGCCTGGGCGCCGGCGGCGGCACCAACGGCGCGCAGGGCATCCTGACCGCGTACGAACTGGCGAAGAAGGGCTTCATCCCCGGCGGCGCCAACCGCGTGATCCTGTGCACCGACGGAGACTTCAACGTCGGCGTCACCAGCCGCGACGAGCTGCTGGACCTGATCAAGGAGCAGGCGAGGAGCAACGTCTTTTTGACCGTGCTGGGCTTCGGCATGGGCAACTACAAGGACAGCACGCTCGAACTGCTCGCCGACAAGGGCAACGGCACCTACGGCTACATCGACACCTTTACGGAGGCGAAGAAGGTTTTCCAGAACGATCTCGACGCGACGCTGGTCACCATCGCCAAGGACGTGAAGATCCAGGTCGAGTTCAACCCCGCCAAGGTCGCCGCCTACCGCCTGATCGGCTACGAGAACCGCGTGATGGCCGCCAAGGACTTCCGCGACGACACCAAGGACGGCGGCGAGATCGGCGCCGGCCACCGCGTCACCGCGCTGTACGAGCTGATTCCCTTTGGCGACCCGGGCGCCTCCGCCGTGCGCGGCGCCGGCCCGCTGAAGTACCAGGAAACCGCCAAGTCCAGCGCCGCCGCGCAGAACGGAGAACTCTTCACCGTCTACCTGCGCCACAAGCAGCCCGAAGGCGATTCGGCCACCGAGCGCGACGTCGCGGTGCGCGACGCGGGACTCGGGTGGAAGGACGCTAGCGCCAACCTGCGCTGGGCCAGCGCGGTGGCCATGTTCGGCTTCCAGTTGCGCGGCAGCGCGCACAAGGGCCGCACCGGCTGGGACCTGATCGAGAAGACCGCCGCGGACGCCAAGGGCAAGGACGAGCTGGGCTACCGCGCCGAATTCCTGGACCTGGTTGCGAAGGCCCGCGCGCTGCCGAAGCGCTGAAACTCCGGCACTTGCCACGCTTCCTCACCCGACTAGCGTGAACGGTGTACGCATCCCACGTACGCCGCTTTCGCCGTTGAACCGCTTTCGCAGGAGAGAAGCGCCATGGCCGATGCCAAAATCCGCGTCACCGTCTGGAATGAGTTCCGCCACGAGAAGAAGGCCGGCAAGCCCGCCGAGATCTACCCGCAGGGCATCCACGAGGCCATCGCCGCGGGGCTGCGGCCCGATGCGGCATTGAGCGTCCGCACCGCGACGCTGGACGATCCCGACCAGGGCGTATCCGAGAAGACGCTGGCCGAGACCGACGTGCTGACGTGGTGGGGCCACACCGCGCACAAGGACGTGAAGGACGAGACCGTCGCGCGCGTGCAGAAGCGCGTGCTGGAGGGCATGGGCCTGATCGTGCTCCACAGCGGGCATTACTCGAAGATCTTCAAGGCGCTGATGGGCACGAGCTGTTCGCTGAAGTGGCGCGACATCGGCGAGCGCGAGATCTTCTGGGTCTGCAAGCCCGGCCACCGGATCGCGAAGGACATCGACGACCACTTCGTGATCGAGAAGGAAGAGATGTACGGCGAGCACTTCGACATCCCCGAGCCCGAGGAGACAATCTTCATCAGCAGCTTCGCCGGCGGCGAGGTCTTCCGCAGCGGCTGCACCTGGAAGCGCGGCGCGGGGAAGATCTTCTATTTCCGCCCCGGCCACGAGACGTACCCGATCTACTTCGACGAACGCGTCCGCACCGTCATCCGCAACGCCGTGCACTGGGCCGCGCCCGTCGCGAACGCGCCCAAGCAGGACTACGGCAACCGCAAGGACGGATGGTGGAAATAGGACAGGCGTCAGGAATCGGGATTCAGGCGTAAGCAAAGGAGCGCGAAGAGCGCTCCTTTTTTATGGGTGGATGCTAAGAGGCGCTGCCCCACAGCGTCTTCCTGAGCGTGCCGCATTCCGGTATACTCTGCGGCATGCCTACGGGAACCGTTGACCAGGATGCGCCGCCGATGCGCGAGTCCGGCTACCGAACCGCCGCGGCCCTGCCCTGCACGCCGGAAGACGGCGCCGCGCCTGTCGCATCCTCCGCCCCGCCCGCGCGCGGCGTCAACGGTCCGCTCAAGCGCGCCTTCGACATCGCCGCGAGCCTGATTCTTCTGATTGCGCTGGCCCCGCTGTTCGCGCTCGTCTGGCTGGCGGTTCGGATCTGCGACGGCGCACCGGTCTTCTTCGCGCAGGAACGCATCGGCTACGGGCGGCGCCCCTTCCGCTTCTGGAAGTTCCGCACCATGCAGGCAGGCGCCGACCGGAACGCCGGCGAACACGAAGCGTACGTGCGCGGGATGATCGAAGGCCGCGCGAAGCCCGACGCCAAGTCCGGCCTGTACAAGCTGGTCAACGACCCGCGCGTGACGAAACTCGGGCGCGTGCTGCGCCGCTTCAGCCTCGACGAACTCCCTCAGCTCTGGAACGTGCTGAAGGGCGAGATGAGCCTGGTCGGCCCGCGCCCGCCGGTGGGCTACGAGGTCGAAGGCTACGGCGCGCGGCACCTTCGGCGCTTCGAGGCGCGGCCGGGCCTGAGCGGCCTGTGGCAGGTCAGCGGGCGCAACAAGCTCGGCTTCGAAGAGATGGTGGAACTCGACCTGCGCTACATCGAGCACTGGTCGCCGTGGCTGGACCTGGGCATTCTCGCAAAGACCGTCTTCGTGGTGCTCTTTCAGCGCGCGGGCTGATATCCATCTTCAATCGATGATCTCGGCGGTGGCCTTCGCCTCGTCCCCGGCCTTCTTTGCGTCCTTTGCGCGCTCGGCGAATTCCGAAGCCTTCTTCTTGTCGGGTTCGCGCGCTGCAAGGCGTTCGTACATTGCCGAGGCGTTTCGGTAGACCTCGCCGGCGGCCGGAAGATCGAGATAGGGGGCGCCCATACAGGCGTTTTCCTTGAGTTCCTTCAGGCCCTGCTCGCCATACGGCTTCATGTCGATGAAGCAGGAATGAAAGGCCTTAGCGCGGGAGCGGTCGGTCAGAATCTCCGGCGCGTCCCACTTGTCCATGAACGGCCCCACGTTGGACGCAACGGTGTGCAGGCACTGCGCGAAGCGGTAAAGCTGCGCGGCACGATCCGGTGAATCGGAAAGCATCTTGTACTTGAGCGCGTACAGGCGCTCGCGCCGGGCCGCGTCCTTTTCTCTTCCGACCAGCGCCCGCAGACCCAGTGCGAAGTATGGCGGCCGTGCCAGCAGCTCGGCTTCGGCCTTCTGCTTCTCGTCGTCCGAGCCCGCAAGCCAGCGATCGAGCGAGGGCTTCAGTCCCTCGTCGAGCTTGTACATTGCGACCCACTCGGGATTGCCCTGAAGTCTCATGCCGTCGGGTTCGAGGAGGGCGGCCAGCCGTTGCTTTCGTTCCGCGTCCGCCTCGGCTTCGTACGCGCGCACCAGGTCCGGAAGCGCGGCCTCGCCTAGCGCGCGCAACTCCGCGGTGGCCTTCTCGCGCACGGTGAAGTCTTCGTCGCCGAGCTGCTTGATCCACGCGGCGTTCTTCGACGCGTCGTCGTCGGCTGCTTGGACCGCGTGCGCCGTGGCGAGGTGAGCAACGCCAAGGAGAAGCAGCAGCTCAAGCGCGCGTAGGGTCGGGAGCCCTGACATTGTGAGCCTCCTGGACGCTGGTTAGACGCGCGGGCGGACGGCGCGCGCGCCTCCTTATATTCCCCCATGTGTTGCGCATTGCGAAACGAAACGGTATTGCACGTTGCGCAATCCGGTTAGTGCACCTTGTGCGTAAGAAAAATCGTCGGAAAAGGCAGGAACATTTCTTTTAGCTCGTTACCCAGCTTAGTAACGATGGTTGCTGGTGTAGGAAGCATTCGCAAATAAGGACGCCTTGCGGACCAGCCTAGGGGTTCGCCAACGGGGAGGACGTCCGATGATGGATAAACCGGCCAGCGCGCCAAACGTAACCGAGACGGCGGCGGCTTCGTCGCCTGGACTGAAGATCGCGGTGGGCGCACTGAGCATCGCGTGCGTGGCGCTCGCGGCGCTCTCCGCCTACCTGCTGCTGCATTCGAGTTCCGGCGCTTCGGCGCCGGAAACGCCCGCGGCCTCCGAGCCCGGCGTTGCCGCCCCAAAGGCACCGCCCGGTACGCAGGCCGCGGAACCGGCTTCCGCGTCCAACGACGATCCCATCGCCGCCGTGCCCGCCGCCGCGTGGAACGAACCCAAGGAAGACAAGAGCAATGTCAACCTGCTGCTGGCCGGCAGCGGCGCGAAGGCCGAAGGCTGCGACAAGCCCGAGCTGCTGATCGACGGCAAGTCCGACAACTACGACGCCTACGCCAGCTACGACATGAACGCCCAGCCCGACGCGAACATGACCGTGACGCTGAAAGACCCCGAACCGATGAACCGCCTGCGCTTCCGGCTCTGGGACCAGGACCAGCGCACCTACCGCTACGTCGCCTCCGTCACCGCCGACGGCAAGGAATGGAAGGTCGTCGCCGACGCGAAGGCGCGCGAATGCCGCGGCTGGCAGGAGATCGAGTTCGACCTGCAGAAGATCAAGGCCGTGCGCGTGAAGGGCCTGGGCAGCACCGCCAACAGCGGCTTCCACCTGCTGGAGCTGGAAGGCTACAACGACGGGCCGCGCGTGCCCAAGCGCCATCCGTCGACGGCCGCCGTCGAGGTCAGCGAAGGCGCACTGAAGCCCGGCGTCTGGGCCGAGTACTTCGACCGCATCGGCCGCTACCCGAACATCGAGGACCGCGCGATGGTCGCGCGCCCCGAGGCGACGATTCACTTCGGCGAGCGCAAGGAGAGCCTGGGTGCGTGGCCCTTCGCCGACCGCTGCGCCGCGATCTTCAGTGGCATGGTCAAGATCGAGGACGCCGGCCTGTACACCTTCTACCTGTCCAGCGACGACGGCTCGCGCCTGTACGTCGACGGCAAGCTGCTGATCGACAACGACGGCAACCACGGCATGACCGAGCAGTGGGAGCAGGTGGATCTTGCCTCCGGCCTGCACCGCGTGTGGGTCGAGTACTACAACGCCGGCGGGCCGATGGGCCTGAGCGTCCTCGCCAAGCACAAGGACGGCTACAAGGCGCCGCTGGGCGACAAGGACGGCCTCAAGCTCTTCCACGACCCCGAGGAAGTCATCACCACCATGCGCGCGCTGCCCGCCTACGGCCGCCCCGCATTGGCCTCGCGGAAGTAGGACGGCAAAGCATAGGACGTTGGGAATTGGGTATGAAGGGAGCGCGTTGCAGCGCTCCTTTTTTTATGACGATGCTTGGGGCGTGGGGGGCCCGCCGTGAATCCGATCCCGCTGATGTTGGGCTTTGCGGCAGCGGGTTTCCTCGCCGCGGGCACCGTCTACGCGTTCAACTATCGACAGACCGGTTTCGCACTTGGTAGCGCGGTCATGGGGCTCATTACGTTCGTGGTGGTTGGCGGTCTTGGGATGCTGGTCGTGGGCGTGTTGCTGCTCTTCAGCCTTCCGAGTTGACGGGCGTCTGGCTTCCGCACAATTTCCCTTGCTCACTGAAAATGCCGTGCGCTAGTGGGGCGGCCCGCCCCCACGGGTCCCCCTCCTCTTTCATGAAAACAAGAAAAGCTCCGAAGCTGTTCGCCGTGTGGCATTACAGGCCCCAATCGCCGGGCCAGCCGCAGGAACCGCCGGTGCCGCCGCCGCTGCTGGCGCCCGTGCTGCCCGGCGGCGCACCCGAAGTGGTCGTGGTGGTGGAACTGACGTACATGAATGTAGCGGAGGAGAGGTTGCTGTTCTGCAATAGGCAGACCGAACAGGTCCGGGCATGTTCCTGGAACTCCTTAATGCGCCGGTCGCCGCAGCTGTAGCCCGATTTCCCCACGTGCTCAATGGCCTCCTCGAGCATCTGCTGATTCCAGCGGTCCAGCACTTCCGTCAGCCGCACTTTCACTTCAAGGCTTTGGGTGGTGGCGAACGCCACGGCGACGTCGTCGTCGAAGCTGTAGCCCAGCGCGAGGATGCGTTCCTGCGCGGCCTCGCGCGTCATGGCGTCGTCGGATTCCAGGTCGGCGAGCGCGTCGTGGAGTTCAGTCAGTTGCGCGCCGCGGGCTTCGCGTTCGTCGGCCTCGTGGTCTGCACGCGCCCACCGCGCGCACTCGCTGCTCATGAACGCGCCTAGCAGGATGGCGGCGGCGCTCAGGACGTGACGGCGGAGAGTCATGGTTGCCTCGCGAGTGCGGTTCGCCGCGCGTGCTTCAATCACCAATGCCGTAAGCGGGATCGTAGCCCCAAAAGCGGCCGTCGCTGGAGGTCGACGTCGAGCTGCCGCCCGACGACGTGCTGGTCGAAAGCAGCCACTTCATGCAATGCGGGCACGTATCGAGGTGGCGGGAGAAACGGTGGACCCTCGCATTCTCGAGCGGATCGCCGCTGACTCCCAGATGAAGATCGTCCCAATACCATTTGTCCAGAACTTCTATCAGGCGCACGCGCGCCTCCAGGCTCTTCGCTCCGGCGAGGCACACGGCGACGTCGTCGCGGAACGAGTAGCCCAGCGCGTAGATCGCCTGCTGCGCTTCTTCGCGCACCTCGGCATCGTCGTCGGCCAGATCGGGAATGAGGCGTTTCAATTCCTCGAGTTGCGCGCTGCGCAGCTCCCGCGCGTCGGCGTCGGGCTGCGCCCGCGCAGGCCGTGCGTACTCGGCGCAGAGGAGTACGCCGAGCAGCACGGTTGCGGCGGCCAGGCACCGGCGTCGGAGTGGAGAGGAGAGGAAAGTTTCGCGTCTGGGCGCCATGGGACCTCCGAGTCTAAAGCGGAACCGCCGCTTCGCGTCTCCCCGGTTACGCCCGTCCCCGTCGTCTTTCTGCCGGTCCGTTTCCAGCTTCGCGCTTACGGCCAGGGCCAGTCACCGCCGTTTCCGCCGTTGCTGCCGCCCGTGTTGCCGCTGGTTCCGCCGCCGCCGGCTGCGCCGCTGGTGGTTGAAGTCGAGGTGCTGGTCGAACTCGCGGTGGTCGAGGTCGTGCTGTTCGACGTCGAGCTCGCCGTGGTGGAGCTCGTCGAGTTGCTCGTCGTGGATGTCGTGCTGGTCGCGCTGGAGGTCGCGCCGCTGGTCGCGGTCGACGTCGTCGAACTGGCGGACGTCGAGGTCGTGCTGCTGGACGTGGAACTCGCCGTCGTCGACGACGTGCTGCTGGCGCTGCTGGTGCTGGCCGAGGTCGTGCTGGCGGTCGTCTGGCTGCTGCTGGTGGACGTGGTGGTGCTGTTCGAGGTGCTCGAGGACGTGGAACTCGCCGTCGTCGTCGAGGACGTCGGGTCGTACTCGGGAATCTCGTTCAGCCCCGGGATGCCGTCGCCGGACATGCCGTAGGCCGGCGGCAGCTTGGCGCTGACGAAGACCTGCCCGTCGCTGCAGCGGATGGTGATGTAGCGGACCTCGCGCGTAATCGTGTCCATCACGCGCAGGGTCAGGTCGCGGTAGGCGCTGGGCTTCGCCTCCAGCCCGCCCAACCCCGGGCCGCCGGGCCCGCCGGTGACGTGGCCGTCGGGCGTGAAGACCGGCATCCACAGCGGCATGTAGCGCGCGGGTTCGTACAGGCCGCCGCCGCCGACGGACAGCGCGCTGCGGTCGCGAAAGATCGCGGCCTGCGCCGTCACCGTCGCGCACAGCGCCCCGGCCGTGCCGGTGCCTTCGAAGGCCGGCGCCATGTCCACGGCGATGTGGTCGGGCAGGTTCACGCCGCTGAGCGCGTAATCGGCGGCGTTGGCCGGCGTGACGTTCGCGTTCGCGTTGGCCGCGGTGGAGATGACGTACAGATCCGCGCCGCCGTAGCCGGTGGTCGTCGAATCGAAGGTGCCAACGCGCGTGTTGTGCACGCCGCGCGCCAGGATCTCGATGCGGTACTGCGACGCGTCGTTGAGCATGGACTTCTTGGCCGGCGGCGTGGCCTTGAGGTACACGAGTTCGGGGTAGGCCTGCGGCATGCTGAGGTCGTTGAGGTCCAGCGTCGCGGCGCCGATCACGAACGCGAAGCCGCCCTCGGCCAGGCTCGCCGCCGCCGCGCGCCGCGTGAAACTCCAGGGACTCGACAGGCTCCCTTTCACCGCCGGCGGGTAGACCACCGGCGCGGCCTCGCCTGCGGTCAGCGAACCGTTGAAGCGCAGCGCCATTTCCGCGTGCACGCCCGTGACGCGTCCCTGCTTGTCGCGCAGCAGCATCGGCAGCACGTTGACCGACTGCTTCATCGCCTGGTAGCGCGCCGAACGGTAGAACTCGCACAGCGTCTGCGCGGCGGCCTCGACGCGCGAGGTATGCGTGAAGGCGCCCAGCGCGGAAGCCATCACGCCGATCAGGATCGCCAGAATCGCGAGCACCACCAGCAGCTCGACCAGTGTTACTCCGCGGGAGCCGGGAACCGGTATCCGGTATCCGTGTTGGCGGGCCTTCATCACATCGCGTTCAATCGTCTGCATGTTCGTTTCCGAGGAATGTTGCGGCGAAGCCGCTCTACTGCCCACCCCTCGCCCCTGCCGTTCCGATCCGGTGCCCGCAGAGAAAGAACAACACTCCCGCCGCAATGCGGCCCGCGCACAACGACCCGGCTTGTGGGGGGGATGCGATTCCGCCGGCACGCGCCTATATAAGGAGGCGCCGGCCTTGGACGTCTGGTTGTCCTTCCGCCTTACAGCAGCTAGTAGCCGCCCGGACCGGGGGTCAGACAGGAATTTGCGGAAGGTCTGGCTTGGCAGCACGTTGCACCGGTTGCACGACGAGCACCCCGAGGGTAAACCGGACTTTCAGCCATCCCTTCAGCGAGAGGAATTCCCATGCTCCCAAGCAGCCCAATGAAAAAGGGCCCGGCTGTACTCCTGCTCGCCGCGGTCGCGATGCTGTCCGGATCGCGCGCGTGCACCGAGGACGCCGCCGCGCCTGAAGCCGCTCCGGTATTCAAGCTCTTCGTCGTGCGGCACTGCGAAGCTTGGAAGAACGTCGATCCCCCGCCCGGCACGCCCAAGGAGAAACTCGACAGCCTCACCGAAAAGGGCCTTGCGCAAGCCGAAGCCCTGAGCGCCGCGCTGAAGGAGAAGGCCATCGCCGCGGTGGTGACTTCCCCCACCGGCCGCACGAAGCAGACCGCCGAACCCATCGGCAAGGCCGCGGGCCTCGAGCCGCCCTTTACGGAGGACGCCGCGCTGGCGCCGGTCTCGGGCGAGGTCTCCTACGCCGACACCATCAAGCGGGCGAAGGCGCTGGTCCAGGCGCTCGCCGCGAAGTATCCCGGCAAGGCCGCAGTGGTCGTGACGCACGGCGACATCGCGCCGGCGCTGCTGGGCGAAGCCAAGGGCACGGAGCTGGACAAGCGCGCCGACAAGCACGAGGTGCCGACGGGCTCGTACAGCGAGATCGAGATCGCCGGCGAGACTTGGACGCTGAAGTTGCAGGGCGTGATGCCCGCTCCGAAGCCGAAGGGGGAAGATAAGACGCAGGAAAAAGAGCAGGAGCAGAAGAAGGGCGAGTAGCGCGCGACGTACCGCTCAGCCCACCGCCGGGCCGCCGCGCACCGGGAGCGCCGCCTGGGGCGCGTCCGCCAAGGCCAGGTCCTCGTGGCGAGGCTGCGCGCCGGTGAGCTTCGTGATGAGCCACTCGAGCGCCGGGAAGAAGCCGATCGCCGCCAGCGGGCGGTTGCACCAGCCGGTGGTGATGCAGTAGTGCGTCGCGTGGGGCACGCAGTGGTGCTGGTCGTGTCCCGTGCGGCCCAGGATCAGGCCCAGGCGCTGCAGCCAGCGCACCGGCGCCGGCGGGTCGGGCTGGTGCGCCCACTTGTGGATCTGGTTGGTGGGCAGCGCGCACGCGCCGAAGCCGCCCAAAAAGACCGCCAGCGCCTGCAGGAACTCCTCTTCCAGCGGTACCAGCAGCGCCCCGGCCAGGAAAGGCAGCGCCCCGAAGGCCACGTCGCCGTTGGTGTCGATGAAGTTCCGCTCGAGCAGGTCGCCGGGATTGAGATGGTGCACGCGGAAGGGCCGCAGCAGGCGCGGGCCCAGCACCGGCATGCGCTCGCTGCCCCACGTGTCCGCGAACCAGTGGACCAGCCCCGACGCAAAGTCCGCCGCCGCCGCCGCCAGCAGCAGCACCGGCGCCAGCCACCAGCGCGCGCCGAGCGCGGCGCTGAACTGCACCGCCAGGCACGCCAGCAGACCCGCCGCGCAAGCCAGCGCGGCCGTCTCGAAGAGCTGCGTCGCGAGGCTGGTGGCGCCGTGTTGCGGCAAGGTATCCCGTCGGTCCGGCATAGCGGCGCTCCCGTCGGCGTTCTCATCCCCTGCGTATGGATAGCGCCAACAGCCTACTCATTCGGCGAGGATGCGTCCAGCAGGGTAGAAGTGCCCGGGAACCGCGAAACGCGGCGGGCTTCAGGCGGCCTTGTTGTCCTCCGCCTTGCGGATCCTGCGCTCGGCAAGCGCGCTGAGGTAGACCAGCGCCCCGCCGATCAGGCACGGAAGGGTCAGCTCGAAGTCCCCTGCTTTCAAATCCTGGAAGCGCACCACGCCGTAAACGGTGACCGCGAACCCGAGCATCATCAGGCACCACGGTCCGAAATGGAGGTGATAGAAGGGGCGCTTGGTCATCGCCGGGCCGCTCAGTTCGTCGTAAACCATCAGCGCCGCGAAAACGAGCCAGATCAGGGCGCACAAGGCCAGCGGGGTCTGCCCGCGGATACCCCATATCACCAGGCCCAGGCCGGCGCCGGTTACCACCGCCAAGAGAAGCGCCGTGCTGAGGTGGAACTGGAAGCGCCCGCGCGGCCGATCCCCATCCATGGCGCACAGTATACCACCTGCGGCGGTGGACAGCAGGGGCGAGGGGCGAGGAAGGCAGATAAGAGATAAGGGCCGAAAACGGCAAACAGCAAACGGAAAACGGCGAACGGAATATGTGGCACGACGCGAGAGCCGCGCATTCAGCCCGGGATTTTTCCCGCTTCTTCGGCGTGCCGGGGATTTTACGCGGGGCTTACGTGCTGCACGCGGGCGCGCGCGGCGCGGAAATTCACCACAGAGATCACAGAGGACACAGAGAACGTCGTAAACCTGTTTTCAACAATGGTTGTGCGGTGGCCGGACGGACGCCCACGCTTTCTCAACTCTTTGAAAAGGCGGAGGACGTGTGGGGTGGGCCTCCGTGCCCGCCACCAGCCGATGAGCGGGGCTTGGACGGCCAGGCCCTGTGCCGGCGCGCGCGGCGCACGGGTTTAGGCCACGAGCCCCTTTTTTGCGGCCGGGCGCGGGCAGGGACGCCCACGCCACACGTTCACGGACTTTTCAGAGAGCACGAAAGGCTTGGAGGTCCACGGGCCACCCTATCGGGACGGGCCAACCTCTAAGAATTGCTCTGTGTTCTCTGTGGTGAAAGTCGTCCGTCGCGCCAGAGGCTGAAGGGCAGCAGCAGCGCGAAGAACGCCGCGAGCCAGAACTCGGGGAGCCAGAGGATTCGCTCCGGGCCTTCGGGGCGCACGCGTTCGAACTTGATCAGACCCTTGCCGTCCTGAAAGAGCACCGCGTCGCGGTCGCGCGCGACGGCCGTGGGGCCGTAAACATAGGAGTGGTACGCAAACGGACTCTCCAGGCAGGTGACCAGCTTGCCGGTGTAGGCGTCCAGCAGGTCGGCCCGGCCGTCCGAACGCCAGGAGACCAGGCGGCTGCCGCCGGAAAGGAAGCGGTTCCGCGGCCGCGTGTCGGAACTCACCAGGCCGGAGTGGAGCAGTTCGTCCTGCTGCGCAAGGTAAAAGCGCTGGCCGCCGGCGGTCTCCCGCACAAGGCACTGCTCGTTGCCGATGATTTCGCAGTAGGTGTTGTGGCCGACATCGACGGTCTTGAAGAGCACCCGCCAGCCTTCGTCGCTCACCTCGCCGCCCAGGAATCTTTCGTCGATTCGGAACGTCTTCTTTTCCAGGTGTGCGGGCACATCCCACAGCGTCACCCAGCCGTCGCCGCCGGCCAGGAGCCACTGCCCGTCGCGACTGAGCGTCGCGCCGTAGACGGGGACGTCGTGGGCGAAGGTGTCGAGCACCTGGCCGGTAACGAGGTCCCAGACGTCCACGCGCGAGCCGAGTGTCGTGAACTCCATGGGTAAGTCCCCCATGGGATATTCATTCAATTTTGCTTTCACTTCGGCGTCTACCGCAGACATGTCATAGGGCGCGTAGTTTTCGTTAAGCAGCCAATGGAAGGGATAGTCGCTTTTTGCACCGTAGGTATCTAGATACTCGTCGGGAATAATTTTCATGCCATGGTCAAAGAGCTCTATTTTCCTTCCCGGGCCGCCGCGCACGCTCACGCCGCGCGTGCCGGCGGGCGTGCAGCGCGGGCCGTCGAGCCAGTAGTTCCCTTCGGGCAACTCGCAGCGCAGCGTCTTCGTGTCCAGGTCCCAGACGCGGTACGGCGCCTTGGAGTCCTCGCTCGTCACCGCCGTGCGCCCGTCTTCGCTGACGCCTTCGAGCTGCCAGTAGCTGGACCAGGAGAGCAGTTCCTCGCCGCGTTCGGCGTCGAGCAATCGCAGGCCGTTCTCGGCGAGCAATCGGCCGCGCTCGTCGAAGAAGAAGACCGCATCTCCGACCGGATAGTAAGGACCGACGGGCTTGGGCTCGGCTTCCGGGTCGGTTGTGTCGAAAAGAAGGACGGTGGCGTAGGTATCCAATCCGAGCATCTTCTCTGTGCCGAAGAGATAGACCGCCGCGCGCCGGCCGTCGTTCGAGAGCGCCGCACGGTTCAGGAAGCAACTCACGCTTGGCTCGCAGGCCTTCGGCACCGTCCAGCGCCAGGTCTGCTGCCACGGGTTCTCGTCGAAGCGCACCCGCGCGCCGATCCCTGCCGAAAGCCCCGCAACCGCCAGCAGCAGCGAGCGCAGCGAGAAGCGCACGCGCCAGCCGAAGACCTTGCGCAGGGCCTTCACGGTGCGCAGGCCGGCGAGGCGGCTCCCCCACTCCACCGCCCACGCGTGCCGAGGCTTGGGCAGTTCGGCGAAACGCGCGCGCTTCACGCCCACCGCCGCAGTCGTAGCGTCTCGCGTGTTCGGTCCGCAGTCCGTCGCCTCCATGGCGCGAGGTCCTCCGTTCGGAGGTACAACGCAGCAGGTTGTGCGGCGTTCACCGGAAAAGCCGGGGCCGGACGGACACACGCGCTTTCTCGGCCCTGTGAAGTGGCGGAGGACGCGTGGGGTGGGCCTCCGTGCCCGCCTCCAGTCGATGAACGGGGCTTGGCCGGCGAGGCCCTGTGCTTTCGCGCGCGGCGCACGGGCTTAGGCGCCGAGCCCTTTTATGCGGCTGGGCGCGGGCAGGGACGCCCACGCCACATGAACACGGACCTTTCGAAGAGCACGAAAGGCTTGGAAGATCTCCGGCAACCGTCTCAAAACTACATTTTGCGTGCGCTCCGTGTCTTCGTGGTGAGGCCGTCCGTTGGCCGGGAGCGAAAAATTTTCTGCGACAAAATTCTATTTTTCCCGGCGATGGTCGTTTAAATACATAGCGCACTTCGAAAGCTCGCCCGCTCGCCGCCGACCGCAGCGCCCAGATCTGCAGATTCAGGTTGTAATCGGGGTCGTTTTTCGAGCTAACTTAAATATCTATTAGCCTAATATTTTAGCGCGTTCAAGAAGCGATGCGGCGTGAAATTTAAGTCATAAACAATTAAAAATAAATATGTTATGACTCCAATCCCCAATTGAGTGTACCCTAATAGTATACCCTTATAAGTACCAAATGTTCGTCGACGAACATTTTCGCGTTTTTGCGATTTCGGAGCACGCTTTTCGATGCGGCGTGCTGAACTTTTCGAGTCTCGCGCTGGGCTTCGCAGGCCTCCGAAGACGCCCGCGCGAGTTCCGCACGGCTTTCGCCGGCCACTTCCGCTGGCCCCGCTTCCGAGCCCCGGTTGGGCTCGCACCTGAGATCCAGGAGGATTCCGCATGCCCTTTCCATAGGCACACCCATAGCAGCTCGTTCCGAGCCCCGACAGCTCAAAAAGCCGGATTTTGATCGAGAAAAGCGCATTTTTGCGATTTTGTGCTTTTCAGTTCCACGGAATGGTCTATACGTCAGGATAAGCAGCAAACCAAGGAGAACCACGATGGATAAGGCTGTACCCAACACCCCAGGCACAACATCTAGTGTTCCGGCCTCCGGGCCGCGGGGCCTCAGCGCCCTGCTTCAGCGCACCACCAACCAGCCCGTCATGCCCGCTGGATTGACGCCCAGCACGCTCCCGATCGACAAGATCATGAACAACCCGGACCAGCCGCGCCGGGCGTTCGACGAGGAGGCCATGCAGGAGCTGATGGCCTCGATCAGGGTCAGCGGGCTCCTGCAGCCCGTGATCGTGAAGACCTTGCCGCCCGAACAGCGCAAAGACGGCCGCGAGTACATGCTCGTGGCGGGCGAGCGCCGTTTCCGGGCCTTCAAGCTGCTGGGGCGCAGCGAGATCCCCGCCCTGGTCAAGGTCGTCAGCACCGAGCGCGACCTGCTGCTGCTCTCGCTGGTCGAGAACATCCAGCGCACCGACCTGAACCCGATGGAAGAGGCGCGGGCGTTCCGTGCGCTCCATACGACCTTTGCGATGAGTCAGGACCAGATCTCGCAGACGGTCGGCAAGAGCCGCACGCTGGTTACGAACCTGCTGCGCATCAACGATGCCGTGGACAGCGTCCAGGCCGCCGTCGAGAAGGGCGAACTCTCCGCGCAGCATGCGGTGGAGCTGGCCAGCATCGACGACAAGAAGCTCCAGACGAAGATCGCCTCGAAGTGCATAGCGGAATGTCTAACAGTAAAGCAGCTAAGGGGTTACATTCGAGGCGATGAGAAGCAGCTCGAAGCTAAGAAAATCCAAAAATCGAACAAACGCGGTTACGTCGAGAAGCCTCCGCATATCGTGCGGCTGGAGCAGAATCTGCGCCGGCACTTCGGTACGCGGGTGAACATCGTCGAGGCGCCGCGGAAGGGCAAGATCGTGATCGAGTTCTACAGCGTCGAGGACTTCGACCGCATCACGAAGCTGATGGGGGTCACGAAAGAGTAGAGCAGTCCGCAAGCTTGGCAGGCCCTTCCCCGGTCCGCCCCAACGTACGCCAGGGCCCGGGAGTCGGCCGCCAGGAGGCAACAAAAGCCGGGCGGGGTGGCGTGGGGGGCGCCCCGCCGGCTTACTCTAAGGGCAGGGGCCAGGGCAGGAACGCCTTCGGCGTGCTTTCCTGAAACAGCTCGCACCGCCATGCCTATTCCAGAAAGGGCGGCAAAGCCGCACCACCCCTCACCCCTGTCCGCTCGCCCCTCGCCCCTGTTTTCCAGAACAAAGCCCTTGCGGTGCCGTGACGTCCATCCTATAACTGTTCCCGCTATAGATGCTTAGAAATACGGCGAATGCGTTTGGCGCTTCGTCGTCCCCATGGTGCGGCTCGCTTCGTCAAAGCTTGGGCTGCGCGTGGCGCATGGCCGGATGCCGGCCGAACGGAAGCGACTGAAAACACGGGAGCGTGACGGCATGGAGAACGCGGAACGCAGGAGCGGCAACGAACGGTTCGCGCTGGGCGTGCGCTACGTCCTGGTCGCGGCCATCGCGGTGCTGGCGGTGCTGATCCTCAAGGACGCCCGCAGCGCGCGCGACGCCAACCCGCTGAACGTCCCCGACGCGCACGCCGGCATCGTCAGCGCGGCGCCGGGCTACCTGGTGATGTCGCAGGCCGTGACGCTCAACGACAAGTTCTATCTCATCGACACCACCAAGCAGGTCATCTGCGTCTACCACATGAACGGCGACAAGATCCGCCTGGGCGCGGCGCGCGACTTCAGCAGCGACACGGAGATCGTCGATTCCAGCGTCGACGTGATGACGTCGACGGGCAAGCGCATCGAGTCCTTCGAGGGCGGCACGGGCGTCAGCGTCACCGAGGCCGCGGAGTACGCCGAGGGCCTCAAGAAGCTGCTCGAGGAAGCGGAAAAGACCAAGAAGTAAGCGGCGTTCGGATACGTAGGCGCGAAGGATGGAGACGACGGACATGAAACGCTCCCGCGACGTGTGGCTCGGCAATGCCCTGCTCCTGGGCGTCGTCGGCGTGCTGGGGTACCTGTACGCCAGCCTCCCGCAGCCGGCGGCCTTCGCGGCCGGCGGCGGCTGGGACACCAACGGCGTGATGGTCGCGACGACCAACGCCAGCGAACGCCTGGTCCTGATCGACACGAACAAGAAGGTCATCTGCGTCTACCGCGTCGCCGGCGCCGGCCGTTTTAGGCTGGTCGGGGCAAGGTCCTACAAGTATGATGTAGAAATCAAGGACTCGACCGGTACGCCGGTCGAGGCCGGACAGGGCGTCACCTTCGGCGAGGCCAAGCAGCTCTGGGAGCGCCTCGAGAAGCAGCGCACCAAGCAGTAGGCGTACCGGACGAACCGCCGGCGCCCCGTAAGCGCGCCGGACCGTCGGGGAACAGACGGGCGGGGAACGGCAGGGCGGGGAACGGCAGGGCGGGGAACGGGCAAGGAGCAGGACATGGCGAACGGCGAACTGATCGACGCACGCGAAGCGATGGAGATGCTGGGCATCGGCGAGAACGACCTGCAGACGCTGGTCGCTCGCGGTGACCTGCGCGCCTTCCGCAGCGCGGGCACCATGAAGTTCCGGCGCGAAGACGTGCTGGGCATGAAGAAGGAAAAGGGCACCGAGCCCACCATCATCATTCCCGCCGCCGGCCAGCGCAAACCCGGCCAGTCGGGCATCCTCAGCGCCGTCGACGCCGGCCCCACCGGCAGCGGCATCAACCGCCCCGCGTCCGCGCCGCAGCACCGCGCGCCCGACGCCACCGACGAGATCGTATTCGACGACATCGAACTGATGCCCCAGGACGACGGCATGCAGACCCAGCACGCCACCGTCGTCAGCTCGGGCATCGACGCCCCCGTCAGCGGCGAACAGACCGTCGTCGAAGCCGCCAGCGGCACCGGCGAACACACGCTGGTCGAAGGCGAAGGCGGGATGATCACCGGCGAGCAGACGCTGGTCGAATCCGACACCGGCAACCAGGCCGAAGTCTCCACCGGCCCCGCGCAGCCCATCAACATCCCGGCCGGCCGCGGCCCCGGCGGCAGCCGCGGCGCGCGCCAGGGCGTCGCGTCGGGTTCGCGCGTGCAGCCGGCCATGCCGGCAGGCCCCGCGGTCAGCCGCGTCCGCCAGCAGTCGGTCGCCACCGCGCGCCGCACGGCGACGGTGTACGAGAAGAAGTCCGCGCACCCGATCATGACCACGTTCCTGCTGATCAACACCGGCGTGATGCTCTTCACCTTCAGCATCTTCATCGTCATGGTCTTCAAGGGCAATTACGACTGGGATCCGCTGACGCAGAAGGGTTCGAAGGAACGCATCCTTCCGCCGTACCTGACCAAGAAGAGCCCCGACGGCGGCAGCGGCGGCCTGGGGGTCTACGAAAGTTCGTACGACGGCTACGGAGGCTTCTTCGGCGCGCTCCCCGGCCATCCGGAAGACGTCAAGCCGCCGAACGAGCCCGACCCGCCCAAGGACAAGCCGCAGGAAGGCCAGTAATACGCCGAGCCGTTTGACCCGATACGCAAAAGGCCCTCGCTTCGGCGAGGGCTTTTCTTTTGCGGGCTGCGGATTGTTGATACGCAAAGCGTAATATAAGAAAGAATTCACCACCGAGAACACAGCGGGCGCAGAGAACCGAAGTACAACCTTTGGGGTGGCCCGGACGTCACCACGTCCGGGTCGCGGGCCGAAGGAACGCGACAGGAAGCCGCTCCTGTAGCGTTCGCATGCAGGCAAGACTGCCGCGATACCCTGGGAAGAATACGAGTTTCCGGTCACCCGTTTCTAGTTTCCGGTTCAGACGGCACATTGCAAGACGCGTGAGCGCGTGGCGCGGGTTGCCAACCCGCGCACCTGTAGCGAAAATGAAGTTTCAGCGGCGCCCTTCCAAAGCCGCGAGTACCCGGGTGCATCGGCACGATGTTTCGAGTGGAGTATTTGACGACAGAGTATTTCAGCATGCGACAAGGACTCCAGTTCTCCCTGCTCACCCTCATTGCCTGTGCGATTCTTTGCGGAGCATTGACCGGGCTTTGGATTCGTCGAGAACCCTGGTTCCTTGAGCACGAGCTCGCTCATGAGGCACCCGTCTTTGACGCCCGATTTTCCACGGATGGGAAATTCCTTGTTACCGCTGGCGCCAATGGATTTGCGAATGTTTGGCACCTGGAAAGCGGCGCGCGAAGTCATCGTCTTGAGACCGACTGGCCAGTGAATAATGTTGAGTTTAACTGGGACGGCACACGGGTATATGCGGCTAGTTTTTCAAAGATTTGCGTTTGGGATGCAGCCAGCGGAATGCACCTGGCTATGCGGGAAGCGCCTGATGTAGAGTTTACTGCATCCTCGAAGAACCTTTCCCGGCTGCCCGGTACGAACCTGTTCCTGCTTTACTATCCAGGCGATAGAGTCATTTGGCTTTTTGACGGCCAAACATTCGAAACGATCTGGTCGGCCCGTCTCCAGGAAAAGGATGGCGCCTGGGGGGAAATCTTGTATGCCGCCGACTGGTCGATTGACGGGCTGCTTGCCGCAAATGAAGGGAGCAGCAATAAAGTTAAGCTATGGGATACGAATGGAAAGTCAGAGGCAGGCGAGCTGTCTGGCCATGAGGGAGATGTTACCGCTTTGGCTTTTTCGCCTGATGGCGCGCACCTTGTCTCAGGGAGCGAGGACAAGACTTGCCGCATCTGGAATCCGCATAAGCCGGATGATCCGCCGGTAATCCTCAATGGCCACAATGGTTTCATCAATTCGGTTGCCTTCGCGCCGGACGGCCGTCGTGTCGTGACCGCAAGTGCAGACACGACCGTAAGAATATGGGATTGGTCTGCCGCGAAGGCGACCTTGCAAATCGGCACGCCAGACCAGGGCGTTGTGAGCCATTTTTCTACCGATGGTCGGCGAATACTCACGCAGGGGAGAGCAGTTCGCCTTTGGGATGCCGGAACGGGCCGTCTTCTCCTTACGTGCTCGGAACATGGCTGGACGCGAAGCGCGAGATTCTCAGCGGACGGAACCTGCATCGTGACTGCCGGCGATGACAGGACCGCGCGTGTGTGGAAAAGACGGAGGCCGGAAGAATGGTGGGGATATGTCGCATTGCCTGAGGCTTGGATTGCGGGCTGTGCTTCCGCCTTTCTGCTCTTCCGGGTCTTACGAAAGCGCCGGACAAACGGCCTTCGCGACCATCGCAATGACAAATAAAATGGCCAATGGCCAATTCCGTTTAGTCGCGCCCGCTCGCATCCGCCCCCAAAAATCCGTTCTCCGTCGTCGCCCGCCTTCTCGCAGCCAGAAACCAGAGACTAGAAACCCGAAACGAGAAACTATTTTTTGCGGCTACTTCTTGTAGCGGTACGCCCAGGGGCTGTTGCCTTCCAGGAAGATCACCGCGTTGTGGCGTTCGTCGTAGCCGGAGGGCATATTGTCGGTGAAGGCCGGCGCCTTCTTGGCGTCCCCGCTCAGCACGGGCGTGACCTTCTCCCAGCGGTTCTCCTTCACCACGTAGGCCCACACGTCGTTGCGCCAGCCCTTGTTCCAGCCGGTGCCGCCGCCCATCAGCAACGCGACGTCGTTCTTGCTGTCGTAGACCAGCCCGTACTTGCAGCCCCGCGACGGCGGCATCTCCTTGGGCGCCAGGTCCGTCCACGTCCCCGCGGCCGGGTCGTAGGCCATCGTGCGGTTCGTCTTGACGTTGTCCTCCTTCTCGGCAGTGAAGGCTTCGAGCACCAGATAGACCTTCTTGCTCTTGAGGTAGCAGATGCGCGAGTACACGCTCGAGAGCCCGCCGAAGCCCGGCGTGGCCTTGGCGCTCCACGAGGCCGTCTTCATGTCGAAGGTGTGGACTTTGTCCTTCGACGGGCAGATGGCCAGGCCGCGGTCGGTGTCCTCTTCGAGCATGCAGCCGTTGCCGCCCATGCCCGCCTTGGTGTCGCCGGGGACGGCCGTGAAGCGGTCGGTCTTCAGGTCGTAGGCGAACGAACCGTTGGGTGCGGCCGGCTGCGGGCAGAACGGACCCGAGGCCGCGCCGCCGAAGAACCAGAGGACCTTGCGGCCCGAGTCGTGCACGATGCTGCGCGTGCAGCCGTTGGCCGGGCGCAGCGCGCCGCTGACGTCGCTGGCGCGCCGTACGAGCCAGCGTTCGGTGCCGGGATCGTACAGCGCCAGGCTGTTGCCGTACTGCGTCCAGAAGGGGCTCTGGCTGTTGCCGCAGCCGCCGTACTTGGCGAAGACGCCGTTCTCCGGATCCCAGCACCAGCCGATCTCGTCGCCGGACATCGCCCCGCCGCCCAATTGGATGAGGGTGTTGTCGCCCAGCTCGAGCAGGCGCTTGTTGGGCGGCGACGGCAGCGTGACGCGCACTTCCTTGCGTTTGTCTGCCGCGCCTTCGGCCGGGGGCAGGGCAGCGGCCGCGCCCACTGCCGGAACGTAGGCGCCGGGCACGTTCGCTTTGCCGGGTTCGGCGGCCGGATCGTAGCGGAAGACCCACACGCCCAAATCGGGATCGGCCAGCGTGAAGCGCTTCTGGTCCGTGTCGTAGTCGAGGGCCTGGCGGTAGAGCGTCACGGTGCGCTTGAGGCTGTCCTTCATCTCCGACGGGCCGGGCGTCTTGATCTCCTTCCACTCCTTCTTTGCGGGGTCGAAGACCCAGGTGTCGTTCAGGCCGCCGTTGTCGTTGATGTTGCCGCCGGGGTGGACGCCGTGGAGCAGGATCACCTTGTGGTCCGGGTCGGCGGCGATCGCCGAGCGCAGCCGGAAGCTAGGCCCGCCTTCGGCCTCGAGCTTCTCCCATTTGCGCGCGGCGCCGTCGAAGGTCCAGACCTCGTTGGCCTTCTTGGGGTCCTCGCCGACGATGGCGACGACGCGTCCGAGCGCCGGGTCGAAGGTCATCGGGAAGATGTGCCCGCCCCACATCGGCTGCGGGATGGGATTGGTCGGGACCTTGTCCCACTTCTTTTCTTCGAACGAGAAGACCATCGTCGCGCCGGCGCCCAGCCCGTTGCTCTTCGGCCACGGCTGCGCGACGAAGAGTCCGTTGACGGGGTCGAAGCAGCCGCGCTGCACGCCGTCCGGCAGGTCCTTGCTGAGGCACGTGAACGCGCCGGCGGCCGGATCGTAGCTCCACAGGCCGCGGCTGCCGGTGAAGCCCTTGGCCCAGCCGGCGCCCAGCAGCAGGGCCTTTCGCTTGGCGTCCCACTGCACGGCCCACAGGCAGCCGCCGCCCGCGCGGTCGCCGGGGTAGTTCTCGTCCTCGGCGGCCAGGCGCGTCCACTTGCCCGTGGCCGGGTCGAAGCGGTCGAGGGCGTTCGAGTAGCGCGGGGTGTAGCCGCCGTAGCGCAGGAAGGCCTTCAGCGGCGGGCAGTAGGCCCACGTCGAGGCGCGGCCGGGCGGGACCTCGCGGCCTTCGGCGTCGCCCGGACAGTCGGCGATGCGCACCCAGGTGTTGGCGGGGATCTCCGCGGCGAAGGCGGCGGCGGACGCGAAGAGCGCAAACGCCACCGCGGCTAAGGCCGAGCGTCGAAGCATGGGGCACCTCCGGACCAAGACCCGAGCGTGAAGATTTTATACGCCGGGAAAACTTTACTTCCAGCGGTAGGCCCAGGTCTTGTTCCCGGCGATGAACACGTACACGTTGTTCACCGGATCGTAGACCAGGCAGTGGAACGTCACGCTTCCGGGCGCGCCGCCCTGGACGGTCTCGGCCGTCCAGGCGTTCTTCGCCGGATCGTAGATGTAGAACTTGTTGTCCTTCAGACCGCCGCCGATGACCCTGTTCTTCGCGTCGCAGGCGAAGGCGCATTCGCTGGGCGGGCACGTGCCCGCCGGATTGAGCACGGTGATCTTCGACTTGTTCCAGTTGGCGCGGTCGAGTTCCAGCGACCAGATCTTCTTGCTGTCGGGGATGCAGTACATCTTGCGGTCCGGCGGGAAGTAGACCATGGTTCCGGAGTAGCAGTTGACCTTGAACTTGTCGCTGATGTCGTCCAGGATCTTCGCCGACTTGCCGGTTGCCGGATCGTAGGTGAAGACGCCCTGGCCCGCCGAGCCCACGATCTGCCCGCTGACCGGATCGTATTCGGCCGCGCCGCCGTAGCCGCCGAAAGGCGCCGTGGGCAGGATCGTCCATTGGCCGGTCCTGAACTCGAAGCGGCCCGCTCCGCCGCCGAAATAGCCGAAGCCCGGCGCGACGCTCGACGGCCCGCAGCCGTTCATCAGTACGTACAGTTCCTCGCGGTCGTCGGGCACCACCAGCAGGTCGTAGGTGTGCCGTCCCACCGGGCGCGGGTAGTTGCCGGACTCGCCGGACTTCCAGAAGCCGCGGTCCATGTTCTCCTGCTTGTAGTATTTCTGCGGCGTCGGCGTGTAGAGGGCGCTCCACGCCAGGTCCGTCAGGCTGAACGCGTAGACCGCGTCGGTCCAGGTGGTGGCGTGGCCGCCGCCGAAGAGCAGGATGCGGTGGTTGTGCGCGTCGTAGGCCATGCCGCTGTAGTCGGTGACCGAGCCCGTGTCGCCTTCACCGGCCGGCTTCTGCCAGGTGAAGGGCCCGAGATCGAGGACCGAGTTGGCGGCGAGCGCCGCCAGCTTCGGATTCGGTTTGAACTCCTTCTTCGCGGGCGCGGCGGCGGCGCAAGCCGGCACGGCGCTGAGCGTCGCGGCGAGCAAAAAAAGGGTGAGCGATTGGACGCGAAGCATGGGCGGGGCTCCTAGCATAGGGGCGCGGCCGGCGGAAGGCACCGGCCCTGGCACTGTCTATAAACACCGGAACAAATGTCATTTATATAGCAATCCCTTGCCGATCGCAGTATTGATGGAAATATAAACTTATATATATCAGTTCTTTACATAAACCAATGACAGGCAAGGCATTGAAAAATAATGTTCATTATGTTAAATATAGAGATATGCCCGCCGCCCGCTTCGACGACCAGGTGCGCGCCTGCCGCGAACGCCTGCGCGCGATGGTTGCCCGTGCCGAGCTGCCCGAAGGCGCGCGCATCGACGAACTGCAGCTGCGCCGCGAGTCTGCCGCCAGCGTGCGCGCCGTGCGCGCGGCGCTGGCCGACCTCGCGCGCGAAGGCCTGATCGTCCGAAAGCGGCACGTCGGGACGTTCGTGCGGGGCGCGCCGGCCGATACGCCGGGCGTGCTCCTGAAGGTGCGCTCGGCGGGGATCTTGAGCAGCCTCGGGCGGCGCGCCTTCGCCGAGCACGGTTTCGCGCACACGGTCTTCACCGGCGTGCAGCTGGCGTTGCACCCACCCGCGCAGGTGGCGTTCTTCGGGCACGAAGAGACGCGCGCGTTCAGCATCGACGACCTGCCCACGCTGGACCCCGACGACGTCAAGCGCGCCTGCCAGGGCCTGGTCGCCGTCGAAGCCTACAACGCCGTGCAGCTCAACGACCTGGCGCGCAGCGGCGTGCCGCTGGTGGCCGTGGACTTCGCGCCGCCGAACGCGGCCTTCGACGCCGTGGAGGCCGACCACCTCGCCGCCGGGTACCTCGCGGCCAAGCACCTGATCGCGCTGGGGCATAGACGCATTGCGTATATCGGAGAAGGCTTCGTCGCGGAGTCCAGCGATCCAACGTGGCAGGCGCGGCTGAACGGCTGGGCCCGCGCGCTGCTGGAGGCCGGGCGCGAGGCCGCGCCGCGCGACGTCGCCGACGCCGGGCGCAGCGAAGACCGCATCGCCGAAACGCTCGCTTCCTTCGAGGACGCCGATCCGGCGCGCAAGCCCACGGCTTACGTGCTGGCCACCGGCGGCTGGGCGGCCCCGGCGATGCGCTGGCTGCGCGCGCGGGGGCGCCGCGTGCCCGAGGACGTCAGCCTCGCGGCGGCCGACAGCGCGGTCTACGAGGCCGAGGGCCTGACCGTCGCGCAGGCGCGCATCGACTACGAGATGCTGGGGCGCAACGCGGTGCGGCTGCTGGCCGCGCGGTTGGCGTGCCGTTCGATGCCGCCGGTGAAGGTGACGATTCCCGCGGCCTTCGCGCCGGGCCAGACCGCCCGCGCGGCGAACCCGTAGGCTGGCGAGCGAAAATTACTTCATCGCTTCTTCGATGGACTTCGCGATGGGGAAGAGGTCCAGCAGGCCGATCAGCTTGAGCGATTCCTTGACGACGCCGGAGATGCCCACCAGCACGATCGCGTCGTCCGCATCGCCGAGCGCGGCGTTGGCAGCCATGATCACGCCGATGCCCGAGCTGGACATGAACGTCACGCCGGAGAGGTCGATCAAGAGCTTCTGGGGATTCTTGGCGAGGACTTCGTGAACGACATCTTCGAAGAGTTCCACGCTGTGGAGATCGATCTCGCCCTTGGCGTGGACGGTGTGGATGCCCGGCTTCGGTTCGTCGGCGGTGACTTCCAGACCCATCGGCGCAGTTCCCAGGGGCCCACTCAAGCGGAAAGACCGATTTTGCAGGAGTTTGCGCGCGCTGTCAATTGGCGGGGTGGGCGCCGCTAGCCCTTGCGCTTGACCTTCACCGCCACGTCGCCCTTCACCGGCGGCAGGGGAATGGGCGGGCGCGCGGCGCCGCGCGGCCGCCGCCTCCGCGCGGCTCGACGGGCGGCGCGGGCGGCGCGACGCCGCAGGCCAGCTCGAGCGTCTGGACGCGTTCGCCCTTCGTGGTGTCCCAGAATTCGATCGTGTAGGTCCCCGGCTTCATACCGCGCAGGATCAGCGAGGCGCCGGCGACTTCCAGCTTCACGTTGCGCGTGTGGGCCACGGTGGGGTGGAAGACCCACACGTAGGCGCGGCGGTCGCTGGCGAGCATGCGCGCTTCCAGCGGCCAGTTGGGCGAGTTCAGGTCGGGCTTGCCGGGTTCGAGGTTCCCCTCGCCGGCCTTCGCGTCGCAGCGCAGGTCTTCGTCCTTCAGGTAGTTCGCCAGCGCGCGGTATTCGCCGTAGCGGTCGTCAAAGTGGACGTGCAGCCACCACCAGTAGCCGGTCGCGCCGGCCAGCGGCTGGACCAGGCTGCCCCACAACCCGCAGTGCAGGTCGGCATCGAGGTTGGCGAGGGTGTTGTTGACCTTCTTGCGCCCCGCGCGGTCGACTTCGACGCCCATCCAGTGGCGGCCCTGTTCCTCGACCAGCACGGGCTTGTCGAAGATGCCCATGCCCTTAAAGGTGCCGCCCCAGAAGGCGGGATTGCCTTTCCAGAAATAGTCGAGTGCCAGCGCGGCGTCCTTCTTGTCGCCGAGTTCGTCGAAGGCCGAGTACGCGTTGGACATGGCGATGTCCACGCCCGGGCGGGAGAGCGTCCCCACGCCGCGCACGGGATGGCTGAAGTGCGTGCTGACGAGATGCTTGTTCGGATCCAGCGCCTTCAGGCACTCGGCCATCTGGTCGTGCCAGCTTTCGATGTGGGGCGCGGGCTTGTCGGGTTGGCCGAAGCCCTGCGGCAGGCTCATGCGGTACTCGTCGGTGAACTCCAGCTCGCTGAAGAGCGCCCAGGACAGCACCGCGGGGCTGTGCCCCCAGCGCGCGACGATGTAGCGGAGCATGTTCTGGTGCTCGATCTTGGCCTCCGAACGCGTGAAGAACTCGCGCGGTACCGAGACCGGCCCGCCCAGCTCCACGTTGTACGGGTTGTTCTTCCATTCGGTGTCGATGACGTAGGAGAACTGGCCGTGGTTGGTCAGGCAGAGGTTGACGAAGACGCCGCGGCGCGCGGCCTCGTCGAGCACGTGGTCGATGCGCCATGCGTTGGGCAGGTTGTAGCGTCCCAGGCCCTGGTAGCCCGGCCAGTCGCGGCGCCACTGCAGCGCGCCCCACCACGAGCACAGCCACACGCGCGTCCAGTTGATGCCCGCCTTCTGGAACGCCGCGAAGTAGTCGTCGTACTGGTACGTCCCGCGCTTGGCGACGCGGTTCATGAACTCGTCGTTCCACTTCGGGTTATCGTACGGGCGGCGGTTGTCGGCGGGGCTGCGCAGGCAGGGGCCCAGCGCGTAGTAGAAGCTGCCGTCGTCGAAGGCCAGGTGCCGCCGGTCGTCCGCCACGCGCAGGAACCCGCGCCAGTCCGGCGCCGAATCCTTCGCCGCAAACGCGTCGCCGTCGATCGCCAGCTCCGCCACCGTCTTGCCCGGCGAGAAGACAACGCGGTCCACGCGCCGCTTGCCGCGCCAGTCGTAACGCTGGTGGTGGTAGACCCAGTCGTCCTCGTTCTCGATCACCACGGGCGTGGGCGTGCCGTCGGGCGAGAAGGTCAGGTCGGTGGCCATAACGCTCTCGGCGGTATGGTACGCGCCGCCTTCGCGCAGCTCGAAGCGCACGCGGTGCGCACCCTCCTCGAGCACGCGGTAGCGCACGGTCCAGCGTTCGGCGCCGTCGGGTTCGACGATCTCCGCGCCGCCGGGCTCGGCCTCGCGGCGCTTGCACGGCTGGTCGAAGAACGCCGGGACGCGCACGGTCTTGCCCGATGGCGTCGTGACAATCGCCGCCAGATCGGCCTGGCACGGGTCGAAGGGATTGCGGTAGGCGTGGTTGACCGAAAGGTGCGCGGTCCACAGATCGCCCTTGCGAAGCGCTTCGCCCTTCGCGGGCGAGGCATCGAGTAACTCGATGGCGCGCGGCGCTTCCCTTTCCGAAGCGAGGCGTTCGAAGCGCACGGCGCGCACGCGCGCGAAGCGGGCGCTGAGCGTCCTTTCGGGATGCGTGGTGAAGACGTGCAGGCCGATCTCCCGCACGCGCATGCGCGCGTACTTCGTCCAAGGCTTGGCGTGGCCGACGGGCTTCAGGCCCTGCGCGTTGCGTTCGGTCAGGTCGACGACGCAGGTGGTCCAGTCGCCGGGGCGCAGCAGGCCGGGAAGCAGGGCCTCGTACCAGCCTTCGTCCCGGTCGCGTAGGTGGACGCCTGCGCGCAGGTCGGACGGCGCGTCGGCGGAAAGCCATACATCGAAGAGCAGCGCGTCGGCGCCGTGGAAGTCGTCGGGCGGCGGCGCGCCGTACTGCGCGGCGCTCTGGTTGTACACCTTCTGCGCGCACAGCGAACCGGCGCCGCTGTGGCCGCGGATCTCGACGGCCTGCAAGGTGCCACCGGCCACGTCGCGCAGGTTGGCCAGCTGTACGCGGGCGGGCTTGGGCTCGCCGGGCGCCCACGCGCAGTCGCTGGTCGAGAACGCCGGCACGTCGGCGACGGTGCGGGGCTCCAGCGCCAGCGGGTGCAGCGCGTAGACAATCTTGGGGTTTGGCGGCGGCAGCTCGAGCGCATGCGGACGGTCGAACACCGCCGGCCAGCCGGCCAGAGCGCGTGCCAGCCTCGCGTGCAGCACATCGGCGCCGGGCGCGTTGAGCGTCGCCGTGACCAGCAGCGAGGAGACCGTCTCGTAGCAGCCCCAGCGCGCGAGCGCGTAGCGCGCGGAACGCAGCGCGAAGTCGATGCCGCGTTCGTCGGTCAGCAGCGCGCCGGGGCCTTCCAGCGCGCCGCCTTGCGCAGCGTTCAGCGGGTGGCTTTCCCAGGTGAAGACACCCTGCCGCGCGAAGGGTTCGCCGTCCACCAGCACCAGCGGGCGCGGTTTCGTTGTCGCGGAGAGCATCGCGTCCATGCGCGCGGCCAGCGCGAAGTCGGGGCGCATCTCGCCGCCGAAGCGCCCCCAGCGCGTGTTCCAGAACGGCACCGGGCGCCAGGCCGTCTTCTGCACCGGCGGCTCGGCGACCGTCCACTGCGACGCCGCGCCGTCCTTGCCCCTTCCGTTGGCAACGCTCAGCAGCCAGGCCTTGGGCGCGCCGTCCCACAGGCCCTTCGCGGCCGGGTCTCGCAAAGCGTTTACGGGCGCCTCCAGCGGCACGTCCCAGCGTTCGGCGTAAAGCTTCGGCGCGGGCCGGGCAGGCGCGCGCGGAATGGCCGCGATTGCCAAGGTCCAGCTCTTCTCGCCGCAGGTGATCGTGACGGTATCCTTGTCCTCGAACCCTTGCAGATGCGCGCGGAAAACCGGCGCGCCGGCGGGCTCCATGCGCCACGCCCCGCCGTCGCGCACGGCGTAGTAGCCCTGGTCGAGATACGCGAGCGCCTCGCCGTAGTCCGCCTTCACGCGCACGTCGCCGTCGCCTTCGATCGCGAAGGGATCTTCGGGCAGCGGATCGATGCGGAAGCACAAGGTCCCGAGACAGGCGAGTCCGTCCGTAGGGTACTCCAGCTTCACGTCCAGCAAGCGCGCGGGTGGCGGCGTGCCGGCGCGGGGCTCAAGCTCCAGGCGCGGCTCGCGCAGGTCGATGTTGACGCTCCCGGTGCTCTCGGTCTCGACGCGCAGCGTGATGGCGACGACTTCCGACGCGGCCAGCGCGTCCCACGGGCGCTGGTGGCCGACGGGCACCAGGAAGCCGGCGTCGGGTGCGAAGGCCAGCGCCACCGGCGTGCGCTGCCCCGCGGAGGCGACCGTCTGCGGGCGCGCGCCCGCGTACAGGCCGCCGACGCGGCTTTCGACCAGCCAGCGCAGGCGCACCGCGCGCGCCGGGCGCTTGGGCAGGAAGGCCGATACCGAGAGCGTACGGGCCAGGCGCAGGTCCCACGGCCGCAGCGCCGGCGCCTGCACGCGTCGCTGCGCGGCGGCGCCGCTGGACTGGGCCTGCCAGAACTTCTCGGCACTGGTCGCGAAGGCCGCTTCGAGGTCCTTCGCGGAGGGGTAGATCGGTTCGAGGCGTTCGAGCCCACCCGCCGAAGCCGCCACCGGACGCGCGCCCGCCAGCGAGAGCGCCAGCAATGCGGCGAGCAGGACTCCTCTATAAGGAGCGCCCTTAGGGCGGGTGCGGTACGGGGCAGGGGCCACGGGCGTCCTCAAGTGGGTGTGCCGACACCGGTTAGACGGGCCTTCCGGCTGCCATAGTTCATACAATCGGCCCTGTGGAAATAAATCGGTCATTGCACAGGTGCGTTAAAGCCTTGACCGGCCCGCGCGTCCGCAATACGAAGGCTCCCGGCCCTCATTAAAGAGGTGAACAGGCGTGCGTTGCGGGACGTCAAGGCGAAAGAAGCCCGTGGCGTCATCGGCGTCGCCAACCCCGGCAAGTAAAGGAGAAGCCCCTATGGTCCGCCGTCTCGCCGTTGCGTTCGCTGTGGCCGTGCTGCTGTTGGGCGTGAAGGCCGGCGCGGAGGAAGGCGAAGGCGCCGCGCCCGCGCCCGTGGAGACGAAGGTCTCGTTGTCGGGCCTGCACATCTGCTGCGGATCCTGCACCAAGGGGATCAACAACGCGGTGGCGAAGGTCGAAGGCGCGAAGGTCGCCGTGGACGCGAAGGCCAAGACGGCGGCCGTCAGCGGAAAGGACGCCGAGACCGTACAGAAGGCGCTCGACGAGATCGCCGCCGCGGGTTTCCACGGCGCAACCGGCGACGAGAAGCTGGCCATCAAGGACGACAGCGGCGCGCCCGAAGGCAAGGTCAAGAGCCTGAAACTCAGCGGCGCGCACAACTGCTGCGGCGGCTGCAACAAGGGCCTGGTCGCGGCGGTGAAGAAGGTCGAAGGCGTCACCGATGCCGCCACGGCGCAGAAGGTCGTCACCGTCACGGGCGACTTCGACGCAAAGGCCGTCGTAAAGGCCGCCAACGACGCGGGCTACCACGTCAAGGCCGCCGAGTAAGCGCCGCACCTTAGTCAACGCAACACCAGCGGCCCGGGCGCCTGAAAACGCCCGGGCCGCTTCGTAGGAAGACGGCGTAACCTTCCCTGTTCCGCGAGCCGATTTTCGGAAAAGAATTGAGTATTGAAGATGAGGAAATCTATACAATCACCCGGCAGGAGCTGGTGGCGCGCTGTTTTCGCTGAACCGCAGGACCGGCGGGGCCGCCGATGACCCTCGATGAAGTAGGAACCCGGATCGACGACGTGCCCGAGCATATGCGCACGGGCGCCGAGTATTGGCTTGTCACGAAGAAGTGGGAACCCGGCGCGCTGCTGCAGGCGCTGGTGCCCGCTTTCCAGGCCGAAGGCTGGAAGCTCGGCTACTCCGAACGCCACAGCTACTATTTCAACAAAGGCGGCAAGGAATTGACGCTTTGCGTGGATACTTCGCCCACCGGCTGGTGCCGCCGAGGCGCGCCGGCGGGGCAGGTGACCTATGAAGGCCCGCGCTGGCCGGTGCGCTACCGCGAACGGTTGATCGTGGAGGTCTTCCGCGCGCGGTAACGAAAAGCGGCTCACGCAAAGGCGCAAAGACGCCAAGAACGGAATCCGATCGGATCTGCGGAAAGGCCGGCGGGCATCCGTCGAATAGAGTCTCAGGAGGCTGCTATGACTCCGCCTTTGGGCACTACAATCCGTGTCGAGGACGAATGGGGCACGCCGAAGTTGGTGTTGCCGCATAAGGCAAGCCCGATGCGGTATCTGTTTACCTTGGCTTCCATAGCCGTCTTGTGTGCGTGGGCATTGATTTGGACCTCGTTGACGAATGAGGTCGTGAATAACACCGAATGGTTCGAGGGATTCCTCGTTGTCTGGCTATGCGCATGGACGTTAGTTGGAATATTGCACCTGTATACGCTGTACCGGCTGTATGCTGCCGGCGCGCCAGAGACCTTCACGTTTGCCCTGCCCAATCTGCAATACGATTCCGGAACGCCTCCTGTGAAATTACTTATTGGATTCGGATTCCGGCCGCAGACGGAATACTTCAAGTCCTTGGTTGCGAAGCGCAAGCAGTTCACGATCACGCAGGGGGAACTTGCGAGCCTGCGATTGCGCGAACACGAGTCCGGCAACCGCCTGACGGTCGACTGCGGCGGCCAGCGCATCGAATTGGGTGCGAGTCTCAGCGAGATCGAGCGCGAGTGGCTCTTCAAGACGCTCGCGGCGCATTACGGCCTTCCGGAAGAGAAGAATAAATCAGAAGGCATCCCCGCCGGAACCTACATCTAGCCTTACTCTGTGGTCTCTGTGTGCTCTGTGGTTAAGAACTACGCCGGCGGCGCGCCCATGATTTCCGCGTTCACCTTGAAGCGGTCGCTGCCGCGCACCAGGATCGGGCGGATGCGCCCCGCGTCGCTCCACTGGTCGGTCAGGAACTTCACTTCGGGCGTGGTGTAGCGCAGGCTGAAGGCCACGCGCGGCACGTCCGACGTGTTGGGCTCGCTGCCGTGGAAGGTGGCCTCGTTGAAAAAGACGGCCTCGCCGGGGTTCATCTCCACGTCCAGCGCCTTCGATTCGTCGACGGCGCCGACGGGAATGCCTTCGGCGAAGTGGCTGTTCTTGTCGCCAAGGTTCTCGTGCTTGACCGTCGTCTTGTGCGTGCCGGGAACGATGCGCAGGCAGCCGTTGGCCTTGAAGGTCGGGCCGACCGCGAACCACGCGGTGACGTTCTTCTTCGGCGCCATCGGCCAGTAGTGGCCGTCCTGGTGCCAGGGGATGCGCTTGCCGTTGCCGGGCTCCTTGTACCACCAATGCATCGCCCACAGGACCAGGTCGGGGCCGAGCAGGCCTTCCATCGCGTCGAGCACCCGCGGGTGCGTGGCCAGTTCGTACGCCCAGCGCAGGCGCAGCTGCCACGCGCTGAGGTACGCCTTCGTCGGCCCGGGCGCGTCCGGCGACTGCCCGATCTCCGCAAAGAAGCGCTCGTACACCGCGCGCGCTTCCTCGGCGCTCAGCACGGGGATCGGCCCGGTGTAGCCTTCGGCCTTGAACTGCTCGAGCGAGAACTTTTCGACGGCGGTGGTCATGCTGGGTCTCTCCTAAAAAATCTAACCACAGAGATCACGGAGAACACAGAGGAAGAACTATTTGGTTCCTCTTGTGCCCAGGTCTCCATGCGTGCCCAAGTTCCACTGCAAACAGACCCAAAACGGAACGCCTCCTGTTTCTCCCGTCTACTTCTTCTCTGCGTGCTCTGTGTTCTCGGTGGTTAAAAAAGTCCTGAGTGCGGCCGCCAGGTCGCGGCCGAAGGCGCGCACGTTCTCGGGGCTGGTCGTCACCTCGCCGCAGTTCGCGTAGGGGACCTCGATGGAGGTCGCCGTTCCTGCCCATGGCTGCAGCGTCATCCAGCGCCCGAAACTCTTCAACGGCCCGTTGTAGTCGTTCCAGAGCTTCCCGAAGGGCAGGCCGTGGCGCACTTCGTACGGCAGGGGGCCTCGCTTGCTCTTTTCGAGGATTCCGCCGAGGCGTTCGACGCGCGCCCAGTGATCGAGCTGCGGGCTGCCGACGAAGTAGAGCTGTTCGTTGCTGTCGCCGTTCTTCAGGTACGGGCAGTGCAGGTCCAGCGCGAAGTCGACGCCCTTTTTGCCCGTCTCGCGCGCCAGTGCCTTGATGGCCGTCACGCTGGCGTAGCGTCCGCCGTCGGGCGGCTCGCTGTAGTCGCGGTTGTGGTCGTAAGGCTTGCGGTTCTTGCCCTGGTCGCCGGCCTCGACGCCGTCCTTGTCCACGAACGGTACGGCCGCGATGGCGACGCGCCCGCGGTACCACGCGCCGAGCTCGTCGGGCGCGAGCGCCGCTTCGAGAATCCCTTCGAGCGCGTAGCTGGCCATGGCCTCGCAGCTGTGGTGGCGGCAGGTGAAGAGCATGCGGTACTGCTCGCTCCCGTCCAGGCGCCCGGCGTGCAGCAGTTCGACGTCGCGCCCGCCTTCGCTGCGGCAGAGCACGCTCGTCTTCAGCGCCGGATTTCCCTTGTGCCGCGCCAGGAACGCGCGCAGGTTCGTTTCGAGATAGGGCAGCCCGACGGCGAAGTAGACCTCGTTCGCGCCGTCCGCGAAGGTGTAGGTGAAGCTGTTGTCTTTCACCGACTCGATGCCGAGCCAGTTCCAGGTCGCGCCGCCGTCGGTGCTCACGCAGGGCCCGCGCGTGCCAAGCAGGCTGCGCTTGGCCTCGAAGGCGAACGTCACGGTGCGCCCGGCCGCGCCGCGCACGCGGAAACTCCAGTAGAACCAGAAGCCCTCGGTGTCGCGGATGTCCTGGCTGATGCGGGCGGTGTCGCCGCCGATGCCGCGCACGATCACGTTGCCGCCGGGAAAGTCGCAGTCGATCTGCATTGGTCTATCCTTAAAAGAATTCACCACAGAGATCGCAGAGCACACAGAGGAAAACTTTTCTATTTCTTCCGAGTGCAAGTCTCCTGGTGATTTATCCAAACGTTCTACAGGCGAGCCGAGAACGGACCAATCTCCTGTTTCTTGTCCCAATTCCTTCTCTGTGTTCTCTGTGGTGAAAATCAGACGTACGCCCGCACCTCGTAGATCTGCGCGCGCGGCACGCCGTTGGTCGCGTGCACGGTCACGCGCACGGTGTCGGCGGTCTTCGTGCCGTCCAGCTTGTGCGCGCGGCGGCGGTGGTAGTTGCCGCGTTCCTCCGCCACCTTTACCCACGTCCCGTTGACGCGCATCTCGAGGTCGTAGTCCTTCACCAGGTCGGGCTCGATGGCGTACGGCGCGGGGAACCAGAGGTTCGAGAGGTGCCGGTCGAGGTCGCTGTCGAAGAGCAACACCACTTCGCGCAGCGCCGCGGGCTTCTGCAGCGCCACTTCCAGCCACTCCGGGCCGTTCTTCGCGAAGTCGGTGGTCTTGCTGACCCACAGGTTCGGGCGGTTGTACGGGCGGCTGTGCCCGTTGACCGCGTTCTGCGGCGCGTAGGCGTCGGGATTCTCCGGCAGGCGCACGCAGTAGCTGAGGCCCTCGCCGCCCCAGCGCGGCGCGGTGAGGCTGCGGAAGCGCGAATGTGCGTTCTTGTAGCGGTGCCGGTTCTGGTTCTGCTCGACGTAGGTGCGCAAGCCGACCAGCCACTCGGCGCAGGTGTGCCACTGCAGCGCGGGGTTCTTCTTGAGTTCCAGCATGTGCCAGGCGTCGATGGCGACCGTCGCGTTCACCGGCACGCGGACCCACTGCGTGCCGCCGGCGGGCACTTCGACCACGCCTTCGGCGGCCGTGCTGTGCGGAATGGTGCCGCCGCGGCCATCGGCCGCGTGGAGCTGCCAGCCCAGGGTCGTCGCCGCATCGGCGGACAGCAGCACCTCGACGTACGGCAGCTTCATGCCGGCTTTCGGCGCGGGAAAGAGCACCATGCGGTCGGCGTCCAGCTTCACCGTCTTGCCGTTGCGGTCCAGCGCGGCGCGCTCCAGCTGCGAGCTGGCCTTCGCGGTGCCGCCGCGCGCCACGTTCGCCGGATCGGCGCAGCGCGCGCCGACGACGTAGTGGTCGTCGCGCTCCAGGCGCGCGTGGAACGTGCTCAGAGCTTCGGTGTCCGCGACCAGCTCGCGGGGCGAGAGGTTCTTCTGGATGCACAGCGCGGCGGCCGCGCCGGCGGCTTCGCCCATCTGCGCGCAGGTGAGCATCACGCGGGCGCTGGTCAGGGCCACGTGCGTCGCGCTGACGTTGCGCCCGGCGAAGAAGAGGTTGGGCACCGTCTTCGAGTACAGGCTGCGCAGCGGGATGTTGTACAGGCCGGGGATCTGCGTATGGATGCTGGGCGGCACTTCGTCGTCGAAGAAGCCCTTGGGCGCGTGGTCGTCCAGGTTCCAGCCGCCGTAGGCCGCGGCGTCGTGGAACTCGCGGCGTCCGACGACGTCCTGCTGCGTCAGGATGTGATCGCCGATAAACCGGCGGCTCTCGCGCTTGCCGGGGATCGTGCCGACCCATTCGAGCGTATAGTTGCGGTTCTTGTCGCGGACCTCGGGATCGTTCTTGAGGTAGTCGAAGAGGCCGTAGGCGATGCGCAGCAGTTCGTACTTGATCGCCTCGTTGTCGTGGATCGTGTCGAGCGTGCCGCCCCACTCGCACCACCAGAAGCCGCCGTGCAGCCGGTCGAACTCGGGGACGGGGTTGCGCCCGTCGCGGAAGTCCTTTGCGGTGAATTTGTGCGCGAAGCCCGGCGGCACGAACTCGACGGGCTTGCCCGCGTCCTTGGCGTAGAAGAGGATCGAGCCGCCCAGCGTGTACGACTGCCGCTCTTCGGGCGCCAGGTCCTCGCCGAACTCGGCCTTCGACTCCTTGCCGGTCATGTACGGAGCGCCGGCCAGGAAGCCCAACGTGCCGTCGCCGGTGCAGTCGACGAAGTAATCGGCCTCCAGCGTGGTCAGCGTCTCGGCCTGCAACGTCAGCGCGGTAACGCTCCGGATGCGCCCGTCCTTTACGGTCACGTCGTACAGCGGCGAGTTGAGGTACAGGTCGAGGTCCGCCTGCGCGAGCAGCTTCTCCAGCAGCACCGTGTCCCACAGTTCGGCGTTCGCTTCGGGATTGCGGCGCTGGTTCTCGATCAGCAGTTCCTCCATCAGGCCGGTCTCGCGGAAGTAGATTGCGTTCGCGCCGCCGCTGGCGCCTTGCAGCGTGACGCGGATCTCCTTCGAACCGTTGCCGCCCAGCACCGAGCGGTCCTGCAGCAGCGCGGTCTTCGCGCCGTGGCGCGCGGCGGTCATCGCTGCGCCGACGCCGGACATCCCGCCGCCGGCCACGACGACGTCGTAGCGCTTCGTCACGCGGCGCAGGCTGGGGGACTCGTCTTGCTTTGCGGGGGTGCTCATGGCGGGCTCCTGAAGGTCGGTTGCACGAGTTACCGAATCGATTCGGTAATTAGAGATACCCCGGCCGAATCGGCGTTGCAACAGAAATCCGGTCCGAGTTGCGATCCTAAGATATACCTATCCAGTGGAACCTGTGGCAAGGCGTCTGGAGGCGGCGGCCGATCAACGGCGCATCTCCAAGCTGCCTCGGTGCTTACAAGCTACCGATTGGCTTGAAGTTGTGGTAATGTGGGCCGGAGAAGGAAGCTAAGGCCGGGGGGCGCCGCTTCGCCTTTCTAGATGGGCTTGCGTATCCAATCGTACGTATACGGAAGACCCGGGACGCCGTATCGGCGCGTCCTATATGTAAGGCTGAGACAGGCACCCCATGGCTCGCAATCGACCGCCGGCACTCCGCGACGCTCCGCCCGCCCGCGGCGGGACGAGCCCGCGCGCGGCGGGCCCTGAAGGGAACGCGATGCCCGTTTCGGTGGTGGCCTGTCCCGAATGCGGAGAGACCGTGCGCGTCTCGTACGGCGACGGCGGCGCGAGCTGTCCCAAGTGCCGCTGCGCGCTTCCCAATCCCCGCGAAGAGCCCCGCAACATCTCCGCCGAGACGAAGGACTCGACGCGCCAGATCCCCGATGCTCGCGCGGGTTCGCGGCGCGCGCAGCGCATGGCGGCCAGCGGCTCGCGGCGCGAAGGGGAACTCACCGACGACGGTGAAGTGCTGCCGCGGCGGCTGCGCCAGTACGAGCTGCTCGAAGTGCTGGGCCGCGGCGGCATGGGCGTGGTCTACCGCGCGCGCCACGTGGGCCTGGACCGCATGGTCGCGCTGAAGCTGATCAAGGGCGCCGACCCCGCGCAGGCCGACGCGCTGCGCTTTGTCGCCGAGGCGCAGGTCACCGGACAGATCGAGCACCCCAACATCGTGCCCGTGCACGAACTGGGCACCGACGAACAGGGCCGCCCGTACTTCGTGATGAAGATCGTGCGCGGCCGGTCGCTCAGCCAGATCCTCGCCGACCTCCACAAGGGCGACGCCGAGGCGCACCGGCTGTACCCGCTGCACCGGCTGCTGCAGATCTTCGGCGAAGTCTGCCAGGCGGTGGCCTTCGCGCACGCCAAGGGCGTGCTGCACCGCGACCTGAAGCCCAGCAACGTGATGATCGGCGACTTCGGCGAAGTGATGCTGATGGACTGGGGCCTGGCGAAGAAGTTCGGCAAGCCCGAGACCCAGACCGCCGGCCTGCTGGCGTACGTGACAGGACAGGGCGAACAGAAGGTGCGCGCCGATGGGATGGAAGTGAAGACCGTGCGCGACGACCGCGCGGCCCTGGACAGCCAGCCGGGCATCGTGGCTGGCACACCCGAGTACATGTCGCCCGAACAGGCCACCGGCGATCCCGCGGCGCTCAGCCCCCGCAGCGACGTCTACAGCCTGGGCGCGATGCTCTTCGAGATCCTCTGCTACCGCCCGCCGCACATCGATCCCGACACGCGCATGCTGCTGCGCAAGATCGTTCACGAGCGCCCCTACTTCCCGCAGCCCGGCGGCTTTCGCCCCAAGCTGCCCAAGGCGTTGAAGGCCGTGACGATGAAAGCCCTGGAAGGCGAGCCCGAACGGCGCTACGGCAGCGTGCTCGAGCTGCTGCGCGACGTGCGCGCGGTGATCGAGGACCGTCCCGTCGCCGCCTGCCCCGACAACGCCTTCGACCGCGCGCTGCGCGTCGGCCGCCGCCACGGCGCGGTGCTGGTCACCGTCGCGCTGGCACTGGTGCTGCTCAGCATGGGCGCGGCCGTCGCCTTCTGGCGCCTGGAGGCCGTCGCGAAGGAGAAGGCCGAGGAGAGCGGCCGCAACTACCAGCTGCTCGTCGAGAAGAACCTCGCCGAACAGGTGGCGCGCGCGGAGAGCGAGAACGCCGCCGAGGCGCGCCGCAAGGAACTGGAAGCGCAGGCGAAGCAGAAGGTCGCCGACGCGAACCTGATCGAGCACCAGAACCGTTTGGTGCGCTCGGTGCCGGAGTTCCTCGACGCGCTGCAGCTGCTCGAACGCCGCCAGTACACGATGGCGCTGGACCGCCTGCAGGCGGTGATCTACGTCGATCCGTACTCCCCCGTCGCGCAGCTGGCGTACTTCTACCGCGGCGAGGTCTTCAGCCGCAAAGGCACGCCGCAGGCGGGCCGCGACGCGATCCAGGCCTTCGAAGAAGCCCACAAACTCGCGCGCATGTCCAACCACCTCGGCGACGCCCGCGCGCTGCTGCGCTGCGGCGATGTGGCGTGGAAGCTGCTCGACGAGGAACGCGAGGCGCTGAAGTACTACGAACAGGCCGCCGCGATCAACCCCAACGACGCCTACAGCCTGCTGGGCAAAGCCTACGCGCACCTGCTCAACGGCCGTGCGAACGCAGGCGCGCCCGAGACCATGAAGGCCCAGGCCCGCGCGGCGCTGGAGATCGCCGAACAGATCACGCGCACCCGCGACATCCTGTGGGAAGCCCGCCGCCTGGCCGGCAACCTCTACGCCGGCGTCGACCTTCCGCAGTCGGGCCTCGCCGACCTGCAGAAGGCCTACGCGCACTACTCGCGCGCCGTCGAACTGAACCCCGACATCGCGGAGATCTGGCTCAACCGCGCGCGCATCAGCCGCGAACTCGACCGCCAGGGCCTGGCCGAGCGCAAGATCGACGCATTGTCCGACTATCTCAACGCCCTGCGCCTGGACCCCAACAGCGTCGAGGCCCTGGCCGGCCGCGGCGAACTGCTGCTGGAACTGGGCCGCCCCGAGGAAGCCCTGCGCCACCTCGACCAGGCCGTGCCCGTGGCGCCGCAGAACGCGCGAGTGGCCTTCCACCGCGGGCTCGCGCTGAAGGCCCTTAAGCGCCTGCCCGACGCCGAGGCCGCCTTCGGCGCCGCGATCAAGCTGCGCCCCAACGACGCGGCCGCGTGGCTGGAACGCGCGCGCGTGCGCTTCGATGCGGGTCGCTTCGCCGAGGCCGCCGCCGACGCCGAGCAGGCCGGCAAGCTCGAGCCCGGCGATGCCGAGGTCCAGCGCCTTCAGGCCGACGCGCTGCTGAAGACCGGCGACGCCGCGCGCGCGGCGGAGAACTTCCGCGAACTGGCCAAGCAGGGCTCCGCCGAGGCGCTGCGCAAGCTGGGCCAGGCGCTTTTGGAGCAGAGCAAGGACGGCGAGGCCATCGAGGCCTTCCTCGAGTACCTCAAGCAGGCCCCCGAACGCCAGGAGGTCCGGCTGAAGGTCGTCGAGCTGTATCTGCAGGATCCCAAGGCCGCGTGGTACGCTCCGGACAAGGCGGTCGCGCTGGCGAAGGAAGCGCTGGCGAACGCCGAGGACAAGGACGACCTGGACTTGCTGCTGGCCCTGGGCCGCGCGCACCTGGCCGCCGGGCTGCTGCCGGAGGCGAAAGGCTACGCCGAGAGCGCCTACACGAAGGCGCCGTGGGACGAACGCGTGAACGCTTTGCGTAAGCGCGTGCTGGAAGCGCTGCCCGGCGTAGAGCCCGGGAAGGCCGGCGAGAAAGGCAAGCCATGACCTCCCTGCGCACCATCGCCCTGCTGTTGCTGGCCGCCGCGCTGTGCGGAGGCCGCGCCGGCGCCGCCGAGGCCAAGGACGTGGTCGTGCTGAGCAGCGGCGAACGCGTGGAAGGCCAGATCACCCAGGAGAACGACCTGGTCGTCTTCCTGATCGTCGGCGACGGCGAACAGCGCGGCATCTCGCGCTCGCGCATCAAGGAGATCATCCGCGGCGGCGCACAGGCACCGGCTCCGAAGACCGAGGCGCCCGCCGCCGGCGGGGGCGAAGGCGCGAAGGAAGGCGCCGCCGGAAAGGCGCTCGATCCCGCGCCCGACCCGGCCCCAGATCTGGGCGCGTTTCCGCCCGTCGAAGAGAAGACCGAGACGCAGAAACTCTACGACGAGTTGAAGGACCTGGGCGATTCGCAGCGGGACAAGCGCGCGGCGGCGATGGCGCGCGCGAAGGAGCTGGGCTTCCGCGCGGTGCCCGTGCTGCTGCAGGTCTTCCACCCCAAGGCGAAAGCGCCGCCCGGGCTGCGCCTGGGTGCGCTGCGCGCGCTGGTGGAACTGGGCCCGCTCGACAAGCAGGGCGCCCAGACGCTGGGCTGGGTGGTGATGAAGGACACGGACTTCGAGGTGCGCCGCGAGGCCGCCAAGGCGATCCGCCTGCTGAAGGACGACCGCGCCATCGGCTACGTCTTGCAGTGGGCCACCAACCCCGACCCGCGCGTGCAGCGGCAGGCGGCGCTGGCGCTGCGCGAGATCAACGACGACCGCGCCTTCGCCACGCTGGCCAACGCGATCCCGCCGCCCGAAGCCAACGCGGCGCCGCCCAGCGAAGGCGACGTGAAGACGCGCGAGGTGATGGTCCCCGGCCCGATGGGCACCCGGATCCCGCTGACGCTCGTCGACCGCCCCGTCTCCGGCACCGTCGCGAACACCATGTCGCCGCCCGCAGAAGTCCTGCAGATGGCCTCCGGCAAGAAGATGGGCGGGATGCAGGGCGTCTGGATCAATTGGCTGAACGAGAAGGTCGGGATCTGGACGAAGGAAGAGCGCGACGAGGCCTTCAAGAACCGCTCGCTGATGGGCCGCATGGGCGATCCCCAGGCTCGCCCGTAAGCTCTAGGCTCTGTCCGGTAATTCATTTCGGGCGTCTGCTGGCGGCGGCCATCGCATGGCTTCGTCGGCCTCGCTCACCAGATGCCCTCTGGATATGGCTCGCTCGGCTTCCTTGTCCTGCTCGGCCGGCGCGGCGCAGCCGCCTCGAAAGCATTTACCGGACAGAGCCTATTCCGGCAGCCTCAGCTTCCAGTCTTTCAGCACGTCCTGCGGGCGTTCGGGGAAGCCGAGCACCCTGCGGCTGCCGTCGAACTGCAAGACGCGCTTGCGTTCGCGTACGGGACCGTGCGGGAGTGCAAGCAGGTCCCCGCCGTCGAGCGTCCCCGCGCCGTCGGGTTTCGAGAGCCGCTCGACCGCCTTCGCGCGCAGGCGCTTTACGACGTCCGGCGCGTCGTCGTTGCGCAGCGTCAGCTCGTGCGGGTCCTGCGCGACGTTGAAGAGCTGCTCCATGCCGCCGTTGGCGAAGTAGATGTACTTCCACTCGCCCTGCCGCACCATGATCTTGAAGCGCCGGTCGCCGGGCGGGCCGTAAAACCCGAAGAGCGTCTCGCGTGGCGCGGTCCTGTTCTCCAGCACGCCCAGCACGTCGTGGCCTTCGCGCGTTTCCAGCTTGCCCGCCGCGCCGGTGGCGATGGCAAAGAGGTCGGTGAGGCAGACGAGGTCGTCGCGCTTCGCGTCTTTCGGCAGCTTTGCCGGCCAGCTGACCAGGAACGGGATGTGCGCGCTGGCCTCGAAGAAGCTCTCCTTCTGCCACGCGTGGTGATCGCCCAGGTGGTCGCCATGATCGGCGAAGAAGCAGATCACCGTGTTGTCGGCGTCGGGCCGGCGTTCGACCGCATCGAGCACGTGGCCCAGGCACTGGTCGATGTAGCTGATCTCACCGTAGTAGCGCGCCTTGCAGCAGCGCGCGCGCAGGTCGTCGACGTCCTCGGCCCAGATCGCCTGGTTCATGTAGGGAATAAAGCCGTCCATGTGATCGACGCGCAGGTCGCCGCGGATGGGCGAAGGCATGCGGTCCGGATCGTACATGCGGTTGAACGGGATCGGCGGCGCCAGCGGCGGGTGCGGCCCGACGAAGCTGACGAAGCCGAAGTACGGGCGCTCGTCCTTCACGGCGAGTTGTTCCACCGCGCGCGCCGCGGCCCAGGCTTCGACGCCCAGATGCGCCGGCAGCGGGCTCATCTGCGGCATGTAGTACATCTCGGTGCGCTCGCCCATCAGCGTCTCGACGAAGTCGAAGTGCGGGTGTTCCTTCGCGATCCACGACGCGTAGGCGTCGCGTTCGCGCTCGCCCTTCCCGTACAGTTCCTCGCTGTGCAGGTGCACGTCGTAGCCGAGGTCCTCGAACGTGGGATGGCTGTGGAACTTCCCGATGCCGAAGGTGCGATATTCCAGCGCGCGCATCGTCCTGGCCAGGTACGGGCCGCAGCGCCCTTCCATCGTCTCGGCCTGGCCGGGCAAAGGCGGCGAGATTTGGTTGCAGGTCGCGCGCGTGGTCAGCGCGTCGCAGCCGGTGCGGATCGTGTAGCGCGCCGCGACGCAGACCGGCGTGGTCGTGTACGCGTTGGTAAAGGTCACGCCGCGCCGCACCAGGCGGTCCATGTTCGGCGTGTAGATGTGCGCGTTGCCCAGCGCGGCGATGGTGTCGAAGCGCTGCTGGTCGGTCATCACGAAAAGCACGTTGGGCTTGGACATGCGAGCGATTCTAGGTAGCCGGGCCGGGCTTGTAAAATGACGGCGGGACGTTTGCTTTTGGTGGCGGCCGCCCGAGAATTCCGGCATGGACAAGCGAACGCTCGACGCGCTGGAACGCGACGGCTACGCCCTGCTGCGCGGGGTTTACGGCCGCGCGTGCATCGAAGCCCTCGCCGCGAGGCTCGAGGCGCTCGCCGAATCCCAGCGCGCCGGCTCCAAGGGTGAGGAAAAGGACGAAAAGGCCGCTGCCGGCGTGCGCGTTCCGCGCGAGACGTTTCCCGAGGCCGCCGAGTTGCTTGCCGCGCCAACCCTCGCGCCGGTGCTGGCCGCGGCGCTGGGCGGCGGCGTGACCCTGGTGCGCGTGCTGCTCTTCGACAAGAACGCGGACGCGCCGTGGAAGGTGCGCTGGCACCGCGACACGATGATCCCGGTAGATAGGCACCGTTCCGAAGCCACGTTGAGCGGGCACTCGGTTAAAGCCGGCGTGCCGCACGTTCGCGCCACGGCGGAGATCCTTGCGCGCATGCTGGCCGTGCGCATTCACATCGACGCATCGACAGCGGAAAACGGACCGCTGGAGGTGCTGCCCGGCAGTCACTGCGTTACAAAACTGGACGCTGCGCCTTCGGCGGCGGACTTCGGCCTGGAAAAGAAAGCCGTCTGTTGCGCGGAGCCCGGCGACGTGCTGCTGATGCGCCCCCTGCTGCTGCACGGTTCGCCGAAGCCGGCCACGGACGCGCGCCGCCGCGTGCTGCACCTGGAATGCAGCGGGCCGCAGGAGCTTCCGGACGGCTACCAATTCCACGGCGCCTGAACTGCGCGCTGCGCGTTGCGCAAGGAGCCCGGCCTGCATAAGCTGCTGCTCCATGCAGGCGCTCACGCTCACCTTTGCCTTCGCGCGCTCCAGCTTCCTGATGATGCTGGCGCACCGGCTTCGATACGTGATCGGGGTGATCAACTACATCGTCTACGTGGCGGTGCAGTGGTACCTCTGGTCGGCGGTCTATTCCGGCAAGGACACCATCGCGACGTGGACGCTGGCGCAGATGCAGACGTACGTCTGCATCAACTGGATCGCGCGCAGCACGTATTTCTCGAACAGCGACAGCCAGCTGGCCGGGCGCATCTCGAAGGGCGAGATCGCCAGCGACCTGCTGCGCCCGACGTCGCTGCTGATGCAGTACTACGGCTCGGCGTGGGGCGAGATGGCCTTCCGCGCGCTGTTCATGTCGCTGCCGGTGGCGCTGATCGTGATCTACGCGTTCGGCCTGGAGCCGCCGGCGGACGCGGCGGCGCTGGCCGGCTTCTGCGTATCGATGGTGCTGGCCTTCCACATCTTCTTCGCGATCAACTTCCTGGTCGGGCTGTGCGCGGTGCTGACCGAGAAGCTGCAAGGGTTCCTGTGGGCGAAGTTCATACTGATGCAGTTCCTTAGCGGGCACCTGCTGCCGTACGAGTTTTTCCCCGCGGGCGTGAAGACGGTCTTCGACTGGCTCCCGTTCTCCGGGATCGCGTACACGCCGATGAACCTGTACCTGGGGCGCTGGACGGGCGAGCAGGCGCTGAACGCGCTGGCCCTGCAGTTCGCGTGGACGGTGATCCTGATGGCGGCGTGCGAGTGGGGCTGGCGCGCGGTGCGCCGGCGGCTCTGTTCGCTGGGCGGGTAAAGGAGGCGCGGCGATGAACTACATCCTGCGCCACGCGCGCATCGGCTGGTCGTATGTCCTGCAGGCGGTGAAGATGCGCCTGGAGTACCGCGCGGACTTCTTTCTCGAATGCCTGGCCGCGCTGATGCAGCAGTCGGCGGGGCTGCTCTTTCTCGCGTTTCTCTTCTCTAAGATCGACGCCGTGGGCGAGTGGTCGCGCGAACAGGTCTTCTTCATCTACGGCTTCTCGCTGCTGCCGCGGGCGCTCTTCGACGCCTTCGCGATGAACTTCTATATGTTCTCCGACAAGTACATCGTGCAGGGCGAGATGGACCGCGTGCTGCTGCGCCCGCTTTCGAGCCTCTTCCAGATGTTGATGGAAGGCATCAGTTTCGATTTCGTTGCCGACCTGACGCTGGGCATCGCGGTGGTCGCCTACGCCAGCGCGAAGCTGGGCCTGGTGTGGACCTTCGGCGCGGGAGTGACGCTCGCGGCGATGGTCTTTGGCGCGTGGTTCGTGCTGATGGGCGTCTTCCTGACGATGACGGCGCTGGCGTTCTGGTCGCAGGAGCGTGTCGGGCTTATCCCGCCGGTCTACAACCTGTTGAACTTCGCGCAGTACCCGCTGAACATCTTCCACAAGGTCATCAGCGTGCTGCTGACGTTCGTGGTGCCCTTCGGCTTCATCGCGTATTACCCGTCGACGGCGTTCCTCGAGCAGGGCGACGTGGCGATGGCCTGGTTCACGCCGGTGGCGGGCTTCGCCTGCATGGCGGTGGGCGGGCTGGTCTGGCGCGCGGGCCTGAAGCGCTACGCGGGCGCGGGGAGCTGACGCAAAGCGTTACTGCTTCTCCGTCGGTTCCTTCAAAAGCTCCATGGCCTTCACGGTCTCGTCGGTAGGGCGGTCCCCTTGCTGGGCCTCCACTTTTCGGACGGCTTCGCGAAGCGCCTCGGTCTTGGTGGCGTGGTCCTTCAGGTACTCCAGGCACCAGCTGCGCACGGTCGGATCGGCGTGGGCCAAGCCTTCGGCGATCGCGCCTTCCAATCCGCCGTCGTTTGCGTTTACGGACGCGATGGCGTCCCGGAGATAATTGTTAAACTGTTCTTTGTCTGCACTGGGAAGGCATTGCATCAGCTGGGGCAGCAGTTCGCGCGCCGGCAGCCCGATGCGTTCTAGGACGCAGCGCGCGTGATACGTGTTGACCAGATTGTCTTTAATGTACGTTTTGACGTACGGCAGGACCTCCGGCGGAAGCAGTTCCTTGTCTCTCACACTCGACAGGTAGCCGATTACGTCTTTAAGCAGATCGGTCTCCTCGGGTTTGACTCCGGCCAGTAGAGCGGGAAGAGCCGCCCTCCCGAAATCCTGCATCGAGATTAGCGCCTGTCTTCGGATATCGGTATCATTGCTCTTCAAAGCTGCGGACATTGCGTCTAGGCCTTCCGGCACAGCCGGGCCGAAGTCCGCGTAGATGCAAAGGGCATTAAGGCGGACGCCGGACGACTCCGATTTCATCAGCCGTGCGACGAAAGGCAGCGCGTCCCGACCGAGTCTTGCCATGGCTCGTCTGAGCATGTCAAGATCGCACCGGTTAATCGCCCGTGGCTGGTGCGGGTTCTTTTCGAGGATCTCCGTGATTACTGGAAGCGCCTGAACGCCCATTAACCGAATGGTTTCTGAGCCACGCGTTACCATTGAATAGCCGGACGTACCGGTTGACCTGACCTGGTTCACCAGAACCGGAATGACAGCAGGGCCAATCTGAGCCAGCTTGCCCTCCGGAATTCTCCAGTCGGAGTCGGACCTTTCGCCAGCCAAAAAGAGGTCTTTGACGAGCGATTCAATCAGCGCCTGCTGGTCTGGCTTCGGCGTTTCGGCGACGGCCGATAAGCTCAGCAGTGCGGTGAGACCAATCGTAAATAGGCATCTGCGCATTTCAGATTCCTTTTTCAGGTAGTCCGGTGCTGTACCTATAAAGAGTTTCCGGAGATTCCTTTTGGAATTCGGAGCGGTCGTTACGGCGCGACGAAGAGCGACTTCGTGGTGACGGTGATCTCGGGTTCGAAGTTGAAGCCCGTCGTCTTGCCGCCCTTCACCGTCACGCGCAGCAGGTCTTCGTCGCGCATGCGGAAGACCAGGACGCCGCTGCTGGGATAGTCGGCGGGCACGATGGCCACGGCCACGAACTGCGCCGGGAAATCGCCCTTCAGCTGCACGCCGCCCAGGCGCGGATCGGCCGTGCGGTCGAAGTTCGATTGCATAATCGTGATCTTCAGCTGCTTCGTGTTGGCGGCGACCGTCGCGGAGAGCGCGTTCGAGAGCACGCCCTTGAACGTGTTTTTCGGTCCGAGAATGATGTCGTCGCCGCCCGATTCGGTGTGCATCTGGCCGAAGCGGTTGCGGTTGAAGCAGCAGACGATGCGGTCGCCGGGCTGCGGCACGTAGCCAGTGCCCTTCCACACCATCGTGAGCGTGTCCTTGTCGACCACGCCCTCGCCGCCTTCGTCGAAGACGACTTCCTTCCGCGCCTTGAAGGTGACGCTGGGGTCCGTCGAACCCTTGCCCTTGGCGTTCACCTCGGTGGCGCCCACGACGAAGATATCGTCGGCCGTGCCGTCCGGGCCCGCGGCGAGCACCGGGTCGGTGCTGGCGATGTCGGGGATCGTGCAGACCGCGCGGAAGATGCCGGCCTCGTTGAAGGTGTGGTCGATGCTCGTGCCGCCCATGGCCAGGTCGCCGGTGCCGTCGCCGAAGTTGATCGAACTCGGCGTCAACCCCGCGCCGACGGTGCTGCCGGTTTCGGGATCGGTCGCCACGGGCGTGATCCCGGTGACGGTGCCGCCCAGCGCCGGGAACTTGTCCTCGTTGACGGTGAAGCCGTCGGCGGAAAGGTTGTCGGCGACGGGCGCCAGGTTCTCGCTGCCAAACGCGCACAGGAATACGGCGGCGTTGCTGTCGCTGCCGCGCTGCTGCGAGAAGGCATCGCGCGTGCTGTTCCACGGCCGCACCTGCGCCAGGTAATGCCCCAGCAGCACGGGGCGGATCTTCACCGACGAATCGGTGAGCTGTTCCTGGTCGGCGCCCAGCGTCGCGGCGGTGAGCGTCTTGCCCGTGAGTTCGAACTGCCACTCCGGCGTCTTCCATCCCGTGCGCCTGGACCAGCGGTAGCGCACGATATCGCCGGGGCGCACGATAAACCCGCCGCTGCGCAGCATCGCGGGGCGCGGCTCGAGTTTCTCCGGGTCGGTGACCGGCCGCGCGTCGATGATCACGCGGTTGGTGATGACCTCGTCGCTGACGCCCGAGACATGCACCTTGAACGCCTGCGAGTCCTCGAAGTTCGGCGAGCCGAACGGCACGGCGCCGAACGGCACCGCGACCTGCAGCAGATTGATGGTCTTCTCCCAGTTGAGGACCGTCACGTTCGAGCCGAAGTCGAAGTTGAACGGGTCCAGCGTGAAGTCCTCGAAGACCGTCGGCAGCGGCCGCACGACGCGCGGCAGGTTGCCGCCCGGGTCGAAGGACTGGATCCCGATCGAGACGCTGCTGCCTTCGCGGATCACGAAGCGCTGCGACCAGCTGAACGGCGGCGGGTCGGGCGCGGGCCCGGCCAGGCGCGGCTTGGTGCCTTCGCCGCTCTCGGACGCCGACGCGCCGAGTGCCGCGGTGCAGGCGAGCACCAGCAGCGTGCCAAGAATGCGTAACGAAACGGCGGCCTGCATCACTCGAACCGGCTCCTAAAGGGGTGCCTGGGAGGCTGGCGAAGCGCTTGGGGTATCGTCTATCTCAGAGACGCCAGAGTACCCGAAGCCTTGCCTGCGTCAGCCTTTATTTTTCGGCCGTAAGTTCACGTTGTGCCTCACGTTGTGAACTCCCTGCGGGCATGAAAAAAGGGCGCCGAAGCGCCCCCTTAGTGCTGTTTATGGGCCGAAGGTTTACTTGGTGTCGGCCTTCAGCAGGTCCGCGAAGGCGTCCGCGCCGGCCTGCGCGACCGCGTGGTCCTTCTCGACGCTGTCGCCGCTGACGCCGATGGCGCCGACGAGTTCGCCGTTGGCGTCGAAGACCGGCAGCCCGCCGGGGAAGGTGATCAGCCCATCGTTGCTGTGCTCGATGCGGTACAGCGGGGCCTTCGCTTCCTTGTCCAGGCGCGAGAGGTCGCCGATGGTGCCGGTGGGGAGCTTGAAGTGCCAGCTCGTGCGAGCCTTGCGGAGGGCGATGTCGGCGCTGCCGGGCCAGGCGTCGTCGGCCTGGGTCGCGGCGAGGACGGTGCCTTCGCGGCCGAGCACGTAGACGTGCATCTTGGTCTTCTGGCCCTTGTAGACGGCGCTCTCGGTCTCGGCGGCCTTGGCGACGGCCTTGTGCAGCAGGTACGCGGCCGACTGCTGGCTGAGCGACGGCAGCTGCGTGACCGCGTCCTTGCCCAGCTTCTTGGCTTCGTCGACGCCCGCCTGCGCGACGGCTTCGTCGTTGTCCACGGTGTCGCCGCTGACGCCGATCGAACCGACCAGCGCGCCGGCTTCGTCGAAGATCGGCAGCCCGCCGGGGAAGGAGATCAGCCCGCCGTTGCTGTGCTCGATGCCGTACAGCGGCGCCTTGGCCTTCTGGTCGGTGCGGCTGAGGTTCCCGATGGTGCGGGTGGGGAGCTTGAAGAGCCACGCGGTGCGGGCCTTCTTCATCGCGATGTCGGCGCTGCCGGGCCACGCGCCCAGCGCCTGCGAGCTGGCCATCAGCGTGCCTTCGCGGCCCAGCACGTAGACGTGCATCTTGGTCTTGGCCTTGTAGACGCCGCTGTCGGTGGCCTCGGCCTTCTTGCGCGCGGCGGCGACGATTTTTTCCGCGGCGTCCTGCGTCAGCGTCGGGACGAGCATCGTCGCGGGCGGCTTCCCGGAATTTTCCTTCTCGCCGGCGTGCGCGGCGGCGGTGAGCGCCAAGACGGCGGCGGCGAACGTTATCTTGCGCAGCATGATTCTCTTCTCCTTGATGAGGCGAAGCGGAACGCAGCGCCGGCAAAGCGCCGCGGCTCCGCGCGAACATCTTCTCGCAAAGCGTCCGAGCGGTTTTACCCAGCACGCCGCGCCACGCAAGGAGAGGGCTAGCGCGCAGCGCGTGGTGCTCGGTTTTGAAAGCGCGTAATCGCGAAATCGCAATTACGCAAAGATGTTTGTCGACGAACATTAGTAATATATTAGGTATGCCAATGTAAGTCACAACTCAATTTTTATTCGCTAGTTACGATATTCGTGACACGTTTGAACCAAGCGATTGCACCTGGCGCATGTGACAGACGGCGCGATTCTGTGACGCTGCTGCGACGCGCGATTGTGCTCGAAACGCATCGCGGCGAAACGCTAAGATCAAGGTATGGCGACCATCCGCAGTTTCGACGATGCGCCAGACCTCAGCCGCGTGGGCGCCGTGGTGCGCATCGGCCTGGTGCTGCTGGCGGCGGCGATTCTTCCCGCGGGAATCCTCTGGGGCTCCGCGGCGGCGGGCTGGACGTTCCTTGCCGCGTTCGTGGCGTTCCTGGGCGAACGCATGGCGCGCGAACTCTTTGCGATCGTGATGCACACCACGTACCGGCTGCTTGAACTTTGGCTGGGCGTGGTGCTGTGCGGCAGCGCGGCGGGCGGGATCATAGCCGGCTTCAGCGCGCTGATGGAATACGTGAGCGATCCCGACGCGCGCGTAGGCGGTTGGATCAGCTGCGCGTGCGTCGTCCTGGTGGCCCTGTGGCTCCTTCTGCGCGGGCTGTATTACGGCCTGCGCCTGGCGATGTGGCTGAAGGCCGAAGGCCGCGAACGCCTGGGCCTGCTGCTGCTGGGCTTTGCCGGGTTCTTCGCGCAGATCCTGTGGAAGGCCTTTGCCGTCATGGCGTTGCTCGCGCTGCTCGCTTTCGGCAACACGCCGCCGGTCACCAACGAGCACCTGGTTTACCTCGGCGTGTCGCTTGCGGGCACGGGCATCTTCTACCAAATCACGCGCCTGCACTTGCGCTACCGGCAGCGCGCGCAGGCGAACTACGAAGCCGATCCCTACGCGCTTGGCCAGGCCGGCTGTCTGGCGTCCGTGGGTGGGCGCAGCGACCTCAGGTATCTGCTGTACAATCGCCGCGCCTTTTTGCGGCGCCTGCTGGGCGGCGGGCGCGAATAGCCCCGCGTGTCCGCTGGCGCGTTGGCGCGGCGGGCTTTATTCTGAACGCATGGCGCACATCGAGAACCCCGACTGGCGGCCCGCGCGCATCGTCGAGAACCGCTGCGTCGCGCGCGGCACCTACTGGATCACGCTCGAGGCCGCCGACGAGAAGCCCGCCGCCTACCAGCCCGGGCACGTGCTGGGCCTGCGCTTGAACCGCGACGGCGCCGAACCGCTGCGCCACGCCTACACCGTCAGCTGGGGCGAACCCGCCAAGCGCCGCTTTTCGCACCTCTACCGCGTGATCCTGGACGGGCGCATGACGCCGCTGATGGGGGAACTCGAACCCGGCGCGGCGATGGACTTCCACGGGCCCGTGCACACGCCGATCGTCGACGAAGTCGACAAGAAGGCCAAACGGATCTTCGGGATCGCCACCGGCACGGGGCTGGGCCCGCTGTACGGCTACGCGCTGCAAGCGCTGGCCGCCGGCGAGACGCGGCCGGTGACGCTCTACACCGGCATGCGCGCGCGCGCGGACCTCTGTTTCGACGCCGAGTTGAAGGCGCTCGCCGCGAAGCACTCGAACCTCTCGCACGCCTTCACGCTGACGAAGCCCGACGCCGCCTGGCGCGCGGCCAAGGGCCTGACCGGGCGCGTCGACGACGCGCTGCCGCCGCTGCTGAAGAAAGCCGGGCGCCTGGGCGAGGCGCACTACCACCTGGTCGGCAACGGGGCGATGGTGCGGCTGTGGCGCGCGGCGCTGAAGGCCGCGGGCGTGCCCGAAAAGCGCGTCTCGGTCGAGACCTTCTTCAACCACCGCGTGGAGCCCACGCCGTCACAGATCCGCAGCCTGGCGGCGAAGCTGGGGAGTAGTTGACTTATCACACTAAACAACGTAAACAGTTGATACTTGTCCTTTGAATATAACAATTTATGAATGGTCATGACAATGGATGCACACAGAACTCAGCTAAAGGAACCCAATATTCTATTGGCTAGCAGCAATGTCAAAAAATTGCTCTGTTGAAAACAAAGGCAGAAGTAGAGCGAGGATCATGAGGTTGTAGGTGAGGACGGCGATGAAGGTCTCGCT
>JAKLKQ010000070.1 GCA_023150555.1 Planctomycetota bacterium
GGCGGAATGGGGTAGAATGGACACGCGCGCTCGAAGCCGTGTAGCCCTTCGTCGGGCACCACGGGCACGAAGTGCCGTGCCGGCTACGCGGAAGCCTTTGCACCCACGGCACACCACTTCGTGGTGATGGCACCCGAAAAAAAAGCGACACGGAGACCGGGAGCTTTGGATTGTGCCGGGCCACCCGCCCACATGGGGTTTGGCATCATCGGAACCATAAAATGAGGCGGATAATCCAGTGAATACAGAGAGACGCCATTCCTTTGAAGGTGTACGAGATTTCGAGGACCTTGCAAATAGGCTGAAGACTTGGAGATCTTTTCATGACGGAAAGTTTCTCTATGATGCAAATGGTATTTGGTATTTGTTATTTGTTCCTGGCCTGTCTGGAAAATATACGTGAGTTTCAAGGCATGGATTCACTCCCTGATATCGCGACCTTTCTTGAGAAAGACAACCTTCGGTTCATGGAGGAGTGGGTGAGAGAAGCGGTGAAGGTTCGTGATGCGATTGTTGTGCCGACCCAGGATGCGTCAACGAAGCATAGTGACGGAAATGACAAGGAAAGCCGCCTCAACCCCAATCCCCCCAACCCCCTCCCGCCCCCAAGTAAGTAGCCCCCGGTTCGGCTTTCGCTTCAGGGCGACCAGCAACCCGCGCCACGCGCTGGCGCGTTTTCGTTGCGAACCGTGAACCGGAAACGAGAAACGCCGTTCTCAGCGGTCTCTGCGAACTCTGCGGTTAGATTTGCCAGCGTCTATGTATACGGGAAGCGTTCGTCGAGTTCGGCTTCGGCGAGCTGCACGAGCAGGTCTTCGATGTACTTCGCTTCGACGGCGAGGATCTTGCGGCCTTTGGCGGCGCTGCTGAGCCGCACGTCGCCCCCGGCGCTCTTGGGCAGGTAGCGGTTCCACGGGCGCACGAACTGCGCCTTCGCCAGCGCCGGGATGCGCAATTGGGATTCCGGGAAGACGCCGAATTTGTCCAAACGCACAAGATCTGGGCGGAGGGCCATGACCATCGACGTCTCCATCTCGTCGCCGTGGCAGCCGGGGTGCTCGCAGATCTGCGTCATCTCGGGGCTCTCGAACGCATTGTAGCAGCACGTGAACGGCATCGCGTCCATGCCGGAGATCTCGCGCAATGTGGCCTGCACCGCGCCGGGGTTGCCGCCGTGCCCGTTGACGAGGACGAACTTGCGCAGGCCGTCCTCGTAGGCCTGTTTCGCGATGTCGATCAGCGCCTGCACCAGCGTCCGCACGCCGACGCGGCAGGCGAAGGGGAACGCGCGCATGTTCGCGTTGTTCGTGATGGGCAGGGCGGGGTAGAGCAGCGCCCGCGCGCCGCGCGCGTTGGCGGCCTCGGCGGCCAGCGCGCACAGCCGTTCGACCTGGAACGTGTCGGTGCCGTAGGGCAGGTGCGGGCCGTGGGGCTCGGTGGAGCCCAGCGGCAGCACGCCGACGCGCGGGGCGAACGCGCGGACCTCGTCGATGGTCATTGCCACCAGCAGCCCGGGAAAGACCCCGCGCCGGGCGCCTCCTTTATTGGGTGCCATCTTCGCGGTCCGGCGGGCGCTCTTCGAGCGATTGGCCATGGCAGGGCCTCCTGTTGTGGCTCCGGGAAGGCCTTGACCATAGCGTGGCGGCGCGCGAAGCGAAAGGTGCGGTGAAGCCATATGCCGTCTGGAAGGTATTCCCGCCACCTGCTAGGCTCTGTCGTTCCGGAATCGCGCACGGCCTGGAAATGAGTATGTCTGCACCCATCGACGGCGCCAGGATGGCTTCTTCCCAGCGGATCCTCTTTCTCCTCTTCTTTCTCTCCGGGATCAGCGGCCTGCTCTACGAAGTGGTGTGGATGCGCATGGCCATCCGCGTCTTCGGCTGCACGGTCTACGCGACGTCGGTGGTGCTGAGCGCGTTTATGTGCGGCATGGCGCTGGGCAGCTGGCTGCTGGGGCGCTACGCCGACCGCGCCGCGCGCCCCTTCCGGCTGTACGCGCTGCTGGAGGTGTGCGCGGGCGGTTCGGCGCTGGCCGCCACCGGACTGATGGCGGTGCTGCTGCCCGTGTATCAGGCGGTCTTCGAAGCCACCGGCGGCGGACGCGCGACGCTGACGGGGATCCAGGTCGTGCTGGTCTTCCTGGTGCTGATCGTGCCGACGATGCTGATGGGCGGCACGCTGCCGGTCCTCAGCACCGCGCTGCCGGACCGCAAGGCCTTCAGCTCGCGCATGGCCGTGCTCTACGGCATGAACACGCTGGGCGCGGTGGTGGGCGTGGCCGGATCGGGCTTCGTACTGCTGGGCGTGCTGGGCGAATGGGGCACGATGTTCGTCGGGGTGTTCGTGCACCTGGCGGTCGCGTACGTGGCGTGGCGGCTGTCCGTGCGGCTTCCGCCGCAGCGCGCGAGCGAAGCGCCCGCGGCGCCAACGGCGGAACCGGACGGCGGCGAGCAGCGCATCTCGCCCTACGGCGACGGGGTGCGCACGCTGGCCTTCTGGGCGTACGGCTTCAGCGGGTTCGCGGCGCTGGGCTACGAAGTCATCTGGACGCGCGTGCTTCCGGTGGTGCTGCGCACCTCGGTCTATGCCTTCTCGGGGATGCTCGCGATCTATCTGCTGGGCATCGGCCTGGGCAGCCTGCTGGGCCGCCGCGCGGCCGACCGCGCGAAGGATCCGCTGGCCTGGTTCGCGGGCCTGGAGTGCGCGGTGGCGCTGCTGAGCCTGGCCGGCTACGCGCTGATGCTGCCGGCCGAAGACACCTTCGTCTCCGCGGAGTCGTACTCCGCTTTCTACCAGACCTACCACTGGCGGCTGCTGGTCGCCGCGGTGGTGATCTTTCCGACCACGGTGATCCTGGGCGCCATGTTCCCGCTGGTGGCGCGCTGCGTGACGCCGGACGTGAAGCGCATCGGCGCCAGCATCGGGCGGCTGTACGCGATGAACACGGCCGGCTGCATCCTGGGTTCGATGGCCTGCGGCTTCCTGCTGCTGCCGGTGGTGGGCACCAGCGCGAGCATGCTCATTCTTTCGGCTCTGAGCGCCCTCATCGGCTGGGTGCTCTTCCTGAGCGGGCGCGAACGCCTGCGTTCACGGGCCGCGGCGGCCACGGTCGCGGCGGCGACGCTGGGCGCGGTGCTGCTGGCCCTGAACCTGCCCGACCCGTACAAGGGCACGGTCGGCCGGCGCATTCCGCCGAAGACGGAAATCTTTTTCCACAGGGAGAACGTCGCGGCCACCACCACGGCCACGGGCATCCCCGGCGTGCCCCTGTCGTACCGGCTGTGGGTGAACAGCGAGGCGATGACGGCGCTGGTCACCGAGACGAAGCTGATGACCTACCTGCCGCTGGCGTTGGCGCCCAACCCCGAGCCGAAGAAGCTGCTGATCATCTGCTTCGGCATGGGCACGACGTTCCGCTCGGCGATGGCCCATGGCGGGTTGGAAGTCGACACCGCCGAACTGGTGCCGGACGTCTACGAATGCTTCGGCGTCTTCCATGCCGACGGCCCGCCGTTCCTGAAGTCGCCCAACGTGCGCACCTTCGCCGACGACGGGCGCAACTACCTGGCGATGACCGACCGGCGCTACGACGTGATTACCATCGACCCGCCGCCGCCGGTGGAAGCCGCCGGCGTGGTTAATTTCTACTCGGTCGAGTTCCACAAGCTTTGCCGCGAGCGCCTCGCGCCGGGCGGCCTCTGCAGCCTGTGGGTGCCCGGCTGCCCGCTGTCGGAAGCGAAGATGATCCTGCGCTCGTTCGCCGAGAGCTATCCCTACATCACGGTCTGGGGCGGGCAGACGGCGGAAGGCGTATTCCTGTTCGGCTCCGACGAGCCCCAGACGATCAAGCGCGAGCGCCTCGACGAGATGCTGGCCCGCCCCGGCGTCCTGGCCGACCTGAAGCAGTGGGACGCCGCCGCCGACACGACCGACAAGATCCTCGGACGGTACCTGATGGACCGCGACGGGCTGCTGCGGTACACGGAAGGCCACCCCCTGATCACCGACAACTATCCGCGCACCGAGTTCCCGCTCTGGCGCCGCTTCGCCGAGACCCGCGGCACGCCGATGTTCTCGGCGGTGGACATCTACAACTGGATGCTGAACTCGGCGTCGCGTTGAGAAAGGACCGGGGCCTCGCTGCGATGGATGCTCGGGCGGGACGGAGCGCGTAGGCCATGAGCGAACCCCATGCGCCGCTGCTGACGCCCATGCGGACCGCGCTGGTCGCCGCCGTGTTCGGGCTCGCGGCGTTCTTCACGCAGCCGGGCATCTTCCAGAGCATCGACTACCGCGAACTCAACGGGCTCAGCGACGCGTACCGCTCGCAGGCCTACGCCGAAGCGCGCGTGCCGTTCTGGAATCCTCACGTGGGCCTGGGGCGCCCGTTCCTCGCCGACATCGAGACGCAGGCGTTGTACCCGCCGCACCTGCTGGGCGTGCTGCTGGGCCCGCGCTGGGGCACGGGCCTGCTGGTGATCGCGCACCTGGTGCTGGCGGCGCTGGGCATGCAGGCGCTGGCGCGGCGTTTCGGGGCCCAGGCGCCCTTCGACGCGTGGGCGGGCCTGGCCTTCGCGGCCGGCGGCGCGATGACGGGGCGCTGGCTGGTCGGCCACGAGCAGTACTGCTTTGCGTACGCGTACCTCCCGTTGACCTTTCTGCTCGCGATGGACGTTCAGGACCGTTACGCGCTCCGGCGCATGCTGGCGCTCTCGGTCGTCTTCGCGCTCCAGTTCCTGGCCGGGCAGCCGCAGGCCCTGTGGGTGGCGCTGCTGGGGCTGGGCTGTTTCCTGGCGGGGCGGGGCTTGGAACGTCCCTTCGGCCCGTCGGCGAAGCGCGCGGCGTTCGGCCTGCTGCGCGTCGGCGCGGCGGGCCTGGGCGCGCTGGCGCTGGTCGCCGTGCAACTGCTGCCGATGCTGGAGCTGACCCGGGAGAGCAACCGCGCGCGGCCCAGCCTGGCGTTCTCGGCGGCCTACGCGATGCAGCCGCAAAGCTGGGCCTCGCTGGGCACGCCCGCGAGTCCGGCCTTCTTCATCAACTGGGAGGACGATCTCTACGCGGGCGCCCTGGTCCTGCTCGCCGGGGTCGCCGGGCTGGCGCGCGTGCGCGACCGCAACACGCGCGGGCTTTTGCTGATGGCGCTGGCCGGCGTGCTGGTGGCGGCGGGGACGACGACGCCGGCCTTTGAGGTGCTCTTCCGCGTGCTGCCGGGCGTCGCGTTCTTCCGGCTCCATTCGCGCGCGGCGACGCTGTTGGCCTTTGCGCTGGCGTTGGGCGCGGCCCGCTTCCTCTCGCGGCCCGGCGAAGCCAGACGCCCGGAACTCTGGGTGGGCGCGACGGCCGTCGCGGCGGTGCTGTGGGGCTTTTACGTGCAGCGCGGCGCGCAGGGCGCTCAGGTCGCGATGCGCACGCTGCACGCGGCGCTGGTGATGGCCAGCGCGGTCCTGGCGGTGCTCTGGTTCCGCAAGGCGCGCGCGGCACGCGCGGCCGGAACACCCGCTCCGCTGGCGGTGGCCTGGTTGCTGCTGGCGCTGTGGGCGGGGGACATCGGCTGGGCGACGGCGCGCGCCAAGGCGATCTACGCGGCGGCCGAGAGCTATCCGCGCGAAGCCGAATTCGTGGAGGCCATGGACCTGCCGCGCCTGCGCGGGCCGGAGGGCATTCCGCCGCGCGTCTCGGTGCCGAGCGCGCTCGTGCGCGCCAACGCGGGCATGGAGTACGGGTACAGCACCTTCACGGGCTACGTGGCGCTGTACCTCAAGCGCGTCTGGATCAGCCTGCACCGCGTCGCCGGCGTGGACGTGCCGGTGGAGCGCAACACGTGGCCCAGCGACCGCATCTTCCTGCACGGGCCGTTTCCCTACCGCGACATGAACCTGCAGGTCGGTTTCGATCCGCAGACGCGGACCCTGGTGGCGAATCCCGCGCCCGATTCGCGAGCGTACCTGTGCACGCAGGCGGCGCCGGTGGCCGACTGGCAGGAAGCGATCGAATGCCTGCGCCAGGGCCACGACGTCCACCGCACCGTGCTGGTCGAGGATCCCGAGCTGGTGCAGTCGATGGCGCCCGCCGTGCCTGTGCCGGAGCTCGCCGGCACGTGCCGCATCACCTCCTTCGAGCCCGAACGCCTGGTCGTCGAGGTCGACGCGTCCGCGCCCGCGCTGCTCGTATTAAAGGAGGCGTATTATCCGGGCTGGCGCGCGCGCATCGACGGCGCCGAGTTGAATTGCATCCCGGCCAACGCCTGGATGCGCGCCGTGCCGGTGCCCGCGGGCCGGCACACGGTGGAGCTCTATTACCGTCCGACGCACTGGTACTTGGGGGTGGGTCTAAGCACCCTGGCCCTGGTGGCGCTGGGTCTGGCGTGGTGCTTTGCCCCGCGAAACCCGGGCACCGATAGCAGCAATCTCTCTGAATCACCTTAAAAGTATCCCATTTTAGAGTGGTATAAGTTTATAACCACTTTATTTATAAATAGTTACGTAAATATAATGACTTAATTCAATTGTGTATCCGAGCCCGATGCGGTGTACGTTAGAGCATGAACGAGCACGAGAGACCCAACGGAAAACGCAACGGCCTGCCCAAGTACCAGCGCGTGCGCGAGGCCGTGCGCCGCCGCATCCTCGACGGCACCTACGCGGCCGGTACGCGGCTGCCGCCCGACACCGAGTTCCACAAGGAACTCAAGGTGAACAAGCTCACCGCGGTGCGCGCGCTGAACGAACTGGCCCGCGAGGGCCTGATCGTGCGGCGGCAGGGCAGCGGTTCGTACGTCGCCGACGCGAAGCGCCCGCCGCTGTTCCCCGGCCGGCACCTGAAGCTGGGCGTGCTGCTGCCGCGCGGGGCTGACGGAGCGCTGATGCAGGGGGCGTTCTTCGGCGAAGTGCTGCAGGGCATCGTGCGGCGCTGGGGCGTGCAGGGCTCACCGGAGGTGGACCTGGGCGACGGGCGCGCGGCCACGCGCGCGGTGTGGCACGAACCCGCGCGCGGCGTGACGGTGACGTGCCTGGGCGAGGCCGAAAACCGCCGCGTGGACCGGCCGCCGTTCGGCGACGTGCGCGACGCCGCCTTCGATGGGCTCATCGCGCTGGCGGTCACCGACGAGCCGTTCCTGGCGCGCGTCGCGAAACTGGGCGCGCCGCTGGTGCTGATCGATCACCTTTGCGAGGCGCTGGGCGAGGCCACCGACCAGGTCTACGTCGATCCGATCTTCGGCTACGGCGCGGCGGTGCGGCATTTTCTGGCGCAGGGCCTGAAGCGGGTTCACTTCGTGGGGCTGCGGCGTTGGGCGCCGGCGGCCAGCGAAGAGACGACGCTGGACGAGTGGAAGCGCACGCGCCGGATGGGCTCCATCGACCCCGACAGCTTCCTGCGCCTGAACGCCTGCCGCCAGGCCATGGACGCCGCGGGCCTGGCGCTGCCGGATGCGCGCGCGCATTTCGAGGAACGCACGGCGGGCAGCGCGGAGAAGATGGCCGCCAAGCTGCTGGCGTTGCCTGCGCACGAGCGCCCCCAGGCGGTGCTGTGCCACGAGATGGAGCAGGCGGACCGGCTGATCGAGGCCTTCGCCGGCGGCGGCCTGCCGCTGCAGGGCGCCGGTTCGGGGCGAAAGGCCGGGCTTTGGCGCGCGCTGCCGATCACGCTCGACGCGCCCACCCTGGGCGCGGTCGCGGCGGAACTGCTGCTGGACCGGCTGCGCGAGCCGAACCGGCCCTACGTGAACGTGGGCGTGAAACTTCGCTTCGCCGGAGCGGAATCCGGCGCGAATCCGGAACCGATGGCGGCCGCATCGTACGCGGCGAACTCGAGAGGAGAGACGCGATGAACGGCGCGAACGTGGCGGTACGGATCGTGGCGGGCCTGGCGATGGTGCTCTGCGCCGGCGCGGCCTTCGCGGCCAGCGATTACGACGAGTTCAAGGTCAAGCGCGAGGCCGTCTTCGAGTTCTCACAGGCGCCCCAAGTGGTGCGGCAGGGCGACCGCATTGCGGTGCGCTTCGAGACGAAGGGCTTCTGCGATGTGACGGTGGCCGTCGAGAACGGCGCCGGGACCATCATCCGGCACTTGGCCAGCGGCGTGCTGGGCGAAAATGCGCCGGAGCCTTTCGCAAAGGGCTCGAAGAAGCAGGAGGTCGTCTGGGACGGCAAGGACGACTTGGGCAAGTACGTCGACGACAAGGACAGCCACGCCATCCGCGTCTCCCTGGGGCTTAAGCCGCAGTTCGAGCGCACGCTCTTCTGGTCGCCCTACAAGCGAACCGCGCACAGCAACCCGCCGTGCATCCAGGCGTGCGAGGACGGCGTGCTGGTGTACGAAGGCGAGATCTACGACATGGTCCGCCTCTACGACCACCAGGGCAACTACGTGCGCACGGTCTACCCCTTCGCCGCGGACAAGCTGGAGACCGTGAAGGACCTGCACTGGGCCGAGTTTCCCCAGGACGGCAAGCGCCTGCCCTTCAAGGAATGGTTCCGCCAGGCGACGCTGCTGACCAGCGGCACCAACTGCAACATCAACTGGAAGGGCTTCGGCGAGCAGCGGCGCGACCACGATGGCCACGGCGCCGGCGCGGACCACCACGCGGCCTCGGCCATCGCGGTGCGCGGCAAGAGCATCGCGCTCGCCATGATGCGCCTCAACCGTCTGACGATGGATGGCGGCGTGCCCGGCGGAAAGCTGGGCGGGCCGCAAGTCTTCTTCAACGTCACGCAGGGCGGGCTGAACTACCTGGGCGGCAACGACAAGATCGATGTCGGCCCCACCAGCATGGCCTTCAGCCCCGACGGCGAATGGCTGTACCTGACCGGCTACTACTGGATCGCGAACTTCGGCACCGGGGGAAAGAAGAACTTCTGGCTGCACGGCGTGATGAAGATGAAGTACGACGGCAGCGAGGAGCCGACGCTTTTCGCCGGCCAGATGAAGACCGACGGCGACGGCACCGACGACGCGCACTTCAGCGTGCCCACCAGCGTCGCCTGCGATGCGTCGGGCCGCGTCTACGTCAGCGACTACATGAACGACCGCATCCAGGTCTTCCTGCCCGACGGGAAGCTCTTCAAGTCATTGAAAGCGAAGAAACCGGCCAAGGTCGCGGTGCATCCCAAGACGGGCGAGGTCTTCGCCTTCTCGTGGGTCGTCAGCAACTGGCGGCTGCAGAAGTCCGGCGAAAAGGTCGAGGCGCAGATCGCGCGCCTGGGCACGCTCGACAAGCCCGCCGCCGCCCCGGCCGTGTTTCCCTTCAAGCTGCTGCAATACGGCGTGGCGGCTTCGAGTTGGAGCTGCGGCATGCCGTACAGCGCGGAGGTCGACGGCTATGCCGACGAGCCCACCGTCTGGCTCTATCCGGGCCACAACGTTCTGACGGGCTTCACTGGCTACACGGGCCAGGCCGGCGGCATGCCCTACTGGCAGACCACCGGCGTGCAGGTCTACACCTTCAAGGGCGGGAAACTGGAATTCAAGCACGACTTCGGCAGGCGCGCCGTCGAGGAGATCCAGAAGACGAGCAAGGTCGTCGGCACCGGCCGTAACCTCTGTGTAAATCCGCGCACCGGCAAGCTGTGGGTCGGCGACGGCAGTGCGACCATCGGCTTCTCGTGGAGCCTCTCCGTCGAGATCGACCCCGAGACCGGCAAGGAGAAACTCGTCGAGCTGCCCTTCGACTGCGAACAGATGGTCTTCGACCTCGAAGGCCAGGCCTACCTGCGCGCCAAGGACCGCATCGTGCGCTACGACCCGCACTCCTGGCGCGAGGTCCCCTTCGATTACGGCGAGGAAGTCTCGGCTCTGTGCGTCTCCACCACCGACGCCACCGGCCCCGGCCGCAAGGTGGCCAAGGACGTGATCTCCGCGCTGACCATGCCCAGTTGGGAGCATGCGCCGCAGGGCACCTTCTCGATCAACGCCAGGGGCGAGATCGTGGTCCCGATCAAGGGCAAGCAGGTCGGCGACAGCGGGCTGGTCTTCCGCAAGGGCCAGGAGCCCGGCACGGGCGACGGCGCCAAACCCTACCAGTTCAAGCTCTTTCCGGGGCGTTCCACCGGCGGCCTGATCGTGGTCTTCGACCGCCACGGCAAGGTGATCAACGACGACGCGATCCCGGGCCTCACCTTCACCCACGGCGTGAAGATCGACAAGGATGGCGATCTCTACGCAATGGCCCTGGCTACGCGCGTGCTGGACGGCAAGCCATACTTCAATCCCGCCACCGCCACGATGATCAAGTTCCGCCCGGGCGACGCGAGAGTCCTGGGCACCTACGACAAGAACATTCCCGTGCCCATCCCCGACGCCGACAAGCCCCAGGGCCCGCCGCAACTCGTCAGCGGCGGCAAGCCGGGCCTGGGCCAGGGCTGGGTGAAGGGCGCCCAGTGGCTCTACGGCGGCGTCGGCTACAACGGCGAACACCACAAGAACCCGGACTTCGGCTGCGACTGCTGCCACAGCAGCTTCGACCTCGATTACTTCGCGCGCACGTTCGCGCCCGAGGTAGAGCATTGCAGCGTCGCGGTGCTGGACAGCGCCGGGAACCTGATCCTGCGCGTGGGCGCCTACGGCAATGTCGAGGACGGCAAGCCGCTGGTCGCCGAGGGCGGCCCGGCCGGCGCGCGCTCGATCGGCGGCGACGAGGTGGGCCTCTTTTACGCCCCTCACGTGGCCGTCCACACCGACCGGCGGCTGTTCATCGCGGACTTGGGCAACGAACGCATCGCCGGAGTGAAGCTGGGCTACCACACCGACGCGAAGGTCGAGTTGAAGGACGTCAAGGACCAGGCGAGCGAATAGCGAGCTGCTACGCCTTCGACCACTCGAAGTGGCAGCCCATCGTGCCGGCGCGATCGTGCAGCAGCTTCTGGTACGCGGCCTGGCACTCGGCGGGCTTGAAGACGTGCGTGTTCAGGTCCGACACGCGCATGCGGCCGTCGACGAGGTACTCGAAGAACAGCCGCACCATCGCGTCGGCGGTCCACGGCGTGAAGTCGGTCTCTTCGGGCGGCGTATTGATGCTGTGGCTGGCGAGGATCTGCAGGCTCTTTCGGAGCACGGCCGGCGTCAGGTACTGCCCGGCCGGCGAACCGGTGTCGCCGATCAGGACCAGCTTGCCGAAGCGCCGCAGCAGTGCCTGCGCGCCCGCGAAAACCTTGTCGTTGCCCGTCATGTCGTAGACCGCGCCCGCCATGCGCCCCTTCGTGATCTCCTGCACCGCCTCGACGGCCGCGTCGACGCCCACCGCCAGCGCGTGGGTCGCGCCGTGGGCCTTGGCCATCTCCAGCCGCGCGGCGTCGGGGTCGATGGCAATGAGCGTTCGCGCGCCGGCCAGGCGGGCAAATTGAACCGTGAGTTGCCCCAGCGGGCCCAGGCCCACGACGACGATGTCCTCGCCCAGCGTGTGCGCCGCCCGGCGCACGCCGTTCTGGACGATTTTTGCGAGGGTCAGCCAGGCGGCGTCGCGGTCGCTCACGCCTTCGGGAATCGGTTGAAAGCGAGCGGCCGGCGCGGTGGCATACTGCACATGGCCGAAGGTGCTCGCGACGCGGTCGCCGGGCTTGAGCGCGGTCACCCCGGAACCCAGCGCCTCCACGACGCCGGCGTGGCTGTAGCCGGTGCGGAACGGGTACTGCACCCAGCGGTCCCAGTGCGTGCCGGGATCGAAGCGCCGCCCGTAGCAGATCGTCTCCGTGCCGGTGGAGATCAGCGTGGCGGTGGTGCGCACCAGCACCTCGCCTTCGCCGGGCGCGCGCACGGGTTCGCGGCGCAACTCGGCCTGCTCCTTGCCGGTGAAGGTGATGACGGCGCATTCGGACGCAACGGCCATGGCGTGCTCCTTGCTATCGAATCAGGTGTTGAGTGAAGAGTACCGCCGGCGAATGCGATTTCCAGACGCGTCTGGATTCTGTGCGCTATGCTTGTTGCATGGCCCGGACCGAGATTCCCTTCCTGCGCCTGCCTGCCGGACTGCCCTTTTACGCCGGGCGGCACGGCTTGCGCGAACGCCCCGCCGGTCTGGGGCCCATGCCCATCGTCCATCCCGATTACGATTTGCTCTGGATTCAGAAAGGAACGATGGGCCTGCAAGTCGCCGAGCGCCTGCGCCTGGCGGCCGCGCCGGGGCGCTTCATGCTGGTGCCGCCGGGTGTCCCGGTCGTGCACGCGGGTTTGAGCCGCGGCACGCAGCTTTTCTGGTTCTGCCATTTCGGATTCCGTCCTCTGCCGGCGGACGTTCGCGACCAGGCCTTGCCCTTCGAGGTCCCCATGGTCTTCAGCGAGCGCCAGGCGCCGGACGTCGCGCGCGCCTTTCGCCGCCTTAATAAGGAGAAGCGCACGGCCCGGCCGTCCGCGCTGCGCCTGGAGCGGCTGCTGATCGGGCTCGTCGAGGCCCTCGCTTCGTTTGGCGCCGCGCAGGCCCGGCGCCAGCCAAAGGCGCCGCGCGCGCCCGAAGCCTGGGGCGTGGCGGGCGTCGCCGACGCACGCATAGCGGAAGTCTTGCGCATCATCGATGCCGAGCCCGCGCGGGCGTGGCGCGTGGAAGAACTGGCCGGGCGCGTGGGCCTGAGTGCCTCGCACCTGCATCACTTGTGCCGGCGCACGCTGGGCAAGCCGGTCAAGCGCTGCCTGTTGGAGGCGCGGCTGAAGCTTGCGCTGCGCATGCTGAACGAAGCCGGCGGCGGCGAGCGTGCCTCGATGCTCGAGATCAGCCGCGCCTGCGGCTACGCCTCGCAACATTACTTCAGCCGGCACTTCAAGGGGGTCTTCGGAGTCAGCCCGCTGCGCTACCGCAATCGCCCGCCGCTGGCGTGGTGAGCAAGGGGCAAATCAGGGCTGCGGCGCATCGTCCTTTGGCGGGGCGGGCGTCTGTACGTGCCACTTCGGGGGTTGGATGGCAAACCCCCACGCCGCGAAGAAACATGCAGCGACCAAGACCCAATTCGAATGCCATCCTAAGGCAAGCAGTACGATTTCCGTTAGAAAGAGTAACCCGGCTATCTTGAATCGAAGACTGCGCGACTCCGAGAGCGCGCTGGGGCTGCTGGCGAAACCCTTAATGAACTCGTCCGCCTGCTCCCGCGTCAGCCCGGCTGCCGACAATCGTTGGGCAACCAAGAAGGACGCGTCTCCCCTCGAAGACCACCGCTGTAGGAGTTTCTGAAGTTTGATCGAGCGCTGGTCTTCGGGAAGACCGGCCAGCGCCTTGCATTCCGCCAATTCTGAATCGTACTCCGGCTCAGGGGCTTCATCGCCATCGGAGTTCGGCGCTTGGAAGGCTTCATCAATGCTTTTCTTTTCGATCTCTTCCTTCGCGTGCGCCAGGACCCTTTTTGCCTGGTCCAGCATGGAACTGGGAACCATGAGCCAAGCGGTTAGCCCTTCCGTCGCACCAAACATGGCGCCCGTGGTCGCGCCGTAGAGGACCGAAGGAATATCCGCGTCGTCCAGAAGCGCGCTTAGAAATGCGCCTTCCGCCGGGTTGGAGACGGCGGTCAGGCGAACCAGATCCGTCATGCGCGGATCTTCATCGTCGTACTCCTCGCGAAAGTTGGATCCGTCGGTTTCCATGGGTTCCATGCGCGGTGGCGCCTCGGCCGGGGCGGTGGAATCGGGCTACAGCCTATTCGAGCGAGGCCGGCGCAATAGGGCGGAAAAGGGTGGAGTGCCGGTCAGTCCTTGGCGCAGCGGAAGCCGTTTTCGCAGGTGCGGTGTTCGGCGCCGGGCTTGGACTTCTCGCCGCGGTGGTCGAGATCCAGGCACTCAAATTCGCTGTCCTGCCCGCCGCCGCGGCATTCGCCGCGCTCGTCGATCCACTCCCAGACGTTGCCGGCCATGTGGAGGCAGCCGTAGGGGCTGCGGCCTTCGGGCAGGCTGATCGCCGGAGCCAGCTTCGCGAACTTGTCGCCGCTGCCGGTGCCCTGCTTGGCGTTGAAGAGGCCTTTTTCGCGAGCATCCCGCCACTCGCCCGTGGGCACGGTCCAGCCGCTGGGTCCGCGCGCGGCCTTCTCCCATTCCTGAGCGGTCGGGAGCCGCTTGCCGGCCCAGCGCGCGTAGGACCACGCCGCGTACCAACTCACGTCGGTGACGGGGTACTCGTCGCCGGTCGTGTCGATCCATCCGGTGCAGTTGTCGATACGGAACTCGTCGCCGTGCTGATTCCAGGGCCGGCCGCCGCCCTCGCGGCCCTCGGTCAGGCGCAGGGCGGTCTTGAAGTCGTCGTAGTACCGCGGCACGTAATCGACGAAGCGTTCGGGGCCCTTCTCGTGGCGCACCATCGCGAGGTTCTTCTGCGCCTGCTTGAGGTCGCCCTTGGCGAGCAGCCACTGGACGAACATGCGGTAATCCCGGTTGGAGACCTCGGTGCGGTCGATCTGGAAGGCCTTCAGGTCGGTCTTCTCGCGGTCGGGCCCAAAGAGGAACGGGCCGGCGGGGACGGTGATCATGTCGCTCTTGGGGCGGCCCTCGGCGAACGCCGCGGCCTCGCGTACCTCGTCCAGTGCGGCCTTGAGCTGGGTGTAGGCCTGGGTCTCCAGGACCGCGGGCGGCAGGGCGTCGAGCTTCGCCAGCGCGTCCTTGAAGCGCTTGGCCTTGGCGAGTCCGGCGATCTCGTCGAGCGCCTTGGCGGCCTCGGCTTCGCGGGCCTGCGCGGCGGCCTTTCGCTCGTCGTCGGCGATCTCGCGGGCCACGGCCTGGATGCAAAGCGGATACCAGCCGCGTTTTTTCTCGGGGATCTCCAGAAGCGCCTGCTCGGCGCCGGCGAGGTCCTGCACGGTGATCAGGAAGGCCGTGCGCGCGTAGGCGGCTTCGAGTTTCTTCATGCCCGGATCCACGTCGAAGAGTTCCAGCACCTTGGCGGGCGGGATCGACGGATTGGCCAGTTGCACGCGGATGTCCGGCCCGTTCGGTATCTGGACCTTGATCTTGCCGTCTTCGACGCCCAGGATCGAGGCGGCGTGGACCTCCCCGCCGAATTCCACGTTCAGTTTCTGGCCGGCCTGCGTCGCCGCGTTTTTCGTCGCCTGTGCCAGGAGCTGGTCGATCAACTCCAGGTCCTTCTCCTGGAGCTTGAAGACGAATTCGAACCGGCCGAAGCTGCCCGTCGCGCGGGCTTCGGCCAGGATCTCGCGGGTCTTAGCCGTGTCGCGCTTTAGCAGGGCCTCGCGCATACGCAAGCGATAGGGCGCGAAGCGTTCGCCCAATTCTTTGCTGGACTGCTGCAGTTCGAGCGGAACTTCGGGTTGAGCGGCTTCCGGCGCTTCGGGGGCTTTCTCGGGCGTGGCCTGGACGGCGGCCGGTTCAGGCTGCGCGGGCGGCGATATCTGCGCCTTGGAGACTTCCGCCGGCGGGACGGCCTGCGGCGCGGGCTGGCTGGGGGGCGCCGCGGCGGGTTGCGGATGCGGCAGAGGAACGGGCGGGTTCTTCGCGGGTGCCTTGGCCTGCACGGCGGCGGCAGGCTGTGGCGCTACCGGAACCTGCGGGATCGGCGCCTGCACGGTCTCGGGTTGCGAGCGGCGCGGCGGCGGGGAACTCGAACCGCCCGATCCTCCTGACGCGAAAAGCAGGAAGCCCAGGATCAGCACCACGATGCCCGCCGCGGCGTACGGCATCGGTGAGGCGGCGCCCACGCCCGAGCGGATCGAGGTGCTGCGGCGGCGCGGGCGGTGCGCGGAGAGGTCGCCGGGCGGCGTCTCGTCGAAGCCGGCCGGCACCGCGACGGATCCGGTGCTGCGGCGGCGCCCTCGGCCGGAGGTCTCGCCGACCGGCGGGAAGTTCCCGGTGCTGCGGCGCTTGCGCGGGGCGGCCGGCGCGTGGCCGGTGCCGCAGGCGGCGATGCAATCGTCGATCTCGGCGAGCAGTTCGCGGGCGTCGCGGGGGCGCCCGGCGGGTTCGCGAGCCATCAGGCGCAGGACGAAGGCGCTGGTGGACGGGGCGATCTCCAGGTCCGCGCGGCGTTCGTCGGGCGCGACAGGGGATTCGGTCAAGTGCCTGGCCATGATCACCGCGGCGCTGGGCCCGTCGTAGGGCGTGGACCCGGTAAGCATGTGGTAGAGCGTCGCGCCCAGCGCGTAGAAGTCGGCGCGCGGATCGAGATCCGTCTTGCCGGCGGCCTGTTCGGGGGCCAGGTAATGCGGCGTGCCGACGGCGGCGCCGGACTGCGTCAGGTGCGCGTCGTCGTGCTGGCTGCGGGCGAGGCCCAGGTCGGCGAGTTTCACCGTGCCGCGCTTGTCGATCATGATGTTGTCGGGCTTGACGTCGCGGTGGATCAGGCCGTGGTTGTGCGCGTATTCCAGCGCGCGGGCCACCTGCCGGACGATGCGCAGCGCGTCCTTCTCGTCGAAGGGCCCGTTTTTCTCCAGCATCGAGCGCAGGTTGGTGCCCTCGACGTACTCCATCGAGAGGTAGTGGTAGCCGCGGTCGCAGCCGACGTCGATGGCGCCGACGAGGTTCTCGTGGTTGAGCCGCCCGGCCATGCGCGCCTCGCGGACGAAGCGTTCGATGAACTCGGGGTCCTTGCCGAATTGCGGAGGCAGGATCTTGACCGCGACGATGCGGTCCATGCTGAGCTGCCGGGCCTTGTAGACGACGCCCATGCCGCCCTGGCCGAGCTTGTCCAGGAGCTGGTAATCCTTGATGACCGGAAGCTGGCCGGACGCCACGCCGTCGCCCTCATTTTTTTTGCCAACAAAACCTCCTATTTCTAAGGCGTTCCCGCGGGTGGAGCTATTAAATTCTCGCCCAATTGGAATGGAAACAGGCACTTGTGCGCACATGGGAGTTTCGTTCCGCAGGCGCTTGCGTGAAATTGCTTGACCGCCGCCGCGTTTTTGATAATACGCAAAGTGTAAGTCGAGATCCGGGGAGTGAGGGACGGGTGCGCGCGGCGGCCGCGCGGCACTCCGGGCCGGGAAGCGGACCTGCACGTGTGCGTTTCGCGGGCCGAAATGCACGTGTGATGCCGAAACGTTTTGTGGTCACCGGGGTATGTAAATCAAAAAGGAGTGCACAGGTGAGCAAAAAGGAGGTGCCTGGCGAAAAATCTCGGAAGCGCCCGGTTGATTTTTCCATACCCGAGAGTAACGTTAATTCTCAATCAAAGCAGGGCGAAGAACGGGGAGGGCCCACCATGAGCGACCATCCGCAGGAGCACGTTGCGGCGCAGGGCGAAGAGCCGAAGGCGAAGGAAAAGCCCGACGCGGCCACCTCGACGGCCGAAGGGCGCTGGGCCAAGACGCGCCTCAAGACCGACTTCCTTCACATCGCCAAGGGCAGCAAGCGCATGAAGGAGCAGAAGTAGCGCGGCGTAGCCGCCTCTGAATTTCCGATATCACCGGTTGGCCAAGGCTGCTTTCGCAGCCTTTTTTGTTTCCCAACTTTTACACGCCGTAGCCCGCAAAATGGTATTATGGGATGTCCTTGGTGTTCGAGCTTTGGAGTTCGACACGTATGCATCTGGCCGACGCAAGCGTTTGGATCCTGGGCGGCATGCCGACCTGGTCGGTCAACGAGGTGGTGAGGATCCGCCTGCAGGGCATCTCGTTCTTCCTGTTGGGTTTCGCGCTCTGCTCCCTCTTCGTCAAACTCGTGTGGAACTACCTGCAGAAGGACTTCGAATCGCTCCCGCGCCTCACCTACGCCAAGGCCGCCGGCCTGACGCTCATCGTCGGGCTCCTGTTCATGACCATCCTGACGATGATCTCGGGCGCCCGGGAACTGATGACTCCCGGCGCGTGGAAGAAATCCGGCGCGACCTACAAGCTCGATGACGGCGATGCCGCGCAAAAGGCCGCGGCCGGCATGAAGCACCGGCTCTGGACCCTGGGCGTCGTGCTCGACAAGTACGCCGCCGCTCACGAAGGGCGCTTTCCCGAGCACGAGTTCGTGAAGGATATTCCGGGCGAGGCATGGGAGGCGGACGGCGAACAACGCTTCGTCTACATGGCGGGCCGCGTGCGCACCGGCACCGGAAACGAGGCGCCCCTGATCCTCGCCTACGGCCCCGGTACTGCGGACGCGCGAGCCAGGGCGGGCGAGGGCGGCGAACGTCCGGTGCTGCTGACGAACCTGGAGATCGTGGCGCTTCCCGAGGGCGAGATCCTGCGGCGGCTTGCTGCCGAGGCCGAATCCGCGCAGGGGCCTTAAGCCGATGAAGCGCGTGGGCATCGGCTGCCTGGTCGCCGTCCTCCTTTTCTTCGTCCTGATGGGCGGCGGGTACTACGTCTTCGAGTTTCCCGGGTACCTGCTGCTGGGCTGGATCGCCTTCCTGGCGAATGCGCTTGGCCGCGTGCGCGTGAACCCCGTCGCCGTGGTCACCTTCGCGCTGTGCCTGGGCGCCTTTGGGACGGGCGTGCATCTCTTCGGGCGCTGGCTCTACGGCGAATGGACCGCGCGCCGGGACGAACGGAAGCCTTGGCCGCGGCGCTGGACGCTGGCCATCGCGGCGCTGGTCGTGCTCCTCTTTACCGCGGGCATCGCGTGCATCGGGCTCATGCATCAGACCGCGTGGCTGGCGTCTTCGGGCGAGCCCTGGGTCGTGAGCAACTGGGGACGCAGGGACCGCGCCTACTTCGCCGTGAACACGTTGATGGAGCAGGCGGAAGAGAAGAAGATGTCCACCGCACAACTCAAGGCGGCGGCCCGCGAACTGACCGCGCGCTTCGGCGGTGAGATCCAATACCTGATCGCGACGGACCGCAACGGAGATTGGGTTGCGGCCCTGGGGGTAACGACCACCCCCAAGGAGGACCGGCCGGTCGGCCGGGTCATCGGGGTGCATTCGCGCGATGAGGTAAAGTACAAACCGCCTTCGGGCGATCTCGAGGCCATCCTGGCCTATTTTGCCCAGTTTCCCGAAGAGAAGCCTCAAGGAACGCCCTGACCTGCCCCTCAACCCTGCGTTTGACAGCCACCCCCGCCTGGCGTACAACTGCTTGGCCTTCGCCGATTTCCAGCGATTCGTCCCCGGCGGGGCCTGTGCTTTGGTTGGGACGGATCGTCACTCGCAGTCTCGCGCAGCAGGGTCCAAGTGGGGTCGTGATTTAACGCCCCGGCCTTCCTCACCGTGGGGAGCGGCTGAACCCGGACGGCGCGGATCGAAGGGGGTTGCAGGGCGCAGAGCGCATCTATCGCCATTTCAGCACAGGCCGTCTCCAGGGCTGGACGTTCGAATCCGTATCCGAATCGACGCCGTTTCCCGCCGAGTCGTTCGCAGCGCGTGCCTTGCTCTCGTGGCGAATAGCCGCATCCGCCGCAACCCGGAAAGGAAAGACATGGCCATTGTGAAGGCGAAGGACCTGCTGGACGCCGGCGCGCAGTTCGGGCACAGCACCAGCCGCTGGAATCCCAAGATGGATCCGTACATCCTGGGCAAGCGCAACAAGATCCACATCATCAATCTGCGCGAGACCGTGAAGGGCGTGGTCGCGGCGCACTACTTCGTGCGCAAGGTCGTCGCGGAAGGCGGCCAGATCCTCTTTGTCGGCACCAAGCGCCAGGCGCAGGAAGTCGTCGTCACGCACGCCAAGCGCTGCGAGATGCCGTACGTCGCCGAGCGCTGGCTGGGCGGCACCCTGACGAACCTCGACACCGTGCTCGCCCGCGTCCGCCGCCTGATCGAGCTCGAGAAGCTCAACGAGACCGGCGAGATCAACCAGTTCAGCAAGAAGATGCAGAGCACGCTCAACCGCGAACTGCGCAAGATCAAGCGCAACCTCGACGGCATCCGCACCATGGAGCGCCTGCCCGGCGCGCTGTTCGTCGTCGATCCCAAGCACGACGCCATCGCCGTCAAGGAAGCCGTGCGCCTGGGCCTGCCCGTCATCGGCATGCTCGACACCGACGCCGATCCCGACGAGATCGACGTGCCGATCCCGGCCAACGACGACGCGCTGCGCAGCATCGACCTCGTCGTCGGCAAGATCGCCGACGCCGTCACCCAGGGCATCCAGTACCGCAAGGAGCACCCCGAACTGGCCCGCCGCGCGCAGGAGCGCAAGTTCCAGGCGACGGCCGCCGTCGCCGACCAGCAGGGCCTGGGCGGCATCTCCTTCGGCGGACGCTAAAGAAACGGCCGTACCGCCGTCCGCACCGCGGACGCTTGTTCGAGAACGATTCATCCGGTTTGCGCAGCCGGGGCCTGTTCAAGAGGCCCCGCCTGCCGCAAGCCCCTGCCTAAGAATGAAGGGGACCGAACCATGTCGAACGCGAACCTGATCAAGGAACTGCGCGAGAAGACCAGCGCGCGCATCAACGACTGCGTCAAGGCGCTCAAGGAGTGCGGCGACGACCTGGAGAAGGCCGTCGAGTGGCTGCGCAAGCAGAACCTCGTGCAGGGCGCAAAGGCCTCCACGCGCGGCGCCGAGGAAGGCCGCCTGGGCATCAAGGTCGACGGCGGCGCGCTGACCCTGGTCGAACTCACCGCCACCACCGACTTCAGCGCCAAGAACGACGACTTCAAGAAGCTGCTCAACCAGCTCGTGGACCTCGCCGCCGCAGGCAAGGTCGGCACCCCGGAAGCCCTGCTCAAGAAGGAACTGGGCGGGCGGCCCGTCGAAGAGGTCGTCAAAGAGACGGCCGGCAAGATCGGCGAGAACATCGCCGTCAAGCGCGTGCTGCGTGTGGAAGGCGCCTTCGGCTACTACCTACACAGCGACTACAAGCAGGGCGCGGTCGTCGAACTCGACGGCGTGACCGGCGACAAGGCCGCCGAGGTCGGCAAGGATCTGGCCATGCACATCGTCTTTGCCAAGCCGCGCTTCCTGAACAGCAGTGAGGTCCCCGCCGCCGAGGTCGCCAAGGAGAAGGACATCATCTCCGAGAAGCTCAAGGCCGACCCCAAGAACGCCAAGAAGCCGGCGGATATCCTCGACAAGATCGCCACGGGCCAGCTCGGCAAGTTCTACGCCGAGATCTGCCTGCTCGACCAGGCCTACTACAAGGAAAACAAGATCAACGTCACCGAGGCCCTGAAGCAGCAGGCCGGGCCCGGCGCGAAGGTCAAGAAATTCCACTACTTCAAGGTGGGCGCCTAGCGCCTGCCGAAAAAGGCCGCCTCCGGGCGGCCTTTTTTGTTAGAACACCCAAGCGTTCCTGCGTCCACGAAATCGAATCGCATCGCTTGCAGGCTTGCAGGAGGGGAAAGAGCGTGGCGAAGACCAAGAAGAAGCCGGCCGCGGCGCCGGCTGCTGCGGCTGCCTCGGAAAAGCCCAAGGCGAACAGCGGCAAGCCCGTCTACAAGCGCATCATGCTGAAGCTCAGCGGCGAGATGCTCGGCGGGGACTCCGGCCGCGGCATCGACACCTCGCGCCTGACCGGCTTCTGCCGTGAAGTGAAGGAAGTCAGCAACCTGGGCGTGCAGGTCGCCGTCGTGATCGGCGGCGGCAACATCATCCGCGGCAGCGTCGCTGCGCGCGAAAGCGGCCTGCTGCAGCGCGCCACCGCCGACTACATGGGCATGCTCGCCACCATCATCAACGCCCTGGCGCTGCAGGACGCGCTGGAAGGCATGGGCGTGCAGACGCGCGTGATGTCCGCGATCAGCGTCGTCTCGGTCTGCGAGGAATACATCCGCCGCCGCGCACTGCGGCACCTCGAGAAGGGCCGCGTCGTGATCCTGGCCGGCGGCACGGGCCATCCGTTCTTCTCCACCGACACCACCGCCGCGCTGCGCGCCACCGAGATCAACGCCGAAGTGCTGATGAAGGCGACGAAGGTCGACGGCGTGTACTCCGCCGATCCCAAGAAGGACCCGAAGGCCAAGCGCTTCGCGAAACTCGATTACATGCAGGTCCTGAAAGACCGCCTGAACGTGATGGACGCGACGGCGATCAGCCTGTGCATGGACAACAATCTGCCCATCTTCGTCTTCAGCGTGCAGGAGCCCGGCAACATCCGCCGCGCGGTGCTGGGCGAGGCCGGCAGCATCGGCACACTCGTCTGTGGCGAGAAGAAGGCCTGAGCGAAGGTCTTTACCTCGATTTTTCTTCGTCGGTTGCCGTGGCCTGGGAGACGCGGTGTCCTTCGTAATCGAAGTAGAACTCCTTCTCGCACGTATAGCACGTCAATGCGATGCCTTCGTTGGGGAGATCTTTGCGCGCTTTAAAAACCATCCAACCGGGCCATTCTTTTTGGATGCCGAAAGGTCTGCCGCAAACGGGGCAAAGCCAATCTTTGTACCGACGTTTAAGCCGGTATTCGTAAATAGAAGAAATGATCAAAGCGACCACCACCGCTGCCAAGAGGTACAGGAAACATTCAAGCCAGAAGGGCATGTGATGGCCTTTGTCGCCACGTAGACGTTAACGGTCCTCTGCTTACTTGAACACGACGCGCTTGCCTTGCTGCGCCAAGATTTCGCCGCAGGCGAGTTGCCCATTTTTCAGTTCGTACGGAAGCAAGCAGGTGATGGGTTCCTCGTCGCGGTGCTCAAGGGCGACTACAATTGCGTCCTTCTTCTTGCCTAGTTCCGTGTCAGTGATTTTGGCATCGTATATGATTGCTGTAGCCCGGTACATCCCGATTTCCACATTTTTCGCGAGGGCCTTCTGTAGCAGTTCTCGTAGCTCTTTTGGAGGAGGAAATTCTTCGCCATTATATGCAGCGACATGTCCGATGCCGCCGCCGACGTCCATGGCGACGGCGAACGGGTAGAATTCCCGGAACTTCTCGATCAACTCAACAGCGCGTTTGATACCTGTGTCGAGTAACGCATCCAGATCTTCGCGGCTCATTTATCGTCCTCACCTTTCCTAATACTCTTCCAAGCCTTTCCGCACGCAAGGCCTATTCCTCCCTCCTCCGTGTCCTCCGTGCCTCCTTGGATAAGGTGTGAAAAAGCAGCCCTCCGCGTTCTCTGCGGTAAAATTGGGCCCACGAAGCGCCCTATTTCCCTCTTGACACGAACGCCGAAGTTGCCGACCATATACGCGCTAATCGTTAGGACATTTGGACTTCCAGCTTCCGATAAGGAGCAGCCCCCATGCGCGTGGCTCTGCTGAACCGTATTCTTCTCGCCGGCTTGCTGGCGCTCGTCGCCGCGCCGTCCCTCTTCGCCGAAGAAGGCGCCGAGGCCCCCAAGGAAGAGGCCAAGGAAGCGCCCAAGGCCGAACCGGCGCCTGCCGCTCAGCCGGCGGCCGACGGCGGAGCCGGCGCGCAGTCGCGCTACGTCTACGTCGATGGCACGCGCTACACGTGGGAAGAGGCGGTCAAGAAGTTCCCCGGGCTGAAGAGCCACGCGCCCGCGCAGGTCGTGCCGCTCGAGGAAGAAGCCCCCGCCCAGGCCGCTAAGGAAACGCCGAAGGACGACAAGGCCGCGGCCGAGGCTGCTAAGAAAGAAAAGGAAGCGGCCGAGAAGAAAGCCAAGGAAGAAGCCAAGGCCGCCGAGAAAGCCGCGAAGGAAGCGGCGAAGAAGGCCAAGGAGGAAGCCAAGGGCAAGGAAGAGGCCGCCAAGAAGGAACAGGAAGCCGCCGAGAAGGCCGCGAAAGATGCACCCAAAGCCGAGATCGTGAAGGAGGAGACGCCCGCCGCTCCCGCGAAGGCGGAGAGTTCCAACAAGGCCGACGAAGAAGCGCGTAAGGCCGCCGAGAAGGCCGACGAGGAAGCGCGCAAGGCCGCCGAGAAGGCGGACAAGGAAGCCCGCAAGGCCGCGGAGAAGGCGCAGAAGGAAGCAGAGAAGGCCGCCAAGGAAGCCGCCAAGAACGGCAAGGTGGTCCCGATCATCGTCGAGCCCGACGCCGCTCAGGCCGAGCGCAACGCGCTGATTGCCGCGCGCAAGCAAGTGGCGCTCGAGGAAGAGATCGCCAAGGACGTGCGCCGCCTGATGACGCCCGGTTACAAGGAAGCGCAGGGCCGCCTGATCTCCTACGGCAAGCCGGCCATTCCATTCCTGATCGACGCGATGAAGCCCGAAGACTCCACCAAGGAATCCTTCAAGGGCCGCGCCTACCAGGTCGGCACGCCCGGCCGCTACACCGACAACCGGCCGCTCGACGAGATCGCCTACGAGGTCCTCGATTCGATGATCCGCAACCACTCCACGTACCGCGGCGAGATCCCCGCGCGCGACGTGGCCGCATGGCAGTCCTTCTGGGCTGCAAACAAGGACAGCATCGAACTCGGCAAGCGCTGAGTCTGAACGGCGTTCGATCGATGAATCGAAGGGCGGCCTGCAAGGCCGCCCTTTTTCATGCCGCCGGGTGCACATTGCGCACTCACCCGCAGGGCGCGGAAAGCGGCCTATGGTATCCCATCCGTTCCTCCGGTATCCTTATATGTGCCGTCGCTGACGGATTTTCGAGATAGGAATGGGCCGCCGTGCGTCTAACCGGGTGGACCCGCTTCGTTGAGACCGAGAGCCGAACCATGCAGCGCATCCGGATCCTGTTCGTATCCCTGGCGGCGGTGGCCGGCTTCGCGCAGGCCGCCGACCAGGTCGGCGACGGCGTCGAACCCGAGCCGGGAACCAGTGCCGCGCAGGCCGGCGCCGAGACCATCAAGCCCGCAACGAGCGAAGGCTCCAAGCGCCCGCTGAAGTCCATCGACGAGTTCGAAGCGGAGCGCTCCGGCGCCGCGGCCACGGGCGTCAGCAGCCGGCCGATGCTGGGGCCTTCGCCCGAGACCGCGCCGAAGAATGAGGGCAAGGGCGAACTGCTGGTTCCGGAAGCGCCCATTCCCGTCGGCACGGACCACGACGCCGCCGTGGTGCCCGGCGATCTGACCGCCGACCGCAACGACGCGACGCCGCTGAAGCCCAACAGCCCCTTCGCCATGGAACTGGACGACTACAAGCCCAACGGCGACGTGCTGCCGCGAGTCGGCGGCGCCTACGAGATGATCGCGGAACTCAAGAAGCAGGTGTACACGCTCGCTTCGGACCTGGACAACGGCGGCAAGGAAAAGACGCGCATCATCTATACCACCGAGGCCATGGGGCGGAACATCAAGAAACTCGCGCTGGTCTGGGAAGGCGACGAGAAATTTCGCGACGGCTGCACTTCGGCCCTGCGCGCCTGCTACAAGTTCGAACAGGAAGTGCGCAACGATCCGTGGGAATGGAAGCACGTGCGCTGGTCCTTCTCGTCGTTGCAGCAGGAGGTCAAGGTCCTGCGCAAGCGCGCCGCGGCCATGGCCGTGGCCACCGCCGAGCCCATCCGCATCCAGACCAAGGAAGGCATGGTGGTCATCGACGCCAGCCAGGACCCCAAGGATCTGGAGGCCCAGGAGCAGGAACGCCGACGCAGGGAATCCGAGCGACAGAAGGAACGCATGAAGGAAGAAACGGGCGAACCGACCAAGCCCTTCGAATAACCGCGCCGGCCCTTTCCGGGAAGCATGCCATGAAAACCTGCCGACTCGCCGCGATCGCCCTGCTGTTCGCCTGCGGGATCACCGCATCGGTCCGCGCCGAAGGGAAGTCCGAGGAACCCAAGCCAGAGGCCAAGGCCGCGGACGCCGAGCAGAAGGCCGCGGAACTCCTGAAGAAACTGGCCGACGACGACTTCGGCACTCGCGAGCAGGCCGAGAAGGACCTGATCGCTCTGGGTGCGCCCGCCTACCCGATTGTCAAACAGGCCGTCGAGAAGACCGACGACGCCGAGGTCCGCACCCGCGGCAAGCGCGTGCTCGAGACCGTGGCGCTGGATGCGGAGAACGACCCGAACGCCCTCGCCGCGCAGGCCCGCACGCTGGCGCTGGAGAAGAAGTACGAGCGCGCCGCGAAGTATTACGAGAAGGCCGGGCGCCGATTCCGCGAGAACGCCGCCGAGACCAAGGACAACGCCGTGCGCGACGACCTGACCGCGAAGGCCGCCAAGGCCACCCAGCGCCAGGCCCGCGCCACCAAGCTGGCCGGCAAGGGCAACGCGGCGGATGACAATGGCGACGAGGAAGTCGTCTTCGCCGGCGGCGCGGGCGTGCGCGTGCGCGTCATCGCCGGCGGCGGCATGATCGTGGAAGACGCGGAAGTCGGCGAGGCCGGCGACAGCGGCGACGACTGGTAAAGCGAATGACGAAGTACGAGTGACGGTTAAAAGCCCCTTCGATGTAAAATATCTCCGCTTTAGAATTAGAGTTGCACTCTTGGGAGGAGAACATGCCTACCCGGCAAGAATTCTTGAGTCACATCTGGACCGATTGCATCAACTCGAATCTGAGGGAAGGCTGGTTGGATGTGTTGGTTCAAGGTTCGACGGAAAAGTCTTCTGCTCCCTTTGGCGACGCCGGCTCCATTGTTAAGCGCATGTTGGATTCCGGCGTGCCGCACAAGGATATTTGCCGATTCGCCCAGTTTGTTGCGTACGAAACCGCGTACGGCGTTCTTTATTCGCTCGATGATCCTGGCGTAGATGACGGCGACGTCCTCATGCTCCATGAATCTCTGCTGAGCGCCGACCCGAGCGGCCGCGAAGGCCGTCCCTAAATCTAAATTCCAAAATCGGCAATCTGAGTACCTCGGATAGTCGGTGGGCAGGGTTCTGCAGGGTGCCTTCCTGCCCTCTGGCGCTCAAGCGGTAATCGGCTATCCTACTGCCATGGTGGATCTTGCGGATACCGGCGGCCCCCGGGAGGGAGCGGCTCCGGGCGCGGGCGCACCCGACGTGCTGCGCGCGCTGATGGCGTGCCGGCCGGTCCTGATGGCCTTCATCGTCTCCGTCGTGCGCGACTTCGCGGCGGCGGAGTCCGTCTGCCAGGACGTCTTCGTGCACGCCACGCAGAACGCCGCCGACCGCCCCGCGGAACTCTCGTTCGAAGCCTGGGCCCTGGAACTGGCCAAGCGCCGCGCGCTGGCGCTGATGCGCGCGCGGGACGACTTCGCGGGCCGCGCGCCCAGCGAAGCCTACGTCGCGGCGGTCGAGCGCGTGGTCGGCGCGATGGTCGCTTCGCCGCAGGAGCGCTGGGTGCGGCGCAAGAAGAACCTGCGCGACGGCTTCAAGGCGCTGCCGGTCCACCTGCGCCGCGTCCTCGAATTGCGCTACGGCAAGAACCTGGCGCCGGCGGCCATCGCCGAGCGGCTGCAGATGCAGCTTTCCGATGTTCACGACGCCTTGGCCAAGGGCCGGCGCGAGATCGAGGCGCGCCTGCGGCCCCAGCCGCGGGAGGGCTCCGAGTGAGTGCCGCGCTGCCGCTCGATGCGGCCGTCTGGTCGTGGCTCGACGGCGCGGCCGCCGTGGCCGAGCCGCCTGCCGAGCGCCTGCACGAGAAGAGCGCCGCGCAGCGGCTGATCGAGATCTGCCTCGACCATGTCCTGCTGCGCGAGGTCGCGCTGGAAGAGGACGCGCGCGCCGCCGACGGCGCGGGCCTGGCCCCGGCCGCGCAGGCCGCCGAAGGACTCGGCGACGAAGCCCTGGTGCTGCAGGCCGAGCAGGACGTACCGGGCGCCTTCAACGTGCTGGTGGAACGCTACTTCTCGCTGGTCGTCGGCGCGGCGTACTCGCAGCTGGGCGACATCGACGCCGCGCGCGACGTGGCGCAGGACGCCTTCCTGGAGGCCGCCCGCAAGCTCGACACGCTGCGCGAGCGCGACAAGTTCGGCAACTGGGTGTACGGGATCGCGCGCCGCAAGGCGATCTACGTGCTGCGCCGCCGCAAGCTGCATCAGGCCGCGATCAAGGAAGTCCAGGAACAGGCCCCGCAGCCCATCGACGATCCCGCCGCGCCGATGGCCCGCGCCGAACGAAACCAGCAGATCCGCCAGGCGCTGACGCAGCTCCCCGAGATTTACCGCGAAATCCTGGTCCTGAAGTACATCGACGAGCGCAGCTACGAGGACATCGCCAAGGTCCTGGGCATCTCCCTGGCCGCCGTCGACAAGCGCCTGATGCGCGGCAAAGAGATGCTGCGCGAATCCCTGCGGCGCTGGATGAACGAGTAGCCGCGCGCCGCCGCGCGCAACCCTCCCATGCCCGTCCTGGTCCGACAGCCAGAACGCGCCGGCGAACCGGCCGCCTGGATCCTCCGTTTCGCGGCGACCGAAGCCGACGACGAGGCTCGCGAGGCCCTGGAGGCGCTGCTGGAAGAGGGCGGCCCGCCGCAAGCGCGCCTGAAACTGGACGCCGGCAGCGCCGCGCCGCACGCCGACGTCGAACTCGACCCGGCGGAGAACGTGCTGCGCATCACCGGCAACTCGGCGGGCCTGCGCGTGGCACTGGACCGCACGGCGCTGAAGGCGCTGACCGAGTTGTGGGAACTCTGCGCGCAAGGCGCCGGCGAGTACCACCTCGAGGCCCTCGACGAGTCGCAAGCGAATCCCGCCAGAACGTTCCTGACGCTCCACCTGGACGGCCCGCCCGGCAGCTAGCGACGTTGCCTGCAGCAGGCCCTTGAACCGCAAATCCCGGCACGGCTATGCAGGTGCACGTCGTGTGCTCTGCTCAGGCTGTGCACATTCCGGCGAAGCGTGCTGAACTTAACGCACGGGCGCTCCCAACCCGGTTTTCGACTCCGTCAAAAAAGAAGCCGCAGGATTCCAGTGGATTGACCGGCGACGGCGCATGCGCGGTCGTCCGGCTTCGGAAAGGAGCGAGACGATGTCCAGGTGCATTATGATTATTGGGGTGCTTTCGCTGGCGCTTTTGGCCATGGGCGATGCTTTGGCCATGAACTCGGGCGGCGGCTATAGGCGCGGAGGCGGCGGTATCCACGTGGTAAACCAGGGCGGCGGCAACGGCCAGAAAGGCCAAGCGAAAGAGGACTTCAAGAGATGGGAGCTTCCGGCGCCGGAGACCGTCAGCTCGCTGGACTTCGCGAAGATCGAAAGCGCCCTGTCGCAGCTGGAGTTGAGCGCCGAGCAGTCGAAGAAGATCGGCGAAGCCAAGACGGAGGTTGCCGCCGAGTCCGCGCGCCTGGCGAAGACGCAGGACGAGAAGCGCGCCGCGTACCAGAGGGCCGCCTGCGAGGCCTCCGCGCGCGTTGCCGCCATGGAAGTGGTTGGCGTCGCGGCCACCTGCAAGGCCTTCGACGCGCAGGCGCGCTTCAACCTGGCGCTGGGCAACATCCTGAACCCGGAACAGATGAAGGAATACCGCGCGTTGATCGCCAAGCCCTGACGCGCGCGAAGGCAATCCGGATTCCCGCGGAGGCACGGAGAACGAAAAGGCAAGCGCGAAACCTGAGCCAAGGACTCGGGACGGAGTTTCCCTTCAATGGTTCGCAGCCGCTGGAATTTATTCAATTTTTCATCGTGTCATTTAGTCATTTAGTCATTGGTCCGGTATCGCAATGTCCAAATGCATCAATGTGGAGATTATGAAATCGGCTCATCGCCGGCTTCCGTTTGTGTCTGCTTTACCGTCTCAATTCAACGTTCTCTTTTCCTCCAATCCACAATCCAAAATCCGCAATCCGCAATGCGAGTGCCTGTCCCGGGCCCCCGGCATGACTTCCAGCATGAGGGGCGCGGCCTACCGCGGTGCGCTGCGCCGGATTTCCCGGTGCAACGCGCGGCGTCGTTCGCTAGACATGAACCGGCGTACGGATGGCCTTCGCTTTCCACGGCTTGCCGTTGCCCGCCGCGCCCCTCGCTCCGGACGCGAGGAACCCGGGACAGGCGGTACTGCGTACTGCTGGCTCCGGCAAACCGCGGCGCGCTGCGACCTCGCTCGTTCA
>JAKLKQ010000071.1 GCA_023150555.1 Planctomycetota bacterium
GTCGCTGGAGAAAGAACACGCGAAGGAAACAACCGAGCCGATCATCTTCTGTGTCCCACTTTCGTTGACCATATACAATGTAGAGGAGGCCGATCCGGCGCCAGAGACGCCAGAAGACGGATTGTCCGGAGTTGCCGCCGGTTTCGGTGCGCGATTCAGGGCGAACCACGCGCCCGCCCCGGCCAGTGCTCCGAGCAGGAGCAACACCATGACGCCCGCCTTGCGGCGGTCCGAGTTTTTTCGTACGGCGCCTGGCGCTATGGGTTCGGGCATCCCTACAGGTTACGGGGTCTTGGGCGCGTTTCGATAGACGTTATGGCAGTCGCTGCAGTTCTTGTTGATGCGGGTCAAGGCTTCGTCGGCGGCCTTCCGCGCTTCAGCTTCCCCTAGCTGCTTCGCCTTCCAGTCGCGCAGGACCTTCTCAAGCGAATCGGCGGCGTCCTCGCTCTCCTTCAGCCACTTATTGAAGTCCTCCGCGTGCGTCCTGGCATCGCCGGTGCGTTGAAGCTCGCGAAAGTGCTCCTTCAGCTGCAACGCTTCGTGTGGCGGATCCAGGTCGGGATGATCATTGGGCGTGCGCCAGCCCGCTTTCCTCACGTCCTCGATGCGTTCTTGAGTAACGTCAATGAGTACCATCGCCTCCGCCAGCGGCGGGACCTTCGCAGCCTCGACGTAGGCGACCTGCAGGGCTTTCAACGCTTCCGGGTCGGCCTTCTTTGCTTCACGCGCGCTGGCCCACAGCCCCTTGTAGTTCTCGCCCGTGTGCGCGACCTTCAGCACCGCCAACGCCTGGTCATTGGTCAGATCCCCGGCGATGCACAGCGCCACAGCCGCCGCCGCAGGCCCGCGGTGCTTGCCGTGGTGGCAGTGGACGTAGATTTTGCCGGGTTGCTCCAGTAAGGCTTTGGCCAACTCCTGCGCGCGGCTCTTCGGCACACCGTCGTAGCCGATGGGCAGATGGATGTACGCCATCCCATGGTCCTTGGCGAGTTTCACATCGGGCGTAGCGCCGTCGACGCTGATGATCGTCTTCACGCCGAGCTTCTTGAGTTCCTCGAAGGCCGCCGCGTCCTCCGGCTGCCCACCGGAGATCACCTTTTCCGTAAGCACGAACGCGTTGTGGAGGTAGCCGCTCTCAATGGGCTTGGGCGCGCGGGCCGCATCCTCCGCGTGAACACCGCAGGCCAGGAGCGGCAGGAGCGCGCCGGCTATGCAGAGCAACCCTACCTGGCTGGCTTTCATGGGGTGCGTCTCCAGGCAGCATCCAAAGCGAACACGACAACTGCTATCTACCGTATCCAACGCAAATCCTTTCGGCCCAAAGGAAAAGCTCCTATTAGTAGGACGCTTTTTCTACGCTCCTCGTGACGCGCCACGCCGCCGCTTATTCTTCGATCGTCACACCGGCGGGCTTGGGCTCTGGAACGGGCGCAGACTCCGCGGGCTCGGCCGGGGCGCCCGCGCGCTCCTTTACTTCGCCGGTTGGAACGGCACCGCCCGACTTGCCCGTCTTCTGCTCGAGGATCGCCCGGATGCCGCTCCGCGGCGCAGGATCCTCGGCTGCGGCCGGTACCGATGTCTTGGTCCGGTTCAGGCGCTTGTCGACGTACGCTTCCCACTGGTCGATCTTGTCGCCGAAGAGCTGGCCGGTCAGGCTGTATAACGCGCCGATCGCCTCGCGCCGCAGGTCCATTTCCTCGTCCTTGGCGATGTCCACCAGGTAGGGCAGCACCCGGTCGCCGTAGCCGCGCAGGGTGCGCAGGGCTTCGTAGGCGCTGCGCGAGCGCGGGTCCTTGAGCGCGCGCAGGTGCCGCGCGACCAGGTCCTTGCTGACGCTGACCTTCTCGGGCTTGCGCAGGCGGTCGCCGATGATCTGAAGCACGTCACGGGCCTGGCGCACCACCTCGGGGCTGGGATGGCGCAGGAGCTTCTGCAGCGGCGGCACGACCGAGAGGCTCATGGCCACCAGCGCGTCGCGCATGCGCATGGTAGCTTCGTCCTGCAGGAAAGGAATGTCGCCGGTCATGTTCTGGACGAAGCTGCGCGGCAGGTCCTTCTGGCACTTGGCCAGCGCGACGGTGACCTGCTTGTTGAGGTTCAGCCACTCGTCGCGAAGTTCGTTGGCTCGCTTGCGGGCCTCGGTGGCGTCCTCTCCGAGTTCCTTGGCCTTGGCCAGGTCGCCGTCCTTGTTGGCGAGCTCGGCCATCTTCTGGTCTTTGAGGTCCTCGTAGCGTTTCAGCTGCCCCGACCACGCGGCGACGGTCTCCGCCAGTTTCGCGTTAAGCTCAGTGAAGTTCTTGATCTCGGGCGTGACGCGTCCGCCCTGCAGGTCCTCCTTGAAGCGGACTTGGTCGGCGAAGGCGTTGACGACCAGATCGGCGACCTTGCGTTCCGCGCCCAGAATGCGCAACGTTTCGACGGCATAGCGCGCCATCTTTTCGCGGCCTTCCTGGCTGTGCCACGGTTCGGGACTGTCGGGCGCAGCGACGTAGTCTTCGTATTCGCGCAGGTAGCGGATACAGACCGAAGCAATGTCCTGCAACACAGTATCGCGGACCTTGCCCAGCAGCATGGCCTTGACGTAGCGGTCCAGCGTCGCCTCGTCCTTCTCGATCAGCAGGTAGTCGGATTCGGGCGGCTCGGGAATGTACCAGTGCGGGCCATCGGCGCGCGCGACCGAGGCGGCCAGCAGCACCGCTGCGGCGAACATTGTACCCAGGAAGACAACGGCGGGCTTTCTCACGCGTCGGGAACCCCGGTCGGTCACTTCGTCTTATCGATCTTCGGCAGCACCTTGATGATCTCGGACTTATCTTCCGGCCGTTCCTGGAGCTCCGGCGCCGGGCGCGCCAGCAGGTCCCCGGCGCCGCCGGCCTCGGCTTCGACGCCGGCCTTGCCCTGCGCGGGGCGCTTGGGATCCTGCCCCTTGGCCAGCGCGGCCTGGTAGGCCTCGCGCGCCTTCACGACCAGCGCATCGGCCACCTCGGCGGCCAGCGGCTGCCATTCCAGGTCGACGTACTCGCCGGGCAGGTGCGCGGAGACGCGCACGAAGTACAGCGTCGTGCCCTCGTCCTTCAAGCGCTTGAGCAGGTAGCGACGGTCGGCACCAAGCGACAGAGCGTCCTTCTCCTCGAGCGTCTCCGGCGCGCCGCCGGCGGGGCCCAGATCGACCAGCCGCGAGGTGTCGCGTCCGCCCATCGCCACGGCCAGCAAGTCCTGTGTGTCCTTGCGCTGTGGGCTGCCCATCACGACGACACGCAGGTCCGACTCGAACAGGTCCAACCCGACCTCTCCGTCGGCCAGACGCAGCGTGTCCCGCCCGGACCACTGCGAATTGATCGGGCGCAGGCGCGCCTTGCGCAGGGCGGCGTCGCTGGCCCCGGGCGGATCTTCCGGTGCCTTGACCAAGCTTTCCTTCTCCACGTCCGGTAGGGGCATGAGCACCCACTCGTCGGGATTGAAGGGCCGTTCGGCGGGTTTGGCCTTGTCCTGGGCCTTGCCCGGCTCTTGCGCCACGTTCGCTGCCTCGGGCCGCGGCTCGGAGCCCTGCTTCTTGGAAGTGGGCGTCTCCTTGGCCACGGCGATCTTCGTCGAGGGCGCGCGCGGCTCGGTTGCCTTCGCGATCTCGGGCGGCGCGCCGGGCCTGTCCAGGTCCACCGGCACGTTGGTCTCGTTCTGCGTGGTCGCCGGCGCCTTTTCGGTCAGCGCCATCCAGCCCAGCACCACGGCTGCGCCGACACACGCAGCGGCGGCCATCGGACCCCACGCGACTTTCGGCGTGCTGCGGCGCGACGTCCTGCGGCTGGACACCGAGTGCCCGCCCACCGGCACCGTACGCCATTCGCCGCTCGACGGCGCGTGCGCGACCCGGGCTTCGACGGCGGGCGCCAGCGAGCCGCCGGTGCGCAGGGGCTCCAGGCCATCCTCGAGGAAGCGGTCCCAGTCGGCGGCCTCGCGGCAAGCGGCGCACGCGTCCAGGTGCGCGTCGACGGCGCGCCGCGTCGAAGCGTCCATTCGATCCAGCGGCACCGCCGCCAGGAGTCCCTGAACTTCATCGTGCGTCACTTCTCACCTTCTTTCGGTGCTTCACGTTCCAGATTCGCGCGCAGGAGCTGCTTGCCGCGGTAGAGAATACCCTTCACCTGCCCGGGGCTCAACGCAAGCCGCTCGGCGATCTCCTCGTAGCTGAGTTTATCGAGGTACCGGAGCACCAGCGGCTCGCGGTAATTATCGGGGCACGCGTCGATGGCGCCCAGAATGCGTTCGTGCAAGGGCATCTCGTCGACCACCGGCGCACGGACACTGCTCTTTCGTGCTCGCTTCATCTGTTCCACCGTGTCGAGCGCGCGGCGCTGGCTGGCCTGACTGCGCCGCCACTCGCTGGTCACGTGATGCGCGATGCCCATCAACCATTGCACCAATGGTTGCTGCGTATCGAACCGTTCCAGGCCCTCGAACGCCCGCACGAACGTCTCCTGCACCAACTCCTGCGCCAGTTCCAAGTTTCGCGCGCGCGTAAGCACAAACGCGAAGACGGCGCGCTCGTGGCGCTCGACCAGGCGGCCAAAGGCCTCGGCCGAGCCTTCCTGGGCCTCCGCGATCCAGCGGCGCTCCGTTTCCAGGGCGTGCACCTTGTTCTCACCCATACGGTTATTGGCGCGAGCAGCCACCGCTCCACGCAAATTCCGCTCGGGATGAGGTTCCATGGGTGCCATCAGAACTCCAAATGTATACGGTGATTCCCCTAATTTCCAAAAGGAGCCCTTCGCGTCCGCCCAAGAGTCTCACGAACTGTGGCCAAAGTTCTAAAATAATGTCCCCGCAGCACATGTCACGCGTGCCATATTCTTTCCATCTGCCAATAATAGGGGGACTCGGGACGGTTGGAAAGACCCAGCCTTTCTGATTAGACTGGCCCCACAGCCGCTTTGCATCAAAGCCAGGGAATGCCGATGAGCCGACTCCGATTTGTCGTGGCCGCTGGCGTGGTCGGCGCCTTGGCGGCCTTCCTGCTCTACACGTATAGCCTTCCCGAGTACCAACCGCCGGCCGACCCCGCGTCTAAAACCAACGCCGCACCTACGGCAGCCGAAGGCAAGTCGCCCCTGGGCGGTCCCGCTTCCAAGACCGGTGGCTTGGGGCCGGCCGAGCCCCGGCCCGTGGCAGACCGCGCGGCCTTCACCAACAGCGAGCAGTGCGCCACATGCCACAAACAGATCTACGACGAATGGAAGGCTGACCAGCACAGCACCGCCTGGACTGAGGAGATTTTCAAGACCTTCACCGAGAACTACGCGCGCGCGGAATGCCTGAGTTGCCACGCGCCGGTGCCGCTGCTGGACGTCGGCATCGACACCAACGAGCCCAAATTGCGCGAGAGCCACCGTGCCGACGGCGTGGGCTGCCTGGCCTGCCACATGAAAGACGGCAAATCCTACGGCACACTGGGCAGCGGCGCCGCCTGCGGCGGCATCCTGGAGCCCAAGCTGAAGACCTCGCAGGCCTGTTACCACTGCCACAGCACGCACAACCTCTTCAAGGAGTACTTGGCGTCCGACGCCTACAAGAAGGGCATTACGTGCCAGGACTGCCACATGAAAGAGGTAGAACGCCCCGTCGCGGCAGACGGCCCCAAGCGCAAGACGCGCATGCACACCTTCCACGCCGGCGGGCACGATCCCGAGGGCCTCAAGAAGGCGCTCGAGGTGGACCTGAAGGTCGAAGGACGCACGCTGACTGTGACCGTCACCAACGTCGGCGCGGGACACGGCGTGCCGGGCGAGATCAACAACCGCCAGATCGCGCTGGAGATCAGCGTACTGACCACGCGCAAGGAAATCGTCGACGGGAAGGAGGTGGAGATGCCCGAGGAGGTCCTGGCGCGGCGTCCCATCCTCGAGGCTCCGCCGCGCTTCATGCGCGACAAGATACCCTCGAAGCAGGTCTTCCCCGGCGAGCCGCGCGTCATGACCTTCGAACTGCCCATCGACCACGGCACCGTCGAGACAAAGATGATGTACCGGTTGGACAAGCAGACGGTCCTGTGGGACGAAGCCTTCCTGCTCGGGACCAAGAGCCTAAAGTTCTGAACGCCTGCTCTGTGGGAAACGAAAGGCGGATTGGCCATGAAACGCAACGATCGCCCTTGGGCTCTGGGCCTCGCGTGCCTCCTGCTGGCCGCGGGTTGCGGCGACGGCAAGCCGAGCGGCCCGGAGCAGAAGCAAGTAGTGCTCTTCACCTCGCTCGACCGGATCTTCTCGGAATCGGTCATCGAAGACTGGTCCCAGGCCGAAGGCATCAAGGTCCAATACCAGACCGACACCGAAGCCGTGAAGACCGTCGGGCTGGTCAACCGTATCATCGAGCGCAAGGATTACCCCGAGTGCGACGTGTACTGGAACAACGAACTCGGCCAGACCATGGTGTTGAAGGCGCAGGGATTGCTTGAACCCTACGTGCCCAAGAACGCCGCGGAAATCCCTCCGAAGTGGAAGGACCCCGACGGGTACTGGACCGGCTTCGCCGCGCGCGCGCGCGTGATCCTCTACAACACCGAACTAATGAAGGCCGAGGACGCGCCCAAGACCCTCGAGGACCTCGCCGATCCCAAGTACAAGGACAAGGTCATCATCGCGAAGCCGCTCTTCGGTACGACCTATACGCACGCCGCCGCGCTGTTCAGCGTCTGGGGCGAAGAGAAGGCCAAGGCCTGGTTCCGCAAGCTGAAGGAGAACGGTGTCGCCATCGCGCCCGGCAACGCCCAGGCGCGCAACATGGTCGCCGACGGCGAGCGCCCCATTTGCCTCACCGACACCGACGACGCCAACGGCGCCTTCCTGAAAAACAGGCCCGTGGCGATGATCTACCCGGACCAGGAGGGTATGGGCACGCTGGTGATTCCCAACAGCGTCTGCCTGATCAAAAATTCGCCCAACCCCGAAGGCGGCAAGAAGCTCATCGAGCATCTCGTCAGCCGCGAACTCGAGGCGCGCATGGCGAAGTCCGAGTCCGCGCAGTTCCCGTTGCGCCCCGACGTTCCCCCGTACAGTGAACGCTTCGATCCCAAGACCATCAAGGCCATGGATGTGGACTGGGAAGCCGTCGCAAAGCAGTTCCCCGCCGTCAAGGATTTCATTCGCTCCGAGATGAACTGGTAACAAAGTTGGAAGCGCCGCGCGCATGAACGATCCGGTCAAGACGCCGGGCCAGCCGCCCACCGCAAGCCCACACGCGCCGCCTGCGCGCGGCGGCATCGTTCCGCTGGCCAAGTTCCCGTTCGACGGCAGCCGCATCTTCCCCGCGCTGCGCAAAGCGTACGTCGCCGTGCTGGTGCTCTTCCTGATCGGCCCGCTTGTCGTGCTGTTCATCGTCAAGGTCCGCGCGGGCGTCTTCGACGAATTCCACGCGCCGGATGCCAAGGAACAGGAGCGCCTGGCAGGGCTGATGGTCAGCACGGTCCGCACTGCGGCGCTGGCCACGGCGTTGGCGGTCCTCTTCGGTGTCACGGTCGCCGTGGCGATCTACCGCGCTCGCGGCTGGACGCGCCGCATCCTCGGCGCGCTCTTTCCCATCCCGCTGCTGCTTCCGCCAGCCGTGGTGACCATCGCCTGGACGCACCTGATCGGAAAACGCGGCATCGTCGCCGCGCTGTGGTTCCACTTCACCGGAGTTAAGGAACTGCCCCTCTCGATGTACGGCGAATTCGGAACGGCGTGGTGCCTGGCGCTGTGCTGGTTCCCGCTGGTGACGATGCCCGCATTGGTGGGCTTGCGCTCCGTCGGCCCGCTGGCAGGCCGGGCCGGGGCCGTCTACGCCGGGCGATGGGCAGTCTTCCGCCGCATCCACGTGCCATTGATGCTGCCGTACGTCAGCGCCGGCGCGGTCTTCGTCGCGTGGCTGGCGCTGGGCGACTTTGAAGTCCCGCTGGTACTTTTGACCAACAACTTCCCGATGCAAATCTACGGCGCGATCAAGAGCCTGGAGATGGGCCTGGCGCTTTACCTCTGCGCGCCGATGCTCGCGGCAGGCGCGGCCGTACTGCTGCTTCGCCAGGTCCTCGTGCGCGGGCAAGCGGCGGCGACCATCGAGTCGCGCTGGCGGCCCGACGCGCCCGGCGGCGGCCACGGCGGGCGCGGTTGGTCTGCCGCCGCCTGGATCGTGCTGGGACTGGCCACCGTCATGCCGGTGGCCTCGCTGCTGCACCAGACCGGAAACTGGGCCACCTTCCAGGACGGCCTGCGCTCCGCCAAAGCGGAGATCCTCCACAGCTACCGCTCGGCACTAGAAGGCGCCGCGATCATGGCGGCGCTGGGTGCGCCCTGCGCGCTGCTCCTGCTTCGCTTGCGCGGCTGGCGCCGCACGGCGCTCTCACTGCTGGTCTTCGTGCCCCTGATGGTACCGGGCACGATCCACGGGCTGGCCTGGACGCAGGCGCTGCTGCCCACCGCGCCGGGCCGCGCGGTGTTGGGCAGCCACCTGGTATTGAGCCTCTCCGACGCGGCACGCTTCTTCCCCATCTGCGTCTTCCTGCTTGCGGCAGCCTTTGCGGCGCTTCATCCCCGGCTGCTCGACGCGGCTAAGATCGCCGGGGCGCCGCCCGCGATGCGCTGGCGCAAGATCTGGTGGCCGTTGACCTGGACGGGCTTCCTGGCGGCCTTCGCTATCGGCTTCGCGCTATCCGCCGGGGAATTGAACGCCTCGATCCTGCTCAGCCCAGTGGGCTACTCGACGCTGCCGATCCGCATCTCCTCGCTGCTACACTTCGGCAAGGACGAGATGCTGGCCGGCATGTGCCTGGCACAGGTCGTGATTGCCCTGGCGCCGTTCCTGGCTGCGACGGCGCTGCTGGACCGGACCCTGGAGGTGCGCCTTGGCTGAACGCCTGGCCGTCACGGATCTGCATAAACGCTACGGCGCGCGCGAGGTGCTGCGCGGCGTCTCGTTCGAGGTCGCGCCCGGCGAGGTCCTCGCGCTGCTGGGTACCTCCGGATGCGGCAAGACGACCACGCTCAACCTTGTTGCGGGACTGGACCGGCCCGACGCCGGCATGGTCGCACTGGGCGACGCGACGCTCTGCGCGCCCGGCGCCTGGGTGCCCGCGCACCGGCGCGACCTGGGCATGGTCTTCCAAGGCCAGATGCTCTGGCCCCATATGACGGTCCGCGAACACCTCACCTTTGTCTTGAAGGCACGCGGCGTGCCGGGCAACGAGCACGACGTACGAATATCAGAGCAACTCGAAGCCGTGCGCCTGACCGGCCGCGATGAGAGTTACCCCGCGCAGCTTTCGGGCGGCGAAGCGCAGCGCCTGTCCATCGCGCGCGCCCTGGTCGCACGGCCAGACATGCTCCTGCTCGACGAACCCTGCGCAAACCTCGACGCGCCCCTGCGCACCGATTTTCTAGCGCTGCTTGCGAGGCTGCGCGCAGAGCGAAAGTTCAGTGCGCTGTATGTGACCCACGACGCGGCCGAGGCCTTCGAACTTGCCACGCGCGTCGCCGTCTTCGACGAAGGCGTGCTGGCGCAGACCGCCACGCCCGAGGTACTTTGCACCGAGCCCGCCTCACCGGCGGTCGCGCGCATCGTCGGCGGCGGCGCGCTGCTGCCCGGCACGCTAGCCGAAGGCGGCGCGGTCGAGACCGCGCTCGGCACGCTGCCCGCACCGGCTAGGGCGCCTGCTGCGACGGGCGAAAAGGTGCTCTGCTTCCTGCGCACCGAAGACCTGCGCCTGAACGCGAACGGCCCGCTGCAGGCGCTTGCGCGGGCCAGCCACTACGACGGCCGCGGCTGGCTGACCATCCTCGAAGCGGGCGAGACGCTGCTGCGCGCGCGCAGCGATGCGCCGGTTGCGGAAGGCGAGCGCGTCAAGCTGGAGCTCCTGCGCCCCCCGCCCGTCTTCAAGGCCTGAGAAACATGCGCGCCGCGCGTCCTTCTACCTTCTAATGGATGCCGCGGCTGGACGCTCGCGCGCGGCGGAGGATAATGCCCGCGTGGACCTCGCATTCGTTTCGCCCGCCGTCCTCTGGGCGCTGCCGTTGGCCGTGCTGCCGGTGCTGGTGCACCTTCGCGCCCGCGCCCGCGAGCACCTCGTCGATTTTCCCGGCGCGTTCTTCCTCGAAGACCCCATCCTGCCGTCCGCCGCGCGCCGGCGGCGGATGGAAGACTATCTGCTGCTGGCGCTCCGCTGCGGCGTGCTCGCGCTTGCGATCGCGGCCCTGGCCGGGCCGCAGGTGCCCAGCGGGCAGTGGACCTGGGCGACGGCCGATCCGCGCTGGGGCAGCGAAGCCTGGGTCGTGGTGCTCGACGATTCCCCGAGCGTGCTGAGCGAAGAAGCGTCGGAAGACGCAGGAAACCGCGACGTCCTGCTACGCCTCGCCGCGCGCCTGGGCGCCGGGCCTCAAGCCGAACGCCGCCGCATCGCCGTCGAGACCGCTTCCGGCCGCCGCCTTCCTTTTGCGCCGGCCTCGGAGCTGGCCGAACGCCTGCGCACCTTGCTGTCCGAACCCTGCGCGGCCTCGGGCGACCGTGCCGCGGCCCTGTCCCGCACCCGCGCGCTGCTGAAAGATCGCGCCGAGGACCGCCGCGTGGCCCTGCTGGTCTCAGACTTCGCGCGCAACGAGGACGAAGGCGACGGCGATGCCCTGGACGCGCGCTGGAAGGCGGCGCTGAAACGCTTCGACGAACGTGCCGCGCCGGTCCTGATGGCGTTCGACACCGGCCTGAACATACAGCGGCAGTGGACCATCGATTCCATCGGCCCGGCGGATGCCGGCGGCATCTTCGCACAGCCTTTGGCAGGGCAGCCGTTCGAACTGGCCGTGCGCGTGCGCTGCGTGCGCGGCGAAGGCACGCGGCGCCTGCGCCTGGAAGACGCGCGTGTGGAGGCTGGCGCTGCCGGCCCCCGGCTTCAAGGCGGCAAAGTGCTTTTGGAACGCAGCGTGACGCTTCACGAAGGCGAATCGATGACGCTCGGCGTCCCGCTTCTTGACCCGCAGGCCGGAGGGCGCTGGGCGAACGCGCGCTTTCTCGAACCCGACGCGCTCCCCTTCGACGACTCCGCCGCGTGCGCGGTGCAGGTGAAACCCAAGCGTACCGTAGTCCTGTGGGACCTGCGGGCCGACGCGCCCAGCCCGGCGTCGCCCGACGATCACGCGCGCAAAGCACTCTGGACGGCCGTCGATCCCATCGCGGGAACCGCTACCAGCCGCGTTCAGCGGATGCGGACAACGATCCCCGATCCATCCGAACTGCCGCACCGCGCAGCACTGGTGGTCCTGACCGATCCGACTTCCGCGAAGCTCGACCCGAACAACGCCGAGCGCCTTCGCGCCGCCGTTGAAGGCGGCATGACGCTGCTGGTGCTGCCCGCGTTCGGCGGCAAGGATGCGCCGGCACCCGGCTACGTGCCCGAGATCCTTGCGCCGCTGCCCATTGAGGCCGCCGAACAGGTAAAGCACGGCGAGGCCTCCTGGCGATTGGGGCTCGACGACCCGCGCCACCCGCTGCTGGCGCCTTTCGCCGATGGACGCAACGGCAACCTCGCGGGCACTCCGTTGCGCAGCCGGCTGCGCCTGCCCCGCGACGACCGAGCCCCCGCCCAGCGCGGCGGCCCGCAGGTGCTCGCGCGCTTCAACGACGGCCGTCCGGCGCTGGTGTACCGGCCCTGCGGCAGCGGCGGGACGCTGCAGGCGGCTTTCGGCATCGAACCGGGCGGCGGAATCGCGGCGTCGGCGGCCTGGCCGCTCTTTATCGCCTCCTTTATAGAGTGGGCCGACGACGACGGACTCGGCGGATTCGACGCCGCCTCCGTGGCCGCGCGCACGCCGGCGGCGCTCTCCGTGCCACCGCTCGAAACCGCGCGCGAATGGTCGCTCGACGGCCCATGGCTGGCTTTAGACGAATCGTACGCAAAGGCGGGGCGGTGGCAGTTCGTGGTACCACCGAACGCAGACCGCCTGGCCCTACCGCACCTGCCCCGCACCGGCTTGTACCGCCTGCGCGACGGCGATGGCCGGGAACTGTGCTGGGTGCGCGGGCGAATCGCGCCGGCCGAGTCGCACCTCGAGCCGCTCGCCGAGTCCCTGCGCTCGGAGCTCGAACAGACCGCGCACCGGTCAGGCGGCGGCCTCGCGCCTAGCCTCGCCGGACTCGAATCGCTCCTAGAAAATCTGCGCCCAGACCGAAGCATCGCGCCGCTCTTCTGGGCACTTATCGGCTTGGCGATGGCGCTGGAACTGGCCACGCTGGCCTGGCGCCGCAGAACCGGTTGAAAAACAGGCCTGGATTGCGCGCGCCTCGGTGTAAGAATTAGATGCCAGCCCACATTCAACTCTTTTCTGCCGGAAATGCCCGGCGCAGCGGAAAGGTCGATGCCATGTCCCGAATGCGAATCGTTTTGGCGAGCGCTGTGCTGGCGGCCGGCGCCTGGCAAGGAGAAACGGCGATGGGCACGGAAGCCGCAGCGGCGGAGCAGGCGTTGTCGATCGAGGTCCCCGAAGCGCACACCGAGAACGCAGTGCGGCTGGACGGCGCGGGCCTGGACAACGTGTGGGCGCGTGCAACTACGCTTCCCGCGCTGAAACTCGTTGACGGCAGCGCCGAAGTCGCCGAGCGCGCCACGAAGGTTCAGGTCGTGCGCGTCGGCGCCTGGCTGCTCTTTGCCGTCGATGCGAAAGAGACCACCGAGATCATCGCGCGCGAAGGCACCCACGGCGTCGACCTGTGGTTCGACGACGCGTTCTTCGTCACGCTGAAGGGCACCAAGGAACTCGAGGCCGGCATCAACGCGCTCGGCTCCATGTGGACCAACCGCGACGGCGGCCGCTCGGAGATCGACCCGGTCACGCGCGGGGAAGTCCGCGGCGCCGCGCGCATCGAGCCCGGCCACTGGCGCGCCGAACTCGCGATCGACCTGCGCCCGCTCCAGGCCGACAAGCAGGGCCTCGACCGCCTGACGCTGAAGGTCGAACGCAGCCGCCAGCAGCGCGGCCTGACGGCCTATGAAGGCCCGTCTCTGAAGGACGTGACCCTGCTGCTGGGCAGCACGTGGGCGCATGCGGCGGACAAGCCGCTCGACGTAGGCTTCCCGCAGCGGTTCGGCGGCAAGGTCGTTCTGCCCGTCGCCCGTTGCACGAAGGCACCCGATAGTCCCGACGCTTGGGCGCACATGCCCGCCGTGCTCCTGAACGACGAGACGGGCCTGCCGCCGCTGGATCCGGACTTCCAGCAGACCGTCGTGCGCGCGGCCTTTACCGAGACCGAACTGGTCCTGCAGGTCGTCTGCAAGGAGTCCAACCCGGAGGTGATCGAGGACGGCGGCGAGCAGATGTGGCGCGAAGACAACGTCGAGGTCTTCCTCGGACCAGACGGCTACAACTATCTCCAGGTCGCCACCAACCCGAAGGGCAAAATGAGCTCCGCGCTCGGCCGGACCGGCGGACGCCGTGTCAGCGCGTTAAAGCAGGTGCCCGAAGGCATCCGCGCCGAAGCCAAGACCAAGGACAAGTCCTGGGTCGCGTGGATTACGATTCCTTTCGCCGCCGTGCAGAACGCCGTCGGCGCGTCGCCGGCCCTGCATCCGGCCGTCTACCCTTGGCGCGTGCAGATCTCGCGCAACCGCCCCGCCCGCAAGGATCTGGGCCAGGCGCCGCAGTACAGCGTCCTCGCCGTAACGCGCAGTGCCAACGCGCACTGCCCGCTGCGCTTCGCCGCAATGACCGCCGTGGAGCCCTCGCGCGAACCCGTTGAGCCCTCCGAGTCCGCGAAGGCCGATCTTCCGGCCCCGGCGCTGGATGCCAAGCGCCGCGAGCAACTCAGCGCGTCCACGCAGGTCCTGCGCTGGGTGGAAGGCCGCGCGAAATCGAAGTACCAGGTTTGGGAAGACGAATTCTCGAAAATCCAGGACGTGGAAGGCTGGAAGAAGTTCGCTGCGAAGATTCGCGAGAACCTCTTCAAGGCCATGTTCCCCAGCAGCGACGGGAAGATGCCCAAGCGCCTGGATCTCAACAGCGAGATCGTCTACGAGTACCCGCAGGACGGTTTCAAGGTGCAGGGGCTGATCTTCGAGTCGCGCCCTGGCGTGCCCGTGCCCGCGACCCTGTACGTGCCCCAGGAGCAGGACAAGAACGCCAAGCGCCCCGCGCTGATCATGATTCCCGCGCATCATACGCCGCGGAACAGCCTCGACCTGTACCTCACCGGCGCAAACATCGCGCGCGCCGGCTGCATCGCGTTGGCCACCGAGTCCGTCGGCTCGGGCGAACGCTGCACCACCGCGCGCTGGGAGCACAAGAACTACCAGCGCAACCTGACCGGCACCCAGTTGACCCTGGCCGGCGAGGAACTGGCCGGCTGGACGGCTTTCGACATCTCCCGCGCCGTGGATTACCTGCTCAAGCGCGGCGACGTCGATCCCGAACGCATCGGCATCGTGGGCGGTGTAGCCGGCGGCGGCGACGTCAGCGCGCTGGCGGCGGCACTGGACGATCGCATCGGCGTCTCGATTCCGTTCAATTTCTCGTACATCAAGCCCATGGGCGCTTGGTACGACCCGCTGCGCAGCTACACGGGCGCGGCCGAAGGCGGCTTCACGATGTTTAACGTCAACGCACTGGTCGCGCCGCGATACTTCATTCAGGCGCACGAGTTCGAATGGCGCGATACCTGTGTCGAGGCCCAGGCGCGCTACGAAAAGGTCTACGAATGGTTCGGCGCGAAGGATCACCTCAGCTACTTGCACGGCGGCGAGGACACGCACGCGACGCACTTTAACTACATTCACCGCCTGCCCATGTACAAGATCCTCAGCGGGTGGTGGAAGGTCAAGCTGCCCGAGACCCGCGAAGCCGAGTTCGCGTTCAAGATCAGCAACGACGACGTGGAATGTTTCGACAAGCCGAAGGGCCGAGCCTACCTTGCGCGCCTGCGCCAGAAGGGCGACTTGCGCGAACCCCACGAGCTTGCCTCCGAACTCGCCCGCGCCGCGCTGAAGGAAGCGCGGCAGCGCCGCCAGGACGATCCGGCCAAGCTCCGCGCGGACCTGGACAAGCTCTTCGGCGACACGAGCCCCACGCCGGCGAAGGACGCGAAGCCGGCGGCGCAGGGCGCCTGGCGCGGCGCCTCGGTGGCCAGCTACTGGCTGCCTGCCGAAGCAATGGAAGGCGGCGACCTGGGCCTGGCACTGTGGGTCCTTACGCGAAAGCTTCCGGAAGGCATCAAGGCGCCTCCTTTATCGCTGGTCCTCGGCGTGGCGCAGGCCGGCAAGGCGCGCTTCCTGGCGGAGCGGACGCCGGATATCGAGGCCCTGCTGAAGGCCGGCGTGGCCGTCGCGCTGTTGGACGTGCGCGGCACCGGCGAGACCTCCGCCGGCCCCAACCGCTTCCCCGAAAGCGACGCGGCCACCGCCGCCGTCGGCCTCTGGCAGCTCAACGACAGCCTGCCGGCGCGGCAATTGAAGGATGTGCGAACCGCTCTGGCGTTCCTGGCCGCGCAGCCCGGCATCGACACGGCGCGGATTGCGCTGTGGGGCGAGAGTTTCAGCGAGCCCAACGCGGCCGACGGGCAGACGCTGCTTTTCGAAGAGACCGGCTTCCGGCAGGCCTCGCCCACGCCGCGGCGCAACGTCGAGCCCGCCGGCCCGTGGAGCGCCATGCTCGCGGCGCTGTACCCCGTTGAAGCAAACGGCAAGACCGTTGCGGTGCAGGCCGTTCTCGCGCGCGGCGGCCTGGCCAGCTATGCCTCGGTGCTCGACGACCGGCATTACTATATGTGCATGGATGCCGTCACGCCTGGCCTGCTGCGCGTCGCCGATGCCGGCGACGTGGCGCGCGCGCTGGTTGCTGCCAAGGTGCGCCTGTTCTCGGAAGATCTGCGCGACGGAAAGAACCGCGTCCTGAACCTGCCCGCGGTACGCGCGGCCTGGGGCGACGCGGCGCCGGCCGGCTACGTGCCGCAGCCGACGCACGCGGCCGTCGCGGAGCTGATCAAGGTGCTGGCGAAGTAGACGGCGCCTTGAGGTCCAGCTTGGCTTCGTAATCGGCGTACAGGGGCGGGCGGTCGGGCCGCAGGGCCTTGGCCTTCTCGAAGGCCGCCCGCGCCCGCTTCAGGTCGCGCAGGTTGTACGCCGCCATGGCGATCTTCATCTGCACGTCCGCCGATCGCGGGCGCTTTCGGGCCGCCTGCTCCAGGACGATCACCGCCTCCTTAAAATTCCCGGGTTCCGCGAGCACCTCCGCCAGGCGCATGGTGCCCTCGATGCGCAGGGGATCGGCAGCCGCCTGCAGGAGCGCGTACCGTTCCGCGGTGGCCTTCCCTGCCGCCCGCGCCTCTAGCGCGTCGTTCAGGCGCTCGCGCAGGATCATCTCGTCGAGCAGCAGCTTAGCGTCTTCCACGCTGGGACAGGCCGAGAGCGCCTTCGAGTAGCCGCGCGCCTCGCGCACCAGCGCCTCGCCCTTGGCTGGCGTGCCCATCACCGCGGCGTCGGCTTCCGCGGCGGCCACGCGGGCATCGCCGAAGGCTGCCCAAGCCTCGCGCGTCAGCGCCCAGTCGCCATCGGACTTGCCGCCCGCAAACCATGCAGGTGCGGGCACCTTGCGCAGCAGCGGCATCAGCGCCGCGAAGTTCTCCGTGCCGTACCGATCGTCTTCGATCGGCAGGCTGCGATACTCCAGGCGAGGATCGGCGTCGCGCAGCGCTTGCGCATCGCCTACCAGCGCGCGAAGTCCGGACGCGTCCAGCGCCAGGTAAGCGCCCGACTCCTTTGGAATCGCAGCTGCAATCTTTCCGCCCGCCAATCCGAGCACCAGTTTGCGCGGGCCCAAGAAACCGATCCACGCGCTGCCGTCGGGGAAGGCCTCCAGAAAGGCCGCGGCCGTGGACGCCACGTCCGCACGTGCCAATTGGAAGCACGGCAACCAGTGAACGAAGACGCCGTCGTCGCCGATGCGATGCCGAGCCAGCGCATAGAACTCGCGGCTGAACAGGTTGCCCGCGCCCGGCACGTTGGGAAAGACCATGTCGGCGACGATGAGGTCGTACGGCGCCGGCGCATCCAGAAGCACCGTTCGCCCGTCGGCATGGCGCAGCCGGACGTTGGAACGGCGCGCCAGTCCTCCGTTTATCTCGTCCAATTCCGTGCGTGCGGCCTCGATGACGCCCGCACTGAGTTCCGCGACTTCCACTATCTCGGCCTGCTCGGTGCCCGCCGATGCCAGCGCGTTCGCCGTGACGCCGGTGCCCAGCCCAATCACCAGTACGCGCCGCGGGCCGCGCCCCAGCAATTCGACCGGAAGAGTCCCCAGGCGCCGCTGCAAGGCCATGCCCAGCAGGCTGGAGTCGCCCTGGATCTGCCCGTTGACCCACAGCGTCTCGATGCCACTGTCGGTCTGCCGCGTGACGGAGACGGTGGCTTCGGCATCCTGGCGTTCGTACGGCAGCACGTAGGCGCCGAAGTCCGGCGCGTCGGCACGCAGCGCGGCCGGAAGCACGGACTCGCTCTCCGACTTCGAAGCCCAGTACTGCCCGCCGACCGCGGCTCCGGCGAACAACGCCAACGCCGCCAGCACCTGCGCCGCGCGAAAACGCACGGAGGACAGCGCCAACGCCGCATAACCCGCTCCGATGGCGACCAGGACGAAAACCGGAGCGAAGCCGCTGCTCAAGGCCCACCACAAGGCCAGAGGACCCAGCGCCGAACCCAGATTGTTCAAGCCCCAGAGCAAGGCCACTTCACGCGCGCCCGCGCCGGAACGTTCGAACCGCCCCAGCAGGAGAACGTAGGCCGCTCCGAAACAGGTCGCGGGCGCGCCCGCCAAGAGCAGCGCCGAAAGCACCCGTTCGTACACCTGGTTCAGACCGGTCAACGCGACGCCTGCGTGTGTCGTCGCGAGCACCATCACGCACGCACACCAAACCGCCACGACGAGGCCCCACCGCGAGCCGAGCGCGCGCGCAGGAAGGCGCGTGGCCCAGAGGCTGCCCGCAGCGAGCCCCGCGACGTACGCGCCGGCGACCAGGGCATACGTCCGCGTGCTGGCTTGCCAATGGAATCCGTAAATGCGCATCCAGACGGCCTCGGTCGCCAAGCCCAACGCGCCGAGCGCCAACGCCGCAACGTAAAGAAGCACGCGCGAAACAGGCTCGCTTTCGTCCACTGGCGCCGCATCCTGCGCTGTAGTCGACGCATCGGGAGTTGCTGCCGCTCCACGCAGCAGCGCAAGCGAGGCAAACACGGGCAAGCCCAGCAGCAGACTGGCCGTGTCGAGCCCCATGACCGGCGCGAGGCCCTCGCCCATGACGAACGCGCCGGCCGCCGCTCCGGCCGCGAACGCGCCGTACAACTCGCCGCCGCCCGTTGCAAGGCCTCTGTCTGCGGCACCACGCCAAGCCAGGACCAGGGGGTAGGCAGCGCCGAAGGGCAGATGCGCCAGGACGAGGATCACGCCCGCCGCCACCTGCCGAGAGACCAGCGAGCCCGCGAAAGCGGAAGCTACGGCCCCAAGCGCCGAAGGAACGGCGGCCAGGAAGGCGGCACAGAGCGATGTGGAAAGAACCAAGGCAAAGCGTACCCTCTCCGCTTTGGCCCAACGCGAGGAGAGGAACGCACCCAATGCTAGGCCGGCCATCGCCGCGGCCAGCACAATCGCCGAGGACGCCGCCGTTCCGCCGACCCCTGCCGATGCGATGCGCGCCCAGGCCGTCTGCCCGCCCAGCCCAGCAGCGCCGAGCACGAAGAGGTAAAGGTTCGCCGCCGCGCGGCTTAGTTCAGTCATCGTCTTTCCGCTCATGCGCCGCTCCTGGCGTGCTGCCTGCGGAAACGGCTGGGGCTCAGGCCCTTGCGCTCCAGAAAGCGGCGATTGAAGTTCGAGAGGTTATTGAACCCGGCTGCGAAAGCGATCTCGGCGACGCTTCGATCCGTCTCGATCAGCTGGCAACTGGCCCATCCGACGCGCAACTCGTTGACGTAGTCGGTGAAGGTCTTGCCCGTCGCGCGCTTAAAGAAGCGGCTGAAGGCCGGTAGGCTGAGGTGCACCTGCGCCGCGGCCTGCGGCTGCGCGATGTCCTCGCGGAAGCGCTCGTTGATAAAGCGGCAGACGCGGTCGATGCGATGCTCGTCGTGGCGCCGGAGGGCCGGGGCGAACTGACGGCTCGAGAGCACCTGCACGCGGCGTACGCCTGCGGAGGCGAGACCTTCAAGCGCCTCCAGAAGCAGCAAGAGGCGCGCCAAACCACTGCGGCGCGCCATCGCCTCGAGTTTCGGGGTGGCCTGAGCCTGAGCACGTCCGCCAAAGGCAAGCCCCTGCGCACTGCGCTCCAGCAGCCGCCGAATGTCCTTGAGTTCCGGCCGCGCGAAGAATGCATCGCCCAGGAAATCTTCCCGGAACTGAACCACCACCGCGCGGTGCGCGCTCTTTCTCGGACGCGCGTCCGGCTCGCTGCACCAGGTGTGCGGAAGGTTCGGACCCAGCAGGACCAAATCACCGGCCCGGTAGTCGCCAATGTGGTCGCCGACGAAACGCTTCCCCCGCCCGCTCTGGATCCACGTCAGCTCATACTCGGGATGGAAATGCCAGTTGAACCGGAAGCGCGGATCGGCCTTGCGCCGGTAGATGAAGGAGGCCTCGGCGGGATTGGGAATCTTCTGGATGCGCGCCAGCATGCCGGGGCTCCATTGATACTTTATTGACGGTACGATGCTATCCGATCCGGAGAAATTCGAAAACGGATATTAGCTTCACGCTGAGTGCCGTCCCGTTTCGCGCACTGGAAAAGCGCCGCATTGCCGCGAGAATCCGGGCGTGCCTGACGACCCCAAGCCCGACCGCACGCCATCGGAGGACGACCGCCTGCCGGACGTCTCTCCGGACGAGCGCCGCCGCCTGCTGACGGGCCTGCTGCGCGGCGTCTCGCGCGCCTTCTACCTGACGCTGCGCGTGCTCCCCGCGCCGCTGCGCGAGCCCGTGGGCCTGGCCTACCTGCTCGCCCGCGCTGCCGACACCGTCGCCGACACGCGCCTGCTGCCACCGCTGAACCGGCTGGAACACCTGCTGAGTTTCCGCAAGCAGATCGAGGGACCGGCCTCTGCAGGAGCGTTGCGCGCTATCGAGGCCGCGTTGACCGAGAAGCAGGCGATCCCCGACGAGCGGGTGCTGCTGCAGTCGCTGCCGCAAGCCTTCGCGTTGCTCGAAGCGCTGCCCCCGGACGACCGCGCGAAGGTCCGCGACGTCGTCGTGACGCTGACGCGCGGCATGGAGATGGACCTGCGCACCTTTCCAGCGGAGGACAGCGGCCGTGTCGCTGCACTCAAGACGCCGGACGAACTCGACACCTACACCTACTACGTTGCCGGGTGCGTCGGCGAGTTCTGGACGCGCATGCTCGCCGCACACACGCCGGCGCTGAAGCATTGGGACATCGAGAGGGTATCCGAAACGGGCGTGCGCTTCGGCAAGGCGCTGCAGTTGACCAATGTCCTGCGCGACGTCCCGAAGGACCTGCGCATCGGGCGCTGCTACCTGCCGGCCAACGAACTTCAGCAGCAGGGCCTGCTGCCGGATACCCTGCTCGAAGCTTCCGCAGGCGCGAAAGCCCGGCCGGTGCTTGCCGTTCGGCTGCGCCAGGCGCTGATCTACTTCGACGCCGCGCGCGACTACATGCTCGCGATCCCCCGGCGCTGCGTGCGACTGCGGCTGGCGGTGCTGTGGCCGATCCTGATCGGACTCGGCACGCTGGCGAAGCTGGCGCGCAACGACGCGTGGCTGGATCCCGCGAGGCCCAGCAAGGTCACGCGCGGCTGGGTCTATCGCATGATGCTGTGCTCGGTTCCAGCGTCCCTATCGAACGGATGGACGTCTTCCTGGATCGGCGCCTGGCGCCGGCGAGTGGATGAAGCGCTGTAGTACCTAAATTGAGGGGCGAAATGACTGGACTCCTCCTCCTGATTGCAAGCCACGCGATCCTCGTCTTCCTTACCGTGTATTTCCTTTTGCGTGGACCCTGGCGGCGACTCAAGGCAAGTGGTGGCACCTTCCGGTATCGAATTACGATATATACGGCGGCTCTGCGGGACTATTGCCTTGGCTTTGGATTCTGTCGCAGTTCTTCGCTGAGGTGTCCACCCACGCCGATCTGGAGGTCGACGATGTTATCGCCTGGATCTGGATGCTGATCCTGGCCTTAAAACCCGCGGCATCCGGCTGGACCTTCACCATCATTCAATTCAGCATCGAAGACCCTGAAAACAGTTGGAGCGCCTGGGTTCGTGGCATCGAAGTGTTCATGTATCAATATCTTGCCGCCTTTGTACTATTCATGCTATCGGCGATTTGTCTAGTGGCTGCGCTGACCTTCCTTAAATAGAAGTCTTCAACCCTTCGCCTTCTTGACCAGCTCGGCGAGTTTCTGCAGTGCTTCCATCGGCGACAGCGCGTTGGGGTCGGCGCCGCGCAGGGCGTCGAGCAGCTCCTTCACTTTCGGATCGATCTGCTCGGGCGTGGGCTCGAAGAGCAGCAGCTGGCCGTCCTCGCGCGTCGGCTTCAGACGCCGCCGCTTAGGCTTCTTCGGCGCGTCGCCGGAGGCGAGCAGGCTGCCGCCGTCGCCGGTCAGGTGTTGCAGACGCTCTATAGCCTCGGCTTCGAGTTCGTTCAGGATCGCGGTGGCGCGTTCGATGACGGTCTTCGGCAACCCGGCCAGGCGTGCGACGTGGATCCCGAAGCTGCGTTCGCTGGGCCCGGGCACGATGCGGAAGAGGAAGCTGATCTCGCCCTGCCATTCCTTGACGACCGCGTTGGCGTTGGCGACGCGCGGGAGTTCTTCCTCCAACGTGCAGAGTTCATGGTAATGTGTGGCGAAGAGCGTTCGCGGCTTGGACGGCCCTTCGTGCAGGTGCTCGACCAGCGCCCACGCCAGGCTGATGCCGTCGTAGGTGCTGGTGCCGCGGCCGACCTCGTCGAGCACCACCAGGGAGCGGTCGCTGGCGCCGGCGACGATCTCAGCGACTTCGGCCATTTCGACCATGAACGTGCTGCGCCCGCCGTACAGGTCGTCGGCGGCGCCTACGCGCGTGAAGATGCGGTCGGCCAGACCCACCTCGGCCTTCTCGGCGGGCACGAAGGCCCCCATCTGCGCGAGGATCGTGCACAACGCCGCACAGCGTATGTACGTCGACTTGCCGGCCATGTTGGGGCCGGTCAGCAGCAGGACCTGCGGAGCCTCACCCTTGCCGCCCTTGCCACCGGAGCCACGCAGTTCGAGATCGTTGGCAACGACCTCGCCCTTAGGCAGCGTCTCCTCCAGCACCGGATGGCGCATCTGCGTGAAGCTCAGCTTGCCGCCGCTGGAGAGCACCGGGCGCACGTGCCCGCGGCGCGCGGCGACTTCGGCCAACGAGCAGAGCGCATCGAGTTCGCTCAGCGCGACGCCGGCTTCGCGCAGCCCGCCGGCCGACTGCGCGACCTCGTCGCGCAGTTCGTGAAAGAGCTTGCCCTCGAGCAGGCGGATCTTGTCTTCCGCGCCCAGGACCTCGGCCTCGCGCTCCTTTAATTCAGGCGTGATGAAGCGTTCGGCATTGGTGAGCGTCTGGCGGCGCTCGAAATGCTTCGGTACGAGGTGCAGGTTGCCCTTGCTGACTTCGAGGTAGTAGCCGAAGACGCGGTTGTAGCCGATCTTCAGGTTCGGAATACCGCTCTTCTCCGCTTCCTCGGCCTGGAACCGTGCGATCCATTCCTTGCCGCCGTGCGCGATGCCGCGCAGGCGGTCGAGTTCCTTGTCCACGCCCTTGCGAATCAGCCCGCCGTCGGAGACGTTGATGGGGCAGTCGTCCTCGAGCGTGGCCTCGATGCGGTCGGCGACAGGGCCCAGCCCGCCGATGCGGGCGCGCACCGCGGCGAAGACGGAATTCTTGAGGCCCTCGAGGGCCGACTCGAAGGACGGCAGCTTCCGCAGCGAGCTCTTGAGGCCCACAAGGTCGCGCGGCGTGGCGCGCAGCGTGCCCAGGCGCCCGGAGATGCGCTCGAGGTCGCTGAGCTCCTTCAATTCCTCGCGCAGGTGTTCGCGCAGAGTCGGATCGATGACCAGCGTGTGCACGGCCTCTTGGCGCGCACGCAGATCGTCTAAGTTGCGCAAGGGGCGCAGCACCCATTCGCGCAGGCGGCGCGCGCCGGCACCCGTGCGCGTGCGGTCGATGGCCCACAGCAGCGAACCTTCGAACGCGCGGTCGCGAATCGTCTCGACCAGTTCAAGGCTGCGGATGGCCGTCTCGTCGAGGATCAGGTGCGCGTCGGGGTCGAAGCCGCGCGGCGGCTGAAGGTGCGCGATGCCGCCCGGATGGGTCTCGCCCAGGTAGCCGACCAGCGCGCCTGCGGCGGCGGCGCCCAGCGGCAATTCCTTGATCAGCTTCTTGACCTCGGCCGCCTCGGCCTTGCTGCGCCCAAAGCGGTCGACCAGACGTCCGTGGGCTTCGCGCGGTGCAAAGGCGGCTTCCTTCAACTCCGAGAGCGCAAAAGCCCCGCGGCTGGCCGGCGGCATCGGCGAGACACGGCGCGCACCCGGGGGCAGCGGCGGCGGCTCGGGCAGCAGGCATTCGCTGGGCGCCAGGCGGGCGAGTTCGCTGGCCAGCGCGGCACGGTCGGCCAGTTCCTGCACGTGAATCGAACCGGCGGCCAGGTCCACCGCGGCCAGGCCGTAGCGGTAGGCTCCGTTCTCGCCGTCGGTCCCGTTCTCGGAATCCGGCACAGGCAGCACCGCGACCAGGCGGTTGGGCTTTCGCGCGTCTAGCAATCCTTCTTCGACGACGGTGCCGGGCGTGACGACGCGGGTGATGTCGCGGTTGACCAAGCCCTTGGCTTGGCTGGCGTCCTCGGTCTGGTCGCAGATCGCGACGCTGAAGCCCTGCCGCAGCAGCCGCGCGAGGTACTGCTCGACCGAATGCGCGGGCACACCGGCCATGGCGATGGCTTCGGGCCCCTTGCTGCGGGCGGTGAGCGTCAGGCCCAAGGCCCGCGCCGCGATCTTGGCGTCCTCGAAGAAGAGTTCGAAAAAGTCGCCCATGCGGAAAAAGAGGAGGTGCTTGGGAAAGCGCTCCTTGGCGGCATGGTACTGCCGCATCATGGGCGTATCGGAGGCGTCGCCGCCCTTGCCCTTTTCCGTGGTGGAAGCCATGGCGCCATTATGCGAGGGGCGCGGGCCCTGGCAAGCACGGCTGATCGAAAGATGTGCACCAGCCTCCGACCTGATATGCTGGGGTTTTCGCGGGGATCCGGACCCGATGCCTCCGAAGGAGCACGAAAACCTGAGCCGGACGGGGCCCAACCCCCTACCCTGGCCCCCCTGGCGGGGAAGCGCGCTGAACGCGCCCTCCGTCCGGTTCGTAGCCCTAGCCTGGACCGGATCGCTCGTCCTGGCCCTGGTCCTGGGGCAATATTCGGTCAACAACAGCTGGTTCAATTTCGAACTGTTCGGCTGGCGGATGGGTATCTATCCGCCCTGGCTGATCGGCCTTCTATGGGTGCTGTGGGCGGGCTGGGCGTACGGCGCGGTGATCCTGGCCGTCTGCGCGACCTTCTTTTCGCTGCAGCACGACATGGGCGCATGGTCGTTCGCCATCGGGGTCACCGACGCATTGGGCGCTGGCGTCTTCGCCCTCTTCCTGTCTGGTTTCTCGATCGATCCGCGCCTGCGTTCCCTTCGCAACGCGATCGGGTTCGCCGGCTCCCTGTTCTTCGCATCCATCACCGGTTCTTTCGGCACCCTCTTCGTTGTGCTGGCATGCAGCGCCAGCGAGACGCCCATGAGTCCGCGGGAAGGGCTCGCGACCTGGGAAGGCTGGTGGCTGGGGCATTTGCTCGAGGGCGTGCTGCTGGCCTGGCCGCTGGCCTTGCTTGCCCACCACGCCGTGCACCATTGGAAGGCCCGCCACCTGAACCGGGCGCCAGCCGGACCCAGCTTCCGCCGGCAGGTGGCGGCGACGATCTGCGCTGGCCTGGCGGTTGTGGTCTTCTACTGCGTGTGGCTGGTTGAGGCCGATGTCGAGATCAACGAATCCATCCGCAACCTGAACGATCCGGTGCTTCGCGAAAGACTGATCGAAACACAGCGCGCGGAGAACCGCGAAGAGACCTTCATCATCATTTCGTTGTTGGGCCTGCTCGGCTTCGTGGTGGCCATCGCGTTGCTGCTGCGCAGGCGCTACATCGAACGGCTGAACGTCGAGATTTCGGGATGGACGAGCGAACAGCGGCGGCTGCGCCTGCAGTTGCTGACTCTGCAAGCGGCGACGGAAGCCGTCGCGCAGAGCCTCGACGCGCAGGCCGTGGTGCGCAACGTCGCGCAGCGCCTGGCGCATTCGGTCGAACCCGGCGTGGTGGCCGTGTACCTGCGCGATGAGGTGGATCCCGAGGCCCTCCAGCGCGTCAGCACCTTTTCCCAGGGCGACAAGCCGCTGCCCGAAGAAGGCCCCGAGCACCTCGCCGCCGGGCAATCGCTGCTGCACGAGGCCCTGACCGAGGGCGCCTCCTTCGTCGCCGTGCGCGGGGACAGCGGCGAAGGCGACGGTGCGATCCAGGCGAAACTGGACGCGCGCGGCGCGCAGACGGTGATCGGCGTTCCGGTATCCGGCGAACGCAGCGTGATGGGCGTCATCGAGATCGCTCTCGCACGGCATCACCGGCCATCCAGCGACGAGCGTGACCTGTACGACATCATCGGGCGGGCCGTCGGCGCCGCGTTGGAACGCGCCGAGGTCCACGCCGTGACACGGCGCCGCGCGGGCGTACTGGGCCACCTTTACCAACTCTCGCAGGACGTGGCCACGGAGACCGACGCGCTTCAGCTCCTGCGTCGCGTCGCCTCCGAAGGCCGCCGCATGCTGGGCGCCGAGACCATGGCCATCGGGCGCATCGTGCGGCCGCCCGGCCGTGAACCGTACCTCGAGATCGTCGCCGAGGAATCCACGCCCGAAGGCGTGCACCCTCGGCTGGGCGCCGACTGTCCGCTTTCCGCGCCCTTCCTGATGGCCAGCTGTGCGCGGGACACATCGAGCCTCTCGGCGGGCATCCGACCGGAAGCGCCGGTGGCCACGCCGCTGTTTCCGGACTGGATCGCGCAGACGGCCTTCGTCGCGCCTATCGTCTTCGGGCGGCTTCCCTGCGAAGGTGTCCTGGCGACGGCCTTTCCGCCCGGGCGCTCGGTGGGACCTGAGGAGACCGGCCTCGCCGAAGAACTCGCGCGGCAGGCAGCTGCCGGCCTGCGGCGCATCGGGCTGCTGGAGGAGACGCGGCACCAGGCGACGGAACTGGCGCTCTTCGGGCAGATTGGCCGGGCGCTGTCCGAGCCCATGCGCACCACCGAAACGCTGGACCGCCTGGTGCAGAACGCGGCCAAGATCTTCCCGTGCGAATTTGCGGGCGTGATGGAACACGAACCGGGCACGAATCAATTAATCATGCGCGTGACCAATACACCAAACCCCGAAGCAGCGGGATTGGTCATCCCACTCGACGGCACCTCGCTTCTGGCGACGTGTTTCAAGCAAGGGCAGACGCTGGTCAGCGAAGACATGGCCAACGACCCGCGCTGCAATCAGACCTACAACCGGCGCTTCGATTCCGGATCGGCCGTAGCTGTGCCGCTGGGCGGGGCACGCACGCGCTTCGGGGTGCTCTTCGCAATGAACCGCGCCCCGCGGCCGTTCGCGCCCGAGGAGGTCCGGCGCCTGGAGCAGGTGGCCGGCCTGGCGGCCGTAGCATTGGAACGCGCGCGACTGTACGAGGAACTGCAGACCCGCGCCGACGAGTTGGTGCTGCTGAACGAGATCGCCCGCGTGCTGGTCGAAACGCCGGTGCTGGAGACGTCGCTGCAGCGCATCGCCGACATCGTGCGCCGGCACTTCGGCGTGGCGGGCGCCGGCTTCCTGCTGGTCGATCCTTCCGGCAAAGAACTGGTGGGCCACGGCGTCTCGGGCGAGCTTGCGGAGAAACTCCGCGGCCTGCGCGTTCCGCTGCATCTGCGCGGCGTCACAACCCTGGCCTTCTCCAAACAGCAGCCGGTGGTCGTTGAGGACGCCTATAGCGACGAACGCGTCAGCCCCATGCTGCGCGAAATCCTCGCCATCATGAATTCGGGCGTCGCCATGCCCATGCAGGCCAGCGCCGGGCCCGTCGGCACGCTGTGCATCTTCGACCGGCAAAAGCGGCGCTACGAGCCGCGCGATCTGCAGCGGCTGCGCGCCGTCGCGCGCCTGGCGGCGGCGGCCGTCGAACGCGGCGAACTGGGCCAGGCGTTGAAGGCCAGCGAGGCGCGCCTGCAGGAGATCCTCGACGGCGTTCCGGCGCTGGTGATCGGGGTGAATACCGAAGGCCGCGTAGTGAGCATGAACGCCACGGCTGAACACCGCATCGGATGGCGACGCGACGAAGTCCTGGGCCGCGATGTCTTCGACCTGCTGCTGCCCTCTGCCGAGGAGCGCGAATCCTACCGGACCATGATCCGCGAGGCCCTGGACCGCGGCGAACGTCTCCAGAACGTGACCGCCACCATCCAGGACCGCGAAGGCCGCCGCCTGAAGGTGCGCTGGAGCAGCGAGCCGCTACGCGGACCCGACGGCCGCATCCAGGGCCTGGTCGGCATGGGCATCGACGTCACCGAGCAGTTGAACCTCGAGGCCCAGCTGTTGCAGGCGCAGAAGATGGAATCCGTCGGCGCGCTGGCAGGGGGCCTCGCCCACGACTTCAACAACCTGCTCGGCGGCATCCTGGGTCAGATCGCCCTCGCCCGCGCCCAGCTCGGCGCCGACCATCCGCTGCAGAACATCCTCGCCAAGATGGAAGGCGCGGCGCACCGCGGCACGGACCTGACCGGCAAGCTGCTGGCTTTCGCGCGCAAGTCCGTCATTCAGCCGATGGCGGTGGACGTCGGCACCCTGCTGCTGGAAACCGCCGAGTTGCTGGGCGGCTCGCTGCCGCGCGAGATCGACGTCCGCGTGCACGTGGATCCCGGCCTGCCACGGGTGCTCGGCGACCCGACGCAGCTCCAGCAGGTGCTCCTGAACCTCTGCGTCAATGCGCGCGACGCCATGCCCAACGGCGGCTTCCTGACGCTCAGCGCCACCGCCGCCGACCCGCACTCCGGCCGCCGGGAAAACGGCACGCGCGACGTGCTGATCGAAGTCTCCGACACGGGCACGGGCATGACGCAGGAAGTGCGCGATCGCATCTTCGAGCCGTTCTTCACCACCAAGGAAAAGGGCAAAGGTACCGGCCTGGGCCTGTCCGTCGTCTTCGGCATCGTGCGCAGCCACCTCGGCGTTATCGAGGTGGACAGCGAGCCGGGCACGGGCAGCCGCTTCAACATCCGCCTTCCCGGCGCCGAACCCGCCGAGATGGCCCTGGCGAGCGGGCGCAGCGCCGCGATGCATCCGCCGCCGCGTTCGGCGCAGCCCGCCGCGGCGTCGTCGTCGCTGCTGGAAGCCGTGCCCTTCGGCGGCTCGGAACGCGTGCTGTTGATCGACGACGAGGAGATTATCCGCGACACCAGCGGCCAGCTGCTAGCGGCGCTGGGCTACAAGGTCCGCACCGCGCAGGACGGCGCCGAGTCCCTGCGCGTGCTCGACCGCGAACACTTCCTGCCCGACGTGGTGATCCTCGACGTGATCATGCCGGGGCTCAGCGGGCCGGGCCTGCTCGCCGAACTGCGCAAGCGCTTGCCGCGCGCACCGGTGCTGCTGGTCTCAGGCTACAGCCAAAGTGCCGAGGTCCAGGAGATGCTCGGCGCCGGCGCCAGCGAGCTGATTCAAAAGCCCTTCCGCCTCGACGACCTCGCGGCCGCCATCCGGCGCGTCCTGGAAGCCGCAACGAATTCGCAGCGAAGGACTTCCAAGTAGGCGAATCGCCGGCTTTGAGCCTAAGACCGGTCCCGGAGGAACCATCCTTATTAAAGGAGGCGCGCGGAAATCTTGGGAATAAAGGCCCTTCGCGCGGGTCTATTAATGCGGAAGACCGGAGAATCGCCATGACTGCCCCGCACTCGACCCTGCTCTTCGCCGCCGCCGCGCTCGCGTTGCCAGCCGCCTTCGGCGGCGATGCGGACAATCCGGCAAAAGACGAGCAAAAACCCGCCGCCGAGACAAAAGACGGCGGCGAGTTCGAGATCATTCTAAGTTCCGATCCGCGCTTCAAGGATCTGCCCAAGGAAGAACCCCGCACGAGCGTCCGCAACGCCCCGGTGCTCGCCGGCATACCCGTGGGCCCGCAGGTGCCGGGCGCGCCAGGCACCGCGAAGGGCGCACTTGAAGCCGAGGCCACCAGCGAAGATGACGCTTCGCAACCGCGTACGCACGGCGACCGGATGTTCGTTCCGAATCCACCGCAGGAATCGCCTGGCCGCCAGCGCGCCATCAACCGCCTGCTGGCGCTCAACGGACCAGGCCTGATCATCGTCA
>JAKLKQ010000072.1 GCA_023150555.1 Planctomycetota bacterium
CCTTCAGGGCTACGCCCTTCCGGATTCGACACCCGCCTCTCTTCCTACTTCTGTCCCACTTTCCTAGACGTTGAACATATCCGCTGGCGGCGTGCATCCAGTCGCGAGCCGAAAACGGCTGGCACGGCGCGACGGACAATGCCAAGTCGCAGGCAAGCTATTTCGAAGAAGCGCCTTCTGGCGGCAGCCCCAAGGCGGCGAGCACGCCCGGGGTTGTGATCTGCGCACACCCTTCGGCCGTCGGATGAATGGTGTCCGGAACGTATTTCAGGAACTGCTTTTCATCCTTCTGCTGCAATGCTCGCCATTGCGGGTAGTGGTCGATAAGCATGAGTTTCTCGTCCTTCGCCACGGACCGGTACATCTCGTAGTAGGCTTCGATGTCCTGCCGGTGCGAAGTGTGCCCCTGCGGATACTTGTTGCCAGGCGTCATGGTCATGAGAATGATCTCGCACTGCGGCCGAGCCTTGCGAATACGCCGGATCATATCCACGACATTCGCCTTCGCCTGGTCGACCGAACAGTTGAAACGCGCCACGGCGTCGTTGATGCCGAATTCGATGAACACGGCATCCGGAGCCTTCTTCAAGACCTTCTCTTCCAGATTGTCCACGCCCCACTTCGAGTACATCCCGCTCCCACCGCTGTTGACCACCGTCGCCTGGTCCGGAAATTTTTTGTTCAAGGCCTGTCCAACCTGTGCTACCCAGGCCCCGCCCTCCGTCAGGCTGGTTCCATAGGCAACCACCACTTGTTTCCTGCCGGCCTCCAGATTCTTGATCAGCATGCTTTTTTCCACAGCGAGACAGGGCAGCGAAAGCGCCGCCGAGACCATCCACATCAACGCGAGACGTGCAGATCCGCTCTGCATGGCCAGCCTCCGTTTACTCGTACGCAGCGAACCAAGCGGTTGGAGTTTAACCTATTCCCCGGGCGACCCGATTCTGCAAATTATGCCCCGTCGCGGCTCCAGAACGGCATGCCCGCGCGGAGGTCAGGCGCGCTTCTTGCTCTTGGCGACCAGCTTCTTGATCAGGCGTTCGTAGGCCGCCCGAGCGACGGGCAGCTTGACGGGCTTGCCGGTCTGCGACGAGAGGATCATCGCGTTGGCCAGCTCGACGGAGTTCCGGCCGTCGGGGCCGGTGACCAGCGGCGGGCGCTTGTTGGCAATGGCCTCGGCGAAGTCGGCGAAGACGGCCTCGTGGCCCGTCTTCTCGGGCTTCACGAGCGTGGGGGTCAGGTCGGTCCACTCGTGCTGCGGGCGGCCCCAGACCTTGTCGGTCTTGGCGATGAACTCGGCCATGGGCTGGTCGAGTTTCGCGAAGCGCAAGCCGTCGCCCTCGATCACCAGCAGGCCCTTGTCGCCGAAGATCTCGATGCGCCCCTGGTTGGGCGTCTCGGTGGTGGAGACGTGCAGATAGCCGACGGCGCCGCCGGCGTAGCGCAGCAGCGCGCTGGCGCGGTCCTCGACCTCGATCTTGTGCATCGCGGTCTCGTTGAGCGCGTAGATCTCCTTGGGCATCAGGCCCGTGATCCACTGCAGCATGTCCAGCGCGTGGGGCGCCTGGTTCAGCAGCACGCCGCCGCCTTCGCCGCGCCAGGTCGCGCGCCAGGCACCGCTGGCGTAGTAGGCGTTGGAGCGGCAGCAGGTCTCGATCAGCAGGACGCGGTGGATGCGGCCCAGCTGACCTTCCCGGATCATCTTATGCGCCAGGGCGTTCATCGGCGCGAAGCGGTGCTGGTAGACGACGGCCAGGACGGTCTTGGCCTTCTTGTGGGCGGCGATCATTTTGTCGGCGTCGCCCACGGTGACGCTCATGGGCTTCTCGGTCAGCACGTGGACCTTGCGCTTGGCGCAGTCGATGGCGATCTTGGGGTGGAACCAGTGCGGCGTGGCGATGGCGACGGCGCGGATCTTCTCGTCGGCCTCGAGCATCTTCACGTGGTCGGTGTAGGCGGCGACTTTGTACGCTTCGCCGGCGGCCTTCGCCTCGGCTTCGACCACGTCGCAGACGCCGCGTAGTTCCAGGCCCGGCACCTTCTTGATGGCCTCGATGTGGCCCTTGCCCATTCCTTTGACGCCGACGACCGCGATGCCGATGCCGCTCATGGAGGTTTTCCTCTCCCGTTGGAAGGTGTGGGATTGCGCCGAAGGTGCAATGAATTGTCGCTTCGAGAACGTAGACCGTCGTACCGGCGGCGCACCGGGCTGTCAATCGGCGCGCCCGCAAGGATGAGACCGGTTCGATTGAGAACACCTAACAGAATGCCCCGCGGCATGCGCGGCGAGGAGCCTTGGCAAAGGAACGGCGTGCAGGATACATGGCACCATCCTGTCGATTTATCAAAGTATTCACGGCGAACTTAGCGACCTGCCTTTCGCCGCCCTGCGGGAGGGCCGGTCTTCGGTACCCAGCCTGCGTTGCTCCGCCACGCCGTATCTCCTCGATACGGCTTTGGCTTCGCGCCTTGGCTGGATGTCGAATTCCGGCCCTCGCAGCCGCGGTTCATTCTGTTAGGCGTTCTAAGAAGTCCGCCGCCGCGCCGACTTGTCCCGCCGACTCGTCGCGCCGTAGCCGACAGGCGAAGGCGGGACCGGGGGCTACTTACTTGGGGGCGGGAGAGGGTTGGGGTCTTGGGCTGGTTGCGGCTCTTCCTCGTACTTATCGTCGCTATCTTTCGTTTTCATTCCTTGGGTCGTCTCACCAATTTCGCCTTCAAGCATCGTTGCCACTTCCCGAATCACTACAGGGGAACAGCTATCTTTTACCCAAAATGTTTACTATTTCTCCGGTCCGTACATCGACATAGAACTGAAAGTTACTCGCGCCAGAAGTGTCACTATCGACAATATAGTATCTTACCGTTTCTAGAATCCCAGGACGTACCCAGCAACTAGGCACCAACGACAAGCACTTCTCTCTTGCTATTTCCAGCGCCTCATCCCTAGAAACTTTTACCTTGATCCCCAGCAAGGATCTCGCAATACCGCGACCGATTGAGCGTAAGTCTCCCAAGGAGGAAAGACCCTCCAATTATTTCCCAATAGCGGGGCTAATTACCTAACGATCAAGAAGATAACCTATCCCGGCATTCTACCTTCTTCTTGCGTACATGGCGAGGGGGCGCCTCCTCCTTACCGCCCACCGCGGCGGCGCGTGCGCCGCCGCGGTGGGCGGTAAGGAGAGCCGGCCGTTTGCAGGCCGGGCCATCCGGGCGTATGCGCTTCCTGCACCGGAAACCGGAGACCAAAAACTTGAGCCGCATTCACCGCACTGCTGGACAAGCCAGCAGTGGTACAGGCAACCCGCGCTACGCGCAAGCGGCTTCGCGGGAGCGCTCCGTTGCGAACGGGGGGCGTCCGAGCGTCTTCTTGTCGCGGCGATTTCATCGCCGCGACCCGGACGTGGTAACGTCCGGGCCAACCGGTCCTGAGCGCCCCGCATATCGGAGGATTGCTGCACATAAGACTTCCATCTTGTTCCGCCATATAAAAATCAAAAGTGAAATTTTCTATTCCTTTATAGTCATGGGGTTACAGGATTCCGGAACGGAATTTTTCGACCAGTGGTCGTTCAAATAGGTGCAGGAAAAAGAAGGTTTCGGGTCCCGAGTCCCAGGTTCCTTGTTACTGGGCCGGAGCCTGGTTTTGGGCAAAGGGTTGTTGGGAGTTAGGCGGCGGCTCGTCGCGCCGAAGCGAAGCGTAGGCGGATGCCGTTTCTCGCCCCTCACCCCTCGCCTCTGACCCCTTGCAGTTGATGTACCCGCGGCAGAATGTCGTTCGATGGGCCGACGAGGCCTCACGCGCCGCGGCTTGCCGGAGCCTTGTAGCAAGCAGTACCGCCTGTCCCGGGTTCCTCGCGTCCGGAGCGAGGGGCGCGGCGGGCAACGGCAAGCCGTGGAAAGCGGAGGCCATCCGTACGCGCGTTCAAGTCATGCTTACGACCCCGCGCGTTGCACCGGAAGGTCCGGCGCAGCGCACCGCGGAAGGCCGCGCCCCTTGCAATGGATGTGTCTATAGGCGGGGGCCCGGGACAGGCACCGCAGTACCATTGCGGATTGCGGAGTTCGGATTGCGGATTGGAGGAAAAGTGAATGGCGAATTGACGGCGAGAATGCAGCGGAAATAGATCGCATCTTGCGTGCGCCGGGAACCGGATCGGATCTCACGCCAAGACGCCAAGGCGCAAAGGCAATCGGATAATTGTCCCTGGTTCAGGCTTGGCGGCCGCGAACCGTTGAAGGGAGATTCCGTCTCGGGTTCCCGGCTAGCCGGACTGGGACTGCGGCACCCAGTCGTTGGCCGCGCCGGGCACGCTGTACTCGTGCGCGCCACGGTAGACCTCCGGCAGAACGGGGCCGAAGTTGCCGTGCGGCGGCGGCGAGGGCGTGGTCCACTCGAGCGTCGCGGCTTCCCAGGGGTTCTCGCCGGCCTTCGGCCCGGCCTTGAGCGAGAAGAGGAAGTTGAAGACGAAGATCAGCTGCGCGCAGGCCAGGACCAGTACGGCCCAGCTGATGTTGGCGACCTGCGGCTGCAGGCCCTTGAGGAACGCGTAGTTGCTGTTGTCGGCCAGGCGCCGCATCATGCCGTGCGCGCCCAGGATCATCATCATGATGAAGATGTAGAGGATCGTGGTGATCGAGATGGCGAAGTGGATCTTGCCCAGGGTCTCGTTCATGCGCCGGCCGAACATCTTCGGGTACCAGAAGTAGATGCCGGCGAAGGCGCCCAGCAGCACCGAGGCGGCCATCGTCAGGTGAAAGTGCCCGACCACGAAATAGGTGTCGTGCAAGAAGACGTCGAGCATCTCGGCGGCGTTGAAGATGCCCGTCAGGCCGCCCAGCGAAAAGACCAGCACCACGCCGAGACAGAAGAGCATCGGGGTCGTGTAGCGGATCGAGCCGCGCCAGAGCGTGCCCAGCCAGTTGAGGAAGAAGATCGCCGACGGGATGCTGACCAGCATCGTCAGCGACATGAAGACCTTGCCCATCGTCGGGCTGATGCCCGCCGTGTACATGTGGTGGCCCCAGACGATGCCGCTGATGGCCGTGATCGCCAGCATCGAGCAGACCGTGGCCTTGTAGCCGAAAGCCGGCTTGCGCGAGAAGACCGCGATCAGGTCGCTGATCAGGCCCCACACCGGCAGGATCAGGATGTAGACCTCCGGGTGGCCGAAGAACCAGAAGAGGTGCTGGAACAACAGCGGCGTGCTGCCGCCGTTGGCGCCGAAGAACTGCGAGCCGAAGGTGCGGTCCACCAGCAACAGGATCAGCGCCGCCGCCACCACGGGCACGAAGAGCAGGTTCAGGATCGAGGTGAAGACCAGGCCCCACACCGTCAGCGGCAGGCGCCAGGCCGTCAGGCCCTTGGTGCGCATCATCACCACCGTCGAGATGTAGTTGAACGCGCCCATCAGCGACGAGACGCCGTTCAGCGTCAGCCCCAGGATCCAGAACGTCTGGCCCAGGTCCGGCGAACCCACCAGGCCGCTGAGCGGCGGATAGGCCGTCCAGCCCGAATGGGAGGCGCCGCCGGGCAGGAAGAGCGAGACCAACAGGATGATGCCGCCCAGGATGTAGAACCAGAACGAGAGCATGTTGACCTTGGGCATCGCCATGTCGCGCGCGCCGATCTGCAGCGGGATGGCGAAGTTTCCGAACATGCCGATCACCAGCGGCGTGATCGCGAAGAAGACCATGATTGTGCCGTGCATGGTGAACATGATGTTGTAGTCGTCGGGCCGCAGGTAGCCGCCGGTCTCGGGGAAGAGAAAGGTCCCGATGACGGGCACCGGCACGAACGGATTGGCCAACTGCCAGCGCAGCAGCAGGGCCATCGACCCGCCCACCAGCAGGAAGAAGAGCCCGCCCAGCATGAACTGGACCGCGATGATCTTGTGGTCCAACGCGAAGATGTACTTGCCCACGAACGAAGCCGGCTCGTGATGGCCGTGATGGCCGTGGGCCTGTGCCGCGTCACTCATGGAAGTTGCCCGCTCCTAAAGGTTGATGCCGTTCCTGCCGGACCGCGCCGCGTCAGGGCGCGCGGGAGGCCATCCACTGGTCGTACTCTTCCTGCGTCACCACGCGCAGGAGGCCGCGCATCTGGTAATGCCCCAGCCCGCAGAGTTCCGCGCAGGCGATCTCGTACTCGCCGGTCTTGGTGGCTTTGAACCACAGCCGCGTGGTCATGCCCGGCACCACGTCCTGCTTGATGCGCAGGTTGGGCAGGAAGAAGCTGTGGATCACGTCCTTCGATTCCATCTCCAGGATCACGGGCGTGTCCACCGGCACCACCAGCGAGCCGGCCACCACGTCGTCCCAGCCGTTCTGGTCTTCCTCGTCGAGCCCGAACTGGTTGTCCTCGCGGTAGAACTTGGGGTCGGTCCGGCCGAAGATGCCGTTCTTGCCCGCCCAGCGCAGGTTCCAGACGAACTGCTGCGCCAGGACCTTGATGTGGATGGCCTCGTCCTCCGTGGGGAAGTTGGCCTGCACTTCCTTCGCCACGGCGTTGCTGGCGCGCACCACATTCATGTCCACGCCCAGGAAGACCAGCACCGCCAGGGTCAGCGTCACGCCCAGCGCCGCCTTGCTGCTGCCGTGGGTGTAGAAGGCCGGTACGCCCTCGCGCTTGCGGTAGACCAGGCAGCACCACGTCAGGCCGACCGCCACCGCCACGAATGCCGCGCCTGTCAGGTACAGCACCAGCCAGAAGATGGAGTCGATCTTCTTCGCCTCCTCCGAGATGATCTCGGGGAACTCGAAGAGCCCGATGGCCTTGGCCGGCTCGTCGCCGGCGTACGCCGTGCCGCCGGCTACGGCCAGCAGCGCCAGAAGCCCCAGGGCCGCGGCGGCGTACCGCCGGAAAGTCCGCGTCCCGGCGCCCGGTTCCAGTCTTGAACGAATCACGCTTGTTCCCCTCGCTCGATGGTCCCGCGCGCGGCTTAGTGCCCGCCGCCCAGTGTCCCGATGTCCGGGAAGATGCCCAGCATGTAGGCGATCCCGAAGATGACCGGGATCAGCAGCACCCAAAGCAGGTGCTTGGTCTCGAATTTCAGGTGCATGAAGAAGGCCGCGACCAGCGTGCCCTTCACCAGCGCCACGGCCACGGCGATCAGCGCGTTGCCCAGGTGCCCGACGTGGACGCGCGACAGCAGCACGGTGACGACCGTCAGCACCATCAGCGCCACGAAGATCGGCACGTACTTCGGATGCGGATGCCTTTCCGCAGCCGCGGGCTGCTCGTGAGGCGCCCCGCCTCCGCTTGAGCCGCCGCTCGGCGCGCCCGGTACCGAAGCCTCGGTGCTGGAGTGGAAGAAGCCCGCCAGCACGAGCACCGGATCCCGGGGAATGCGCTTGAGCACGTCGAAGGTCCCGATCAGCCCCAACAGCGCGGCGCCGAAGAGGCCCAGCCACAGCACCAGCAGAAACGCGACGCCCAGCAATCCTTCCATGACCGGCTTCCTCCCAGACGAAAAACCCGCGCCCGCGTTGGCCGGGCGCCTCCGGACTCAGATCAGGTACAACAGCGGGAACAGGAAGATCCAGACCAAGTCCACGAAGTGCCAGTACAGGCCCACCAACTCGACCTTCCCGCCGTCAACCCGCCCGCGCAGCGCGCGCAGGCCCACCACGGTCACCGGCACCAGGCCGCCAATCAGGTGCAGTGCGTGGCAGCCGGTCATGGTGAAGTACGAGGCGTAGAAGAGGCTCATCGAAGGCACGATGCCGTGGTGGATCTTGGTGCTGTACTCGATCGCCTTCACGACCAGGAAGACCACGCCCAGCACGAAGGTGAATCCCAGGAACCGGGCGGTCCGCGGCGCCTGCCCGGCCTGCGCGGCGCTCACCGCCAGCGCCATGGTCAGGCTGCTGCCGATCAGCACCACGGTGTTCAAGGTCGCGAGCGGCCAGTTCAGGGCCAGGGCCTCTTCGCTGAATTGGTTGGCGTGGCTGAAGCGCAGGACCAGGTAGCTCCCCAGCAGGCCGGCGAAGAACATCACTTCGCTGGCCAGGAAGAGCCACATCGCGAACTTCACCGCGCTCATGCGGAATGGTTCGGCTGCGTGCGCGTCCTCGCCCTGCAATGCGGCCACGTGGGCTTCGGCTACTGCGGCATCCATCGTTACGCTCCAGGTCTCCACGGGGTCCTCGCCGCCGGCGCGCGCGCGCGCGGCAATCGAATTCCCATACCAACGGAAAAATGATTTGCAACTAAAAAGATATATTACTATATTTATATTAGGGACAAGTGAAGTTCCTAATTTTCTTGGATGCGCCGGTTAGGTGCTGGTTCGGAGTCCACCCATGGCCATCTTCCGGCGGTTCGCGCGGCGTACCCTGTGCGCGCTTCTGCCGCTGCTACTTTGCGCTCCCGCGGCCTGGGCCTGCCCGAACTGCAAGAACGCCCTGCCGAGCGGCGACGGAGCCAACGCCGAGCAACTCGCCGGGGGCTTCTTCATCAGCTACATCGTGATGACCTCGGTGCCGTTCCTGCTGGTCGGCGGCATCGCCTTCCTGCTCTGGCGCGCCTCCCGGCCCGTGCCGTCCAAGCCGCCCGAAAAGGCCTGACTTCCTGCGGGTCAAATCCCGACGCGGTTATCCGGTGAACTCTCCGTTTCGCCGAAACGGAACACGCGTTTCCGCGCATACTGTTTCTAACTGACACACAAAGGACTTACGGCATCGGAGCGCGCTGTGCACTTCGTGCAAAAAAGCCGCCCAAAAACTCTCAACATCAAGCCTATTATTGGGTTGCAGTTTTGAAGAAATTCCCGGATTTCGGAGCGCGAATTCTCGTGCGTTGGCGCTCGGCTTGCAAACTGGATCGTCTCGACGCGCCGTGGAGCTTTTGGGCGTTGATAAAGTAGTGGGCTCCCGATATTCATGGGGCTCTTGCCAAAACTCAAATCCCCGGACGGCGGACCCTAGCGCCGGCCGTTTGCCGATGGATTCCAGCGGGAGGGGCTTCTGCGATGGCCTTGCTGTTCGTACTACTCTTTGCCGCGGTCATCCTCTGGTCCGTGGTCCCTATCATCCTCGACCCCAACACCATCCTGCCCGAAACCATCTCGGTCCACGGGCACCTCATCGATAAGCAGGTCGTCGACACGCTCTGGATCACCGGCGTGATCCTGATTGTAGCGCACCTGGGGTTGATGTACACGATCTGGAAGAGCACGAAGCGGGACAAGGCCGAGTACCTGGAAGGGAACAACAGGCTGGAGATCACCTGGACGGTGCTCACGGGAATCCTTTTCGTGGCGCTGAACCTGCTGGGCCAGCCGGTCTGGGCCAAGATGCACCTGGAAGCCAAGCCCAAGGACGCCATCCACATCGACGTGATCGCCAAGCAATTCAGCTGGATGTTCCATTATCCCGGCCCCGACGGCAAGCGCGGCGCGCGCGCGGCCAACAGAATCAACGACGCCACCGGCAACAGCCTGGGCCTGGACGAAGCCGACGAGGAAAGCTGGGACGACGTGGTGAGCACGTCGCTGGTCGTTCCGGTGGACACGGACATCGTCGTGCACATCACGTCCCGCGACGTGCTGCACGCGCTGGCCTGCCCGGCTCTGCGCATCAAGCAGGACGCCGTGCCTGGGCTGTCGGTGCCCATCCCCTTCCGCGTCGTGCTCAACCAGCAGGACTGGCAGAAGTTCATCTCGCTTGGCGGCAGCGAAGCGACCGAATGGCTGATGAAGTACGACGCCGAGCACTTCCAGAAGAAAGATGCAACCAAGGAAGAATCCGCCCCGGCCGCAAAATAGGACCGTCACTGGGCGTTACCAGCAGGAGGAGATCCAGGCATGTCGGACTCGGCCCACGCGGCAGAGGCGCACACGGAGACGGCCCACGCCGTGCACCGCCACCCCGCGCCCACGGGATTCATCGCCAAGTACGTCTTCAGCGTCGACCACAAGGTGATCGGGAAGCAGTACTGGTTCCTGGCGCTCTTCGCCTCCTTCATGGGCATGGCGCTGAGCCTGTGGTTCCGCTGGCACCTGGCCTACCCTGAGCAGGGCCTTCTGACGCCGGAAGGCTACCTCGCCATCTTGACCATGCACGGCACCATCATGGTCTTCATGGTGCTGACCACCGCGCCCCAAGGCGGCTTCGGCAACTACGCCCTGCCGATCCAGATCGGCGCCGAGGACATGGCCTTCCCGCGCCTGAACATGCTCTCCTTCTGGCTCACCCTCCTCTCCCTGATCATCCTGCTGGCGGCCTTCTTCGTCGGCTACGACGCGAAGAACTGGGTCCCGGGCCCGGGTTCGGGCTGGACGGGCTACGCGCCCCTTAGCGTGGTCGAGAAAGCGCAGGCAGGCAAGAGCGGCGCGTGGCCGCAGACGATGTGGGTGCTCAGCATCGCGGTCTTCTGCCTGGCCTCGCTTATCGCTTCGATCAACTTCATCGTCACGACGCTGGACCTGCGCTGCAAGGGCATGACCCTGATGCGCATGCCCCTGACCGTCTGGGCCTGGTTCGTGACGGCGATCATCAGCCTGCTGGCCTTCGGCGTGCTGCTGGCCGGCGGCCTGCTGCTGCTGCTGGACCGCCACCTGGGCACCAGCTTCTTCGTGCCGGGCAACCTCTTCATCGACAACCGGGTCGTCACCGAGCACACCGGCGGCTCACCGCTGCTGTGGCAGCACCTCTTCTGGTTCTTCGGGCATCCCGAGGTGTACATCGCGATCCTGCCCGGCATGGGCCTGGCTTCGCACCTGCTGGCCAACTTCGCGCGCAAGCCCATCTTCGGGTACGCGGCGATGGTCTACGCGATCTTCGCCATCGCGCTGCTGGGCTTCTTCGTCTGGGGCCACCACATGTTCCAGAGCGGCATGCATCCGATGACCGCGGTGGTCTTCAGCGTGCTGACGATGATCATCGGCGTGCCGTCGGCCATCAAGACCTTCAACTGGCTGGGCACGCTGTGGAACAGCAAGATCCGCTTCGACTCGCCCATGCTTTACGCCCTGGGCTTCGTCTCGCTGTTCGTCACCGGCGGACTGGGCGGCATCTTCCTGGGACAGAACGCCGCGGACGTGTACTTCCACGACACCTACTTCGTCGTCGGCCACTTCCACATGATCATGGGCGTCGCGGCGATCTTCGGCATCTTTGCCGGTTCGGTCTACTGGTTCCCAAAGATGTTCGGCCGGATGATGAACGAGCGCATGAGCCAGATCCATTTCTTCGCCACCTTCATCGGCGTCTACCTGATCTTCGTCCCTATGCACTTCGTAGGCCTGGACGGCCACCCGCGCCGCTACGCCGGCTTCGAGTTCGCCTTCCTGAAGACCCCCGAGATGATCGCCTGGCACAAGGTTATGACCCACGGCGCGATCATGACCGCCGTCGCACAGCTGGTGCTGCTGGTCAACATCTTCTACAGCCTCTTCAACGGCCCCAAGGCACCGGCCAACCCCTGGGAAGCCACCAGCCTCGAGTGGGGCATCCCCTCGCCGCCGCCCCACGACAACTTCGCCGGCGTGATCCCCGTCGTGAACCACGGCCCCTACGAGTACAGCGTCCCCGGCGCGCCGCGCGACTTCATCATGCAGACCGATGCGCCGGACATCCTGCGCCACAGCAGCTCGCAGACCGCGCATATCCCTGTGCCGACCAACACCTCCGCCTCCGAAAAGTTCCCCACCCTGCCGCCGGAATCTTCCAGCGACGCGGGCGGCTCGAGCGGCGCAGCTGGCGGAGGTTCGGCGCCTTCGGATTCGGGATCGACCCATGCCTGACGCCGCCCAGACACTCGACGCGCCGGCCATTCCCCTGACCTACGCCCGCAAGGGCGGCGAGGGCGGCGGGCGCGGCTTTGGCGGCGGCGGCGACGGGGACGGCGATGCCGGCGACGAGAGGCGGCGGCGCAACCACCGCGCGGCCATGACCGCGATCTGGTTCACGCTGGCGCCGGTGAGCATGTTCTTCATGGCCTTCGCGAGCGCCTACGTGGTGCGCGAGAGCCTGGGTGGCGACTGGCAGCCCCTGGTCCTGCCGCCGCTGATGTGGGTAAACACGGCGATCCTGCTGGGCAGCAGCGCGGCGCTGGAACTCGCCCGGCGCCGCCTGGACGACGCGCAGGGGCTGCAGCGCTGGCTGTTCGCGGCGACGCTGCTGGGCGTGGGCTTCCTGGCCGGACAGACGGTGGCGTGGATGGGGCTGGCGGCGCGCGGGGTGTACCTGGCGAGCAACCCGAGCCACTCGTTCTTTTACGTGATTACCGTCGCGCACGCGCTGCACCTGCTGATCGGCGTCGTGGCGCTGGGCTACGTCACCTGGCTGGGGGCGCGCGGACGGGTGAGTCCGGCGCGGCGCACCGCGGTGGACGTGACGGCGGTGTACTGGCATTTCATGGACGGGCTGTGGATTTTCCTTTTCCTGCTGCTTTCGGTGTGGAGGTAAGCGAACTTGAGCCACGCGACGGTTGAACCCCAGGCCGGTGACCTGTGGAGCGGCGGCGTAAAGCCGTACACGATGGACAGCAAGAAGTTCGGGATGTGGCTGTTCATCGCGTCCGACTCCATCACCTTTGCCGCGCTGCTGATCGCCTACAGCTACGTGCGCCTTTCCGCGCCGTGGCCCGAGGACATGCCCTTCAACCTTAAGAGCATCATGCTCTCCTCGCTCATGACCTTCTGCCTGCTCTCCAGCAGCCTGACGATGGTCTTCGCCGTCGCCGCGTCGGCCAAGGGCGACCGCGACAAGACCTTCAACTGGCTGATGGCCACGGTAGCCGGCGGCCTGTTGTTCGTGGTCCTGCACGGCTACGAATGGATCCACATCATCCACGACCAGAAGCTGTTCATGTACGCGCCGGAGGGCGCGGCGCTGCCGGGCATCTGGGCCACCTTCTTCTGCTGCACGGGCATGCACATGCTGCACGTAACCATCGGCGTGGCGTACCTCTTCGGCCTGGCGGTGCAGTACAAGGGCGGGAAGTTCAAGCCCATCGACGTCGAGGTCGCGGGGCTGTACTGGCACTTCGTCGACCTGGTCTGGATGTTCGTCTTCCCCCTGATCTACCTGATGTCGGCGAACATGCAGGGCTGAACCGGGCGCGGAACGAGAGATAAGGAACCTCACCTATGGCCGCATTACTGGGCGTCGTCTTCCTGCTGGTGCTGTGGGTCGCGCTCTTCGCGGGCGCTCTGCTGGGCATCATCGGCGCGTTCGACATGGTCAAGAAGACTCCGGCCGACCCGGTGGCCTTCCTGATCGAGAAGATGAAGGGCGGCGGCGGGCACGCCGAAGGCGCGCACGGCGACGACCACGGCAGCCAGAAGACCAACATCATCATCTGGGTCGCGCTGCTGGGCCTGACGATCTTCGAAGTGGTCCTCGCCTACATCCACATCCCGCTCGTGCTCATGCTCATCGTGCTGATGGGCCTCTCGCTGGTCAAGGCCGCGCTGATCATGGCCTTCTTCATGCACCTGAAGTTCGAGCGCCTCAGCTTCGTGCTCACCGTCGTCCCCGCCACGGTGCTGACGATCGTGCTGATCGGCGTCATCTACCCCGACGGCTTCCGCCTCGAGAAATACCGCGAGCTGCACGGCGAGCTCGTCCAGCCCGCGGCGCCCGCCGGCGGCCACGCGGCCGAAGGGCACTAGGAGTAACCCGTGCGCACCGCACTGCGCCTGCGCCTGAGCGCCCTGGTTGCGGGCCTCGCGGTGGCCGCCGCGCCGGTGTTTGCCGGCACCTGCCCGATGTGCCGGGAGGCCGCCAAGGCCATGGGCGAAGACGGCCAGCGCGGCCTGAACTGGGGCATCCTGGTCCTGGTCGTCGCCGCCGCCACGATGTTCTGCGGGCTTTTCCTGGCCATCAAGCGCCGCGTCCACGCCGACCGGTAACACCCCCGCTCCACCCCCTTTCCACTCAGCCATCGAAGTCCGGATGAAGTTGTCCGCCGCAGGGCTTGGGTTACCATCTTGCGTTCCCCCTTTGCGAGGAGACGTCCGAACCCATGAGCACGCACCGCATTGCCGTGATGCCCGGCGACGGCATCGGCCGGGAGGTCATCGCCGAGTCCATGAAGGTCCTGCGCGCGGCCGAGAAGGCCAGCGGCGGCGCCTTCACGCTCGAGACCACCGAGTTCCCCTGGAACGGCGACTTCTACGTCAAGACCGGGCGCATGATGCCCGAGGACGGCATCGAGACGCTGCGCGGCTACGACGCGATCCTGTTCGGCGCCGTAGGCGACGCGCGCGTGCCCGAACACATCAGCGTGGCGCAGACGATCCTGGCCATGCGCCGCGGCCTGGACCAGTGGTGCAACCTGCGCCCCGCCCGCCTGCTGAAAGGCGCGCCCTGCCCGCTGAAGGACAAGCAGCCCGGCCAGATCGACTTCGTCGTCGTGCGCGAGAACACCGAAGGCGAGTACGCCGACATCGGCGGCAACGTCTTCGCCGGCACGTCCAACGAGGTCGCCGTGCAAAGCGCCGTCTTCACGCGGCGCGGCTGCGAGCGCATCATCCGCTACGCCTTCGAGCTGGCCCGCAAGCGCAAGAAGGAAGGCGTGGGCAAGGGCGAACTGATCTCCGTCAGCAAGCACAACGCCCAGCGCCACGGGCAGGTCTTCTGGAACCGCGTCTACGAGGAGATCCGAGAGGAGTACCCGGACATCCGCAGCCGCTTCCTCTACGTCGACGCCGCCTGCATGGACATGGTGCGCAAGCCCGAGACCTTCGACGTGCTCGTCGCCAGCAACCTCTTCGGCGACATCCTGACCGACCTCGCCGGCGTCGTCGTCGGCGGCCTGGGGATCGCCCCCAGCGGCAACCTCAACCCCGACCGCAACGGGCCCAGCATGTTCGAGCCCGTGCACGGTTCGGCGCCCGACATCGCCGGCAAGGGCATCGCCAACCCCTTCGCCGCGATCATGGCCGGCGGCATGATGCTCGATTTCCTCGGCGCCACCGCCGCGGCCCAGGCCATCACCAGGGCCGTCGAGTCGGTTCTCGGCGACCCGAACGCGCCCAAAACGCCCGACTTCGGCGGCAAGGCCCGCACCAGCGAGGTCGGCGACGAGATCGCCGCGCGCGTGGGCGCCACCGTCGCCAAGGGAGCGTAAAGGCCATACGGGGCCTTGGACCGCGCCCTGGATATCGGGCCCGGTTCTGGTATCCTGGCCCCGTCGCACCAGCGAATCCCGGTTCAAGAGCCCGCGTTTCCGGGCAGAAGGAGCCTGATATGCCGTTCCAGGACATTGCCATCTGCACCAAGACCGAAGGAGTGACCGGCGAGGTCAAGGCCGCGCTGGAAGGCGCGCTGTCTGGCACCGCGGTCAAGGTCGTCGAACACAACGCCGTGCGACTGGGCCTGCTCAAGCAGCCCTGCCAGCGCTTCGGCGCCTACATCTGCGAGAACAACGACGACGCCCACATCCTGGAGGTCTACACCAAGGCCTTCCACCGCCAGGCCTACAGCGACAAGCTCGTCTGCGTCGTCAACGCCGACCCCGAGCAGAAGAAGTACGCCGACAAGGACGAGCGCAAGATCTTCAGCACGGCCGCAGACCTGGCCGCGTACCTGAAATCGAAGAACGCCTAAAAGCAGCGTGCCCATGAACGTCGTGCTCATCGGCCTGCGCGGCACCGGCAAGTCGACCTGCGGCCGGATGCTCGCCAAACGCATCGGCTGGACCTTCGTCGATACCGACGAGGTCGTCCAGGAGCGCGCCGGCAAGTCCATCCGCGCGATCTTCGAGGAAGGCGGCGAGCCGCTCTTTCGCCAGATCGAGACCGAGGTCGTTCGCGAGGCCGCGCGCCACGACAAAGCCGTAATCGCCAGCGGCGGCGGCGCCGTGCTGGACCCCGACAACGTCACCGACCTGCGCCGCCAGGGCTTCCTCATCCACCTCAGCGCCAGCCCGAAAGAACTCTGGCGCCGCGTGGAATCCGACACCGCCAGCGCACAGACCCGCCCGCGCCTGAAGCGCGGCGACCTCTCCGGCCTGGAAGAACTCGAGAAGCTCCTGCTGGAGCGCTCCGCCGTCTACAGCCAGGCGCGCGACGCCGAACTGCGCGTCGACGGGCGCACGCCCGATGAGATCGTCCGCGCGATGCTCGTGCTGCTGAAGGCCCACAAGGTCCTGCCCGTCGACTGCGACCGCTAGCCGCTCGGCAAGCGGCCCCCCCCCCATTCTTGACACCCGTGGAACGCGTGTTAGCGTTCTTTTTGCTTCAGCACGTTCAGGAATATCCGCTCCCGAACGGTACATGAGTTGGTTGTCCGGTTGAAAAGCCGGCGCAGATAGAAGGAGTTCAACGATGGGCGATGCCACCGTGGCCGTTTCCGACAGCACCTGGACCGACGAGGTCGAAAACCACAAGGGGTTCGCGCTGGCGGACTTCTGGGCCGAATGGTGCGGTCCCTGCCGCATGATCGCCCCGACGCTCGACGAGCTGGCCCGCGAGTACGGCGCGGCCCTGAAGGTCGTCAAGGTGGACGTGCAGGAGAACACCGAGATCGCCGGCAAGTTCGGCATCAGCTCCATCCCCTGCCTGATCCTCTTCAAGGACGGCCAGGAGATCGACCGCGTCGTCGGCGTGAAGAACAAGTCGCAGTTCAAGGCATGGATCGACGGCAAGATGGCCGGCTGACCTTCCCCCTTATTCTCCCGTTTTCAAAGCGGCCTCCCTCACGGGAGGCCGTCTTTTTTTGCCATCGCCCGAATGATTTCACGGGGTTGTCGTATGCTCCGTGTGGGGTATCTTGGCCGCGCCAACTAACCAAAGGTGCCGGCCCGGGAAGCGTGTTCATGGGCGTTGCGCAATTCATTCATGTCTTGGGCGGCATGGGGATCTTCCCCTCGCGCGCCTTCATGCCCGCCTTCGCCACGGCCATGCTGCTGCGCTTCGGCAATCAGATTCCCGCCGTGGCGGAAAGCGGCATCCTCAAGCTCGTCCAGGCCGGGCCTTCCTGGTTCACCGCCGACGTCACCCTGGTCATCCTGGGTATCCTCGCGCTGATCGAACTGATCGCGACGAAGGAAGCCTCCGTCCGCGAGGTCCTCGACGAGTTCGACCCGTACATCAAGGGCGGCATGGCCGCGCTGACGACGCTGGGCTTCCTCAGCGTCACCGACGCCGAACTCGCCAAGCGCATCCACGAGGCCGGCTTCGGGGATGCGGTCCTGGCCACCGCCGTCGGCGGCGCGGTCTACTTCATCGCCACGATCCGCCGCTCGATCCTGGAGGTCCTGCGCGACTCCGACCCCGACGACGACCTGGGCCTGCAGCGCTTCCTGAGTTGGCTCGAGGACCTCTGGGTCGGCTTCGGATTCCTGCTGCTGTTCCTGTTCCCGTTCGTGATGCTCACCCTTGTGGCGCTGATCACCGCATGTCTGTACGGGATCCGGCGCTACATCGAGTACCGCGAGGACCGGGCCAAGGTCCCCTGCACGCAGTGCCAGGAGCCCATCTATCCCTGCGCAGTCGCCTGCCCGAAGTGCAGGCACCCCGTCGCCGAACCACGCGGCATCGGATTCTTCGGCGGCAGCAAGCCCACCCCCGCGCCCGATGCGAAGATGCACCCGTACGACCTCGTGGAAAAGAAGCGCTGCCCGGTCTGCGCCACGCGCTTGCCCGAGCGCTCGCCGCTCCAGAAGTGCCCCGCCTGCGGGCACGTGCCGCTGGGCGAGGCCGCCTTCGAGGAAGGCTACGTGAACCGCGTGGCCGGGCGCGTGCCGGGAGTGCTGCTGGTTTCGGGGCTGCTGGGGTTGATTCCGGTGCTGGGCCTGATCCCGGGCCTGATCTACTACCGCTTCAAGATCGTCGCGCCGTTCCGGCGGTACGTCACGTCGAGCGTCGGATGCCTGGTGAAATGGCTGGTGCGCCTGGCGATCTTCTTCCTGATCTTCCTGCAGCTGATCCCGTTCGTGGGCGCATTAACGCTGCCGCTGATGGGCTACCTCGAGTACCAGGCCTACCGGGGCTTCTACCGCCAGGCCGTGCGTAAGTAGCGCACTCTGCACCGTGCGCACGTGCGGGTATTTTCACCCGTTTTCCATGCGCTTTTGATTTCCACAACCCTCGCGGCAATCTATAATTATCCTGGATGGGGACGGGATGGGAGCGCGCGATTGAAGTTCTTCTTCTGCGAGTCCTGCGGTAAACGCGTCAGCGAGTCCGACCTTGCCGAAGGCCGAGGCCGCGATAAGCAGGCCAAGGGCGTCTACTGCCGCGAATGCGCCAAGGGCGTCCTAACGCTCGACTTCGAAGACGTCCCCGAGCGGCACATTGGGCCGCGCGGCACGCCCGCCGGTTCCCGGCCGCCCGTGCGCGGCCGTTCGCGTAGCTCCGGCGCCAAGCTCCCCGCCACGCGCGCGCCCACCACCGGCGCACGCCTTCAGGCCGCGCGGGCGGGCCAGCGCGATCCGCACCGCGGGAACCCCTCCGTGCGGACCCCGGAGGCCGGCAGCAACCAGACGCTCTTCTTCGGCCTTGCCGGCGGCGCGCTGCTGGCGGTGCTGTGCGCCATCTTCCTGGGCGGGAAACCCGTCACGCCCGCCGGGGGCACCGGCAGCGAGCACGCCGGGTCGTCCGGCGTCCCGAAGTTCGGCCCCAAACCGCCGCCGGACATTCCCAAGCTGAACGAGAAGACCGAACGCCCCGCCGCGCCTACGCTGGCGCCCGCCACCAGCGCCAGCACCGACGATTTTCTGGCCGGCGGCTCGGGTGTGCTGCCCACCGGCGAGGCCCTGCCGCGCCCGCCCGCACCCGCCGTCGCCAAGCCCGCCCCGGCAGCCACGCCCGCGCCCAAGCCCCCCGAGATCAAACCGCCGGCGGCCAAGCCCGACCCGCCCAAGCCCCTCACGCCCGCCACCGTGGAGGTCCAGTCGCCCACCGCGGTCGCGAAGGCCCGAGAGGCGGCCGACCAGGCTTTCGAGGCTCTCGAAGCGCAGCTCAAGGCGCTCGGCAACGACTTCGACGCGAAGATCGCCGCAACCGACGCCTTCCTGAAGGCGTACGGCGAGACGATCCTAAGCGCGCGCGCGCGCAGCATCCTTCGCGACCTCCAGGAAGCCCGCAAGGAGGCCAATCTGGCCGCGCAGAATGCGCCGCCGCCGCAGGCCGTTGTCCTCGCGCCGCCGCCGAGACCGGAGGCCGAGCGCCCGCGGCTGGGCGAGGACTGGGACGCGTTCAAGAGCATCGACGACCTGAAGATCTACCGCGGACTATGCTGGTGGGATGGCGATCGCCGCGTCCGCATCTTTTACGATTTCGACACCGACGAGCAACTGCGCGACTGGTCCAAGTACTGCGGCGAGTGCAAGCTGCAGGACGGCGACTGGCTGCTACAGGGCGCGCCCGGGCTGCTGACGTGGTCGCTGCCTATGGCCGTGCCGCGCACGCGCGTCTACGCCCGCGGCCGCTTCACCGCCGGCAGCGTGATCGTCCTGGCGATGGGGCTCAGCAGCCAGTTCCGCTGGACCAATTTCCTGCGCCTGATCAGCGGGCCGAAAGGCAGCGCGGCCTGGGGCCGAGACGACGCGGTACTCCAGAAGAGCGACGCCGAGATCCCACCTGGCAAGCCCATCATTCTCTGCCTCGAGGCCACCCGCACCAGCCTCTCGTGGAAGGAACCCGTGGCCGGCCTGGAAGGCAAGGTCGACGCCGAGCCGGCCATCCAGGCCATGCTCGTCTCGTCCGGCAAGGACACGGTGGCCTTCGAGGACGTCCTGATCGAGCAGGAACTCGACGACTTCTACGTGCAGGCGCTCAAAATGCGCAGCGAGACGTTCAAGGCCGGCGCCTGGACCAACGGCCTGGCCTACTCGTACTTCTCCGACGACGGCAAGACGCTCCTCGCCACCGCGCAGGACGTGCAGGCCGCCATCGGCGGTCGCGACGTGGTGCCGCCGCAGAACCTGCCCGAAAAGTACGTCGCGCGCATCGCCGGCCACCTGATCGTGCCGGTCGACGGCGACTACCAGTTCCAACTGATCATGAGCGGCGGGAGTGCAACCTTCAAACTCGACGGTAGGGAAACCGAAGCGGTGAAGGACGCGGCGCTTCGCAGCGACCTGGCCAAGTCGGTGCCGATGAAGGCGGGCGTGTACCGGCTGGAGATCGAGTTCCACGCCACGGGTCCGGCGCCCGCCGGCTGCCGGCTGGTCCTGCGCCGGCCCGGCACCCCGGAGAAATCGTGGGAGCTGCCGCCGCCTTTGCTGTACATGCAGCCGGCTCCTGAGGCAGCTGGGAAACCCGCGTCCGAGTAGTCGAACGGGCACCCGCACGCCACGGTGCCCAGGAAGCCGAAGGACATGCCCGAGATGAGGAAGTAAGCGCCGGCGCCCGTTACGCCGGGTTCTCCAGGTACTGCGCCAGCAGCTTCGCGCAGTTCTCGATGCCGCGCTTGACCACGATCTCGTAGCCGTGCGTGAACTCGGTGGGGATGCACAGCAGCCCCGCGCGCGCGGTGTTGCCCGCCACCTTGCTGGCGCTGGCGTCGCTGCCGTAGCTTTCCAGCATCACGTGCTGCGGGCGCAGGCGCTCCTTGCGCGCGGCAGCCACCATCCCGTCGGCGATGCTGCGGTCGTAGACCGTATTTCGGTCGCGGTAGGCGACGATCGGCTGGTCCGTCAGCTCGGTTCCGTACTCCTTCGCCACCGGGCCGACATCGATGGCCAGCGTCACCGTGCCGGGAACGGTGCGCGCGGCGTAGGCGGCCGAACCCCCGCCGATCTCCTCCTGGCAGGTGCCGACCAGATACACGTCGCCGGCGGGGCGCTTCTTCTTCGCCTTCAGGATGCTCGCCGCCGCGAGCATGATCGCGATGCAGACGCGGTCGTCGAGGAAGTAGCCGCACAGGCAGTCGCCGATCGTCCTAAGCTTCCGCACGTCGGCGGGAATCACCACGCGCGAGCCGGGGTGCACGCCGGCGGCTTCCAGTTCCTTCGGCGCAAGGCGCGTGAAGACGCGGATCTGGTCCCACTCAGGCGTCTTCGCCTCGCCGGCACGGCCCTGGCCCTTGCTGCGGTACGCGTCGGGGGTCTCGTGGGTCGTGTGCATGCAGCCGGCGCCCAGCACGCCGGGCAGCGTGCGCTTGTCGCCCAGGATCTCGACGGGCCCCAGCCCGAAGACCCATGGGAAGATCCCGCCCAACGGGCGCACGCGCAGCGTGCCGTCGGTCTCGACGCGCTTGACGATCAGCGAGAGTTCGTCCATGTGCGCCATGATCTTGATCGTGGGCACCGGCTTCTTGGCGGCTTTGCCGCCGCCGCGCAGCAGGCCGATCACGTTGCCGGCGTCGTCGGTGCGGACTTCGTCGCAGAGGCCCTTCATCTCCCGCTGCACGATCGCGCGGACCTCGTCTTCCTGGCCCACCGGCCCGCGGGCGTCGATCAGTTCCTGGGTCAGGGCAACCATGGCGTCGAGTTTCATGAAACCGGGACCTCCTCGGATTCGTCTAAACGGTGCTTGGGGAGGATCTTAACGCCCCTGTGCAGGCCCGCTCGGCAGATTTCGGGACGCGGAAGCCGTGTAAAATCTGGGAGCGAAGGGATTCCCTGCGAGAAACCAACCTGCCGCTCGAAAGGTATATAAGGAGGCGCGTAAAAGATTGAATTGAGAGGTTCTGCGTAGTAAGTTGTACCCACGGGGGCGGCAAGCTGCTAACCCCTGAGACAGCAAGACCTTGGGACATCGATACATGACGACCGCCAGTCTGACTATCGACATCGAGGCCGCTCGCCGGCGGCTGCAGCACCACGTCGCGCAAGCGCTGTGGCGCATGCGCATGCAGGAGGCGGTGCGCTCGGGCGTGCTGGCGCTGCTCGTGGCGTTGTGCGTGCTGGTGCCGATGGTGCTGCTGGACAAGCTGCTGAGCCTGAGCCAGGCCGGTTACCCGATGGAGATCGCTTGGCTGGGCGTGCTGGCCCTGTGCATTCCGTACGTGGCGTGGCGCATGACCTCGCGGCGTTTGCACGACCAGCTGGCCGCGGCGCTGGCCGACGACCGCCTGCACCTGCACGCGCGGCTGTGCACGGCGATCACGCTGGACCCCAACGAGGCGCCCGCGTTCAGCGAGGCCTTCTACAACGAGGCCGCGGGCCGCCTGGAAGCGTTCGATCCGGCGCAGGCCTTCCCGATCAAGATGCCGCGCCTGGCGTACCTGCTTCCGCTGCCGGCGGTGCTGTCCGGCGCGGTCTACTTCTTCCTGTCCGAGAAGGACATGCTGGATCTGGTCGCGGCGCAGCAGATGAAGGAGCGCCAGGACGAGTCGCGCAAGGACGCCGCAGAGAAGTTGCGCGGCAAACTCGACGACATGAACAAGCGCATCGACAGCGAGCAGATCGTCGAGGACAGCGCGCAGTACAAGGTCAACCAGCTGGTCAAGAAGGCCGAGGACATCGAGCAGCAGTTGCGCGAAGGCAAGCGCGACCCCAACGAGAACGTCGTCGCCATGGCCGAACTCAAACGCGAGATCGGCGAAGAGAAGGAAAAGATCACCGAAGGCAAGGACTTCCTCAGCCGGCTGAAGGAACTCGAGGACAAAAAGCTGAACCTCGAGGAAAGCGACATGACCAAGGAAGTCAGCGAGTCGCTGAAGATGGGCGACGCCGCCGGCGCCGCGCGCCAGATGCGCAAGCTGGCCCGCGAGATGAAGGACGAGATCCTCGACAACAAGGACATGTCCGAGGAACAGAAGCAGGCCGCGATGGAGAAGCTGCAGAAGGAAGTCGAGCGCCTCGCCGACGCCCTGCAGGACCAGCAGGCGCTGAAGGACAAGCTCGAGGACCTGTCTCAGTCGCTCAGCCAGGAGCAGCTCGAACAGCTCCAGCAGAACATCCAGGACTTCCAGGAACAGCAGCAGAAGAAGAACAACCAGAACGGCCAGCAGAACCAGCCGGACGCCGCCGAACAGATCGACAACAAGATCGAGGAAGTCGCGCAGGAACTCGAGCGCCTCGAGGAGGAGAACGAGAACGACCTCAGCGAGGAAGAGCAGGAAGCCCTCGACAACCTCGACGAACTCGAGGAGTCCCTCGACGAAGCCATGGAAGGCGTCGTCGAAGGCATGGGCACCTGCCAGGGCGGCGGCGAGGATGGAAAGGAAGGCCAGCAGGGCGGACAACAGGGCCAGCAGGCCGGGCAGCAAGGCGGGCAGGAGGGCGGACAACAGGGCGGCAAGCGCTCCGGCCGGAAGCTGGCCCAGAATGGACAGCAGGGCGGCAAGCAAGGCGGCAAACAGGGCGGAAAGGAAGGCGGAAACAAGAACAACGGCCAGGCCCGGCCCGGCGACGGCAGCGAGGGCGGCGGACCCGGCATGGGCTCGCGCCCCTACCGCGACGGCGACGCCGAGTTCGAGAAGACCCTTTCGCGCAGCCAGATGCAGAGCGGTTTCATCACCGGCCTCAGCCACTTCAAGGGCCAGGGCGCCAAGGGCGAGTCGCCCAAGGAGTACATCAGCGTGCTCGAGGCCGCCTCGCAGTACGAAACCTCCGCGCTGGAACGCGAGCGCGTGCCCGCCGACAGCAAGGAGATGGTCAAGCAGTACTTCTCCCGCCTGAAGACCTCCGCCGGCATAGATTCCAAGGCGCCGCAGCCGCAGCCCGCTCCCCCCGCGCCCAAGAAGGACGCGACCTTCGACGGCACCGAGCCGCTGAAGGAATAGATCGTCATTCCTGACAATCCGAGCGATCGCCGCCGGCGCGCCAGACGAGCCGCACGGCAACTTTTGTCCGGGAGCGCGACATGAACCGAATCCTGCTGGCGGGCATCGTCCTGGCGGTGGCGGCCGCGGCCGTGTACCTCGTCGCCCCCGCCCCCAAGGCCGGCGGCGTGGTGGTGTACAGCAGCGTCGACGCCGAGTACGCCCGCGCGCTGGCCGAACGCTTCACCAAGGCCACGGGCATCGAGGTGCAGCTGAAGCTCGACAGCGAGGCCAGCAAGACCACCGGCCTGGTCGGCGAGTTGCGCGACAAGAAGGACCGCCCCGACGGCGACGTCTTCTGGAACAGCGAACTCAGCGGAATGCTGCTGCTGGCGCGCGACGGCGCGCTGGAAGCGTACGACTCGAAGAACGCCGCCTCGATCCCCGCCGAATTCAAGGACCCGCAGGGGCGCTGGACGGGCTTCGGCCTGCGCGCGCGCGTGCTGGTCTACAACACGGCCCGCGTGAAGGCGGACGAGGCCCCGCGTTCGCTCGAGGACCTCGCCGATCCCAAGTGGCGCGGGCGCTTCTGCGTCGCGCGGCCGCTGTTCGGCACCACCCGCAGCCACCTGGCCGCGCTGGTGCTGGCGCTGGGCGAGAACCGCGGCTTCGAACTGTTGCGGAAGATCCGCGAGAACGCCGGCGAACGCGAATGGATCGTCGACGGCAACGCCGCCGTGCGCGACCGCGTTGCCGAGGGCACCTTCGACCTGGGCCTGACCGACACCGACGACGTCTACGCTGCCCAACACAACGGCCGGCCCGTCGAGATGGTCTTCCTCGAGCAGGCGAAGGATTGGCCCGGCGTCTTCCTGATCCCCAACACGGTGGCGGTCCTGCGCGGCGGGCCGCATCCGCAGGCCGCGCGCACGTTCGTCGATTTCCTGCTCTCCGCCGAGACCGAGGCCTGGCTGGCCGATCAGGGCGCGCGGCAGATCCCCGTGCGCGCGGAGGTCCCCGTGCCCAAGGGCGCGGCCACGCTGAAGGGCTTCGCCCCCGCGGCCGTGGACTTCGACGCGCTGGGCGCGCAGATCGAGCCGCTCAGCGAGCGCATCGACAAGCTCCTGCGCGGCGTCGAGAAGTAGCTTCCGAAAAAAGAAAGCGGCGGGCCTCTGAAAGGAAGCCCGCCGCGCATGCGCCGGTGATGGTGGGGACGCCGGTTACTCTTCGTTCTTCTCGCCCTTCTCTGCCCCGTCGCGCTTCATGCCCTTGCGTTCTTTCATGAACTTCTCGAAGGCTTCCTTGGCTTCCTTGCGTTCGGCGTCGTTCAGTTCGCCGTCGCCGTCTTTGTCGAAGCGCGCCTTCTGGCGCTCGAGGAACTTCTCCATCATCGGGTGCTTTCCGCCGTCGCCTTCGCCCTTGTTCTCCTGCATCTTCTTGAGGTGCTCTTCCATCTTCGCGCGTTCCTCGTCGCTCAGCTTGCCGTCGCCGTCGGCGTCGAAGCGTTCCTTCAGGCGTTCGCGGATCTGGTCCGGCGTGGCGTCGCCCTTCTTGTCCTTCAGCGCGGCCATCGCTTCGGCCTTCTCCTCCTCGTTCAGCTTCCCGTCGTTGTCCTTGTCGAACTGATCGAGGATCTTCTTCTTGGCCAGCCGGCCTTCATGATCGCCGGACGCGGCCTTGTCGGGATTGGCCTTGGCCTCCTCGACGGCCTTCGCGAGGCGCTCCTCGAGTTCCTTCTTGGCCGCCTCGTCGATCTCGGGCTTGAACTCCGGCGCGGGTTGGTCCTCGGCCCAGGCACGGCTCTCGCCGCACAGGCCCACCGCCAACACGCACACCAGGGCAACGTTCCGCATCATGGTCCCATCTCCTCGTGCCATCCGGCCTGCCTACCTTAATAGGTAGAACAAAGCGGGCCAAAGCTGCCTAAAATATATCCTCAATCATGGTAAGGGGTTGCGCATTCAGCGCAAGCCTCCCGCGCTGCCGCGAAACCCGCCAGTGTGGGGATTTCCCGCACCGGCCGGACGTTGAAGGCGGCAGCGGCTGCGCATAGACTGCCTTCCCTGCACATCCCGAAAGACGGTTCGCCGTTCGCTGAACTTAAGCGGTGTAGCAGCCGCCGCTCCTCCGGAGCCCCGCATGCCCGAGTTTCTATCGACCCAACTGGCCGGCACCTCCCTCTGGGCTTGGATCGTCTTCACCGCGATCGTGATAGGCATGCTGGCCGTCGACCTGCTGGTCTTCAACCGCAAGGCGCACGTCTCGGGCTGGAAGGAGGCGCTGGCGTGGTCGATCGTCTGGATCGGCCTGGCGGTCCTCTTCGGCATCGGCATGTACTTCTCGAAACGCCGCGAGGACGCCATCGACTTCGCCACGGCGTACCTGGTCGAGAAATCGCTGAGCGTCGACAACCTGTTCATCTTCCTGGTGATCTTCCGGTACTTCGCGGTGCCCACGATCTACCAGCACCGCGTTCTTTTCTGGGGCATCCTGGGCGCGCTGATGATGCGCGCGATCATGATCGGCGCCGGCGTGGGCCTCTTGCAGCACTTCCAGTGGCTGATCTACGTCTTCGGCGCGATCCTGATCTTCACCGGCGCGAAGATGCTCTTCTCGAGAGACGACAGCTACGAGCCCAGCAAGACGCTCGCCTACAGGCTCACCCGCAAGCTCGTGCCGATGACGGAGGAGTTCCGCGAGGAACGCTTCTTCGTCGTGGAAAACGGCCGGCGCCTGGCCACTCCGCTGTTCCTTGTGCTGGTGATCCTGGAAGCCACCGACTTGGTCTTCGCCGTCGACAGCATTCCCGCGTGCCTGGCGATCAGCCAGGACGCCTTCGTCGTCTACACCTCCAACATCTTCGCGATCCTGGGCCTGCGCGCGCTCTTTTTCCTGCTGGCGGGCGTAATGCGCGAGCTGCGCTTCCTCAAGCCGGCGCTCAGCATCGTACTCGTCTTCATCGGCGGGAAGATGATCGTCGAGAAACTCGGCGACAAGGTCGAATGGCTTTCTTCCATCCACATCAGTTCGGAGATGAGCCTCTGCATCGTCGGCGGGATCCTGTTCGTCGCGGTGGCGGCTTCGCTGCTGTTGCCGGCCAAGGAGGAGGCCGAAGGCCCGCGCGCCACCGGCGAGGTCGCCACGCTGGACCACCCGCCCGCCCCGCCCGTCATCGAAGACAAGCCCTGACGCGCGCAAAGATCTCGCCACGGAGGCACGGAGCACACCGGGAAGGGCGACTGCGTTTCCGGTTTCCAGCATAGCGGCGGCGAAACGTTCGAGAAAATCCTCTGCGGGCTCTGCGTTCTCCGCGCTCAAGTCCGTTTCGGATCGTCGCACCCCGCCCAAGCCCCCCGCCCCGCCTGCCGAGCAGCCTGTCTCCCCTGTGTTTTTTCGAAAGAGCCTTGTCCCGTTCCTTAACAAACAAGCGTCTATTGATCGACCGTCATCCGGAGGCTCCGCCATGGATCCGAAACCTGTGCACCGTGTTGCCCTGTTGGCCGCGTGGGCCTGCGCGGCGCTCTACTGCGGAACCCTTCGCGCCGGCGAGGAGGCCAAGGCCGCCAAGCCGGACGCCGCCGCCGATGAAGCGCTGAAGCCCTTCGACAGCCCCAAGCGCATCGACCTGGAGGGCCAGGGCCTCGCGCTCGGCGGCGTGATCGCGAAGCTCGAGGCGCACTTCGGCTGGAAGCTGAGCCTCTCCGCCGTGGACCTCGCCCAGTACAAGGTCGACCTCGCGGTCAAGGGCGCGACCTGCTACGAGGCGATCGATGCGGTGCGCCGCGCCGCGAAACTGGGCTATGCCGACGCACAGGTCGCCGATGCCAAGGTCCTGCCGGTTTCGTTTTGCGAACTGGGCGAGAAAGGCGTCTGCCTGGCCACCGCGAAGGGCCCCTACCTCTTCCGCGTCACCTCGGTCGCGAGGCAATTCACCCGGCAGGTGGCCTTCGCGCAGGCCCCCGAGGAGGTGCAGGCGAACCGCATCATAATGCTCTCGATCGTCGCCGAGCCCGGCATGAAGATCACCGGCCCGAAGTTCGAGAAGGCCTACGCGGAGGGCGCAGGAGGCGCGAGGCAAGACGTCCAAGCCTGGCTCCACGATTTCGGCATCATGGCACACGTGCCCGGTGCCGCGAAGACCTACGCGCCGAACTTCTCGACCTCCCAGGACATCAGCGGCACGTTGACGATCGGCGGGACGCTGGTCGCCAAGATTCCGCAGGCCCTCGAACGCCGCGTGATCGAGGACCTCGACGCGCAGACCGGCAAGGCCCTCGATCTCGGCGGCGGCTCGCTCGAGTTCAAGAAGATTCTCGAAAGCGACCACGGCGTCACCTTGCCCTTCACCGCCAAGGGCACGGCCGCCAGTCTGCTCGCCACCGAAGAAGGCGGCTTCGGCGCATTTGCCATGATGGCCTTGGGCGGCGCGGCCGATGCGGGCGCCGGGGCGCTGGAAGACCAGATGCCTAAGGATCAGCCGGGGCTCTGGTTCTTCGACGCCAACCGCGATCGGATCCAGTGGAACGGCAGGAGCCTGATCAGCAGCGGAACGGAAGGCGCCGACTGGGACGTCACCTTCCGCATGCCCGTGCGCCCCAAGGGCGTAATCGTGCAGTGGGTCGCCAAGCAAGCGGAGCGTTCGGTCACTTTCGAGATCGCCGGCGTTCCCGAGCCGTGAACCGGGACGCCTCACACGCAAGGAGAGTCCGAACCATGAGCTTCACCCGCATCCCTCGAGCGAATTTTTCCGCTCGCGCCTCCGCGCTGCTGCTTGCCGCAGCCGCGTTCGCCGCAGGCGCCGCCGATACGCCGGCGCCCGCGCCTTCCGTCGAGGCCCAGGTCCAGGCGCTGGCCGCCAAGCTAGGCAGCGACGACCCCGATGAGCGCGGCAATGCCCTGGAAGCCCTGATCGCCCTGGGCCCCGGCGCCCGCGCAGCACTCGAAGCCCAACAGGCCAAGGCCAAGGACCTGGACCTGAAGGCGCAGCTGCGCATCGCGCTGGCAGGGCTCGACGCCGGCTCCGCAATGGCCCGCTACGAACGTCCCAAGACCATCGACCTCGCGGCGAAGGGCATCACCGTCGGCGAGGCCCTGAACCGGCTGCAGGAGCACTTCAGCTGGAAGGTCAACGCCAGCGACGAGGCCGCCGCGAAGACCCTGGACCTCGAACTGAAGGGCGCGACCTTTTTCCAGACCGTCGAGGCCATCCGCGCGGGCGCGAAACTGGATTTTGCCAACACGCATGGCCCGTGGCAACAGCTCCAGGCTGAAGACGCGCCGGCGCCAGGCACCGAACTGCCTGTGGCGGGCGACCTCTTCCCCTTCAAGCTGGTGCCCGCCGGCCCCGGCAACGCCGGCCTGGCCGCCTTCGCGGCCGGTCCGTTCCTGGTGTACCTCCAGGGCTACGGCATTTACGCCATGCGGCGGCTCGCACCCGAGTCCGGCATGGCGACCGAGCAGAAGACGGCCACCCTGCAAGTGTGCGTCGTCGCCGAACCCGGCGTGCCGGTTGCCTCGGTGAAGAGCTTCAACATCGCGCTGAAGGACGCCAAGGGCACCGTGCTCTGCGGCGAACAGGATCCGTTGAACGGCTTCGGCGGCACGGCGCCTTTCCAAGCCGGCGGCGCGCAAAGCCGCATCGACAACCTGCAGTTCCAGGTGGACGCCGAGGTGCCCGGGCCGCTGTCCTGGACCGGCAAACTCAACGCCACGGTGCCGCTGAAGATGGAGACGTACCGCATCGAGGACCTCGACGCCGCCGACC
>JAKLKQ010000073.1 GCA_023150555.1 Planctomycetota bacterium
CGTTCAAGTCATGCTTACGACCCCGCGCGTTGCACCGGAAGGTCCGGCGCAGCGCACCGCGGAAGGCCGCGCCCCTTCGCCAGGATGTGTCTATAGGCGGGGGCCTGGGACAGGCACCGCAGTACAATTGCGGATTGCGGGTTTTGGATTGGAGGAAAAGAGAAGGATGAATTGAAGACGGGAAAGAAACGGAACTCACGCCAAGACGCAAAGGCGCAAAGAACGGCGGCTTCTGGTTTCATGCTTCTGGATTGGCGACACCAATCGTTTAAGGAGAATTCTCGAATCCTGGAGCCTAAGTCTTGGGGACGCCTAGATGCCCAAGGAAAAATGATAATTGTCGGTGACAACTGACAAGTTTTTCGGGCAGCGGTGCTGACCTTCGCTGGCAGGATATTCCCTGTTTTGTTATGAGGACCACGCCACGAAGGTCGGCCGAGCGCACCGGACTTTTTGCCTCGCGAATCGGGTGTAAAGCTGAAGAACGATAACATTTTGGCCTGAACCATGCGCCGATTCTCGCTACTCACATTGCTGTTTGCAGCACTGCTCGCCGGCAGCGCCGCGGCCTTACACCGCTTCTGGGCGCCGTGGGGCGAATCGTGCCGGCTCAAAGACGACCTAAACCTCGGCCTCTCCTCCTTTGCAATCTCTCCGGACGGCGCGAAGATCGTGGCGTCATCCGACGACGAGGCCAACGAGCAAATCGTGATCCGGGCCTGGTCGGCCGCCACGGGCCGCGAGTTATGGCGCACTGCTTTTACCGGGGCTGTATCGGTCTACGACGACAGGTTCCAATTCTCGCGCGATAATCGCTGGATATTCTTCCACATCAGCGGCCAAGGGCTCTGCTCCCAAGTATTCGAAGCCGAAACCGGGCGCGGACTCTTCGCCAATCCATATGCAATAGCCTTCGTCAAGCGCTCCGACAACGATCGCCGCTGGCTGGCTATCCACGATGACGAGGAGGATCCCGGCAACATCGAGGTCTGGGACGGCGATGCAGGCGTAAAACTAAGGGATCTAGAAAACACGACAACGCTCGAAGGTTCAATCTCGCCGAACGGTAGATATGTCATTTCGAATCATATTCTGTTTGATCTCGAGACGGGACAGGAGAAAAACTACCGGGACATATACAGATGGCTGTTCACCGGCGAGTTCTCGCCCGATAGTACCGCACTTGCAACCGTGCCAGAAATCGGCCGCACTATGGTTCTGGCGTGCGCAAGCCAACAGGTCCTGTTCTGTGCGGAAGATGCAATGCCGGACCAGTTTTCGCCCGACGGCAGGTGGCTCGTCATGCGCCCACATGAGCGCTCCCTCTTTCGCATCCTTGAATTGCCCGGGTTCAAACCCTTCGGCCCGGACCTGCAAGCCGACCAGTGCTTCTTTTCTGACGATTCGCAATATGCGCTGATGATTTTGCGAACGTCTTCTGGCGATGACACCAAGTGCTCGATCTCGTGCTATCGCACTTCGAATTGGGAGAAGATTTTCAGCAAGGATCAACTCGACATTGGAGGCGGAAACTTCACCTACGAAAATGGGCACTTCCTGAATTCCGGCTGGTGGTCGCTGAATACCGAAACCTTGCGCCTTGGACCTGCCGGTTCGGTGTCTCCCGACCGGCGCATCCTGGTCGATTCTCATGGCATTTTCGATGCGCGAAGCGGCGAGCGCCTCTTCTTCTTCTCGCCCAATGACAAAGACGCGCTCTTCGAGTCGGCCATCTTTCCGGACAGCCGGCACATTCTTACGGCACCTACACAGTTATTGCTTTCGCCAGTAAACACGAACCCGGCCATTGTCTGGGAGTACCGGCGGCCGGAAGAGCCCTGGGGCTTCGTCTGCCTTCCCTATTTCTGGTCCTCGATTCTCTTCGCTTTCGCTTTCCTCTGGAGTCTTCGCAAAGACTGGAAGACCCTGCGGCGACCAACGCCCGCAGTTGCATCCTAGGCACGAGATTTGTCATGGCCACCTTCGAATTTCACATCCGCTGGAAAGAAGAGATCGTCTGCACCGGTCCGGGCGGACAATTCATCCTCGAGTTCGGCATGGGCATTCCCACCGCGCACCTGCCCACGCAGGAAGTCTGGCCGAAGAAAGCGCCGGCGTGGGCCCACGAACTGTGGCCGCAGCTGCACGACGAGTTGAAGGCCTTCTGCGCGGGGCACGGCTACAACTTCGTCGTCGAAGAGCGGGCGCAGGTCTTTTGACTATGCGGTATAACTTGCTATCCACAAATGAGTTATGAAATCGCTCTGCCGCAAAGGCGCGTTTTAATCCGTCTCGGCCGGCCACCTGCCCTGCGCTAAATTGGGGTTGACAGTCTCTAAGAAAACCGCCAAACTATATATGAGCTTTGAAGATACGTGAATTGCCGCCCTTCCGTCCACGGTTGGGGCAAGTCATTTTAAGCGAGGGGTTTCGACGATGCGAACCTTCCTGGCGTTGATGGCCGTGCTTGCGCTGAGCGTCTACGGCGTTTCGGCGGCGGAGAGCTCTTCTTCGTCGAGCAGCAGCAGCGGCACCAGCGCGGGCATCGGCTCGGGCGGCGGCAGCAGCCGCGGCACGACGCCCGGCGGCCTGGCGCGTTCGGCGGGCGTTCCCGAGGGCTCCGGCAGCCAGGAGTCCCTGGACATGATCGGCGAAGACGGCGCGGCGATGGTGGGCAACTACTTCCTGCACCGCTTCTTCGACCTGATGGACATCATCGACTTCTCGCTGGGCGCGGGCCCGGGCTTCCTGGTCAACGTGCGCGCGACGAAGCTGGCGCAGTTCGGCGGCGGGTACTCGAAGAGCTGGCGCGTCGGCATGCGCGGCCGCAGCGTGGGCTTCTGGAAAGAGAAGCGCACCGAGGCCGGCATCAGCCTGCTGTACTACCAGAAGATGGAACGCGAACGCATCACGGGCTGGGTCGAGTCGATCCGCGCGGAAGAGATGGACCTGGACACCGCGGAAGTCTACGGCGGCGACAAGGACCGCAGCTTCACCGGCGTCGGATTCACGGTGCACGCCGGCATCCTGGTGGACGTGAACGTGCGCCCGATGCAGGCGGCGGACTTCGTGCTCGGCCTGTTCACCATCGACGTGCTCGAAGACGACACCGGAAAACTGATCCGCAACAAGGATCTTTAAACCGCATACGCAATGCAGCTGTTTTCGCCCGGAAACGGACGGCCTCCAAAGGCCGTCCGTTTTCTTTTTACGCATCGTTTACACGGGTGCCGTTTTTTGCGCCGCTGACGCAGATGGGTAACGCAATTTGTCGGTGCGCGGCGTTCGGATTATAAACGCCGCGCTGGACCGCCGAAGCGAAGGGCGCGCGTCGCGAGCGGTCCGGCGTTTGCAGGCCCCCCGGAAGCACGCTCGCGATTTACGTGTTCGGGACCGAGGACGGCACACCTTGACCATCGCAGCCGACGCCAACGAGTCCGCGATCCGCACCCGCGCCCTGCGCATGGTCTACCATCCGGGCCTGATGCAGCGCAGCAAGGTCGCCCTGCACAGCCTGAACCTGGACGTGCCACGTGCCAGCATCTACGGATTCCTGGGCCAGAACGGCGCGGGCAAGACCTCCACCATCAAGATCCTCGTCGCGCTGCAGATGGCCTCCGCCGGCCGCGCCTGGATCATGGGCACCGACGTCATTCACCCCGCCGCGCGCCAGCACATCGGCTTCATGCCGGAGAACCCGTACTTCTACGAGTACCTCACCGCGATCGAGACGCTCGTCTTCTACGGGAAACTCAGCGGCATGCACGGCCCCAGCCTGACGAAGAAGGCCGACGCGCTGATCGAACAGTTCGGGCTCAAGCAATCCCGCAATACGCGCATGGGCGAGTTCAGCAAGGGCATGCGCCAGCGCCTGGGCCTGGCCCAGGCCGTGCTGCACGAACCCGCGGTGGTGATCCTGGACGAACCCATGAGCGGCCTCGACCCGCTGGGCCGCCGCGACATCCGCAACGAGATCCTGGCGCTGCGCGACCGCGGCTGCACCGTCTTCTTCAGCTCGCACATCCTGGGCGACGTCGCCGACATCTGCGACCGCGTCTGCATCATCCACAAGGGCCAGCACGTCGCAGAAGGTCCCATCAGCGCGCTGCTGAACCAGAAGGTCGTCGAAGTCGAGATGGCCTTCTCCGGCATCGGGCCCGAGGGCCTGCCGAGACTCGCCGAACAGGCCCGCCGCGCCTGGCACGACGGCCGGCTGTACCGCCTGCTGGCCGCCGACGACGACGAGGCCCTGCGCCTGCGCGCCGAAGCGGAGGCCGGCGGCGGCACGCTGCGCGCGATGATTCCGCACCACGAGTCGCTGGAAGAATACTTCGTGCGCGTCACCGGCGAGGAAGGCGAACTGAAGCTGCTCCTCGACCGCGCCGCCGAGGCCGCCTCGAAGAAGAACGCGCCTGTGGAAGGCGAAAAGGCCGCGGAGGCGGAGGAAGGAGCGCCCGCACCGTGAGCGTCTGGATCATCGCGCTGAACACCTTCAAGGAGGCCGTGCGGGACAAGATCCTGTACGTGCTGACCGTCTTCGCGATCCTGCTGATCCTCGTCTCGCGCGGCATCGGCTGGGTGAGTTACGGCGGCGAGTTGACCGTCACGACGGACCTGGGCCTGATGGCGATCTGGCTCTTCGGCGCGCTGATCGCGATCTTCATCGGCACGGGCATGATCTACAAGGAGATCGACAAGCGCACGCTGTACACGATCCTGAGCAAGCCCATCAACCGCTGGCAGTTCGTGCTCGGAAAATACTTCGGCCTGCTGCTGACGATCTACGTCAATCTCGCGGTTCTGACGGCCGTCTTCTTCGGCTACCTGGCGATGGTCGGCGCGCCGGTGACCCTGGCCCTTGGCCAGGCGCTGGCGCTGACCTTCGTGGAGATGACCGTCGTCACCGCGCTGGCGATCTTCTTCAGTTCCGCCAGCACGCCCGTGCTGTCGGCCATCTTCACCTTCCTGCTTTTCACCATCGGACAGCTGACCAAGTGGGTCGTGGATCTGGGCTCGGTGCTGCAGCAGTCCGCGCCATGGGCCGAGAAGATGCTGCTGGCGCTGTACCGCGTGATGCCCAACCTGCACAACTTCAACATCCGGCAGGAAGCGGTGCAGGCCCACGAACTCCACAAGGCGCTGGCGATCTCGCCGGGCGAGACGCTCAACGTGGTGCTGTACGGCCTCTCGTACACCGCCGCGCTGCTGCTCGCGGCGATCTTCGTCTTCCGCCGGCGGAATTTCTGAGGACGCGGGCGCGTCTGGGGAATTAGGCCATGGAAGTGCCTTTCAACCCGCAGCCGTCGGTCGAGGAACTGCTCCAGCAGCAGGCCGAATCCCACACCGACAAGCTCCAGCGCCTGGAGCTGATGCGCTCCATCGACGATCTCGGATACCTCGTCTACGCGGTGCTCTTCGCGCTCGCTTCCGCGCTGCTGCTGGCGGCGGTCTTCTGGCCGCGCGAGCGCCGCCTGACGCTCGCCGGCTGGCGCGACGAACGCGACGCCCTGGACGCGCGCGGCCTGCCGGAAGGCCTGGGGCGCATGCCCGTCGCCGTCGCCGGGCTGCTGCTGCTGCTGATGATGAGCGCCGTAAGCCAGCAGATCGCCATCGACCAGAACCGCGGCTTCATCAAAGACGCCTTCCGGCGTATGGAGAAGGAACTGCGCGAAGCCGAGGCCAAAGGCGAGCAGGCGCGCGAGCAGGTGATGCGCTCGCACTACAAGTACCTGCCCGAACGAAAGAGCCTCCACTACCTGTCGCTGGGCAACACGGCCATCGCCGCCGACTACGTCTGGCTCACCAGCCTGCAGTACGTCTCCAGCCCCTTCCGCCAAGGCAAGAAGTTCGACCTGCTCCACAAATTCTACACCACGCTCCAGGACCTCAGCCCGCACTGGATCGAAGCCCTGGTCAACGCGGGCAACATCCTCTCGGCGCTCGACCCCGACCGCTACAAGACCGAGCAATTCCTGGCGCGGGCCGTCACCGACAACCCCCACGACTGGCGGCTGCCCGAACGCGCCGCGCGCCTGTTCGTCGTGCCGCCGTCGAACCCGGACCTGGCCAAGGAATACGCGCGCCGCGCGGTGATCTATTTCGAACGCGCCCTGGCCCGCGACTCGCTGCCCGATTCGAAGAAAGCGCAGATCAACGAGACCATCGGCTACCTGCAGAAGGACAGCGGCCAGTGGGAAGTCGCCTCCAAGTACCTCTGGAGCCTGGCCCACGATCCGCTCAACCCCATGCCCATGCGCGAACGCTGCTCGCAGCAGTGGCTGCAGGCCGAGTCCATGCTGCGCGCCGATTTCTTCCAGAAGGCCGTGAACTATTTCCACCGGCACCAGGGCCGCTGGCCGGAATCGATCCAGGAGGCCGCGCGCTTTGCGCTCCAGAAACCGCCCGGCGCCCTGCCGCCGTGGTTCGGCGAGGCCGCCGCCGGCGCCCTGCCGCTGGACGCCTACGGCCTGCCGATTCTGCTCGATTCAAAAAACGGAAAGGTCACCTCGCGCGGCGTGCAGGCACAGGCCGCCGTGCAGGCGCGCGCGGTTCTGGACATGCTGATCCACATGTTCCGTGCCGTGCCCGCGGTCAACGACCGCCCGCCGCGCAGCCTGGCGGAACTGACGCATTTCGTCCGCTTCGTGTACAACAAGAAAAACCCGCCGCCGTTTTCCGTCGCGGAAGCCTTGGGCGAGGACCTGGACTGCGAACGCAACCCGTTGGGCGGGCGCTGGGATTACAACCCCGCCACCGGCGAGATCAACCTCCCGCCCGACTGCGAGCCGAAGCTGTTGCTGCGCAACCGCATGGCGGCCGTCGAGAACTGGGATCCACCGCACTTCGACGGCGCCGAGGGCCATCCCGAACGGCCAAGCCTGACACCGCACCAAAACCAATGACCGCCCGGCTCGACCGGCCGCTGATACCTATGCGCGCTTCGGCGCTGCCGCCGACCTGCGCACGACCAGCGCCGTCTCGAGCACGCTCTCCTGCCGCATCCGCACACCCAGCCGCGCGGCATTCAGCAACGCTTCCAGCCCCAGGTAGCCCATCTCGAACGCCGGCACCCGAACCGCCGTCACGCCCACGCCCGGACCCGCCGCGCCGCGCGCCGAGAGCACGAAATCGCTGAAGGCCGCAAGCGAAACATCCCGCGGCACGCGCAACCCCTGCGCCTGGGCCTCGGCAAGGGCTCCCGCCGCGAAGTCTTCCTCGGCGGCAAAGAGCGCCGTCGGGCGCGGGCGCAGCGCAAGCAGCGTGCGCGCCGACGCGCGCCCGCCATCGGGACTCAACTCCGCGCGCGCGACGTGCGAGGTGGGAAGCTTGCGTCCGGCCGCGGCGAGGGCCTCGCGCACGCCCGCCAGCCGTTCCTCGAAGAACGCGTAGCGCGCCGGGCCGGCCAGCACGCCGATGCGGCGGTGGCCGAGTTCCAGCAGGTGCTCCGCCGCCGCCCGGGCGCCGCCGCGTTCGTCGACGCGCACCGTTACTCGCGCGTTCCGCAGCGCTCGGTTGAGCGCCAGGCACGGCAGCGCGAGCTTCGCGCGTTCCAGGAAGCGGTCCTCGTCCCGCGTGGTGAACAGCAGCAGCACGCCGCGCGCGCCGGCACGCTGCGCGGCTTCAACCCGCGGCGCGCCGAGCACGTCCGGCAGGGTGCCGGGCGCGTACGGCGTGAGATTCAGCGTGACGCCCGCCTCCTGCGCCTTCTTCATCAGCCCGCTGAAGACGTACGCGAAGTATCCGACGGTGCGGTCGTGCAGCGCCGCCGCACGGGTGCCGGGCACCAGCAGCAGCACCTGCCCGCCCAACGGCTCGGCCGTTGCGGTGTCCGCCTGCGCGTGCCGGCGCTTCGGGCGCCCGCGCCGCGCCGCCTCGGGGCGGTAGTTCAGCGCCGCGGAGGCCGCGCGCACGCGGCGGCGCGCGTCCTCGCTGACGCCGGCGGCGCCGGACAGCACGCGCGAGACGGTGGCGATGGACACCTGCGCGGCCTGTGCGATCTCGCGGACACCGGGCATGGGGCGGCCCTCCTGTAACATTTACGCGCAAATGTTACATCCGGGTCCCTGAAGGGCAAGACGGAAAGATTGCTTTACCCAGGGACGCACCGTAAAATGAAGAAACATTTATGGTGGTTTTGTTTCAAAGGAGGCTCCCATGCACGTCCGCACCGACCCCGCCGACGACGTAACCCTGATGCCCTTCGAGCAGGCCGGCCTGAAGTACCGCAACCCCTTCATCGTCGGCTCCGGCCCCACCAGCAAGACGATCGCGCAACTCGTCGACGCCGAACGCTGCGGCTGGGGCGGCAGCTCGATCAAGCTCGTCATCGATCCGGCGCCCTACATCAACAAGGAACCGCGCTATCGCTGGTACCCCAAGGAACGCTTCCACATCTTCACCAGCGAGAAGCGCTTGAACCTCGAGGAGGGCCTGCGCCTGATGGAAGGCGGGCGCAAGCACACCAAAGAGATCATCCTCATGGCCAACATCACCTACTCCGGCCCCGACGCCGAAGGCTGGGTGGCGCTGAGCCGCAAGTTCGAGGCCGCCGGCGCGCACGCGCTGGAGTTGAACGTCTGCTGCCCGAACATGAGCTTCAACCTCGACATCGCCGCCGAGGACGGCACCACGCGGCCGTGCAGCGGCGCTTCGCTGGGGCAGCACCCCGAGGCCGTCGCGCACATCACCCGCGAAGTGATGAAGGGCGTCAAGATCCCCGTCTACGTCAAGCTGACCGGCGAAGGCGGCAGCGCGCCGAAGGTCGCCAAGCCGACCCTCGAGACCGGCTGCGCGGGCGTCGGCAACGGCGGGACGCGCCTGGGCGTGCCGCCCATCGACCTCTACAACCTCAAGAAGAACCTCTACGGCCTGCAGGACGAGCTGAGCATGGGTTGCTACAGCGGACCGTGGATGCGCGCGCTGGCGCTGCGCGACGTCTACGAGATCCGCCGCACCATCGGCCCCGACGGATGCATCATCGGCTTCGGCGGCGTGCACGACTGGCAGTCTGCGGCGGAGATGTTCATGGTCGGCGCGGACATGATCGGCATCTGCACGCAGACGATGATCCAGGGTTTCGGCTTCCTGCCGCACCTGATCCGCAACCTGAAGCGCTACATGCAGGAGATGGGCTTCAAGGACCACCACGCGATGCGTGACCTGCTGGTGCGCGAGATCGTCACCGCCGACAAGGTCACCATCCGCGACGGCCTGGCGATCATCGACGAGGAGGCCTGCATCGGCTGCACGAAATGCGAGTTGCCCGCGCACTGCTACGCGATCGAGATGAAGCCGCGCGACGCCGCGCAGCTCGCCAAGGCCAAGGCCGAAGGCCGCAAGCTCAGCAAGATGGTCGCGGTGCTGGAAGGCGCCGACTGCTGCAGTTGCAACACCTGCATCGACGTCTGCCCCGTGCCCGGCACCATCACGCTCGGCAAGGGCGACTACCACAAGGACAAGTACAACTCGCCGCTGGTGGCGAGCGAACTCGACAAGCGCTGCGGCTACGCCGAACCCGGCGCGCCCGAAGCTGTCGCGACCTTCGAACCCAGCGGCGGCAAGATCGCCGCGAAGCTGGGCCTGCCGGGAACCTTCACGTCGGACGAACTGACCGACGCGCCGAAGGTCGCGTACGTCACCAACGCGGGAACGGACGTAGCCCAAGGGTGCGCTGTACCCGGCGACGACTGATAAAAGGATCAGGGATTCGCGGAGAGCGGCTCTTCCGCGCGCGGCGTGGCTTCGCCGCTCTCGAGCCCGGCGGGCTCCATGTGCACCAGAACGCCGGCGACGTTGGGCATCCCTTCGATGATGCGGTCGCGCACCTTGCGAGCGACCTCGTGCCCTTCCTGCACCGTCATCTGCGGCGGCAGCTCGACGTGGATGTCCAGGAAGTACTTCAGGCCCACCTTGCGCCCCAGCAGCTTCTCGACGCCGCGCACCTGCGGGACTTCGGCGGCGATGCGCCGCACCTCATTCAATACGTCGTCGGGCGGCATCTCGTCGAGCAGCTCGCTGCTGGACGAGAAGATCAGGCGCACCGAGAGCACCGCCATCAGGACCGCGACGGCCATCGCCGAGACATCGTCGGTAAACGCCCAGCTCGGCCCGCCCACCGTGACGCTCAGCGTGCCCAGCAGCACGCAGCCGGTCGCGGCCACGTCGAAGCGGTGGTTCAGCGCGTCGGCCATCAGCGCGCCGCTGTTGGTCTCCTCCGCGATGCGGCGCATGTAGCGGTACATCACTTCCTTCACCACGATTGCCGCCGACGCGACCACCAGCACCAGGCTGCTGGGCGCCTGGTGCTCGTCGTTGAAGCGGCTCGCGGCTTCGCCGAAGATCCCGCCGCTGGTCGCCAGGATGAAGAGGCCGACCAGGCGCGCGACTTCGGGCTCGATCTTGCCGTGCCCATAGGGGTGCTTGGCGTCGGGCGGGCGGCTGGCCAGGCGCAGCGCCACGAACAGCGCCGCCGACAGGCCCACGTCCGTGAGGTTGTTGATGCCGTCGGCCGTCAGCGCGAAGGAGTGCCCCCACCAGCCGGCGGCGACCTTCATCAGGCACAGTACGCCGTTGGCGACCAGCATCACCAGCGCGGCCTCGCGCGCGCGCTCGTAGGGCGTCTGCGCGGGCGCAGCTTGGGACGTGCCTGGGGAACTGCTGGGGGGCGTGGGCGCTTCGGCCATCGCGTGCGGTCCGTTCCGTTCGGAGGAACCAGCGTAGCGAATTTTCGGAGCGCCCGAAAGTCCCGAGCGAGCGTTACATCGCGCAGTGCGCCCCGGCGGGGACGAGGCGTTTGTAGATGCGCAGGGCGTTCTCGTACGCGATCGCCCTGCGCGAGGCTTCCGGCATGCGCGCCGCGAAGAACGGCCCGGTCATCGATTCGGGTTGGATCAGGGGGAAGTCGACGCCGAAGAGCAGCCGCTCGTGACTAATACGCGCCAGCGCGGCCTCGAACGTGCCCGCGTACTGAACCGTGATGCCGCTCAGGTCCACGTACAGTTCGGGGAATTCCTCGGCGAGCTTGATGCCGTTGCGCCAGTTGTTCGAGCCGCCGATGTGCGCCATGATCACGGTGGCCTCGGGCACCGCGCGCATCAGCGTGGCCAGTTCCTGCGTATGAGTAGGCAGGCTGGAGTGGATGTTCACCGGGACATCCAGGCGCGCGGCCGCGCGCAGGATCTCGCGCATGCCTTCGGTGTCCGTGCCGTGCCCGGTGCGGTACTGGCAGATCTCGCCGACGCCGACGAAGCCCTGCTTTTCGAGGCGCTCCTCGATCTCGCGCAGCGATGCGTCGAGCGCCAGCGGATTGACCATCACCGAGCCCGCGAAGAGGTCCGGGTACCGCGCGCAGGCTTCGGCGACGGTGTCGTTCGCGCGCTTCAGGCTGCCGGCCGGATCGCCGCCGTCGTTCTTCGGGATGAAGAGGTCCGGGTCGCTGCACAGGATCACGCGGTCGATTCCAGCACGCCGGAAGTACTCGACGAACTGCGCGAGCTTCTCCCGGCCGCTTCCGCGGAACATGTCGGCCAGCGAGTAGAGCTGGCCTTCGTGGCCCTCGAGCATCAGGTGCGCGTGGACGTCGACGAGCATCGGGCGCCTCCTTGTATAGGTGCGGTTCAGACCTTCGCCGGTTCGGGCACGCGGAAGCTGTCGTGGACTTCGTGCATGGCCAGGAAATTCTCGACGGGCGTCTCCGGCATCACCGAGTTCGAGATGCCGTAGATGTGGCGGATTCCGGCGCCGGCCTCGAGCACCTCCCGGCTGTGGCGGCGCACGTCTTCGACGGTGCCGCGGCTGAGGATCTGCGCGCTGTCGACGTTGCCGATCAGCGTCAGGTGCGGGAACTTGTCGTGCAACTCGTCCAGGCGCATGCCGGCGTTGTAGTCGATCTCGCTGTAGCCGTGGCTGGCGCCGTGCTCGGTACCGAACAGGTACTCGCCGATAGGCCAGGTGTTGCCGTCGGTCTTGAAGACGTAGTACACGCCGTGCTTCTCGGCGAAGTCGCGGATGCGGCGCACGCGCGGCGCGGTGATGTCGCGAACCAGGTCCGGCGCGTAGGCCGGGCCGGTGTTCAGCGCGATGTCGCCGCCGCCGAAGACCACGTCCACGCCCACGGCCGCCAGCTTCTCGATGTACAGGCACGCGATGTCGGCCTGGCGGTCGAGGTCGCGCCCGACCAGCTCGGCGTCTTCGTGCAGCAGCTGCATCCACGCCGGGTCGTACATGCTGATGCAGCAGTACGCGCAGTCGGCGGCGATGCCGTGGTCCGGAAGGCGCCGGCGCAGCTCGACGTAGTCATCCAGCAGTTCCTGCTGGAACTCGTCCCACTCCGGTCCCTGGTACGACGCGTCCTTCTGCTCGAGTTCCGTGCGCAGCACTTCCAGTCCGTCGATCAGCCCCGCGTCGCGCAGCCAGTCGTCGACGGAGTGCCAGTTGTCGCTCTCGGGATCGAACTTATTGAGGAACCACGCGCCGTCGGGGTCGCCGAAGAGGTAGGTGTTCTCGTCGATCTTCTTCGTCGGCGTGCGGCGCTCGCGCCAGGGATGGCGGATCATGTCGTACTTCATGTGCAACTCGAAGCCCAGGAAGTCCTCGTAGTAGCGGGCGCGCCATTCGTTCAGCGCGTGCTTGCCGGCGAAGCGCGCCGCGGCCTCGCTGTGGCGCAGGCCGCCGCCGCCGGTCAGCACCGGACGCCCCATCACCTTGGTGGCGACGTGGCTGAAGACGGTCTGGTCGAACTTCGGTACGCGGTCGACGGGGCGCCCTTCGAAAGCGGCCTTCACGCGCTCGCGGGAGGTCATGGGCTTCGAATCATGCATGGGAAGGACTCCGTTTCGCCGCGGGCCGGTCCGCCCGCCGATGTGCACCTTTTATAGGCGCGAGGTCCCTCCTCCGTCTTTAGCCGGGGATTCGATTTTTTGCACGAATCGCAGGTTCCCGGCCCCGCCGCGCCCTCCGACTCGCCGAAGTCCCGCAACGCTGCTATAACGCCCCGATGCCCGAGTCCCCCATCCGCTACTTCGTCACCTGCGCCCGCGGCCTGGAAGGCGTCGTCGCCACCGAGTTGGAAGATCCGCGCATCGGCGCGGCGTCCGTCGAAGAAGGCAGCAGCGGCGTTTACTTCACCGGTACGCTCGCCACCGGCTACCGCGCCAACCTGTGGCTGCGCAGCGGCGTGCGCGTACTGGCCGAACACGCCCGCGCGAACGTGCGCGGCCCCGAGGAACTCTACGCGTGGGCGCGCGCGCTCCCGTGGACCAAGCTGCTGCGCGCCGAGCAGACCTTCTCCGTCGAGGCGCGCGTCTGGGACAGCGCGGTGACGCACAGCAAGTACGCGGCGCTGCGCATCAAGGACGCGTTGTGCGACGCCTTCCGCGACAAGACCGGCGCGCGGCCCGACGTGGACGTGCACCGCGCCGACCTGCCGCTGTTCCTGTACCTCTTCAAGGACCAGGCGACGCTGTACCGGGACATGAGCGGCGTGACGCTCCACAAGCGCGGCTACCGCGACGCGCTGCACAAGTCGTCGCTGAACGAATGCGTCGCCGCCGCCGCGCTGCAGATCACCGGCTGGCACGGGCAGCATGCGCTGCTGGACCCGATGTGCGGCAGCGGGACGTTCGGCATCGAGGCCGCGCTGATCGCGCTCAACCGCGCTCCGGGGCTGGCCCGCGAGCGCTGGCCGTTCGAGGGCTGGCCCGACTTCGACGCGAACGCCTGGCGCGAAGCGAAGGAGGAAGCGCGCACCGCCGCGCGCGAGAGCCTCGACGCACCGATCTTCCTCAACGACGTGCATCGCGGCGCGGTCGGCCTGGCCCGGAAAGACGCCGCCGCCGCGGGCGTCGAGCGCTTCATCGAGTTCTCGAACTGCGACGTCGCCGACTACGTTCCGCCCGCCGTGCCCGGCACGGTGATCACCAACCCGCCGTGGGGCGAGCGCTTGAAGTCCGAGGATCCGTCGGAACCGTGGCGCAAGCTGGGGCGCTTTCTCAAGGACCGCTGCCGCCCGTCGACGGCGTGGATCTTCAGCGGCAACGCGGAGCTGACCCGGCACCTGGGCATGAAGGCCGACCGGCGCTATCCGGTGATGCTCGGCAAGACCGACTGCCGCCTGCTGAAGTACGAGATCCACGCGCGCGCGTAGCAGTCCGGAATTTTGGCGCGCCGCAGGCATGTCATAATGACACGAAACGCTCCCTCCGAACTTAGCTTTACTGCTGCATCGTCGACGTAACTCATTATTTACAAGCAGGTTGCAAAACACGCCCGCTGCGGAGCCCATTGGAACAGCGCTTGTATATAAGGAGGCACGGGAGGAACGAATTATGCGACTCGACAAGTTTACGACCAAGACGCAGGAGGCGCTCCAGGAGGCGCAGCAGCTCGCGCTGAAGTCCGAGCACCCCGAACTGACCACCGCGCACCTGCTCTTCGCGCTGCTGGCGCAGGAGGGCGGGCTGATCGCGCCGCTGCTCCAGAAGATCGCCGTCGATCCCACGCAGCTGAAGACCAACGTCGTCCTGCTGCTCGACAAGCTGCCCCGGCAGTCCGGCGGCGAACCCTACCCCAGCGTCGCGCTGCGCAAGGTGCTCGCGAACGTCGAGGACGAAGCGCGCAAGCTGAAGGACGATTACGTCAGCACCGAGCACGTGCTGCTGGCGATGCTCGGCGCGAAAGACGAGACCGCGCGGCTGCTGACCGACGCGGGCGTTTCTCGCGAAGAACTGCTGAAGGGCCTGCAGGCCCTGCGCGGCACCCAGCGCGTGACCAGCGCCTCGCCCGAGGCGCAGGTCCAGGCGCTCGAGAAATACGGCAAGGACCTGACGGAACTCGCGCGCCAGGGCAAGCTCGACCCGGTCATCGGCCGCGACGAGGAGATCCGCCGCGTGATGCAGGTGCTGTCGCGGCGCACCAAGAACAACCCGGTCCTGATCGGCGAGCCCGGCGTCGGCAAGACGGCCATCGCCGAGGGCCTGGCGCGGCGCATCGTCGCCGGTGACGTGCCCGAGGGCCTGAAGGAAAAGCGCGTCGTCGCGCTGGACCTGGGCGCGCTGATCGCCGGCACCAAGTTCCGCGGCGAGTTCGAGGAACGCCTGAAAGGCGTGATCCGCGAGGTTGTCGAGTCCGACGGCCGCATCATCCTCTTCATCGACGAACTGCACACCATCGTCGGCGCGGGCGCCAGCGAGGGCGCGGCCGACGCCGCGAACATGCTCAAGCCGGCGCTGGCCCGCGGCGAGCTGCGCTGCATCGGCGCGACGACGCTGGATGAGTACCGCAAGCACGTCGAGAAGGACGCCGCGCTGGAGCGGCGCTTCCAGCCCGTGATGGTCGGCGAGCCGTCCGTCGAGGACACCATCGCGATCCTGCGAGGGCTGAAGGAACGCTACGAAGTCCACCACGGCGTGCACATCACCGACGGCGCGCTGGTCGCCGCCGCGACGCTGTCCCGCCGCTACATCGCCGACCGCTTCCTGCCCGACAAGGCCATCGACCTGATCGACGAGGCCGCCAGCGGCCTGCGCATCGAGATCGACAGCCAGCCCGCGGAACTGGACAAGCTCAACCGCCGCATCATGCAGCTGGAGATCGAACAGACCGCGCTGAAGAAGGAGAAGGACAAGGCCAGCCTGGAGCGCCTCGAGAAGCTGTCGAAGGAACTCGGCGGCCTGCGCGAACAGGCCCAGACCCTGCAGGCGCGCTGGGAGAACGAGAAGAAAGTCATCGCCAAGCTGCGCGGCTGCAAGGAGAAGATCGAACACCTGCGCATCGAGGAAGAACAGGCCGGGCGCCAGGGCAAACTCGAGCGCGCCGCCGAGATCAAGTACGGCCAGATCCCCGCGCTGGAGAAGCAGACGCTCGACTTGCAGGACGAGCTGAAGAAACTCCAGAGCGGCGGAGCGCTGCTGAACGAAGAGGTCAACGACGAGCACATCGCCAAGGTGATCGCGCGCTGGACCGGCATCCCCGTCAGCAAGCTGCTGGAAGGCGAGAAGGCCAAGCTGCTGCACATGGAAGACAACATCCGCCAGCGCGTGGTCGGGCAGGACGAGGCCGTCGAGGCCGTCGCCAACGCCGTGCGCCGAAGCCGCGCGGGACTGGCCGACCCCAACCGCCCCATGGGCAGCTTCCTCTTCCTGGGTCCCACCGGCGTCGGCAAGACCGAGCTGGCCAAGGCGCTGGCCGAGTTCCTCTTCGACACCGAGCACGCCATCGTGCGCATCGACCTGAGCGAGTACATGGAGAAGCACAGCGTCAGCCGCCTGATCGGCGCGCCGCCCGGCTACGTCGGGTACGACGAGGGCGGGCAACTGACCGAAGCCGTGCGCCGCCGCCCGTACAGCGTGGTGCTGTGCGACGAGGTCGAGAAGGCCGCGCCGGAGGTGCTGAACGTCTTCCTGCAACTGCTCGACGACGGGCGCCTGACTGACGGCCACGGCCGCACGGTGGACTTCCGCAACGCGATCGTGATCTTCACCAGCAACCTGGGCAGCCACCTGCTGGCGGAGCGCGAGATCGGCGAGGAAAAAGCCGCGAGCGCGGTCTTGCAGGCCGCGCGCGAACACTTCCGGCCCGAGTTCCTCAACCGGCTGACCGGCCAGGTCGTCTTCCACCGGCTCTCGAAGAACGTGGTCGCGAAGATCGTCGATATCCAGCTCACGCAGTTCGCGCAGCGCTTCACGGAACGCAAGCTGACGCTGGACCTGACGCCGCAGGCCAAGGCGTTCCTCGCCGAGGCCGGCTACGACCCGGCGTACGGCGCACGCCCGCTGAAGCGCCTGATCGAGAAGCGCCTGGCCGACCCGCTGGCCCGCGAGCTGCTCGCCGGAACCTACGCCGAAGGCGAGACGATCCTGATCGACGCCGCGCCCAACGGCGAGGGCCTGGTCTTCAGCCGCGCGGAAACCGTGGGCGCGAGGAAGTAAGCGATCGCAGTTCCACGGTAAAGGTCAGGGCCAGGGCCGCGTGACCTTGACGTTTTTCAGCCCGGCGATGTCGGCTGTATGTTTAGACCCAACGTGTTTGGCTGCGGAGAGCAGGTAACTCTTGGGATTGGTTTTGAGATACTTGGCAGGAACCTTGGCATCAATTCCTTTTAATGCGCAGAAGATGGCCAATCCGTAGGACAACTCCAACTCATTTAAATATCCCTTTCTGCTGGCGCGCCATCCGTGGCCGTCGATGGTTCTGAACGATTCGAACGTGAACACGCTATTGGCCATGTAAATGCCGTAGCCAAGAAAGACTGCGCACAAATCCGTGGCAAATTCTTCCGCGATCTCGCCAGAAGGCGGCGGGTTTGGCGTAAACATCGTGATGTAATGGCTTAACTCATGTGCGAACGTGGCGACGAGTCCTTGCGGCTCCCGCACCCCATCCGGATCGTAGCTGATGGTCACTTCCTTCGCACGCCAATCCACCGAAAAAGTCCCCGCGGCGCCCTTCGAATCACCGCCAAAGGGGTGGATACTCGGGATCTCGTCTTGCTCAACCAGCCGGCAGGGCAAGTTCTGCAATCCGACGTACCCCTTGGTGAGGTTAAAGTACTGTTCCGCAAAGGCGTGCGGAGCGCAATCTAGCGTCGGATAGAAATCGCGCGTCGGGAGGATCAATCTGCGCTGGTCGAAGCAAGGCCAACCGCCGAAATTCTCGAACAGCCAGCGGTAGGTCTCGAAGACCCATTCGATGTAATCATCATCCGGCAGGCGGTCAAACCAACCGAACATGTGGTGTCCTCGCAATATCCTGCAATACGAAACGATCTAGCGTCCGGAACCAGCCAATGCAAGCGCTTTAGATGCCCTCACGGCCCGGCCTTGTCGCCGTGCTTGTAGCGCTGGCGCTGCTGGATGTTGATCTTCTTCCAGCGCCGCTTGGCGTTGCTCGCGGCCGCCTTGTCGGTCTTGCGCACCTCGTAGGCCATTTCGCGCTCCAGCTTGTGGAAACTCTCCAGGCGTCCGGGATCCAGTTCGCCGCTTTCCAGCGCCGCGCGGATCGCGCAGCCGGGTTCGTTCCCGTGCGTGCAATCGTTGAAGCGGCAGGCCGCGGCGAGCTGCTCCACATCGTCGAAGGTCCGCGAGAGCCCCTGCTCGCCCTCCCCGCCCCCGGAACCTTCACAGCCCGCGGCGCGCCACATCCCCAACTCGCGCATGCCGGGCGTGTCCACGACCAGCCCGCCGCCGGGCAGGCGGACGATCTGCCGCGAGGTCGTGGTGTGCTTGCCGCTGTCGTCGTCGCCGACGGCGTTCACCGTCTGGCGTTCGGCGCCCAGCAGCGCGTTGACGAGCGTCGACTTGCCGACGCCCGAACTGCCCAGCAGCGCGGCCGTCTTGCCCGGCGCCAGATACGGCGCGAGTTCCTCTAGACCGCGGCCGCTCTTCGCGCTCAGCGCGTGCACCGGCACGCCGTAGGCGACGGACTTCGTCTGCGCAACCATTCCGCCGAGGTTCGCGCAGAGGTCGGCCTTGGTCAGCACGACGGCGGGCGCCGCACCGCTCTCCCAGGCCATCGCGAGGTAGCGCTCCAGGCGCCGGGGGTTGTAGTCGTTGTCGAGCGCCGCGGCGACCAGTACGCTGTCGATGTTCGCGGCGACGACCTGCCCGCGCGACTCGCCGGCAGCCTTACGTACGAACTCGGTGCGCCGCGCCAGCACGCGCTGGATTGTCGCCTTGCCTTCGTTCGCGCGCGGTTCGCACAAGACCCAATCGCCGACGGCCGGTTCCATGGCCCCGGCCGCGCCGCCGATCTCGTGGCGCATGCGGCCGCTTAACGCGCCGCGGAACTCGCCCGCTTCGGCGGCGAGCACGTACTCGGTGCGGTGCTGTTCGATCACGCGCGCGGGCGTGAGGTCCTGCTCTTCTTGCACGACTTGGGCCGAGAAGAATTCGTCCCAGCCCCACGACAACAGGGTATTCATCGCATCTCCTCTGGCCTGCCGAGTACGCGCTGGCGCACACGCGCCGCGCCGTAAACGGCGGGCATCGAATGGGTTTGGTTTGGGAGAGGCGGACCCGGCGGGACTGGAAGGCGAATAGAGAACCTTTATGCGCCCAGAAGCTCGAGGCCGGATCCGCTCACCACAGCAGTCGTGTTTTCCATGGCGAATCCTCCTTGTGCTCGGGCCTGTGGGAATGTAACGGGAGAACCATACCCCGCGTTTCGCGAAAAGTCAAAACGGGGCGCTACTTCCCCGGGAAGGCCTTGCGGTATCGCTCGACGGCCTCGCGGATGCACAGCTGCGCCTCTTCCAGCGTCAGCATGCGGCCGACGGTGGTCTTCTTGCCCTCGAGCCGCTTGTAGCTCTCGAAGAAGTGCATCATCTCCGTCATGATGTGCTGCGGCAGCTGGCCCAGGGACGTGTAGTCGCGGCAGGCCGGATCGTGGACGTGCACGCAGATGATCTTCTCGTCGCCGCCCTTCTCGTCCTCCATGTGGAAGCCGCCGATGGCGCGCGCTTCGAGGAAAGCCAGCGGCGCGACGGGTTCCTGGCCCAGCACCAGCACGTCCAGCGGGTCGTCGTCCTCGGCCAGCGTGCGCGGGATGAAGCCGTAGTTCGCCGGGTAGTGCACGGAGGAGAAGAGCACGCGGTCGACCTTCAGCAGGCCGGTCTGCTTGTCGAGCTCGTACTTGTTCTTGCTGCCGCGCGGGACCTCGATCACGGCGGGGAACGTGAGCATGGACGTGTCGCTGCCCAGGGGAATGTCGTGCCACGGGTGCGCCGTCATGAAGGTTTCCTCTTCGGGGTATCCCCCCTTTATCCCGCCGAATGCCGCCGCCGCAAGGGCCGATTGCCTCCGCTCGCTCCCGTCCGTTGACTGGCGCGCGAAACGTCCTATCTTGCGAGACTGCTTTTAAAAAAGGAGCCGCACGATGGGCCTGATCGAAGACCTCGACGCGCTGCTGTCCGAAGCCACCGCCGCCTTCGCCGCGCCGAAGGACCCCAAGGCGCTCGAAGACGTGCGCATCGCCTACCTGGGCAAGAAGGGTAAGCTCAAGGCCGCGATGGCGCAGATGGGCACGGTCAGCAAGGAAGACCGCCCGAAGGTCGGCCAGCACGCCAACGAGGTCGGCGCGAAGATCGAGGCCGCCTTCGCGGAAGCCCAGGCACGCATCGCGGGCGCAAGCGGCGGCGCGGGCGCCGGCATCGAGATGCTCAAGCAGGAACGCCTCGCCAAGCTCAAGCGCTACAACGAGGACCCGCAGATCGTCGCGAAGTACGGCAAGGACGCCGCGTGGGGCGGGAAGTTCGAGAACGTCACGCCCATCGCCGAGGCCTTGAAGAAGTTCCCGCCGCTGAAGGAAGGCGAGCAGCCCAAGAGCGAGACGGCCTTCGGCAAGGTGCGCATCGCCGCGCGCATGACGCTGCGGCGCGACCAGTCGAAGAAACTCATCTTCCTGACCGTGCAGGACCAGGACGCCTCGATGCAGGTGGCGCTCTGGAACCAGAAGCTCAACGAGCAGACCCTGGCGCTTCTGCGCGACACGCTGGACCTGTGGGACATCGTGGGCTTCGACGGCGAACTGGCCTACACGCAGAAGGGCGAACCCACGCTGTGGGCGACCGAGGCGCGCATCCTGAGCAAGTGCATCCTGCCGCCGCCGGACAAGCACCACGGCATCCACGACAAGGAGATCCGCTACCGCCAGCGCTACCTGGACCTGATCGCGAGTCCCGAATCGCGGCGCACCTTCATCCTGCGCTCGAAGGCCGTCGCCCGCACGCGGCGGTACCTCGACGAGAAGGGCTTTCTGGAAGTCGAGACACCCGTCCTGCAGACGATCCCCGGCGGCGCGGCGGCGCGGCCGTTCAAGACGCACCTGAACGCGCTGGGCATCGACATGTACCTGCGTATCGCGACGGAGATCCCGCTCAAGAAGCTGCTCGTCGGCGGGCTGGAAAAAGTCTACGAACTCGGGCGGCTCTTCCGCAACGAGGGCGTGGACTACAGCCACAATCCCGAGTTCACCACGTTCGAGGCCTACCAGGCGTACGGGAACCTCGACGACATGATGGCGCTGACCGAGGGCCTGGTGAGCACGCTCGCGCAGGAACTGACGGGGAGCACGACGATCACGTGGCGCGGCAAGCCGGTGAAGTTCGCCGCGCCGTGGCCGCGGCTCGACTACTGCGAACTGCTCAAGAAGCATGCCGGCGTCGCCTACGACGACGAGGCGGGCCTGGACCGCAAGCTGAAAGAGCTGGGCGAGGATCCCTCCGGCATGACGCACGTGGATAAGATCGACGCGGTCTTCGGTTCGTGCGCCGAAGAGCACCTGTGGGACGCGTGCTTCGTGATCAACCAGCCGGTCGAGATGAGCCCGCTGTGCAAGGCGCACCCGCAGAATCCGAAGCTGGCGCACCGCTTCGAGGCCTTCGCCGCGAAGCTGGAGATCGCGAACGCGTACAGCGAGTTGAACGATCCGATTGAGCAAGAAAATCGACTCACTGATCAGTTCGGTAAATATATGAATGACGACCTAGACCTCCTTTCGGAATACCAAGACCAAATCGACAAGGACCTTGCTGACCTTGAAAATAGGGTGAACTCTTTAAAGGCAAGTAGCCCTATAACAGATGCCGAAACAAGTTCCGTTGCTAAAGTTCTAGCCCAACTAAAAGAGGAGAATTCTCTAGTCAAAAACTTAGTTCGGTATGGTGTCCATATTGCCCATAATCTCGTGCAATCCGGAAAACTTGGCTCAAATCAAAAATTCGCCGATGCATTCAAGAATTTTGCAAGAACTTCTGAAATCTCAGACAGATCTCGGAAATTCCTTGTAGATCTGAGATCAAGCAATCAATCAAGGCACAAGGATCTTCTAAAAATTTTTGAGAGATTCTCAGATCCATCACTCTTGATTGATAGAGACTTCCTCTGCGCGCTGGAGCACGGCATGCCGCCGGCGGGCGGGATGGGCATGGGGATAGACCGCATCACGATGCTGCTGGCCGGCGCCGACAGCATCCGCGACGTGATCCTGTTCCCGCTGATGCGCCCCGAAGAAAAGCAGCCTTAACCACAGAGGACACAGAGCGCACAGAGGATTTTTTTCAAGTTTTCAAGCAGAATTGCCCCAGGTGAATGCCTCCGCAATAATGGAGTGCTTCACCATTTTCAGTTCTCTGTGGCCTCTGCGATCTCTGTGGCGAGAAAGGAATTTAGAATGCCCACGCGCACCGGCAAGCTCCCGACCATCGACACCAAGCGCGCAGACAAACTCGTGATGGCGCTGATGGCCGTGCCCGGCAAGAGCGGCCAGGAGGCCGCCGTCGCTTCGATCATCGAGCGCGAACTGCTCAAGGCCGGCGCGAAGCGTTCGTGGATCTTTCGCGACGACGCGCACCGCAAGAGCCCTTTTCTGGACCGCGGGGGCCAGTGCGGCAACCTGATCCTCAAACTGCCCGGCACAATCGAAGGCCCGCGCCGCGTGCTGATGGCGCACATGGACACCGTACCGCTGTGCGTTGGCAGCAAGCCCGTGCGCAAGGGCACCGCGGTGCGTTCGGCCGACAGGAACACCGCGCTGGGCGCCGACGACCGCGCGGGCTGCTGCACGATTCTCACCGCCGCACTGGAAATCCTGCGCCGCAAGCTCCCCCATCCGCCGGTCACCTTCTTCTGGGCGATCCAGGAGGAGATCGGCATGAACGGCGTGCGCTACGGCGCGATCTCCAAGCTCGGCAACCCCATGCGCGCCTTCAACTGGGACGGCGGCGCCTGCAACCAGCTGCGCCTGGGCGCCACCGGCAGCTACAGCCTGGAGATCGGGATCAAGGGCCTGGCCAGCCATGCCGGCGCGCACCCGCAGCGCGGCGTCAGCGCCGTGGCCATCGCGGGAATCGCCATCGCCGACTTGCAGCGCAACGGCTGGCACGGCCTGGTGGCGAAGGGCGGCAAGCGCGGCACCAGCAACATCGGCATCCTGTCGGCCGGCGACGCGACGAACGTCGTCGCCGACCGCGTGGTGATCCACGCCGAAGCGCGCAGCCACGACCCCGCCTTTCGCAAGCGCATCGTCGCCGAGTACAAAAAGGCCTTCGCGCGCGCGGTGAAGCGCGTCAAGAACGACCAGGGCAAGCGCGGAAAACTTTCCTTCAAGGCGCTGCACAAGTACGAGTCGTTCCGCATGAGCGAGCGCGATCCGAGCGTGCGCGAGGCCATGGCCGTGATGCACGCGCTGAAGGTCGTGCCCGAACTGGGCATCGCCAACGGCGGCCTGGACGCCAACTGGATGACCGCGCGCGGCATCCCGACGGTGACCGTCGGCTGCGGGCAGCGCAAGCCGCACACGGTCGAGGAACGCCTCGAGATGCTCGAATACCTCACGGCCTGCCGCATCGCGCTGAACCTGGCCTTGGGCAACGGAGCGTAGCCGCCGCGATCCCGCAAGGTGCTCAAGCCAAAAGAGTTATATCTTCAATTCGCCGGTTTTTCGGCGTACCGCGGCGTGCTTTTTGACGATACCGCAACGGGTGCCGTCCTTTGTAGACAACCGCTTAGCCCCGGCGAAAAAATCGATAGCCATGTACGTCTTCACCGTCGCCCTCCGCTACCTCCGCACGCGCCCCATGGCGTGGGTCAGCGGCCTGATCATGGCCGTGATCGTGGTGCTGTACCTGATGGTGATCTCGGTGATGGAAGGCTTCAAAGAGCACAACATGAAAGTGTTGCGCAGCCTGGACAGCCACATCACCGTGCGCGTGGGGCAGATCTCGTGGGGCATCATGCGCCCCGAACAATGGGCCGCGGAGGTCGCCAAGATCGACGGCGTGCAGAGTTCGACGCCGACATTGGAGACAGCGGTCATCGCGCTGCTGGGCCGCTCGAAGACCGTGGGCGAGATCAAGGGCGTCGATCTGGACGCCGAACTGAAGCACGGCGCGCTGGGCGAGGAGATCGAGCCGAAGGACCTGAACGAGTTCGGCACCCACGACCACGACGGCCTCCCGCTGAACGGCTGCATCCTGGCGGGACGCTGGGCCGAGAAGGGCCGCTTCGGACTGAAGATCGGCAGCGTCGTGACCTTCGTCCTGATGGACCAGGACGGCGATCCGCGCTCGGTGGCCTTCAAGGTCGTGGGGCTCTCGCGGGGCAAGAGCGAGATCCACCAGGGCTTCGCGTACGTCGACCGGAAGTTCCTGGCCAAGAAGATGGGCCAGGAAGGCTACGCCAGCGGCCTGAACACCTGGATCGAAGGCGATCCCGACCGCGCGGATCTGGACGAGATCCGCCTGAACATCCGCAACCGCATGCTGGAACTTTTCGCCCACGATCCGCTGGTGAAGTCCCAGGAGACGTTCGAGGACCTGCCGAAGTGGCGCGACATGCTGGAGGTGCAGACCTGGCGGGAAAAGATGGGCAACCTCTACCAGGCCATCTCCATCGAGAACAACATCATGCGCTTCATCATGGTCCTGTTCCTGATCCTGCTGGCGATCATCATCATGCTGGTGCTCAGCCGCGTCGTCGCCGAGAAGGTCCGCGACATCGGCGCGCTGCGCGCGCTGGGCGCGACGCCGGCGGGCATCCGGCGCTGCTTCCTGCTGCAGGGCCTGGTCATCTGCGCCCTGGGCGTCGGCGCGGGCCTGCTGGTCTCCTACTTTGTCATCGAGTACCTCAACGAGCTCGAGCGCGCCTTCAGCTGGTGCGTCGGAACGGTCCTGCAACGGGACTTCTCCGTCTTCCCGAAGAACAGCTTTTTCATCGACCGCATCCCCACGCGCACGCGGCCGTTCGACGTGATTCTGATCGCGGCGCTGAGCCTGTCGGCGGGCGTGCTGGGCGCGCTGCTGCCGGCGTGGCGCGCCTCGCGCATGAACACCGTGGAGTGCCTGCGCCATGAGTGATGCGAACGCCACCGCCACCGAAACCGCCCTGCGCGCGGAAGGTTTGTCGCGCACCTTCATCGACGGCAAGCGCCGCCTGGACGTCCTGCGCGGCGCCGACGTGGCGCTGGCGCCCGGCGAAGTCGTCGCGCTGGTGGGCAAGAGCGGCAGCGGCAAGAGCACGCTCCTTCATCTGCTGGGGCTGCTCGACCGCCCCGACGGCGGCGAGGTCTGGGTCGGCGGCGAGGCCACCTCGAAGCTGGGCGAACGCGACCGCTCGACCCTGCGCGGCCGCAACGTGGGCTTCGTCTTCCAGCACTACTTCCTGCTGCCCGAATTCAACGTTCTGGACAACCTGCTGATGCCCGGCCGCGTGGCGCAGGGGCCTTTCCGCTGGGCCGGCGGGGGCCTGGCGGAGGCCCGAACGCGCGCATTGCAGCTGCTCGAGTGGGTCGACCTGGCCGACCGGGCCCACCAGAAGCCCCTGACCCTCAGCGGAGGCGAGCGCCAGCGGGTGGCCGTGGCCCGGGCCCTGATGGCCCACCCTAAAGTCCTCCTGTGCGACGAACCGACGGGCAACCTTGACCCGGACACCGGCGGCCGTATCATTAAGCTGATCTTTGAGTTGAGTCGCCGGGACCGGGTCGCGACGTTGGTCGTCACCCACGACCGGGCGCTGGCCGAACGTTCGGACCGCACCTTGCGCCTGGAAGCCGGCACGCTGCGCGCGGACTGACCGCACGATTCGCTAAAGAGGTTGCGGGTGGGGGCCCGCGCCCGCACGAAACCGCCATCTTCACCAGGGAACACGGGAGCACGGGAGCACGGGAGCACGGGAGCACGGGAGCACGGGAATGGGCATCGACATCTGGATCGACGGAAAGTACTACCCCAAGGACGAAGCGAAGGTCTCGGTCTACGACCACGGCCTGTTGTACGGCGACGGCGTCTTCGAAGGCATCCGCGCGTACCACGGCAAGGTCTTTCGCCTGACCGAACACGTCGAGCGCCTGTACCAGTCGGCGAAGGCGATCTGGCTCGAGATCCCCATCCCGAAGGACGAGATGGCGGCGAAGATCGACGAGGCCGTGAAGCACAACAAGCTCACCGAGGCCTACATCCGCGTGGTCGTCACGCGAGGCAAGGGCGACCTGGGCCTGGACCCGCGCAAGTGCCCCAAGCCGACCATCATCATCATCGCCGACACGATCCAGCTGTACCCGCCCGAGTTCTACGAGAAGGGCCTGGACGTGATCACCGCGGCGACGCCCATCAGCCACCGCGAGAACCTGAATCCGCGCATCAAGTCGCTGAACTATTTGGCGCACATCCTGGCCAAGGTCGAAGGCATCCAGGCCGGCGTGCACGAAGTCGTGATGCTGGACCACGAAGGCTTCGTCGCCGAATGCTCCGGCGACAACGTCTTCATCGTCGGCAAGCCCGACCGCAAGTCCAAGGGCAAGAACGTCATCCGCACCACGCCGCCCAACGCCGGCATCCTGAAGGGCATCACGCGCGACGCGGTGATCGAATTGGCCGAAGACGCCGGATACGATGTCCGGGAAGAGACCTTGACGCGCTACGACTTGTACACGGCCGACGAGTTCTTCCTGACGGGCACAGGTGCAGAGATCATTTCGGTGGTGAAGATGGACGGCCGCTCGATCGGAAACGGCAAGCCGGGCCCCGTGACGCGGGACCTGCTGGGCCGCTTCCGCGAGTTCGTCAAGACGGGCGGGTAGCGAAGCGTTTCGAAGGGAACGGGCCAAGGAAGCCATCCCAGACCATGCCGCAGATCCGCATCAAGAACGGGCCGCAAAAGGGGAAGATCATCCCCATCGACGGCTCATCGCCCATCGTCATCGGCCGCGACCCCAGCGCGCAGTTGCAGATCATCGACAAGGGCGTCTCGCGCGAGCACGCCGAGATCTTCCGCGTCGGCGAGATGGTCTTCATCCGCGACCTCGGCAGCCGCAACGGCACCTTCGTCAACGACGAACAGCTCGAAGAGGAACTCCTCCGCGAAGGCGACACCGTCCGCGTCGGCAACACGCAGATGGTCTTCGAGTCCGAACGGCGCGCCGCCGAAGGCCGCGGCGGACTGCAGTTCGAGGAGTCCGGCGAGTTCAAGACCTCGCTGGACCTGAAGGTCGACGACCTTTTCGTCGGCGAACATTCCTCATCGGCCCGCGAGAACGACGGCTTCATCGCCGTATGCCAGGCCACCCAGGTCCTGAACACCGAGCACGACGACAAGCATCTCTTCGAGAAGCTGATGGACCTGATCCAGGACAACATCCCGGCCGACTACATCTACCTGTTCCTGCGCGACCCCGAAAGCGGTGCCATCGTCCCGCGCGCCACGCGCCAGAAGGGCACCGGCAGCGCCGTGCCCATCAGCCGCACCATCCTGCTGCGCGTCATCACCGAGTCCCGCGCGATCCTGACCGCCGACGCCATGCAGGACGATCGCTTCAAGACCGGCGACTCGATCGTGCTCCACCAGATCCGCAGCGTGCTCTGCGTGCCCATCCAGGCCGGCGAGAAGGCCGTCGGCGCGATCTACGCCGTCAACGCGCGCATGGCCGAGACCTTCGAGCAGGTCGACCTGCAGATGCTCACCGCCATCGGCGCGCAGCTGGCCGCCGCGCTGGAGCACAAGATCAAGGTCAAGAGCCACCGAGACCTCTTCGTGCGCCTGCTGGGCCGCATAATGCGCCTGTACGAGAAATCTCCCGCGGGCGCCGAAGGCCACGCCGAACGCGTCGCCGGATACTGCGAAGCCATCGCCTCGGAGATGGGCATCGCCCAGGACGACCTCTTGCAGGTGGTACTCGCCGGGCTGCTGCACGACATCGGCAAGCTGCCCAAGCACGGCGAGGCCAAGGACGCCGCCAAGTCGGACCTCTCGGCCCACGCCGTGCGCGGCGAAGAGATGCTGCGCGACGTCCCCGGCCTGCAGAAGGTCCTCACCTTCGTGCTCGACCACCACGAACGCTACGACGGCAAGGGCGGCCCCAACGGGCTGAAGGGCGAATCGATCCCCATCGGCGCGCGCATCGTCGCCGTCGCCAACGCTTTCGACCACCTGCTCTTCGACGGCAAGGACCCCAAGGCCCCGCCCGACGCCGCCGCCATCCGCCAGGCCTTCACCGACCTCACCGCCGAAGCCGGCGAGGCCTACGACATGGCCGTCGTCCGCGCGCTGATCGTGGCGTACCGCCACGGCCTGCTGCTGGGCCCGCCGCCTTCGACCGACGGCATCCCCACGGCCAAGCCCGCGCCCGAAGAGCCACAACCCAATACCTCGGCCGACGAGAGTCCGGACGACAGCAGCGAATCCTCCAAGCGCGCCGTGGCCGCCCGCGACGAAGGCTCCAGCGTCACTCGCCGCCGCAAGGCCAAGGAACCCAAGAAGTAATTTTTCACGCTCCGCGCGATTCGCGTTACCATACATAGATGACGTACGAGATCTTCCAGGCCGACCGATGAACGCCTTCGGCGAACCCCTGCCCTCGCCTGCTTCCGGCGGCGCGCCCGTCCACGGGCTGCTGCGCGAAGCCGACCGCGCCTACCTGCTGGGCGTCGCGCGCGCGGCCGCGGCCCGCGCGCTGGGCGGCAACGCCGAACCGCCGCCGTCGCCGGGCTCTGCCGTCCTGCGCGCGCCGGGCGCCTGCTTCGTGACGTTCAAGCAGAAACATCCCACGCCGGGCACGACCGGCCTGCGCGGCTGCCTGGGCACGATGGCGGCGAAGGAGCCGCTCGAGGAATGCGTCGCGCGGCTGGCCGCCGACACCGTGCGCCGGGACCCGCGCTTCCACGACAACCCCGTGCGGCTCGAGGAACTGCCCGAACTGCACATCGACATCTCGCTGCTGCATCCGCCGCGCGAACTGAGCGACCCGCTCGACTTCGAACTCGGCGCCGACGGCATCGAGTTGCAGGGCGTGGGCGAGTACGAATACGGACGCGGCGTCTACCTGCCGCAGGTCGCAACGGAATTCGGATTCACGAAGGAACAGTTCCTGGACTCGTGCTGCTCGCACAAGGCCGGCCTGCCGCACGGCGCGTGGCGCGACCCGGCGAAGTGCACGGTCTACGCCTTCCGCGCGGAAGTCTTCGGGGAATAGGAAGCGCTGAGCTTTCGGCGATCAGCGATCAGCTTTCAGCTTTCAGCTTTCAACAATCATGCATTGTGTATCTGCTTCGTGCACACAAGCCTTCCCTTTGCGCGTCCAGTTCTCAAGACTCAAATTCCGAGAATTTCCCTTTAACGGTTCGCGGCCGCCAAGCCGCCAACTCGAAACGCGAGACTCGCAACCCGAAACCATCCGTTCCGGCGTCCGGATACCGGTCCCCGGAACCCGCCAGATGCTTTGAATTTCCTCTGCTCTTTCGCCTTTAATTCATCGTGCTTGTGCCCTCCAATCCGCAATCCGAAATCCATGCTCTGTTGAAAACAAAGGCAGAAGTAGAGCGAGGATCATGAGGTTGTAGGTGAGGACGGCGATGAAGGTCT
>JAKLKQ010000074.1 GCA_023150555.1 Planctomycetota bacterium
GGGGATTGAGGGAAGGCCATGTCGCGTTGATGGTCCATTCCGGATCGGTTGCCATCGGCCACCTCGCCGGCCTCATCGCACGCGCCGAATTAGAAAGGATTCACCCTCCAACCTTGAAGCGTCCGCCGGCCTTTACCCTGCCGCTCGATGCAGACTCGCACGCGCTAGATGCAATTCACAACGCGGCAAACTTCGCATTCGCAAACCGTATGTTCCTGGCTCTGATTGCCCTGAATGAACTCCAGGCGGCCTGTGGCGAATTCGACGCACACCTGGTTTACGACGCGCCGCACAACATGGCATGGCAGGAACCCGACGGCCGCGTCATCCACCGCAAGGGAGCGTGCCCCGCGCGTGGACCCGCAGACATGACCGGAACCCCCTTCGCCCAAACGGGCGAGCCGGTTTTGCTGCCAGGCTCCATGGGCGCGCCCAGCTACCTGCTTGCCGGTTTGGGCAATCTGGAAAGTTTGAAGTCCGCCAGCCATGGCGCTGGACGCGCACTTTCAAGAGGGGATGCCCTAAAGGCCGCGGACGAACCCTTTCATGCGTTTCTTTCCAGGTTTCGCGTGGTTACGCCTGTTGATTTCAATCGGCAAGACATCAAGCAGCGCAGGGATATCGTCACGAAGAAAATGGAAGACATCAAGAAGGAGGCGCCGCACGCTTACAAGGACATCGGCGCTGTCATGCGGACGCTGACGGTCGCTGGTATGGCCAGGCCGATCGCACAGTTCTGGCCACTAATGACCGTGAAAGGATAAGGAACTGGCTACGGCCGCACGCAGGTCTTCACCGCGCCCTGGGCGGCGGCCATCTTGCGGAAGAGCTCGGGCAACTGCGCCAGCGGAATCTCGCCGCCGATGAAATCCTTCGGCTTCACCACGCCTTTTTCGATGAGCGCGAGCGCCTCGCGCACGGCCTCGGGCGTGTGGTGGAACGAACTGGTCAGCGTGATCTGGTCGTAGTGCAGGCGGTTGGTGTCCACGGCCACGCTCGTGCCCTTGGGGCAGCCGCTGAAGAGGTTCACGGTCCCGCCGCGGCGCACCCAGTCGATCGAGAACGCCCAGGCCTCCGGCTGGCCGGTGGCCTCGACAACGAGGTCCAGGTGCTTTCCGGCGAGCAGGCGCTCGCGCCAGCCGTGCTCGTTCTCGGTGTCGACGACTTCGTCGGCGCCCAGCTGCTTCGCAAGCGCCAGGCGCGGCGCCCGGCGCCCGGCGGCGGCGACGTGCGCGCCGGCGTGTTTCAGCAGCGCGACGAACATCAGCCCTATCGGCCCCAGGCCCAGCACGCCCACGGCCTGCCCGGCGGCGGCGGAGGTAGAGCGCAGCCCTTGAACGACGCATGCGAGCGGCTCGATCATCGCGGCCTCGTCGAAGGCCAGCGCACTGGGAATACGCAAGGTGTTCTTGGCCACGATGCGCGCCGGCAGCACGACGTACTGCGCGTAGGCTCCATTGTAGAAGAGCAGGTCCTCGCAGAGGTTCGCCTGCCCTCTCTTGCAGAACGCGCAGCTTCCGCAGGGCGCACTGTTGGCCGCAACGACGCGGTCGCCGAGCGCGAAGCCCGTAGTCCCCTCCCCCAGCGCGGCGACGGTGCCGGCACATTCGTGGCCGAAGACCGCCGGCGGCTTGATCATGTTGGCGTGGTAGCCGCGGCGGAAGACTTTCAAGTCCGTGCCGCAGGTGAGCGCGGCCTCGACCTTCAGCAGCAGCTCGCCGGGCCCGGGCTGCGGCAGCGCCAGGCGTTCAATGCGCAGGTCTTCCTTGCCGTGCAGGACGGCGGCCGTCATTTCGTTCGGCAGCTTCGCGCTCAAGGCAGCACCACCACTTTCAGCGAGCGCCCGTCCGGCTGTTCGGCACGGCGAAAGGCCTCGGCGATGCGCGCCAGCGGATAACGGTGCGTGACGAGGGGCTCGGCCTTGACCTTTCGCCGGAAGACGAGCTGCGCGATTTTCCCGCCGGGATCCGGACAGGCGCTGTAGCTGCCCAGCACGGTCTTCTCGTCGACGCAGACGGCGGATGGATCGAGCGCAATTTCGTCGCCGCGCCGCGTGTGCGCGAAGAGCAGCACCTGCCCGCCGGGCCGCAGAAGGTTCAGCGCCTGTTGCGCCGCCGGTTCGCTGGGCACCGCGACGACGGCCAGGTCCGCGCCGCGTTTCTTCGTGCGCCGATCGACGCTGTGCTGAACCGACGCCGCGCGCGGATCGAGCGCCTCCGCCGCGCCGAGCTTCCTCGCCAGGCGCCGCCGCGAAGGCATCAGGTCCAGCGCCAGCACCTTCGCGCCGCGCAGCTTGAGCAGTTGCGTGAAGAGCAGCCCGATGGGCCCCTGCCCGAAGACCAGCGCCACGTCGCCGCGCGCCGGAACCAGGCGTTCGACGGCCTTGTAGCACGTGTTGAGCGGCTCGAGGAAATGCGCGGCCTCGAAAGAGACGCCCTTCGGGATGCGCACCATCCCGCCACGCACGATCCACGGCAGCACGCGCACATACTCCGCGTAGCCTCCGCCCGCGGGCTCGAAGCCGGCCGTGGTGCCGGTCTTCTTGTAGCCCGCACACTGTGCGAAGGCGCCGCGGTCGCAGTAGAAGCAGTCGCCGCACGGCACGTGATGGAAGACGGCCACGCGGTCGCCGACTTTCCAGCCGCGCACGCCGCGCCCGGTGCGGACGATCGTGCCGGCGGTCTCGTGGCCATACACCCGCGGGGGCTTCTGGAGGCCGTAGCGGATTTTCTTGAGGTCCGTGTGGCAGACGCCGCAGCAGGCCACCCGCACCAGGACCTCGCCTGCCTTCAGGGCCGGCACGGGCAGAGATTCGACGCGGACCTTCCCCCGCCCGCGGTAGACGGCGGCGCGCATGGTCTTGGGCAACTCGGGGAGCGTTCGGCGGTGCATGGCGATAAGATACTTGCTTTCCACGAGTTATTCACGGCAGACGGCGTGCGCAGTGCGGCGAATATATCGCATCAACACATTGTGCATATTCTTTCATTGACATGGGTCACCATGTGCACTAGTACTCAGGTTGCGGGAGCCGAACCGGGGCAATGGCTATCCTTTGAAGAGCTGGGGCGAAGGCACCAGTGCATCGCGTAAAGTGCGCCTGTGCAAACAGTTAAATGGCTTGCGCGATTTCGAAAGGTCCCTATACTCATGCGTCGCTTCATAGGCGGTAAGGGGATCAGGACGCACGGGAAGTCAGACCGGTGCGCGGGGTATTGCTTGTTGCCTTGCACATGCACCCAGCTTGTTCGGGGGAGGTCGTAGACGTTGGTCGATAACGCGCCCGTCCCCATGGACTCAGCCCTTCGCGCCGCCATCGAGAGCAACGAGGCCTCGGACCTGATGGCGCTGTGCAAGCGCGCCAGTTCGGGCAGCCTGGATGACCTCCGCAAGCTCGTCGAATGGGCCGAGAAGGCCCAGAGCGAGCGCGTCGACCTGCGCCGCGTGCTGCGCAAGCAGGAGCACGACTTCTCGACGCTCTTCGAGATCGTCGGCCAGACCAGCGCCCGGTCGCTGGACCTGGTTTCGATGCAGACCTATCTGTTGCGCACGGTCTCCGGCCATTTCACCACGCCCAAGCTGCTGATTGTGCGCCGGCACAAGCAGGAAGATAACGAGCTGACGTGCAGCAAGTGGCAGGGCCTGCGGGATCCCGCCCTGCGCATTCCGGTCAATGCCGACGTCTGCTCGGAAGCCCTGCAGCGGCGCTTCAGCTTCTTCCTCGACGACCTTCCGGAAGCCTGCCGCAGCCAGCCCGAAGTGATGAAGCTCAAGGAGATGGGCATCGAACTGGCCGTGCCGCTGATCCAGGAAGTCGAGGCCGCCGAGCCGGTGCTGGAAGGCTTCCTGCTGCTGGGCCGGCGCATGGCCGGGCGCCTGTACGACGGTCAGGACAAGGAATTCCTCAACACGCTGGGCAAGATGCTGGCGATCTGTCTGCGCAACGAGGCGCTGTACCGCCGCGCCATCATCGACGACCTGACTGGCGTGGCCAGCCGCGGCCACTTCGACGCGCGCCTGGCGCAGGAGATCAACCGCACGGAGGTCTACCAGCACCGCAGCATCGGGCTGGTGATGCTCGACATCGACCACTTCAAGAGTTTCAACGACACCTACGGCCACCAGACGGGCGACAAGGTGCTGAAGGCCCTCGCGGAAGTGCTGGTGCAGACCGTGCGCAACGTGGACCTGGTGGCGCGGTACGGCGGCGAGGAATTCGCCATTATCTTGCTCGAGATCGACAAGGAACGCGTCGCCACCGTCGCCGAACGCCTGCGCGCGGCCGTCGAACGCATGGAAGTGACGTCGATGGGCGGCAAGCCGCTGAAGGTCACGGCCAGTTTCGGCGCGGCCTGCTACCCCGACGATGCCGAGAACCGCACGGAACTGATCCAGAAATCCGACCAGGCGCTGTACCAGGCCAAGGACAGGGGACGCAACAGCGTGATCATGGCGCCGGCGCTCAATAAGATGAAGCGCCTAGGCACCAAGACCACCGCGGATGAAACGGCGGCGTTGCCTTCGGTCGTTGACCGGCGCCGGCCATCCAGCAAGATATTGCCCGGATCGAACCCAATCCAGGAAACGGATAAAGGTCCACGTGGCCAAACGTAGAACCTCCAAGCGCGTTCCCGGCGAACCCGCCGAAGCCCCGCCCGAACAGGACGAGGGCGAGCCGATCGTCGTCGGCGAAGAAGAGACGATCACCGGCGACGATCTCGGCGACGAGGTTCCCGGCACTCCGGGCCAAGGCGGTAGCAAGGGCCGGCGCACGCCCACGCCGGGCCGGGCCGGACGCGGCAGCGGCGGCCGGCCGCGCACGCCGGGCCGTCCGGGTTCGGGCGGCGAAGCCCGCGGGCGCGGCGGGCGCGGCGCGCCGGCCGGCAGCAGCCCGCGGAACACGGGCGCGGAGATCGGGCGCCTGCACCGCCGCGGGATGTCGCTGGCGGTCAAATTCAGCCTGTTCATCTCCCTGCTGATCATCCTCATCTCCAGCCTCTTCGGGCTGGTGGTGATCAAGCTGTTCAAGGAGACGGTCCAGAAGGAAATCATCCACTCCGGTTACCTGCAGGTGCTCTCGCTGGAGCCCTTCGCCAAAAACGCTTTTCAAAAGTGGAGAGACTTCGAGAACAATAAGAACCGGCCCGAAAGGTCCTTCGACGAGACGCCGGAAAGCAAGGAAATGAAGGAGCAGTTGCTGAAGATCGTGGAGGGCGATCCGCGCATCAAGGACATCGCGGTCTTTGCTTCGCGCAACGAGAGTCCCAGCCCCAGTGGCGTCGTCGCGGCGGCCAAGTCGCCCAAGACCTTCGTGCCGGCGCCGGACGACGACAACGAACTGAAGGGCGTGACGGTCTTTGCGGGCGAAGCCGACCCGCGCGTGATGGTGTGGGAGAGCGAGTACCGCGGAGAGAACGAGAACGTCGGCGAACCGGTCTTCTTCTTCGGGCTGCCCATTCAGGGCTCGCGCCGCGCCATGTCCTGCAGCCTGAATCTGATCCTGACCAAGGCGCAGATCGATGCCGAGACGCAGTCGCTGATGACGAACATCCTCATCTTCGGGCTGGTCTTCGTGGGCGCGGGCATCGCGCTGTCGCTGGGCCTGGCCTCGGCCGTCACCAGCCCCATCCACGTGCTGGTGCGCGACATGGACGTGGTCGCGCGCGGCGACCTGGGCCATGAGACGCGCCCGCAGACCAACGACGAGATCGGCCTGCTGGCCATGGCCTTCAACCGCATGACGAAAAACCTGCGCGAGGCCCACGCCCAGGAGCGCGAGGTCGAACGACTGAACAGCGAGCTGAACCTGGCAAAGGAAATCCACGCCAAGCTGATGCCGGCCAAGCTGCCCAACATCCCGGGCATCGACCCAGGCACCTGGTACCACAGCGCCAAGGAAGTCGGCGGCGACTACTACGACTTCTTCGGGGTGGACCGCGAACACCTGGGCATGCTGGTGGCCGACGTCTCGGGCAAGGGCATCCCGGGCTCGATGGAAGTCGCCCGCACGCGCACCATCCTGCGCATGATGGCGGCGTCGAACCTCAGCCCCGCCGACGTGCTTTCGAAGACCAACCACTGGGTCGCGCGCGACATCAAGCGCGGCATGTTCGTGACCTGCATGTATGCGATCCTGAACGTCCGCACCCACGAGATGACCATCGCCAGCGCCGGCCACAACCCCATGCTGATCTGGCGCCAGAAGACCCAGACCGTAGACTCGGTGCGGCCCAACGGCATCGCGCTGGGCTTCGATAAGGGCCCCATCTTCGACCGCACCATCCGCGAGGAGAAGCTGAAGCTCCACCGCGGCGACCGCGTGGTGATCTACACCGACGGCGTGGTCGAGTGCATGAACGAAGAGCGTGAAGAGTGGGGCGACGATAAGCTGATCGAGTTCACGCGCGAATGTGCCGAGCAGAAGAGCAAAGAGTTCATCCGCCAGCTGCGCACCGTGCTGGAGAACCACCAGGGCCGCGCCGAGCAGCACGATGACATCACCGTGACCACGTTCAGGATCGAGTAGGCGGGATACATGGGCAAGGCGATTAAAAAAGACCTGAGCGTCCCCAACGACCTCGCGTACCTGTCCGTGGTCCGCGAGACCGTCCTGGAGGTCGCCAACAAGAGCCGCCTACCCGCCGGCGAGGCGCACCTGGTCAGCCTGGCCGTCGACGAGGCCCTGGCCAACGTCATGGAGCACGCCTACATCGACGCCCCGCCGGAGGTCAAGCAGGTCATCGAGATCCAGCTGGCCGCCGACGAGAAGCGCATCGAAGTCCGGATCCGGGATTTCGGGAGCGCCTTTGACCCCGGCCAGCTTCCCGACGTGGACCTGCGCGAGCACGTGCGCCAGGGCAAACGCGGGGGCCTGGGCGTCTTCCTGATGCGCAAAATCATGGACGAGGTCGAGTACACGTTCGAGGCCGGGAAACACAACGAGCTGTACATGGTGAAGTACATTGACAAGCCCAGTTCCAAGGGTTAACTAAGCGGGATTCCACCACGGAAGGAGTCGCGGTTCATGGCCTTAGACGAGTTTACCATCGACGTCGAAGACGCCCCCCAGAAGGGCGTAACTATCGTCAGGGTAGCCGGTTACCTCGATGCCCACACCTTCGAGCAGCTCGAGGAAGCCATCGCCGGCCTCTTCGCCAGCTCCAAGTACAAGGTCATCGTGGACCTGGAAAAGGTCGAGTACATCTCCTCTGCCGGCGCCGGCGTCTTCATCGGGGCCCTCTCCGAAGCCCAGGAGCACGAAGGCAACATCGTGCTCATGAACCCGACCAGCAACGTCCGCGAGGTCTTCGACCTGCTGGGCCTGAGCCAGATCTTCAACGTCGTCGACGACCAGTCGGCCGCCCTGGCCGCCTTCTAAAGGCGCGGCGGACCGGCCCATGCCGAACGCCGCCCGCGCCCGACGCTCCGCGACCAAGCGAACCGCCGTTTACGCCGGGTCCTTCGACCCCGTCACCGCCGGGCACATGTACCTGATCCGCGAGGCCGCGGGCCTCTTCGACCGGCTCATCGTCGCCATCGGCACCAACCCCGAAAAACACTACACCTTCAGCGTGGACGAGCGGCACGAACTGCTGGCGCGTTGCGTGCGCGGCATCCCGAACGTGGTCATCGACCGCTTCAGCAACGACTTCCTGGTCGAATACGCCAAACGGGTGAAGGCTCAGTACGTCGTGCGCGGTATCCGCAACGCCCACGACTACGAGTACGAGCGCACCATGCGCCAGGTCAACGGCGACATCAACCCGGCCGTCACCACCGTCTTCCTGATGCCTCCGCGCGAACTGGCCGAACTCTCCAGCAGCTTCGTCAAGGGCCTCGTCGGCCCCAAAGGCTGGGAGAAGGTCGTCAAGGACTATCTCCCCCCGCCCGTGTACAAGGCCTTCCTGGCGCGCTTTCGGAAGAAACGGCCCCGCGGCCACCACGAAGGCGGGCTGCTCGACATGACCGAACGCTCGTGAGCCGGCATGCGCCGGCAGGATTCAGGGGCAGGAAGCAGGGATGGAGTGCCTTCGGCACCCTTCCTCGAAACGGCACGCCTACGCAATGCATCTTCAAAACAGAAAAGAGCGGCGAAGCCGCTCCACTCCTGAATCCTAACGCCTGATTCCTGAGCCCTGCCGTCAGGATCGCGGGCGCATGCGGCCGAGCATGCGGCCCACCTTTTCGACGAACTCTTCGCCGGCGAACGGCTTCAGGATCACCTCCACGCGCCCGGGGCAGGCCTTGACCAGCGCCTCCAGGGACGGGCCGCGCGCGAATCCGCTGACGAACAGCACCGGCAGGTCGGGCCGCAGGGCCTGCATGCGCAGGTAACACTCCAGCCCGCCCAGGCGCGGCATGTACGCGTCCAGCACGGCCAGCACGAAGCGGTCGGGGTCTTTCTGGAACTGCTCGTACGCCATCTGCCCGTCCTGCGCCAGGACCACGTCGTAGCCGGCCTGCTTCAGCATCTCGCCGCAGAAATCGAGGAAGTTCTCCTCGTCGTCGGCCACCAGTACGCAGGGGCGCTTGCCGTCCGCGGCGGGCGCGGCGACGACGGGGGTGGACAGGGTCGAGTTGCGGGCGCTGCGGTCGGCGGCGCGCTGCGCGGCTTCCTCGATCTGCTGTTCGATCTGCTCGTCGTCGGGCAGCAGGTTCATGGTGGGCAGCGGGCCGGTCAGCCTCGGCTTGGCCTCCTTGCCCGGCAGCGTCACGCGCCAGCGCGTCCCGCCGGTGGTCGGGGTTTCCAGATCCAGCTTTCCGCGGTGGTGCCGCACCACCGCGCGCGCGAAGGCCAGCTCCATCGGATCCACGCTGCCGTCGGCGACGGCGGGCACCAGCGCGTCGAGCACCTGCTTGCGGGTCATCGGATCCAGCGCGATGCCGGTATCCTCGACGGTAAAGCCCACGCCGGCCGCGCCCGCACCGGGCGACTCGACCCGGAAGGACCTAAGCATCACCTGGCCGCCGGCGGGCATGCGCGCCTCGGCCTGGCGCGCCAGGCCCACCATGATCGAGCCCAGTAGTTCGCTGTCGCCGCGGACTTCCGGCAGGCCCTCCTGGGTGTCCAGCACCACGCGAATGCCGGGACCGGCCAAGCGGCCCAGCAGCCGAGCGGCTTCCTTCAAGCAGGTGTTGATGTCGAAGGACGTCCAGCGCCCTCCGCGGTCCTGGCCGACTTCGCTGCCGCGGCGCAGCAGCACCACCGCCTCCTGCGCCGCGTCCAGGATCGCGCCGATGGCCGGCGGCGAAAGCTGCCCGGCGGGCGTGGACAGGCGCATGGAGGATGCCTGCGCCAGGATCACGCCGAGGTAGTTGTTCAATTCGTGCAGCAGCGCCTCGGAGAAGAGGCTCAGGGCCGCGCGCTGGTACCGTTCGCGCTGGCGCTCCGCATCGAGCCGCGCCTCGGTCCGGTCTTCGGCGACGACCAGCACCGGCCGCTCATCGCCTTTGTTTCCCGGCACGGCCAGCGCGTCGGGCAAAGGCAGGAAGCTCAGGCGCAGCAGCAGCTCGCTGCCCGTCCGACCATCGTCGCCTTCGCTCCCCACCGGCGGCGCGTACCAGCCCGGCGGCAGGTCCAACCGTTCGCCGGCGCGTGCGCGCGCCAGGGCCTCCTGAAGGCGCGGCGTCCCGAACAACTCGCGCACCCAATCCAGGTGCGCCGGCGCCTGCGCGTCGGGCTCGCGAAAGGGATAGGGCTTCATCGTGCCGTCGGGCAGGGCCAGGAAGTAGGCCCGGCGCGACTCTTCCGCACGCAGGGCCAAGCGCTGCATCGCGAGTTCCTGCTCCAGGGACTCGCGGTGGGTGACTTCGCGGGCGACGGCGAAGGCGGCCTCGGCTTCGCCCCACGGCACCAGGCTCAGGTCGATCAGCACCTGAGCGCCGCGCGGGCCGGCGAAGGCGGCTTCGACGGTCAGGTGGCCCAGCTGCTGCAGGTGGCGCAGCTGCTCGGGAAAGGACGCGTCGTAGGGCTGGCGCAGGAAGCTATGCAGGGGGCGCTCGAAAACGGCGCCGCGTTCGCGCCCCAGCAGCCTGCGGGCGGCGGAGTTGTAGTCGAGGATACGCCCTTCGAGATCCAGCACCATCAGTCCGATGGCGGCGTTCTCGAAGAGAACCTTGAAAGGCTTGTCCATCGGTGCCGGAACCCCCGGCCCTCCGTCAGCGCCCGCGCCCGCCGATGGGCGGATCCTTCAACGACCCGTTAATCTGGTACTTGCGCGAGCCTTCGGTCAGGAAGTTCAAGGCGTCGAGCATCAGCAGCGAGCTCTGGCCGAAGGCGCGCGCGCCGATGTACTGGGCGAACTGAGGGTTGCCTTCCAGCGCGGCCTGGCGCTTCTGCTCGCGGTTCCAGGTGTTGTCCGTCTTGAACGCGTTGAAGGAAGGCGTGAAGCGTTCGACGGGGAATCCGACGAAGTAACGCATGCGGCGGCTCTTGGCGTCTTTCTGCTCGCCTTCGCCCAGGTCCTTGTCCGAGGCAACCGGCAGGACTTCGCCCAGCGCCTTGGGGTCGGCAAAGTACTGGCGCGCGAGGGCGTTCTTGTTCTTGGGTTCGGGATTGGCCGACGAGAAGAAGCCTTCGGTCAGTTCCTCGTCCTTGGGCAGGTTCTCGCCCTTGCTCCAGGCGTCGTAGAGTTTCTTCGCTTCGGCCTCGGCCTTGGCGGCGGCAGCGGTCTCGATCAGGCGGCGCTTGATGACCGGCGTGGCTTCCTCGAGCGTCAGCTTGGTCTTCTCTGCGTAGTCGGCCTGGCGCATCGCGAGGTAGGCCTCGGTGTCCTGGAGCACGTCCACCACCACGGGGTTGCGGAACTTCGCGCGCTGCTCGGCGCGCTCCTTCTCCGTCTCGGGATCGGCGGCCTTGCGGGCAGTGGTGAAGAGGTCGCTGAAGTTGGGCGTCGAGATGCCGGCCTTGCCCTCCAGGAATTCGTTGTAGGTCAGCTTCTCGGTGCGCCAGTAGGTGAAGCCGCGCGCCTTCGCGAAGGCCTCCAGGTCGACCTTCTTGTTCTCCTTGTCCAGTTTGGCCTGCTCCTCGGCCAGCTCCTTCTCGAACTTCTGGAACTGCTCCGCCATCAACCTGGACTTGTTGTGTTCCCAGTACTGCTTGGCGACCTCCTCCTTCACTTCGTCGTAGGGCTTGAAAGCCGACTTCGGTTCCTCGCCTTCCTTGGGCGGCGCCTGGTCAAGGACCTTCCAGTACATGCCCTTCTTGGTATCGTAGAACTCCTTCAGCGCCGCTTCGTCCGCCGTGAAGTTCTTCTTGACCTCGGCGGGCGGGATCTTCAGCAGATCCGCGGACAGCCGCTCGTCGCCGTACAGGGCGTCGGGCTCGGTGCTCTCGAGCGCCTTCTTGTCGTCGAAGTACTTCAGGATCTCCTCCGCGGTGGGCTCGGCCACGTCCTTCTCGAAGTCCTTGCTCTCGAAGGCGCGCCAACGCAGCCGCACGCCGTGCTTCTCCCGGAGGTAGCGGATGTACAGGGCCGAATCGGGCAGCTTGCCCTGGTTCAGGAAGGAGCGGAAGACCTCCAACTCCGCCACCTCGCGCGAAAGAGCCTCGTACTCGTTCTTCGTGATCGAGAGTTCCTGGAGCACCGAATTGTAGATCTTGTCGGTGATGACCGTGCCGGACTCGCCCACGCGGCGGCGAATGTCCTCGCGCACCAACTCCTGCAACTCCTTGTTGCCGACCCGCACGCCCAGGTCACGGACGATCTGCAGGCGCTCCAGGTGCCGTGCGACATCCAGCGTGCTGTACACGTTGTTCTCGCCGGTCCCGCCATAGCCGGTGAAGTACGTCATCTGGCGGCGCTTCTCGTAGACCTCGTCCCCGCTGTAATTCACCGGATGGAAGTCCAGCGCGTAGACCGTCACCGAGTTGTTCGGGGGAATGCCGCCGCCCTGGTGCTCATCGAACATGCTCGGCCCGAAGACCATCAGACCGGGGATCACCAGGATCGCCGTAATCAGGAAGAACTTGCTTTGGTGTTCTCGGAACCATTCGAGTTTCATCGGGCTTCCCTTATTCGCCGTGGGCAGCGGCCCGCGCATCGGACCGGCCAAGTATTCTAGTTGTACCGCAGGCTTTTGCCAGTCAGGGTGACGTTTCGCCTCCTTAAACTGGCGGCGCCGTTTCACCGCGCACCACCGGCTGGAATCACCGGATTAGACGGAAGATTTAGCTCAAGTCACATGTGCAGACTGTCGATTTTTTGCGCCCCTGCCAGGCTCGCGAAGAGCATCGACGGCAGACAAACCACAACATATAGTGCCTAGGAGATAAAGCTCCTTCCATATGTAGCGCAGTCTGCAACTCCAACATTCAAAACAAGATAAATCGAGTTCCCTCTTGACCAGGCCATAAGGGGGAGGTATTGTTTGTTCCATCAAAGTAGTGAAGAATAGTGAAAGATCGAGGACGTGCCAGAGACCATGGCGACCTTCGGACCCACCACCCCGAATCCGGAAAAGGCCCCCGCGGCTCGCCGCGCGACCTTTTTCGGTACGGCCTTTCACAAGGTCTCGGGGCGCAACCAGGTCGCCATTCCACGCGCGATGATCAAGGCGCTGGAAGCCGCCGACGAAGGCCAGTTGCTGCTGATGCGCCTGGGCCAGGAAGGCTTCCTCCGCATCTACACGCAGGAGCAGCTCGACTCGAAGATCGACGAGATCCGCAACAACGAGAAACTCGACGCCCAGACTCGCAACGAACTGGTCCGCCGCCTGGCCCGCAACGCCGTCCCCTTCGAGCCCGACGCGCAGGGCCGCTTCGTCCTGCCCGCCAACTGGGTGCAGGAGCTGAGCCTGAACGACGAGGTCGCCTTCTGCGGCGCCTTCAATTGGATCGAGATCTGGCCGGCCGCCGCGCGCCGCGACGTCGAGGCGCAGGAAAACGAGAATTCCGCCGGCACCGACAAGCTGCTGGGTGAAATGCTGAACGGGTAACCGGAGCCGCCTCCCCCACGGAGGCTTCGCTGAGGAGGGTAGTACGATGAGCAGTTTCGACCGGGTCAAGAAGCACCTCGAAAGCAACGGCGCCCAGGCGCCCGCTCCCGAGGCGCTGCACGACGACCTTGAGGCGCTGGTGCGGCGCTGCGACGAGGTGAAGAACCTCGGCCAGGCGCTGGCCGCCGTCGAGCTGAGCCCCTACATGAAGAGCCTTCTTCGTGTCTCGGGCATCGGTTCGCGCGCCCGCAGGGCCGCTCGCGTATCCGATCGCGTCGCCGCCGCCGGCGTCTAGATTGATCCATTGCCGCTTCCCTGCCGCCGCGGTTTCGGCCGCGGCGGTATAATCCTTTAATGCCTCCCGCGCCCAACGATCCGACTTCCGCATCCCCCGCCCCTTCCGGCACGCCGCCCCACGCCAGCGTACTGCCGCGCGAGGTCCGCGCGTTCCTTGCGCTCCGTCCCGGTCAGACCTTCGTCGATGCCACGCTGGGCGCCGGCGGGCACAGCCTGCTGCTGCTGCCCGACCTCGCGCCCGGCGGCCGCCTGATCGGCCTCGACGTCGATCCCGCGGCGCAGCAGATCGCCCGCGCGCGCCTGGAGCCCGAAGCGCAGCGCCTGGGCGTGGCGCTGGTGTTCGTGCAGCGGAACTTCGCCGAACTCCCCGCGGTGCTCGACGAACTCGGCGGCGCCGCGCCCCACGGCATCCTCGCCGACCTGGGCGTCTCCTCGATGCAGTTCGACACGCCCGCGCGCGGCTTCAGTTTCCAGCACGACGCGCCCCTGGACATGAGAATGGATCCCGCCCTGCCCCATACCGGCGCCGATCTGCTCGCGGAGCTGGGCGAGGCCGAGATCGCGGATCTTCTTTACCTGCACGGCGGCGAACGCGGCTCGCGAAGAATCGCCCGCGCGATCGTGTACGAACGCGAAGCCGGGCGCGCGGTGAAGACCACCGGGCAGCTCGAGGCCCTGGTCCGCCGGGCCCTGCGCGTGCGCGGGCACCAGCGCATCCACCCGGCGACGCGGACCTTCCAGGCCCTGCGCATCGCCGTGAACCGCGAAATGGACGTACTGGCGCGCTTCCTGGAGGCCGCGCCCGAACGCCTCGCGCCGGGCGGCACGCTGGCCGTGATCAGCTTCCATTCCGGCGAGGACCGCCTGGCCAAACAACGCTTTAAAGCCCTCCACAAAACCGGACGATTCCGGATGGTGGAAAAGTCCGTGGTGCAGCCCGGCGACGACGAGGCCCGCGCCAACCCGCGCAGCCGCAGCGCCAAGCTGCGCGGACTGCGGAGAGCGAGCGATGCCTGAACCTTCGACGCGGCCGATGTGGAGCGGGCGGCACCTGCTGCTGGCCGGCCTGCTGGCCGCCGCGGGGCTGCTGGCCATCCGCGACAGCCAGACCCAGGTCGGGAGCGCCTACCGCATTGCCGAGCTGGAACACGAGCTTCAAAACGCGCGCAAGGCGATCCAGCTCGAGAAGATGCGCCTGCAGCTGGAGCAGGCGCCAAAGACGGTGATGCGGCGCGTGAAGGAACTGGACTTGGCCGTACAGCCCGCTTCCGAACTCTCCGTCTACCACGCGCGCGAAGAGAACACCGCCGAGTAACGCTTTGCGTTGCAGGCCACCCACGGGAACCGCCACGTGCACGAAGAACCCGCACCGCTGCCCGCTCACGATACGCCGCCCGCGCCACCGTCGCTTGCTGCCGCCGCCGAGGCCTGCTGCCAGCACGCGCGCGACGGCGCGCCCGACCGCGGCGCGCGCATCCGCAGCGGCCTGGTGATCATCCCCCTGGTGGTCGCCTACGGCATCCTGGTGGGTCGCTCGATCCAGATCCACGTCGACGACGCGGAAGAATGGTCGGCGATGGCCGAGCGCCAGCGCGTCTCGCGCCAGCGCCAGCCCGCACCGCGCGGATCCATCTTCGGCGCCGACGGCACCGCGCTGGTGGCCTCGATGCCCTGCTTCACCGTCTTCGCCGACCTGAAGACCCTCCGGGACAAGGACGAAGCCGCCGAGAAACTCGCACCGCTGCTGGATCTCGAACGCGCCGCCCTGCGCAAGCGCCTCGACCGGGAAGGCCCGCGCGTCGTCACCCTGGCGCGGCACGTCGAACACGACACCGGCGAAGCCATCCGCAAACTCAAGCTCCGCGGCATCGGCATGGACGAGGAGTTCCACCGCGAGTACCCGCTGGAGGAACTGGCCTGCCACGTCATCGGCTGGGCCAACGTCGACGGCGGCCGCGACGGCGTGGAACTGCGCTTCGACGCCCTGCTGCGCGGCGTGCCCGGCTTCCAGACCGTCGAACGCGACGCCGCGCGCCGCCCGCTCGCCCTAAGCGACGACAACATCTACCTGGCCGGTTCGGCCGAACCCCGCAGCGGCCTGAAGATGACTCTGACCCTGCACCCCGGCATCCAGCACGCCGCCGAGGAAGAACTCGACAAGATCATGGAAAAGTTCAAGGCCCGCGGCGCGACCTGCGTGGTGCTGGACTGCGAGACCGGCGCCGTCGTCGCCCTGGCCTGCCGCCCCGCCTACAACCTGAACGAACCGTCCAAGGTGACCGACGAGCAGCGCCGCAAGCGCGCCGTCAGCGACTGCTACGAACCGGGTTCCACCTTCAAGACTTTCATCGCCGCGATGGCTCTGGAGAAGAAACTCGCGCGGCGCAACGAGATGTTCTTCTGCGAGAATGGCGCGTGGCGCCTGGGCTACCGCACGCTCCACGACGCCCATGCCTACGGCAGCCTCAGCTTCGACGACGTGATCATCCACAGCAGCAACATCGGCGCCGCCAAGATCGGCCTGCGCCTGGGCCGCGACGGCGTATGGGAGACGGTCAAGGCCTTCGGCTTCGGCGAGCGCACGCGCATCGACCTGCCCGGCGAAGCCAAGGGCATCGTGCGCCCGCTCGAGAAATGGACCAAGGACAGCCTGCTCTCGATCCCCATGGGCCAGGAGATCGCCGTCACGCCGCTGCAACTGGCCACGGCCTACGCCGCGATGCTCAACGGCGGCATGCTCCTGCGCCCGCAGCTGGTGGCCAAGATCGAGGACCGCAACGGCGAGACGCTCTTCCAACTCCAGCCCGAACCCGTGCGGCGCGTGCTGAGTCCCGCGACCAGCAAGGCCATGCGCGAGATTCTCTCGCAGGTCGTCGGCGAAGGCACCGGCAAGAGCGCGCAGTGCGAAGAGTACGACATCGGCGGCAAAACCGGCACCGCGCAGAAAGTCATCGACGGCCTGTACAGCCACGAGAAGTACGTCGGCAGCTTCTGCGGCTTCGCGCCCGTCGACCGCCCGCGCCTGGTCTGCCTCGTCGCCGTCGACGAGCCGCTCAAGTCCCTCGGCTACTACGGCGGCACCGTCGGCGCGCCCGCGGTGAAGGAAGTCCTGCGCCGCGGCCTGCTGGCCATGGGCGTCCCGCCGAAGGCCAAGAAGCAGGCGCCGGACGCCGCTCATAACTCCAACTGATCCAAGCGGTTACATCCTTCTCTTTCCGCCAAAGTACCTCCTTTATCCGGACGATTCCCAGGTGGGGGAACCTCGCCGGAGTGCGCCATCATGAAACTGCAGAAGCTCATCCAGGCCGTCGCGCCCGTCGCGATCGGCAACCCGCACCCTGATCTCGAGATCACCGGCATCAGCTTCGACTCGCGCAAGACCCAGCCCGGGCACCTCTTCGCCGCCCTGCCCGGCCTGAAGGTCGACGGCGCCACGTTCGCGAGAACGGCCGTGCAGCAGGGCGCCGCCGCGATCCTGACCGAATCCGACGCGCCGCTGACCGCCGCCACGCAGCTGGTCGTCAAGGACGCCCGCGCGGCATTGACGCGCGCGGCCCGCGCCTTCTACGGCGAACCCGACCGCAGCCTGCGCATGGGCGCGGTGACCGGCACCAACGGCAAGTCCACGACGGCGTACCTGATCCGCCACCTGCTCCGCGCGGGCGGCAACACCTGCGGCCTGCTGGGCACCATCGAGTACGACCTGGGCGACCGCCGCATCGAGGCGCCGCTGACGACGCCCGAAGCGCCGGAACTCTTTTCGCACCTGCGTTCGATGGCCGACGCCGGCTGCTCGGCCGCGGTGATGGAAGTCTCCAGCCACAGCCTCTGCCAGCGCCGCGTCGAAGGCATCGACTTCGCCTGCGGCGTCTTCACCAACCTCACGCAGGACCACCTCGACTACCACCGCACCATGGACGCCTACCGCGACGCGAAGGGCATCCTCTTCGAGAACCTCAGCGAGAAGGCCACCGCCGTCGTGAACCTCGACGACGTCGCCGGCACGCACTACGCGGTGCTGACGCCCGCGCAGGTGCTGGGGTACTCGATGGAGTTCGACCCCAACGCGGAACTCTGCGCCGAGATCAAGGGCATGGATATCCACGGCACGAAGTTCGTGGTCCATTCGCCGTGGGGCAACCGCGAGGTCCATTGGCGCCTGGTCGGCAAGCACAACGTCGAGAACGCGCTGGCCGCGCTGGGCGCGTCGCTGGTCCTGGGCGTCGAACGCACGCGCACCTTCAGCTTCGACGGCGCGCTGAACGCGCTGGAAAGCTTCGCCGGCGTGCCGGGGCGGCTGGAGCCCGTCGGCGACGACCTGGCCGGCTTCCGCGTGCTGGTCGACTACGCGCACACCGACGACGCGCTGCGCAGCGTGATGGAGTCGCTCAACAGCCTGCGGCCGTCGCGCCTGATCGTCGTCTTCGGCTGCGGCGGCGACCGCGACCGCGGCAAGCGCCCCAAGATGGCGGCCGTCGTCGAACGCCTCGCGACGCTGGGCGTCATCACCAGCGACAACCCGCGCACGGAGGATCCCCGCGCGATCATCGGCGAGATCTGGGCCGGCGTGCAGAAGCAGCAGAAGTTCATCGTCGAACCCGACCGCGCGAAGGCGATCGACCTCGCGATCCGCGAGGCGCGCACCGGCGACGTGGTCCTGATCGCGGGCAAGGGCCACGAGGACTACCAGATCGTCGGCACGACGAAGTTCCCCTTCGACGACCGCAAGACGGCCCTGGCGGCGATGGAACGCCGCGTCGGCGCCGCTTCGCGCTTCGCCGCCGCGGGCAGCTGACAAACGGATTCACCACAGAGCACACAGAGCGCACAGAGCGCACAGAGCGCACAGAGAACGGAATACGTTGTTTCCGGTCTCCTGTTTCCAGTTTCCGGTTCAGGCTATGCATTGTCGCACTGGGCACGGGAAGGCAACCGCGAGGCACGCGCGGCTGAGATTTTCTCAATTGCTCACTTCAGATGTGTTGATTTCCAGAATCAGAAATTGACTAGATGTAGAAATGCAAGAATTTCCCATCATTACGCAAAGCGTAAGTATGGAATCCTGCACGCGGCGGGAGACTTCAGCTATTCGGTTTTCGATCTTTTATCTCTCATCTCTTCTCTTTCTGTTCCCTGAATCCTTCTTTTAAAAAGTTTCGGACACCACCCAGGTGGGTCACGAGGGGCCGCACCGCCGGCACATTGCCAGCGACACGCCGAACCCCCGTCCCGGCGACAAAGAGCTCGCTCAAAGTCTATGGGCTAACGGCCCCCGCCGGTCATGTCGGCGGGATACTACCTTTGCGCATCGGCCTGCAAGGAGTCCTCACACTTATCGGGGAGGGTGACCATTCGACCGCTTCTCCCCCGTCCGTGCAGTTGCTATATTTGACGCCGTGCGGCGGGCAAAGTCAAGCAAATTGTTAGGTATTTTGTAAATATATAAGGTATTATAATACAATAAATTAGGATACTATAAAATAGTATTGCGTCATATTGTGGGCTCTGGGATCGGCATCCGGAAAGCAAACTCACGCAAAGACGCCAAGGCGCAAAGAGGCGGGCTTCTTGTTCCTGGTTTCGTGTTTCAGGCTACGCGATGCAAAACGCGTGAGCGCGTGGCGCAACCGTCCGGTTGGCCCGGACGTCACCACGTCCGGGTCGCGGCGATTGAATCGCCGCGACAACATTCATCCGGTGGGTGGCCATGCTTGCGGAAATCAACCGCCAAGCCAATAGCGCCCCGGAGGGGCGCCAAGAGTAAAGCCAAGGGCAAGGGCCACTTTCAAGCGGACCGCAGCCCTGGGAAAGATACGCAATGCGAAGGGAGCCCCGTAGGGGCGACAGGAACGATGCAAAGAACGGCTTCTGCCGCCCCTCCGGGGCTCTTGCCTTTCGTGGGCCGGTTCCCCAGGGCTGCGCGCGGAAAAAGGACTCGCGCTGGCCCTGGGCTTTATCCTTGTGCCCCTGCGGGGCACGTTGAACGCCAAGTCGCCAGCATCCCATCGCCATTCGTGATGAAGGAAGCTAGAATGGTTGTATGATCGTGCCGCCCAACACCACCCAGGGCACATCATGCGTGATGTGGAACCCACGGAAAGGCGACACGGAGACCGGGAGATTCGGATTGTGCCGGGCCACCCGCCAACTAGGGGAGCTAATGAGAATATCCCTCCGGTCCCTTGTATTTTCCTGTATGTTGACGGGTCTTGTTCTTGGTATTGTGCTAAGGTATAGCAAATGGGAGTTGGTTTGGGCAGGTAGGTATAGTTTATCGCTGATTAGATTTTTTGATTTTAAAGAAGATGGGATGCTCGGCGCGGCATACGGGGAGTCAAAACTGAGCATTTTTGATGTTACAAGTAAAGAAATAATTCAAGAGAAAACTTTTCCAGAAAATACTTTTGCGGTGGATTTGGACATATCTGTTCGATCAGGCATTGCCCTCCTGCTGCTTAAAACTCCTATGGAAAGAACTTGGGTCAAAGGATCTATAAAATATGGAGAGTCGAAGGCCTATGTGTACATTATTGATTTGAAAAATATAGACATGATGGCTGATGCTACAGGTAAGTTAGATGAAATCCTTGGAGGTTCCGGTAAAGCCAAATTTGTTGAGTGTGTCAGATTTGATTCCGAGGGTCGAGAAATGTTTGTTCGCCTAAGTGAAGAACCTGCAGGAAAAACTTTTGTCTGTAGCATTGATGAAAGGTTGCTCCCTAAACTGAGGGAGGTACGCGCCGGGGATTTTGAGTGCCCCAAGAATAGTATTGTGAAATTGGATGCAGAAAAGTTCATGTTCGTGCCTTGCTGGGAAGATGCCCACTATACGCCTGGCCTATATCGGAAATATCCCGCTGGTATGATATGGGGACTTGCGGCTCTTCCCGAGTTTTGGATAGGGTCAATACTTCTCGCGTATGTTTTATTGCTTCTGGTCAAGAAGTACGCCTATAGTGTACCGACCCAACTACCGTCAACGACGGCTCATTACGAAAGGGCCGAGGAGAAGGCGCAACAAAGCGAATCCCCCCAACCCCCTCCCGCCCCCAAGTAAGTAGCCCCCGGTTCGGATTCTACGGGCACCAGCACAAACCAAATGCGCCTGAGCGGATTCTTGTCGCGTCGCTACGCGCCGCGACCCGGACGTGGTGACGTCCGGGCCAACCGGGCGTAAGCCTATCGCACATCGGCAGGTCACCGTCGCGCGATTACGTCTTGCAGATATGCGCGGGTTGACAACCCGCGCCACCGCAAGCGCTTCGCGATTGCATCTCTCAAGACTCAAGACTGCCTTCGTGTATTCGTGTTGTCCCAATGACGAGATACGAGCGACGATTGGATCCGGAAGTACGGTCTATCCACTTCAATATATTCCGTCCTCTGCGTACCTCTGCGTTCTCCGCGCCTCTGCGTTGGAGCCGTTCAATCCGCATTCCGCAATCGCACTCCCCCGTCCCTGCGCTATACTCTCCGGCTTGCCATGACCAAACGCATCGAACGCACGCGCCAGAAGCGCGAGTCGCAGGAGCGCGAGCGCCTGCCCGGCGGAAGGGACCTGCCCACCGTCGAACTGCGCACGCAGCGCCGCGGCCTGCATCCGTGGGTCTTCCGCCGCATGCTCGGCGGGCCCTACCGCGAACTGGAACCCGGCGCGCTGGTCCGGGCCGTCGGCCGCGACGGGCGCTACGTGGGCACGGGCTTCTACAACGGCAACAGCGAGATCGCGCTGCGCCTACTGACCGACAACCCCAACGAGAGCATCGACGAGGCCTGGTTCGAGAAGAAGATCGGCGCCGCGCTGGCTCTGCGCCGCGACGTGCTACGCCTGGAAGATGTCACCGACGCCTACCGCGTCGCGCACAGCGAAGGCGACGGCCTGAGCGGCCTCGTCGTGGACCGCTTCGCCAACACGCTGGTCGTGGAACTCTTCAGCGCAGGCATGCACCGCCACCTGGCCTGGGTGCGCCAGGCCCTGCTGGCGCACTTCCCCGACGCGCAGATCGTCGTGCGCGCCGACAAGCGCAGCGAACGCCACGAAGGCATCGCGCTCGACGGCGGGCCCGCGCCCGACGCCGAGAAGACCCTGGCGATCCGCGAAAGCAACGTGCGCTTCCACGTCGACCTGCGCCACGGGCACAAGACCGGCTTCTTCCTGGACCAGCGCGAGAACCGCGCGCGCGTCGCAGAACTTGCGCGCGGGCCGCTGGGCAAACGCGTCTTCGACGGCTTCTGCTACACCGGCGGCTTCGGGATCTGCGCGAAAAAAGGCGGCGCGGCCTACGTCGAGTCGGTGGACCTGGACGAGAAGGCCATCGACGGCGCCAAGCGCAACGCCAAGCTAAACGGCCTGGAGCGCGACGAGTCGATGCAGTTCGTCCACGGCAACGTCTTCGACGTGCTGCGCGCGCACCGTTCGGCGCGCCGCTCGTTCTCGCTGATGGTGCTCGACCCCGCCAAGCTCGCCGTCAGCCGCGCCGAGACCGAGAAGGCCATGAGCGCCTACGCCGACATGCAGCGCCTGGGGATGCAGTGCCTCGAACCCGGCGGCGTGCTGGTGGCGTGCTCGTGCACGGGCCTGGTCAGCGAAGAGCAGTTCCTGGAATGCCTGCGCGCGGCGGCGAGCGAAGCGCGCGCGGAGTTGCAGATCTTCCACGTCGGCGGCGCCGCGGCGGACCATCCGTTCGTCGCGCGCGTGCCGGAAGGGCGCTATCTGAAGGCCGTCTTCGCGCGCGTGCTGCCGCTGCCTTAGGTGCAGGGGTAAGCGGCGAGGGGCGAGGAACGGAATCGGGTGACCCGGCGACCGGGTGATCGGGAGAGTTGAACAGCAAACACAGAGCCCACAGAAAAGGAAACCGCTCAAGTTTCCTCTGTGTGCTCTGTGCCCTCTGTGGTGAATGCCGTTACTTCTTCAGCACGCCCTTCGCCACCTTGGCCACGTTCTCGCCCGTGAAACCGAAGGCCTCGTAGAGCTTCTGGTACGGGGCGCTGGCGCCGTAGCGTTCCATGCACACGAACGCGCCGTCGAGCCCCACGTACTTATGCCAGCTCATCGGGTGCGCGGCTTCGATGGCCACGCGCGCGCGGACGGCGGGCGGCAGGACTTCGTCGCGGTACGCTTGCGGCTGCTTGTCGAAGAGTTCCATGCTGGGCATGGCGACGACGCGCACCTTGACGCCGTCCTTCGCGAGTACCTCGGCGCCGGCCAGCGCGTACTGCACTTCGCTGCCCGAACCGAGCAGGATCACGTCGGGCCTGGTCTTGGCGTCGCCGAGGAGGATATAGCCGCCCTTTTCCACGTTCGCGGCGGAGGGGAACTTGCTGCGGTCGAGCACCGGCAGGTCCTGGCGCGTGAGGATCAGCGCGGTGGGGCCATCGCGGCGTTCGATGGCCAGCTTCCACGCGACGGGGACTTCGGTCGCGTCGCTGGGGCGGATGGTGACCAGGCCGATGGTCGAGCGCAATTGCGAGAGGTGCTCGATGGGCTGGTGCGTCGGGCCGTCTTCGCCCAGGCCGATGCTGTCGTGCGTGAAGACCCAGACCGACTGCACGCCCATGAAGGCGCTCAGGCGAATCGCCGGCTGCACGTACTGCGAGAAGGCCAGGAACGTCGCACCGTAGGGGATCAGCGCCCGAGAGAGCGCCATGCCGTTGAGGATCGAGCCCATGCCGTGTTCGCGCACGCCGAAATGGAAGTTGCGCCCGCCGTAGCTGCCGGTGTCGCCCTTGTTCTCGGGGCTCTGGAAGTGCCCGGTCTCCTTCACGATGGTGCTGGTGGACGGGGCCAGGTCGGCGCTGCCGCCCAGCAGCATGGGCAGCTTGGGTGCGATGGCGGCCAGGGTCAGGGCCTGGGCCTTGCGCGTGGCCATCTTCTTCTCGCCTTCGAACTTCGGCAGCGCGTCGGTCCAGCCGGCGGGGAGCTTGCGGGCCATCCACGCGTCGAGTTCCTTCGCGAGGTCCGGGTGGGCCTTGCGGTAGGCGTCCATCTTCGCGTTCCAGGCGCTCTCGGCCTGCTTGCCGCGCTCCAGCGACGCGCGGAATGCCTTCAGCGCTTGCTCGGGCACGAAGAAGTCCTTCTCGGGGTCCCAGCCGTAGGCCTTCTTGGTCAGCTTGACCTCGTCGGCGCCCAGCGGCGCGCCGTGGACGTCGTGGGTGTCCTTCTTGTTGGGCGAGCCGTAGCCGATGATGGTGCGCACGGCGATGATGTGCGGCTTGCCCTTCACCTTCCTCGCTTCCTCGATGGCGCGACCGATGGCCTCGACGTCGTTGCCGTCGGCGACGGTCTGCGTGTGCCAGCCGTAGGCCTCGTAGCGCTTCATGCGGTCTTCGGTGAAGGCGACGGTGGTGTGGCCTTCGATGCTGATGTGGTTGTCGTCGTAGAGGTAGATGATGTTGTCGAGCCTCAGGTGGCCGGCCAGGCTGCTGGCCTCGCTGGTGACGCCTTCCATCAGGTCGCCGTCGCTGACAACGCCGACGATGCGGTAGTCGAAGATCTCGTGGCCCGGGCGGTTGAAGTACGCGGCCAGGTACTTCTGCGCGATGGCCATGCCGACGCCGTTGGCCAGGCCCTGGCCCAGCGGCCCGGTGGTGGTCTCGACGCCCGCGGTGTGGCCGACTTCGCTGTGGCCGGGGGTCTTGCTGCCCCACTGGCGGAACTGCTTGAGGTCCTCGAGGCTCAGGTCGTAGCCGTGCAGGTGCAGCAGCGCGTACAGCAGCATGCAGCCGTGGCCGGGCGAGAGGATAAAGCGGTCGCGGTTGATCCAGTCGGGATTGGTCGGATTGTGGCGCAGGTGGTTCTTCCAGAGTTCATACGCCATCGGCGCCGCCCCCATGGGCAGGCCCGGATGGCCGCTGTTAGCCTTCTGCACGGCATCGATGGCCAGGCAGCGGATGGTGTTGATGCAGAGCAGATCGAGGTCGCTACCGGTCGTGGCCACGGGCCTCTCCTTTATAGGAATTCGGATTCGGAGTCTTCGGACCGCCCTACCCTATTCCAGGGCACGCGGCGTGGCAAGCGTGCGAAGCTGAGGCCGGCCTTCGCAATCCGCAGTCCGAAATCCGAAAACCGCAATCGAGTTACGCTTCGCCGAAGATGTTGTCCATGCGCATCAGGCGGCGGCGGCGGCGCCATTCGATCAGGCTCACGACGCCCATGTTCACCGGCAGCAGCGCCGTCAGGGTGAAGAAGAAGAACGAGAACTCGCGCGAGCGCGAGTCGCGGTAGCTGGCAAAGGCCTTGAAGTTGCGGGCGTGAATGAACACATTCTCGATGCGCGCGCCATCCCCGGTCTCGACGCCGATCCGGTCCGCGCCCGGCCGGGCGGCGCCGGCCGGCGCCTCGTCGAAAGACCAACCCTTGAAGGTCCCCTCCCTGTTCCGGGACCTGTTCCCCTCGGCGTACGAGAGGTCCCCGTCGAACGACCGGGCCTCCGCCGGCCCCAGGTGCTTTTCCACCTCCGGCAGCGCCAGGTGGTAGCGGCACGCGCGCAGGACCAGGATGAAGACCTTGGCCTCGACTTTCTCGCCGGGCTTGCGGGCCTTCAGCGAAGCCTGGGCTTCTTCGCCCAGCTTGTGAAAGGCGACCATGTCGTGGGCCGACGGCGGCAGGATCTCGAAAAAGTTCAGCGCGACGCCCAGTTCCACGCCGCACAGCAGCACGAAGACGACCATGCTCAGCAGGCCGAACTGCCAGCGCCGCGCGGGCATACGCCGCATGCGCTTGCGGCCGACCAGCAGCGCGAGCCCCGCGCCCAGGTTCACGGCGCCGCCCAGCGGGAGCATCAGCGCGCCGAAGAGGTAGGAACTCGCGCCGCCGATGAGCCAGACCGCGCCGAGGAACAGCGCGCCCGCAACGAAAGCAGAGACGCCGGTGATGAAGCCCAGCTGCGTGCTGCGATCGCCGCGCTTGGTCGTGTAGCCCATCCCGGCGGCTGCGCCTACCGCCGCGGCGGCGAAAGCGAGACCCACGTGTCCCGAGATGAATTGCAGGGGCGTATAGAGCACCAGGGCCGCCGGCACGCCGACGGCGGCCGTCCACAGGGCCGCGCGCCACGACCGGCGGCACATGCCCTCGCCGCCGCTCCAGGCCAGCACGCACATTCCAGCCAGCGCGTACAGTTCGACGCGTTCGCCCACCTGCAACTGCTCGACCAGGAAGTACAGCGGCAACACGGCCACGCCGCTGACCGGGCCCCAGAAGAGGCGCTCGAGCAGCGTCGACCAGTCCCACGGCGGCGGGACGCGGCCCAGGACGGTGGACTCATACATCGCGCCGCCACCCCGCCCGTGCGGGCGCGGCCGGGCGCGGCGCGCGCCGTCCCGTCTGTTCCGAGGTCCGGTTGTTCGACTGCCGTGCCATGCACCTTCATCCGCAGCGGTGTGCGTCTAGGAAAGAAATTCGAAGGCGATCAGTCCTCGAGGTTCAGCCAGCGCACCTCTTGGGGCGTCAGCTTCAGTGCCAGGCCCGGCAGCGACGTGCGCAGTTCGGCAAGCGTCCGCGGGCCGATGAGCGGGAAGGTCGGGAAGGGCTGGCAGAGCACGTACGCCAGCGCGACGTTGATGGGCAGCACGCCGCGCTTCTGGGCGAACTCGCGCACGCGCGCCAGGCGCTTGAAGTTATCGTCGCAGTACCAGCACTTCACCAGCTCGGCGTCGGCGGTGAAGGCCGGATCCCCGCGTACGAAGAAGCCGCGCGCCTGGCTGGACCACGGCAGCAGGGTCAGCTGGTTCGCGGTGAGCCACTTGCGGTAGTCGGGCTCGCTGGCGGCCATGCAGCCCTTCCACGGCGGCTCGACCATCCGGGCCAGGCTGAAATTGTTGCTCAGCACGCACAACTCGGGCACGCCCTTCTTCCTGGCGTAGGCGTTGGCCTCGTCGACGCGCTCCTTGGTCCAGTTGCTGCCGCCGTAGGCGCGGATGCGCCCGGCGCGGTGGTGTTCGGCCATCGCGTCGACGAACTCGCCGACGGGCACCTCGGGGTTGTCGCGGTGCATCATGTACACGTCGAGGTACTCGTTCTGCTGGCGCTCGAGGCTCTCGAGGAGCTGCTTGGTGAGCGCCTCGGGGTTGCAGTGGGGCGTGTGCGCGCCCTTGCCGATCACGACGACCTGCTCGCGCACGCCGCGCAGGCGGATCCACTCGCCCAGCAGGGGCTCGGCCTTGCCGCCGCCGTAAACGTAGGCGGTGTCGAAGAAGTTGCCGCCGCACTCGAAGAACTCGTCGAACAGCGCGGCCGCGTGGCGGATCTCCTTCTGGTTGTCGACGCCCATCACCAGGCGCGAGGCCTTCTTGCCGGTCACGCGGGGGATCTCGCCGTAGGTCATCTCGACCTTCGGCCGCACCTTCAGCGCGCCGCCGTGCACGGGCTTGGACAAACCCGCCGAGGTGTCGGCCGGATAGCTGAGCCCGATTTCCGCGCGCCAGCGGTCCAGGGTGGCCATGTTGCCGATGGTGTCGTCCCACGACATGGTGGGCGACTGGCGCTGCTCGAGGTACTTCGCGACGGTGTCGGCCTCGAGCGCGTACAGCGCGCCGGCCTCGACGGCGATCTCTTCGGGCTCGGCCTTGCCCTTCTTGTAGTGCAGGATCTTGACCACGCCGCCGTCGCGCGCGGGGATCCAGGGCGTGGGCACCAGCAGGCTGCCCTCGCTGCCGGTCACGCGGACGGTGTTGGTGAGGCTCAGGCGCACGCCGGTGCAGAGCGTCGCGACGATGTCGCCGGGGAACTTAGCCACCGCGGCGGTCCATTCGTCGACGTTGGTCTCGCCGATGCACCCGACGGCCTTCAGCGATTCGGGCTCGGCGAAGGGCTTGCCGGTGGCCGCGCCGGCCAGCAGGCGCGCCATGGAAACGGGATAGCAGCCGACGTCCAGGATGCCGCCGCCGCCCAGCGCGTTGTCGTAGAGGCGGCCCTTGGGATTGACGGCGCTGTCGAAAGCGAAGGAGGCCTCGATGGCGCGCACCTGCCCGATCGCGCCGCCTTTGATCAGCTCGACGAGCTTGGCGGTCTGCGGGTGGCAGCGGTACATGAAGGCTTCCATCAGGAAGACGTCGTTGCGCGCGGCGGCCTCGACGATGGCCTGGGCCTGCCACTGGTTGAGCGCGACGGGCTTCTCGCACAGCACGTGCTTGCCGGCCTCGGCGGTCTTGATCGCCCACTCCGGGTGCAGCGGGTGCGGCGTGGCGACGTAGACGGCGTGGACTTCGGGGTCGGCCAGCAGGGCTTCGTAGCTGGCGTGGGCCTTCACGTTGCCGTTGGCCTGCGCGAATTTCTCGGCGCTCTCCTTGCTGCGGCTGCCGACGGCGACCAGGCGCCCGGTCCTGGACTGGGCGAGGCCCTTGGCGAAGGTTCCGGCGATGCGTGCGGTGGACAGGATGCCCCAGTTCAGGCGGTCGGCCATGGCGCGCCACTCCTCTTAAAGGTGGAATCCCGAAACTACCGAACTTCGGCGGATTATCCAGTGGCGGGCGAAACGGCAGCGGTGAGCGGACAGGGGTGAGGGGCGAGGAATAGAGCGCCTTGGCGCCTTTCTTGGCCATGAATACGTCAGATGCGGGCAGTTCCAAAATGGCGCGCCGGAGGCGCACCACACCTGCCCCCTCGCCCCTGATTACTGCTGTATTGGAAGCAGGCGGTAGGGCGTCTCGAGGGTCATCAGCGCGCAGGCGGTGGCGAAGGTGCGGCCGCTGATGCAGGCGGTGGTGGTCCAGCTGCCGTCGCCGTTCTGGCGCTTGAGCAGCGCGGGGGAGATGAACTTCCACCAGCGCTTCCAGCGCGCGCCGTTTTCGTCGATCAACGCGTGGGACATCATCAGCGCGGCCAGGTAGTCCTCGCCTTCCACGGTCAGGAACATCTGGCTCCAGGTGCCCTTCTCGACGTTGTCGATGAAGGTGTCGGTCGCGGCCTGGACCACGGGCAGCTTGCCCTTGCCCTGTCCGTACATCACGCGCACGCAGCTGGCGGTGGCGTAGAGCGTCTGGTAGTCGCCGTAGCCGTAGCCGCCGCGCGCGCCGTTGAGGTAGAGCTTGGCCTGCCCGTCGTACTGCTTCTCGATGAAGGCGACCGTCTTCTCGACGGTGGCGTGGCGGATCGGGACGCCCGTAAAGGACGCCGAACGCAGCGCCAGCCAGGCCATGCAGGTGGCCTTCAGGCTGCCGAAGGATTCGCGGTGCCAGCTGCCGTCGGCCGCCTGCGCGCCGGCGACGTTGTCGGCGAGCTTGCGGATCAGCGCGTTGAGGTCGTTCTCCTCGCTGGAGCCCGACTCCATGATGCGCATGCCGTAGACCTGAGTGAGGAAGATCACCGCGAAGTGGTTGTGGATCGACTGGCCCAGCTTGCCCTGGATCAGCGTGCCGACGCCGCCGGCGATGTCGTTGCGCCCCTTGGCGCTGCGGGCCTGTTTGAGCATCCAGCGCACGCCCTTCTGCACCGCGCGCACGGCGGCGTTGTCGGGGCCTTCGCGCTCGGTGTTGCCGTCGGCCAGCAGGGCCAGGCCGGCCAGGCCCGTGCAGGTGACGTCGCCCGGCGAGCCTTTCTCGTTAAGCCCCCACGAGCCGTCGTTGTTCTGGTTCTTGAGCAGCCACTGGGTGGCCTTCTCGATGCCGCGCTTCTCCTTGTCACCCAATTCGCCGGGGGCGCCGCCCAGGGTGGGTTCCAGGGCCGGTTCGGGCTCGCCGGCTTCCTGGGCCA
>JAKLKQ010000075.1 GCA_023150555.1 Planctomycetota bacterium
CGCGGCGGATCGCCGCATTGGCCGGAGCCGCGCCGGACGACAAACACGGCGCGCTGGGCGAACTGTCCGCGTCGGTGGAGGCCTTCGAGGAGTCCCATCCGCGGCTGGCCGGCGCGCTGCGCGGCATCTGCCAGGCGCTGGAGAACGCGGGAATCTGACAATTGCGGATTGCGGATTTCGGAATGCGGATTTCAAACAGCAAACAGCAAGCCGTGCGCCCAAGACAATCGAGATCTAAAGTTTGTTGCTGACGGCTGAACGCCGGAGCAGGCTATTTGCGATCGCGGCAAATCCGCAATCCACAATCCGAAATGCTCAGGCGCGTCCGACGCCGCGTTCGAGGTCGGTCCAGGTCAGCTGCACGGCCAGCGGGCGGCCGTGCGGGCAGGTGTAGCCGCGCGCGCCCACGACGCGGTGGTATTCGCGAAGCAGCGCCTGCATCTGTTCGTTCGTCAGGCGTTCGCCGGCCTTGATCGCGCCCTTGCAGCTGAGCACGTAGGCGGCCTTCTCGCGCAGGGCTTCCTTGCCCGGCGCCTTCTTCCCGGCGGGGTGGTCGTCGGAGACCCCGGCGAGCGCCTCGAGGACGTCGGACAGCAGCCGCGCGGCGCGGGCGGTCTTGAGCACGGCCGGCACGGCTCGCACGGCGACGGCGCGCGGTCCGAACTCGGCGGCGTCGAAGCCCAGCGCGGCAAGCGTCTCTTTTGCCTCCACGCTGTCGAAGACGGCGGCCTGCGCGGGCGATAATTCCAGGGTCTCCGGCAGCAGCAGCCCCTGCTTCTCGACGGGGGCCTCGCCGCGCGCGCGCGCCATCAGCTGCTCGAAGAGGATCCGTTCGTGCAGGGCGTGCTGGTCGAAGAGTTTCACGCCTTCGTCGTCCTCGACGACCATGTACATGCCGCCGGCCTGGCCGAGCACGCGGAAGGCGGGGGCCTCGCTCGGGCGGGGCGCGCTTCGCTCCGCGGGCGGCTCGCTCATCAGCGCGGCGCGCTCGATGGGCTCGCGCGGCGGCGCGGGGCGTTCAATCGCGGGGGCGGGCGGCGCGGCGGGCGCTTCGGCGGCGCGGAAGGGCGCGTAGGGCGCGTACGACCGTGGTTCGGGCGCGCGTCCGTAGTCGGCGGCGGCGGGGCGTGCGGGTGCGGGTGCGGGCGCTTCGCGCTGGCCCTGCCAGAGGTCGAAGCTCGTCTGCGCGGGCGCCGGGGCGGCTGGCATGGGCGCGGCGGGCGGGGCTTCACCTGGTTCTTCGGGCTCGCCGGCCACGAACGCTTTGCGTACGGCGTAGTGGAGCATCGAGAAGATCAGGCCGGGGATGCGGAAGCGCACCTCGCTCTTGGCCGGATGCACGTTCAGGTCGACGTCTTCGCCCGGGCATTCCAGGAAGAGCACCGCCGCGGGGTAGCGCTTGGGCGGCACCAGGTGCCGGTAGGCTTCCAGCAGGGCGGTCGTCAGCGTGCGGTCGCGCACGGGGCGGCCGTTGACGGCCAGGTAGATGCAGCCGCGGTTGGCGCGCGTCTGGGCGGGCGGCGTGACGAGCCCGAAGAGCCGGTAACCCTCGAAGGTGCCCGGCCCGGCCTTGCGGCGGGGCCAGTCGGTGGACTCGGCGAGGTTCATGCGGAGCTGTTCGCCGCTGAAGCCGGCCGCCGGCCCGGAGGCGCTCAAGGGGACCATCCCCTTGGTCGCGGCGGCGCCCAAGAGCGCGCGCGCACGCAAAGCGTACGCCTTCAGGCCCGAGGCGTCGGATTCGGCTGGGATCTCGACGGCGGTGCAGGACAGGACTTCCTGGCGGCCCTGGCGCAGGGTGAAGGCGACGTCGGGGCGCGTGAGCGCCAGGCGCAGGAGCGTATCGGCGCAGGCGGCGGCCTCGGCGCCGGCGCCCTTGAGGAACTTCTTGCGCGCGGGCAGGTTGAAGAACAGGTCGCGGACTTCGACGGTGGTCCCGTAGTCGGCGCCGGCGGGCGAGGGCCCGTCGGTCTGCTCGCCGCCGTGCAGCACCAGCTTGTGGGCCTCGTCGGCGCCGCGTGGGCGGCTGACGAGGGTCATCAGGGAGACCGAGCCGATGGACGGCAGGGCTTCGCCGCGGAAGCCGAGCGTCTCGAGGCGGTACAGGTCGTCGGCCTCGACGAGCTTCGAGGTCGCGTGGCGCTGCACGGCCAGGGCCAGGTCCGCGGCGCTCATGCCGCAGCCGTTGTCGCGCACGCGCAGCAGTTCGCGCCCGCCGCCTTCGATCTGCACGTCAATGGAGGTGGCGCCGGCGTCGAGGGCGTTCTCGACGAGCTCCTTCACGATGCTGGCGGGGCGCTCGATGACCTCGCCCGCGGCGATGCGGGACTTGACGTCATCCGGCAGCAGGCGGATCGTGGGGCGCTGGAGTTCGGTCGCGGTGGTCATATCGCGAGTATCCTATCGGGAAGGCGGCCTTTGAGAAACAAGAAAGAAGAGGAAAGCGCGGGGGCCGCAGGTTTGGCGGGCGCCTTCCGCCGGCAGGCCAATCCGCGCGTCGCGCCGCTGGGCGCGGCGTATCCGGAGGAGTTGCGGGCGATCCTGAGCCTGTCCGCGCACGAGGCCGCGCGCCGCGAGATCGCCGCGTGGCCGGGCTACGCGCCAACGCCGCTGCGGGACCTGCCCGGCCTCGCGAAGCGCTGCGGCGTGGGGCGCGTGTGGCTGAAGGACGAAGCCCCGCGCTTCGGCCTGGGCAGCTTCAAGGCGCTGGGCGGGGCCTACGGCGTGCTGCGCGTCTTGCAGCGCGCGCTGGAAGCCAAGGCCGGGCGGGCGCCGTCCGCCGCGGAACTGGCCGGCGACGCGTTCCGCGACGCAGCCGCCGGCGTCACCGTCACCTGCGCGACCGACGGCAACCATGGGCGCTCGGTGGCCTGGGGCGCGCGGACCTTCGGCGCGCGGAGCGTGATCTACCTGCACGAAGGCGTCAGCGCCGCGCGGGAGGCCGCCATCGCCGGATACGGCGCGCGGATCGTGCGCACGAGCGGAAACTACGACGCATCGGTGCGCGCCTGCGACCGCGATGCGCAGCAGGAGCACCGCACCGTCGTCTCGGACACCAGCTATCCCGGCTACGACACGATTCCGCGCGACGTGATGCAGGGGTACACGGTGCTGGCCGCCGAGATCATGGAGCAGCTTCCGCGCGGCGAAGGTTTTACGCACCTCTTCGTGCAGGGCGGGGTGGGCGGCCTGGCGGCGGCGCTGTGCGCGCACTTCTGGGAAGCGCTCGGCGAGCGGCGCCCGCGGACCGTGGTGGTCGAACCCGAGAAGGCCGACTGCCTTTACCGCAGCGCGGCCGCCGGCAGGCCGGTGACGGTCGAGGGGGAACTCGACACGATCATGGCCGGGCTGGCCTGCGGCGAGGTCTCGGAACTGGCGTGGGCGGTCCTGGAACGCGGCGCGTCGGACTTCGTGACGGTGGCCGATGCGGCGGCCGAACAGGCCATGCGCCAGCTGGCGCAGGGCGCCTGCAGCGACGCGCCGTTTGTGCAGGGCGAATCCGGCGTCGCGGGCCTGGCCGGTCTGCTGGCCGCGGCCGAAGTTCCCGCCGCGCGCGCGGCGCTGGGGCTTGGCGCGGACGCAAAGGTGCTGCTGATCGGCACCGAAGGCGCGACCGACCCGGAACTCTTCGAGCGCATCGTGGGTATGCCGGCGCAAAGCGTTGGCGTGAAGCCAACACAATAACATCCTGCCGCCGGCCGGCGGCGTTCAACCGATGACATGCCTTCAGAAGGCGTGCGCCTTTCCATTTCTACACCGCGGGTGGTCAAAAGGCGGCGCCTTTCGCGCCACCATTGCCAAGTTGCGGTGTATCAGGGGGATAACACGGCCGGGAACCGAATCGTTTCACGTTGGGACCGCCCTTGCCATGACCGTGCCGCTCGATCGTAAACCCGTGCGCCTGCACCTGCTGCGGCTGGGCGAGGCCTTCGTTGCGGGGCTGCTCCTGGCGCTGCTGTGCGGGTTCTTCTGGCGCGCGGCGCCGCTGCCGGTGACGTCCATCGAAGTCGCCGCGCCGGGCCGGGGCTGGCACATCGATCCGCTGGCGGCGTTGACCGTGCAGGCGCAGGTCTTCGGCAAACAGCCCACCTACGTGACGTTGGCCTACCGCACCGCCAGCGACCCGCAGTGGACGCGCATGCGCCTGCGCGTGGTGCCCGACCGCCGCAGCGGCCGCGTGCGCTACGAATTCCCGCAGGTGCGCGAGTCGCTGCGGTTCTTCCTGGAAGGCGGCGGATGTCGCACCGGTGTCTACGAGGTGGCGGTGAACGACCAGGTCGCGTTGGCCTCCGTGCAGGCGTTCTACGAGGTGCCTGCGTACCTGGACCTGCCGGACCGGGTCGAGGCGAGCGCGGACCTGATGGGCATGGAAGGCACCCGCGTGCGGCTGGTCCTGGGCAGTTCGGTGCCGCTGGCCCGAATGGTCTTCCAGATGGACGACGGGTCGCCGGAAGAGTTGTCCGCCACCGACGGCGAAGGCCGCACCTTCGAGAAGATCCTCTACCTGACCCGCGACTGTGCCTACACGGTGTGGCTGCATCCGCACGGCAGCCCCTGGGCCGTCTGCGGCGTCCGCGGAACGGTCCGCGTGGTGCCGATGTCTCCGCCGCTCTTGGCCGGCGCGGCAAAGGCTGCCCGCCCGGTTGCGGCGGCGCGCGAATCGCTTACCCTGTTTCCCATTCGAGCCGTACGCCACCTTCCGGCGGACCAGCACGGAGAACAATCCCTATGAAGGTTATTCCCCAGACGTCCGGGCGCTTGTGGAAGGCGTGCCGGTACGCGGTCCTGTGTTGCGCGCTTGGCCTCCTCTCCTGCGGCCTGCGGGCGGCGGACGAGCCGGCCAAGCCCGCGCTGAAGGCGGGGCTCGAGGGCCGCTACTATCCGTGGGAAGGCGGCCTGGGCGATTTCCCCGCCGTGGGCGACAAAAAGCCCGCCGTGACCAAGACGACGGCCGAGGTCAACTTCAGGGACGCCAACGACCTGAAGGCGGTGACCGATTACGGCGCGCTGTACGCCGAATGGACGGGCCTGCTGCGCGTCGAGAAGGACGGGCGGCACAGCTTCTGGACGGTCTCCGACGACGGCTCGCGCCTGTACATCGACGGCCAGCTGGTCGTGGACAACGGCGGCACCCACGGCATGCAGGAGGCCGGCGGCGCCGCGGAACTGAAGGCCGGCGACCACCAGCTCAAGCTGGTCTACTTCGACGGCGGCGGCGGGGCGGGCTGCCAGCTCTTCTGGCAGGCGCCGCGCGGCGCGAAGGAGATCATCCCGGGCCGGGCGCTCTTCCACGGCGCGGCGGCCGGCACGCTGCCGGACCCGTTCATCGACGACTACGCCAGTTACCGGCCGGACTTCGTCGAGATGATCAACAACCGCCACAACGGCGCGCTGAGGGACTGGTGGGTGGACGAGAAGCAGATGGAACTCAGCTCCGAGAAGACCTTCTACACGCTGAACATCATCGACACTAACGACCGCGCCAACGCGCTGGTGGAGGCGGGGATGCAGAAGGAGCGCGAGGGGCAGTTCCGCGACGCGCTGAAGATCTACAAGACGCTCTTCGACAACATCCTCGCCAAGTCCCCCAACGTCCTCTATCGCGTCTCCCTCTACGGCGTGTACGTGCCGGTGGCGCAGTACGTGCAGCGGCGCATTCTCAATTTCCCGAAGGGGGACCTCGCGTTCTACCGCACGATGTTCGACGCGCGCGCGAAGGAATCCTACGAGCAGGCGCGGCGCCAGTACTCGCTGATCGGCCTGTCCGAGGTCGTCGACACGATGCTCGCGACCAGCTATGGCGACAACGCGCTCTTCGAACTCGGCAACGCGTCGCTCGACACGGGCCACTACCTCGCCGCGCTGGAATCTTTCACGACCATTCGTGACTTCTTCCCCGAGTCCGACTGCCGCACCGCCGAGCTGGATCTCAAGATCGCACTCTGCGAGAAGATGCTGGGCGTAAAGGATCCCAAGATCCCGCCGCCGGGCGCCAACGACGCGGGCGGGCTCTCGAAGGAGGCGCTGGCGAACTTCCGCCAGGTCCTGAGCACCGCGAAGTACGAGAAGCCGGCCTTCCACAGCCAGATCGCCAGCGCGCCGAACATCGCGACCGACGACTATACGATGCTGCCGCCGACGACCGACCCGCTGGCGCTCAAGGCTCCGGTCTGGATCGACACCCTGCCGGGCTCGCGACGCGACTACTTCGTCTACACCCAGCCGGTGGTGACGGCCAACAGCGTGGTCTACCGCCACAAGAACATCATCTATTGCCGTTCGATCCTGAACGGCGAACTGCGCTGGACCAACGACTTGGGCGGCCGCGCGGTCTGGCAGAACTGGCGTGAACGGCAGTACCCGGAAGAGGACATCCTGGTGCAGGACGGACTGGTCTTCACGCCGATGTTCAAGGTGGGCCCGTCGCTGGTGGCGCTGGACGAGGTGACGGGGCAACTTAAGTGGGCCTACGGCCCGATCTCGGCCTCGACGGTCGAGGAATCGCGCATCCGCTTCGAGTCCGCGCCGGCCGGCGGGCCCCGGACCGTCTTCGCGACCTACGTGCAGGACAACATCGAAGGCGAGACGCACACCGACAGCGAGTACGGCGTGATCGCCTTCGACAGTGCGACGGGACGCATTCGCTGGCGCAGCGAACTCTGCCGCCTGCAGCCCGGCAAGTTCAGCGGAGGATTCGCCGAGTCGCGGCGCAACCGCATCCGCAGCTTCACCTCGCCGCCGCTGTACAACGAAGGCACCGTATACGTGACGACCAACGCGGGCGCCGTCGCTGCGCTGGATGCGCTCTCGGGGCGCATCAAGTGGCTGATGCGTTACCCGTACCACCCCGGCGTGCACGACGCGACGCGCGAGTTCGGGCGCCTCGGCCCGCTGCACGGCGGCGTGGAGTTCGTGCGGCCGCACGAGCCCAGCTTCTATCTCAACCAGCGCCCGCTGTTGCTCGACGAGTACCTCTACGTGCTGCCGGTGGACTCGACGCTGATGATCTGCATGGACCGGCGCACGGGGAAGGTGATCTGGAGCCGCACCAAGGGCAGCATCGGATTCGGGTTCTGCTATCTCCTGGGCACCATCAGCACCGGCGAACTGGTCGTGTCGGCCAACGGCCGCAATGGGTTCGTCAGCGGCGGCGGCAACGGCGGCCCGCCGGCGATCCTGCTGGATCCCAAGACCGGCCAGACCACGTGGCAGGCGCCGGACATCATCACGCCGGACGAACAGCCCGTGATGAAGCACTACATCTACTACTCGCCGGCCTGGTTCGGCATCAACACGCGCTGGTTCGAGACCGCCGCGCGGCCGTACCTCTCCAGCGACGACCATCTTTACATCACCAACTGGACGGACACCAGCATCTACTGGCGCCCGGGCATGCACGTGTACCACCTGGCCAGCCTGGACCTGAAGAACCGCAAGATCGCACACCAGCGCCGCTACTACACGGGCACGCTCCTGGCCCACGCGCAATACATCATCGCCGACGAAGGGCCCAAGGATCTGAAGGCGCACGAGGACCTTCCGCACAAGGACGACAACGCCAAGACGCGCATCAAGGTGATGACGGAGATCGTCAACGACACGGTGCCCGAGAACAAGTACGGGCCGTTTATGCCCTTCGCGCGGCTGACCTTCAAGCGCTACGGCGTGGACTTCGAACTGCGTTTCGGCCCGCGCGAGGTCCAGATGATCTACGACAAGAACGCCGTCAACCAGGCGCTGGCCAAGCGCGAGGACCCCGAGGCCAACTTCGCGAAAGCCGAACTCTCGCTGGGCGACAGCCGCCTCGACGAGGCCTCCGCGCTGCTGAAGGGCTGCCTCGAAACGATCAATCCCGAGGACTTGGACTTCCGCGCGACGATCAACCAGCAGCTCTTCCGCGTGCACAAGCGCCTCGCGCGCAGCGGCATCCGCGGCGCCAGCGTGGAGAAGGAACTGGTCAACGGGCTGGGCATGTCGAAGACGGCCAGCACGCTGGCGGAGGAGATCGAGACGCTCTTCGCGCTCTCCGAGGCCTACCAGCGCAAGGGCGAGTTCGAGAACTCCGCGCGCTGCCTGCGCAGCATCATCGCAATCTACGGGCACCACGAGTACCCCATCCCGGGCGTCGCGAACGAGGCCAACGACCGCATCCTCAAAGCCGCGCAGGAGGTGATGGACAAGGCCGGCAGCTACGTGAAGAACAGCCTGTACAATAAGGAGATGGAACGCGCCGTCACGCTGCTCCAGAAGGGGCTGCCGCTGTACCTCTCGACGGTCTCGCCGCTGCCGAAGAACCTGACGGTGCGCGCCGGCGAATACGCGGCCAAGCGCCTGGCGGCGCTCGCCAAACTCAGCCCCGAGTTCGCCAAGGGCTTCAGCGCCATGGCCGCCGACAAGCTGGTGGGCCGCAGTTCGGAGGAGCAGATGCACCGCATCTGGGAGTTCCCCGCCACCGACAGTGCGCAGAAGATCCTCGAGGCGCTCTTCGCGGCCTCTGCCAAGGAGAAGGACAGCGCCAGCCGCCTGCGCCTGTGGCGCCTGGCCGACGCCGCGCGCGTCAGCGGGCTGAACGTTCCCGATGACTACAAGAAGTTCGTCGAAGCGCCGCCGGACGTGCCGTACGCCGCGCTGAACGCGCCGGTCGAACAGCGCACGCAGAAGTTCGAGGACGCCGAAGGCACGTCATGGATGGTGATCGAGCGCAAGAGCGACCGCACCATCGATCCGAACCGGCTTTTCCTCGCCGGCCGCGTGAAGAAGAAACTCGACAACCGCTTCCTGCTGCACTGCTACGACCTGAAGACCGGCGAGAAGCTGTGGGAAGCCAGCGAGCCGCGCGGCAACGACTGGTTCACCGACCTGCGCCTGAAGGGCCTGGGGCAGGAACCGGGCTTCTTCGAGGCCTTCTGCTTCGGCGACCTGGTCGTGGTGCACGGCCTCTTCGACGTGCTTGCCTTCAATATCAAGGACGGCAAGCTGCGCTGGCGCTACCTGGTGCCGTTCGACTTCGAAATCAAGGACGTCGTGATGAGCGGCGACCTGCTGGTCCTGGGCGGCAAGGCCGAGACGATGGCGCTGTACATTCCGACGACGAGCCAGGCGGGCGAGGTCGCGTGGCAGGAAAAGGAGGCCGGCGACATCTACCATCCGCCCTACTTCGTCGGGGACCGGCTGGTGAGCGTGCGCAAGCTGCCCTTCAACGTGACGGTGCGTTACCGCGCGACGGGCAAGCTGATCGGGCGGCTGGAACTGCCGGACCTCTCGTTGCACGAAACCCACCCGCTGATCGAGGGCGGCCCGGAAGAACTGCCGATCGCGCATTATGGCAAGCGGCTGCTGGTGACCGACACGTGGTACTACATCGCGGTGGACGTGGAGAAGATCGCCGTCGAGTGGAAGCGGCTGATCGACGAGAACGACGTGACGCGCACGCCGGCCATGCGCTTCGCGCTCAACGAGAAATACTTCTGCGTGCTGAAGGAGAACTTCGATCAGAAGGTCAGCTACATGCTCTCGGCCGAGACCGGCGAAGTGCTGTGGCAGACCGATCCGAAGAACGCGAACTCGCCGCAGCCAATGCACAGCGTGGTGATGGACGGCGAGACGGTGTACGGGTTGGGCATCCATCCGGGCCAGGGCTTCTTCGTCGTGGGCCGCGAATGCAAGACCGGCAAGCTCCTCTTCAACCAGAAGGAGGAGGGTTACCAGGGCAAGCCCACCGTGAGCCTGATGCCGCATGTGTACGGCAAGCAGCTGGTGGCGCTGGTCGGCGACCGGCAGGACTTCGAAGTGAAGGCCTTCGACGCGACGAACGGGAAGCGCGTGCACCTGATCCAGCTCAAGGGCGTCGGCCCCTTCGGCACGCACGGACGCATGTCGGCCACGGTGCAGGACGGCCGGACGATCATGATGAACAAGGAAGAGCTGAAGCTCTGAGATGCCTCTCCACGGCCGGCCGTCCTTCGGCCCGGGGCGCCTGCAATCGCCCCGGGCCTTTTAACATCTTTTCTCATAGCCGGTTACGTCGCCGGCGGATTAGGCTGCGCGTCACGATGGGATGCCGGCTTGGCGCTGGAAAAGTGGACTCATATCGGTGATTATTAGGTTTTCCGATGCCGGGCGCGGCGTACTCATAAAGGAGTGCGGACGCGGTTCGGCAGCTAAAGAGATCGCATCAGAGTCGACGTAATGAAGAGGACTTCTGCGCGGTACGTTGGAATGGTCGGTCGCGCGGTGGGTTCGGGGAACGGCGGCACGTGGCGAAGGTCCAACTGATCCTGGTGGGCGGCTTCCTGGGCGCCGGCAAGACGACGCTTCTGGGCAAGGCGGCCGCACGCCTGTCCGCCGCGGGCCGCACCGTGGGACTGGTCACCAACGACCAGGCCGAAGATCTGGTGGATACGCAGGTCCTTCGCGCGTGCGGCTTCCGGGTGCAGGAAGTCGGCGGCGGCTGCTTTTGCTGCCGCTTCGCGGACCTGGTCGGCGCGACGGACAAGCTCATCGCCGAACACCGCCCCGACGTCCTGATCGGCGAGCCCGTGGGCAGCTGTACGGACCTCGCCGCGACGGTGCTGCGCCCGCTGCAGCGCTTCTACCCCGGGCGCTACGCGGTCGCGCCGTTCAGCGTCGTGGTCGATCCCGAGCGCCTCGAAGACCTGCTCTCCTCGAAGGCCACTTCGCCGCTGGCCGAAAAGGTCCTGTACATCTACGGCAAGCAGCTCGAGGAAGCCGACGTCATCCTGCTCAACAAGTCCGACGCGATCTCGGCCGAGCGCGCCGAGGCCCTGGCCGCGATGCTCGCGATGCGCTTCCCCGCCGCGAAGGTGATGGCGATCTCCGCGTTGGAGGACAGCGGCGTGGACGAGTGGCTCGAGTTTCTGCAGCGTTCCGCCGCCGGCGGCGCGCGCGTGATGGAAGTCGACTACGGCACCTACGCCGAAGGCGAGGCGCTGCTGGGCTGGCTGAACGCGTCGGTGCGCGTGCGGGCCCGTGCGGCGCAGGACTGGAAGGCGCTGGGCCTGAAGCTGCTGCAGGAGTTGCGTACGCGTTTTGCGGCGTCGAAGGCCGAAGTCGCGCACGTTAAGCTGGCGCTTACCGCCGAGGGCACCGCCCTGACGGGGAGCCTGACCAGCACGCGCGGGCATCCGTTCTTGATTGTGCAGGGCGAAGCCGGCGCGCCGTCGAGCGAGGCCCTGCTGCTGGTCAACGCGCGCGTCCAGAGCGAGCCCGAGGCCTTGAAGCAGACGGTCCGCGCGGCGCTGGATGCGTGGGCGGGAGAAGACCTGGAACTGGACGTTTCCGCGATGCGAAACTTCGCACCCGCGCCGCCGCAGCCGACGCACCGCTTCGCGGAGCCCGAGACCTGCACCGTGGAAGGCAATCCCTGCGCGACGATTCGCGACCTCTTCCGCCCCAAGCGGAAGCAGCACCGGCGCGCGTAGCGAGGAGAAGCCCGGAGACGAACGGAAGAGCGCGTGGCGACGGAGGTCATCTACTTTGAAATGGGGCTGTACCGGGCCGCGCTGCCGGTGCGCCTGCGCTACGCCGACGTGCATTTCTGGTTCGACCTCGAGGCGGTGCCCGGCCGGACGCGCTGCGGCCTGACCAGCTACGCCGCGCGGCTGCTCGACGACGTCTTCCGCCTCGACTGGGCCGTCCAGGCCGGCGAGGACCTCGGCGAGGCCGCGCCGCTGGGCACGATCGAGAGCCACAAGGCGTGTTCGGAGCTTTACGCGCCGATGGCCGGGAAGCTGGCGGCCATCAACGAGGACGTCGTCGCCGAGCCGGGACGCATCCAGCGCGATCCGTACGTCGCGTGGCTGCTGGAGTTCGAAGGCGCGCCGGGCGAGTCGATGGACGCCGAACAGTACCGCGCGTTCCTGGCCGAGGGCTGGGAAGAGACGCAGCGCCTGCTCAAGGGGCAGTTGTAGCCCGCGGCTTCGGGAGAACCTGCCGATGGCGGGGACGGAAACAAAACAGAACGGAAGCGCCGCCGTGGTGGTGCTCTCGCGCGTGCCCGCCGAAGAGCTGAGCGAAAGCCTTCGCGCGCAGCACGACGCTCTTTCCGCGGCGCTCGGCGGCGCCGGCATCGCCTTCCGCGTCGTCGACTCCGTTTACGACCAGTACGAGGACGACGCGGACGTGAAGGCCCTGCGTGCGCACGCCGGGGACCTGGTCTTCCTGGGCTGGCACTTCCCGCGCGCGACGAAGTGGATCCTCGCGCGGCAGGGCCTGGAAGTGAACGGCGCGACGCGCAAGCTGCACTGCATCGACGCGCGCGAGTTGAAGGCCGAGCAGGTCGTCCTTAAAGTTCGGGACATTCTGAAGGGCGCCGCCAGCGCCGAGGTTGTTGCCATCAGGAAGGAGCCGCCCGCCGACGGCCTGACGCCGCGCCAGCGCGGGGAACTCGCCGAGGCCGCGCTCCCGAACCCCGAGAACGCGGAGCTGTCGGCGCGCTGGTATCCCGTCGTCGACTACGACGCGTGCACCAATTGCATGGAGTGCCTCGATTTCTGTCTTTTCGGTGTCTACGGCGTTGATCCCGCCGGCACGCTGCGCGTCGTACAGCAGGACGAATGCCGCACCGACTGCCCGGCTTGCTCGCGCGTCTGCCCCGTCGGCGCGATCGTCTTCCCGAAGTACAAGACCAACCGCTCCATCGCCGGCGGCGAGGACGACGGCGACCGCGGCAGCCTGAAGCTGGACCTGTCCAAGATCTTCGGCAAACCCAAGGCGCGCCACCAGGCCGCGCTGGAGCGCGACCGCGAACTTCTGAAGGCCGGGCGCAAGCCCGCCAGCGCGGAGAAGATCGAGAAGCTGGCCGAGGAGTTCGACCAGACCGATCTGTAAATCGAAATGGGAGTTCCAATGACGCAGGCCGCCGAAAAGAAGACCGAGACGCCCGTTCGCGCGCCCGTCTCCGGCGTGCCGGCCAACCGGCCGCCCGAGGCGTCCGAGCGGCGGTCGTTCGTACGCGAGAACGCCGTCTTGGCCCGCATGGGACTGCGCGCGTTGACGCAGCTGTCGCCCCGCGTTCTGTGGAAGGCCGGGTACCTTTACGCGTACAAGGGCATGAAGTCGATCCGCGCGTACAAGAAACGGCTGAAGAACGACGAACTCTATCCGCCCTTCACGTTCATCGCGCTGACGAACACCTGCAACCTGCGCTGCCACGGCTGCTGGGTCGAGAAGGAAGGCACGGCGCATTACCTTCAGCCCGAGGACATCGACCGCATCATCGTCGAAGGCAAGAAGCAGAAGGCGTACTACTACACGCTGCTGGGCGGCGAGCCCTTCATGTACAAGGGCCTGCTGGAGATCTTCGAGCGCCACGCGGACTGCTACTTCCAGGTCATCACCAACGGCATGTTCTTCACCGAGGAGAACGTGCGCCGCCTGAAGGCCTGCGGCAACGTCACGCCGCTGATCAGCCTCGACGGCTTCAAGGACCAGAACGACCTGCGGCGGGGCAAGGGCGTCTTTGAATCCGCGATGAAGGGTCTCGACCGGCTGAAGGAAGCCGGCATCTTCTTCGGCATTGCCTGCACCGCCACCGGCCTGAATATGGACGAGGTGATGTCCGACGAATACCTGCGCTTCTTCATTGAACGCGGCGCGATGTACATCTGGTACTACGTCTACCGGCCGATGGGCAGCGAGCGTCACGACGAGTACTGCGTCTCGCAGGAACAGCTGCTGCGCTTCCGCCGCCGGTTGCTGACGCTGCGCCGCACGCACCCGATCCTGGTCATCGACACCTACTGGACGGCGACAGGCGAGGCCTTCTGTCCGGCGGCGGTGGGCCTGGGCTACCACATCGGACCGCAGGGCAGCATCGAGATCTGCCCCGCGCTCAGCTTCGCCGCCGAGACCGTGCGCGACCGGAATGGCGATCTGTACAAGGTCTTCAACGAGAGCGCCTACCTGCGCGGCTTCACGAAGTTCGTGAAGGAGCGCACGAAGGGCTGCGTGATCCTCGAGTACCCGCAGCAGCTCCACGACTACATCCGCGACGCCGGCGCCAAGGATTACAGCGGGCGCGGCACGGCCTTCCAGGAACTCAACGGCGTCGTCCCGCGGCACAGCCAGCACTTGCCGGGGCAGGAGGTGCCCGAGGACTTCTGGTTCTACCGCTTTGTGAAAAGGCAGGTCTTCTTCGGCATGGGCGCGAGCGGGTGATGAACGCCACCGGTGCTTCGAGCCTCGATCGCTGCCATGCGCGCGCGCTCGACGCGCTGCGCACCGCTCGTTGCGCGGAAGGCTTCTGGGAGGGCCGCCTGGCCTCCTCGCCGCTGGCGACAGCCGTCGCCTGCTGCGCGCTCGCAAATGAGAAGGAGGCGGGCGCCGATCTCGCCGCAGCGCACGCCTATCTGAAGGCCACGCAGCACGCCGACGGCGGCTGGGGCGACACCGCGCGCAGCAAAAGCAACCTTGCCGCGACGCTGCTGGTGCTCTGCGCCGACCGCATGGCTCCTTTCTTGAACGACGGCGCGCGCGCGAAGGGCGAAGCCTGGGTCGAGAAGGCCGGCGGGCTGCGCGACGGGCTGAAGCGCGTCTACGGCAGCGACCTGACCTTCCAGGTGCCGATCCGGATGACCGCCGCCGCCGCCGGGATGCTGCCCTGGCGCGAAGTTGACGCGCTGCCGTTCGAACTTGCATTGGCGCCGCGCACCCTGATGGGGGTGCTGGGGCTGCCGGTCGTCAGCTACGCACTTCCGGCGCTCGTCTGCGTGGGCTTGAGCCGCCACGCGCAGGCGCCGAGTTGGTTCCTCCCGGCGCGAGCCCTTCGCGCCGCGGCGGCCGGCAGGGCACTCGATCTGGCGCGCATGATGCAGCCGGAAAGCGGCGGCTATCTGGAGGCCGTGCCGATCACCGCGTTCTGCCTCCTGGGCTTGAAGGCGGCGGGGCGCGGCGACCACGACGTCGCACGGAACGCGCGCCGCTTCCTGCGCGCGACGCAACGTAGCGATGGTTCGTGGCCTGTCGAGGTGAACCTCTCGGTCTGGAATACCACGCGCGCGGTCGAGGCCCTTGCCGCCGGCGGTGCGCCGGCCGGAGAAATTCTCGGACGGACGCGCGCGTGGCTGCTGGCGCAGCAGGTGACGGTGCCGCATCCGTACACCGGCACGCACCCCGGCGGCTGGGGCTGGAACCACCTGCCCGGCAGCGTACCCGACGCCGACGATACGAGCGGCGCGCTGCTGGCGCTGCGCGCGCTGGGTGTGCCCGCGAGTTCCGACGACCTGCAGGCCGGCGCGCGCTGGCTATTGGTCTTGCAGAACCGCGACGGCGGTTGGCCGACCTTCTGCCGCGGCTGGCAGAAGCTGCCGTTCGACAAGAGCGCGCCCGACCTGACCGCGCACGCCCTGCGCGCGCTGAACGCGTGCGGGCTGGGCGAGCATCCCGCAGTGGCAGCCGGCTGGCGCTACCTCGAGCGGCAGCAGCGTGCCGACGGTTCGTTCGCGCCGCTCTGGTTCGGCTGCGAGCAGGCGCCCGACGAATTGAACGCGACCTACGGCACCTGCCACGTGCTCTTCGCGCTGGCCGGTGAAAAGGGTCACGCGCCGATGCGCGGCCGAGCACTGGCCTGGCTGCGCGGCATCCAGAACGCCGACGGCGGCTTCGGCGGCTGCCAGGGCGCGCCGAGCACCGTCGAGGAGACCGGCCTCGCGCTGCGCGCGCTCTGCGGGCACGGCGCCGCTCCGGACGATGCGGCCTGCGCGCGCGCCGCGAACTGGCTGGCCGAACGCCAGCGCGCCGACGGCAGCTGGGATCCCGCGCCGGTCGGCTTCTACTTCGCCGTGCTGTGGTACTACGAGGAGCTTTATCCGCTCTGCTACGCGCTGGGCGGCCTGGGCGCGTGGCGGCGGCGGGTCTCGGACGGGACCAAGACGGGCAGCGACAGGCGCGCGGCGCCGGTTATGCTGGGGCACCCCGCCGCGAGCGCTGGAGGAAGCTAGATGTCGCCCGTGGGCATGAACGCGAACGGACCCGCAAACGAAGGCCAGCCGGCCGCGCCGGATGCGCCCGCCGTGGCCGGTGGCGGCGCGACGGAGGTCGTGCGCCGTTCGGGGCAGGGCACCGTCGAAGCCCGCGCGCCGGAACCGTACCGCCACGACGAATGGCGCCCCGCCGGCGACAACTTCAAGAACATCCCCGCCACCAAGCAGGAGCGCGAAGCGATTCGCGTGAAGGCCGCCGAGTTCGCCAATCGACTGCCGCGCGACCGCCCGCCGACGAAGCAGGTGCTGTACGGCCTCGCCGAGGAACTGCTCGCGGATACGGCCTACGACGCCTCGTACATCGGCTTCGCGATGGTGATGCTGAACAACGAGTACTGGCGCGACGAGTTCGCCGCGATCCCATTCGAGAAGCGGCTCTTCAGCATGCCGCACTGCCTGAAGCAGGCCGAGAACTGCACGGCGAAGCTGGACGAGGTGCAGCTGCACTGCAACGGCTGCGGGCTCTGCTCGCTCGCCGACTTCGACGGCATCGGCAAGCGCCTGGGCTACAACGTCCTGATCGCCGAAGGCACGCCGGTGGTGCTGCGGCTGATCGCCAGCGGCGAGGTCGAGGGCATCCTGGGCGTCGCATGCCTGAACGTGCTGGAGAAGGCCTTCGACAAGGTCCTGCAGATCGGCATCCCGGCGCTGGCGATTCCGCTGCTGCGCGACACGTGCCACAACACCGAGGTCGACGAGGACTGGGTGATGCAGGCGCTGGGCTTCCAGCGGACCGGCGTGCGCCGCACGCGCAGTTTCGTGCCGCTGTTGCGCGAAGTCGGCCACGATTTCGATCCGAACCCGCTCAAAGAGCTGGTCGGCGAGGACCGCGCCAAGGCGGAACGCGGCGACAAGGTCGCGGAGACCGAGCGCATCTCGCTGGCCTGGATGCGCAAGGGCGGCAAACGCTTCCGGCCGTTCCTGACGCAGGCCGGCTGGCAGGCGCTGGCCGACGAGGACGTCGTGCCCGCGCGCGTGAAGCGCGTCGCGGCGGCGATGGAGTTCTTTCACAAGGCCTCGCTGATCCACGACGACATCGAGGACGACGACGACTTCCGCTACGGCACCGAGACGCTGCACAAGTCGCACAACGTGCCCGTTGCGCTGAACATCGGCGACTACCTGCTGGGGCGCGGCTACCGCATCGTCGCCGAACAACTCGCGGAGATCGGCCCCGAACCGGCGGCAAAGATCCTGGGCAAGCTCAGCGAGGCTCACGTCAAGCTCGCCGAAGGGCAGGGCGCCGAGCTGCTCTGGCGCAAGGGCGCCGACAAGCAGATCCGGCCGCTCGACTGCCTGAAACTCTACGCGCTGAAGACCGCGCCGGCCTTCGACGCCGCGTTGTACGCCGGCACGGTGCTGGCGGGCGCCGACGGCCGCTGGGACAAGGAACTCTCCGCCTTCTGCAAGCACCTCGGCGTGGCGTACCAGATCCAGAACGACCTGAAGGACCTCGACGAAGGCGCCGGCAACAAGGTGAAGGCGTGCGGCGACATCCTGAAGGGGCGCCCGACGGTGCTCTTCGCGCTGGCGCTCGAGTCCGCCGACGAGGAAGAACGCGCGCTGCTGCTGAACGCCGCGCGCGCCGCCGATGCCGAAGGCGGGAGCGACGAGGATTCGCGCAAGCGCCTGGAATCCCTGCGCGAGATCTACTACCGCCACGAGGTGCCGGTGCAGGCCGAGTTGCTCGCCGAAGGCCAGCGCCAGCGCTCGATGAAGGCCGTCGCGACGGTCGAGCACGGCGGTTTGCAGGCGCTCTTCACGTTCCTCACGGCGACGCTGCTGGAATGAAGAAATCCCAACCTATAACGGTGCAGGCGATCTGGGTGCCGTTGACCATCAGCATCGTGACATCAGTTGTAATCCTGTTTGTGCCGGAGCCGCTTTGGTTCGGATTGCTTTGGGAAGGATGGGATGCTCTGGTCGAGTTTGTCATTTTCAGCACCCTTTCGACCTTTCCGCTCTTGTATGCACTCAGAATCGTGCATTTGCGCGTCGCGTATAAATTGCCGGCCCTTCGATTTACTATGCGTTCTCTGGTCCTTGCGCTTTTTGTCGCAGCAAGCTTGATTGGGGTATGTTTCGTACCTCGAAGTCTGCCGGGTGGCGTGTTTTACGGCTGGCCCTATCCCGTAGTAAACAGCAATGGTAGCCTTGATCTTTCTGGCCAAGCAGCCCTTACCATCCTGATGGGTACAGGCGATCTGTTTATTCTTGCAGGCATGCCATTGTTGATTCTTGTATTCGGCGGACCAAAGCTTCAGTTTGCCGAGCTGAGCAACGATCCAGTGGACCCGAAAAAGCCAGAGGCAATCTGACACCGTGGACTTTCTGAAACTCCTGCGCGACGAGATCCGCGGCGGCCTGCGCCGCACGCCGGAAGCGTACCGCGCCAAGCACGCGGCGTGGCTGCACGCGCAGCAGACCGACGGCGGTGGCTTCGCCAACCGGCGCGGCGTGGGCGAATTGTACTACACCACCTTCGGACTGCGCGCGCTGTCGTGTCTCGAGGCCCTGGCGCCCGAGAGCGCCGCGAAAGCCCTTTTCTTTCTGCGAGCGGAGACGGCCAAGAAGCGCCATTCGTTCCGCGACGCCATCTCGGCGGTCTCGTGGTGGGACGCGGTCGCGCTGTGCGCCGAAGCCGGCGGCGGGGAGCTATCGGAAAGCGAGCGCGCCGAGGCGCAGCGCCGCACGGCGGAAAGCCTGGCCGCGCTTCGCCGCAGCGACGGCGGCTGGGCGAAGACCTCCATCGAGGGAAATGGAAGCCTGTACCACAGCTTCCTGGCCTGCTGCGCCTTCGGTCGAGCCGGGATGCCGCCGCCGGAGGCGAAGGGCATCACCACGTTCCTCGCGAGCGTCAGGCAGGACGGCGGCGGGTTCCGCGAGAACACCTACAGTAAACGCCCCGGCACCAACGGCACGGCGGCGGGCGTGGCGCTGGCGCTGATGCTGAAAGCGCAGGCGATGCCGGGGCTGCTGGCAAAGATCGCGAGTTGGCCGGCGCTGGCGAAGGCCGCGATTCCACTGGCCGCGCAGGATCTGGCGCCGCACGCGGAATTCCTGAAGACGATGCGGGGCGAGGAGGGCGGACTGCACGCGACGGCCAGCGCGCCCATCGCCGATCTGCTCTCGACGTTCACCGGCTGCTTCACGCTGCGCACGCTGGGGGCCTTGGACGAAGCGTTGCTTACACGCGCGCAAACCTACGCGCGCGCGATGGAATGCGGCGGCGGCGGTTACATGGGCTTCGCGCTGGAGCAGGATCCCGACTGCGAGTACACGTTCTACGGGCTGGGCGTGATGAGCCTGGGTTAGTCCTTCTGTTTTCCCTCTTCCGTCACTTCGCCAACCTTCTTCTGCGCATCCTTCTTCGGCGGATCGTCGTCGTAGCGCTTGCGGTCGGCGGCGACACCGACGACCAGCAATAGAATCGCGAAGACCAGGGCCAGAACGCCGCCCTTGGTGTCGCGGTGGGCCTCGTCGACCAGCAGGTAGGTGCCCATGATGACCAGCAAGCCACCGAAGACGATCGCGCACAGGCCCACGGTGCGCGCCGCGCTGGCGGGCACGCGCGTCCAACGCTTTGAATCGATATCCCTCATGAAGCGTTAGTGTTTGAAGTGGCGCACGCCGGTGAAGACCATGGCGATGCCCAACTTGTCGCAGGCGGCGATGACGTCGTCGTCCTTCACGCTGCCGCCGGGCTGGATGACGGCCTTGATGCCCGCCTTCGCTGCGGCTTCGATGCCGTCGGCGAAGGGGAAGAAGGCGTCGCTGGCCATCACGGCGCCCTTGGCCTTCGCGCCGGCCTTGCGCGAGGCGATCTCGACGGAGTCGACGCGGCTCATCTGCCCTGCGCCGACGCCGACGATGGCGGTGCCCTGCGCGTAGACGATGGCGTTCGAGCGCACGTGCTTGCAGACGATCTGCGCGAACTTCAGGGCCTTCAATTCCGCATCGGTGGGCTCGCGCTTGGTGACGGTCTTCAGTTCGGCCCACTCGTTGTCCTTGCGGTCTCGGTCCTGGACCAGGATGCCGCCGACGATGCGGCGCACGTCGCGTTCGCCGGCCGGCGTCTTGAAGCCCTCGAACGGCCCGGTCTCCAGCAGGCGCACGTTGCGGCCCCACTTGGGTTTGGTGGTGAGGACGTCCAGCGCTTCGCGGGCGAACAGCGGCGCGACGATGGCCTCGACGAAGCGGTCCGGCGCGGCGATCTCGGCCGCTACGCGCGCGTCGACCTTGCGGTTGAGGCCGATGACGCCGCCGAAAGCGGAGAGCGGGTCGCCCGCGTGGGCCTGCTTGAAGGCCTCGAGCAGGTCGTCGTCGTGGACGGCGCAGCCGCAGGGGTTGTTGTGCTTGATCACGCACGCGCATGGCTCGGCGAAGTCCTTCACGATCTCCAGGGCCGAGGCGAGGTCGAGGATGTTGTTGAAGCTCAGTTCCTTGCCGCTGAGCTGCCGGGCCTCGCCGATGCTGGGCTCGCGGCAGCCGGGAACGGCGTAAAAGGCGGCCTTCTGATGCGGGTTCTCGCCGTAGCGCAGGGGCTGGCGCAGCACACCGTGCATGCTGAAGGTGTTGGCCGGGCCTTCCTGGCCCTGGCCTTCCAGGTAGCCGCAGATGGCCGCGTCGTAGCGGCTGGTGGTGGCGAAGACCTTGGCGGCCAGGCGCAGGCGCGATTCGCGGCGCGTGTGGCCGTGGTTGTCCTTCATCTCGGCCAGGATGTCGGTGTAGTCCATCGGATCGCAGACGACGGTGACGGACTCCCAGTTCTTCGCGGCCGAACGCAGCATCGAGGGCCCGCCGATGTCGATCTGTTCGATGGCGTCTTCCAGGCCGATGCCGGGCTTCGCGATGGTCTGTTCGAAGGGGTACAGGTTCACGGCGACGAGGTCGATGTCCTGGATGCCGTGCTCGGCGACCTGCGTGCGGTGCGCTTCCAACTCGCGGCGGTACAGCAAGCCGCCGTGGACTTTCGGGTGCAGGGTCTTGACGCGCCCGTCGAGCATCTCGGGGAAGCCGGTCAGTTCGCTGATGTCGATGACCTTGAGGCCGGCGTTGCGCAGGGCCTTGGCGGTGCCGCCGGTGGAGACCAGTTCCACGCCGTGGCTCGCCAGGCCCTCGGCGAAGGCCTCGATGCCGGTCTTGTCGAAAACGCTGATCAGCGCGCGCTGGATCTTGGGCATGTCGGTGGTTCCTCGCTCGTTGGGGCTGCTCTTGTTCGGGCCCGTCCCATACCTGCGGCTACTCGATCGTGACGCTGGCCTCTTCGCCGGGGTCGGGCGCGGCTTCGACGGCGCCGATGATGCTGGCCTTGCAGCCGCCGTCCTGCAGCGTCTTGACGATGGCGTTGGCATTGAACTCGGGGCAGACCAGCGTCATGCCGATGCCCATGTTAAAGGTGTCGTACATCTCGGCGTCCTCGACTTCGCCGGCCTTCTGAATCAGGTCGAAGATGGGCGGCACGGGCCAGGTGCCCTTGCGGATGCGCACGACGTGGCCGGCGGGGAGGGTGCGCGGGATGTTCCCGGGCAGGCCGCTGCCGGTGATGTTGGCTAGCGCCTTGACGATCTCCTTGACCGTGTAGTGCGCCAGCACGTCGCGCACGGCGTCGGCGTAAATCTTGGTCGGCTCGAGCAGTTCCTCGCCCAGCGTGCGGCCCAGTTCGGCGACGTGGCCATCGAGCTTCAGGCCGGCGCGTTCGAGCAGCGCCTTGCGGGCCAGGCTGTAGCCGTTGCTGTGCAGTCCGGTGGAGTGGATGCCGATCACCACGTCGCCGGGCGTGACCTTGCCGCCGTCGACGATCTTGGCCTTCTCGACGACGCCGACGCAGAAGCCTGCCAGGTCGTACTCGCCGGGCGCGTACAGGTCCGGGAGGCTGGCGGTCTCGCCGCCCAGCAGGCTGCAGCGCGACTGGTGGCAGCCTTCCACGACACCCTTCACGAGTTGCTCGCAGACGCGCGGGTCCTTCTTGGCCATGCCGATGTAGTCGAGGAAGAAGAGCGGCTGGGCGCCCTGCACGACCAGGTCGTTGACGGACATGGCGACGAGGTCGATGCCGACGGTGTCGTGCTTGCCCATCATAAAGGCGATCTTGAGCTTGGTGCCGACGCCGTCGGTGCAGGCGACCAGGACGGGGTCCTTGTAGCCGCCGCGGAAGAGCTTCACCTCGCCGCCGAGGTTGAAGAGCCCGGCGAAGCCGCCCACGCCGCCCATAACCTCGGGTCCGTAGGTGCTCTTGGCCATGCCGCCGATGTTCTCGGCGATGGCGTCGCCGGCGTGGATGTCGACGCCGGCATCCTTATAGGTGAGGCCCTTCGGTTTCTTGGCGCTCATGGATGGGGCTCTCGCGGGTCTGGACGTGCGTCAGGCAGAAAGGGAGCGTACCGAAAAGGGGAGGGGACGTAAAACGCAAACGCGCGGCGCCGAAGATCGCTCAGCACTTCTCCATTCCGAACTTGTCCATATGGTCGGTGGGCGCGACGGGATATTTTCCGGTCCAGCAGGCGGTGCAGTAGGCGTCGCCGGGCTTGGAGACGGCCTTCTTGAGGCCCTCGACGCTGAGGTACCCCAGCGAGTCGATGCCCAGGAAGTCGCGCACGCCCTCGACGTCCTTGTAGGCGTTCACGGCCAGGTTGGCGGGATCCGGGAAGTCGATGCCGTAGAAGCAGCCGTGGCGGATGGGCGGGCAGGAGATGCGCAGGTGGACCTCGCGGGCGCCGGCCTGGCGGAGGATCTTGGCCTGCTTGCGGAAGGTGGTGCCGCGCACGAGGCTGTCCTCGACGACGACGACGCGCTTGCCCTCGATCACCGAGCGCACGGGGTTGATCTTCATGTCCACCACGGTCTCGCGTTCGAGCTGGTTGGGCTTTATAAAGCTGCGCCCCACATAGTGGTTACGGATGAATCCGTAGTCCAGCGGGATGCCCGACTGGCGCGCGAAGCCCAGCGCCGCACTGTTGCCCGAGTCCGGGACCGAGAAGACCACGTCGGCCGCGGCGGGCTGTTCGATGGCCAGCTGGGCGCCCAGGCGAATGCGCACGGCGTGCACGTTGTCTCCGAAGACCATGGAGTCGGGCCGCGAGAAGTAGACGTGTTCGAAGATGCAGTGCGCGGGTTTGGACTCCTTGGGCGGCACAAAGTATTCGCTGTGCACGCCTTCCGAGTTGATGGTGACGATCTCGCCGGGTTCGACCTCGCGCACCAGACGCGCGCCAACCTGGTCCAGCGCGCAGGTCTCGGAGGCCAGCACGTAGCCTTCGCCGATCGAGCCCAGCTGGCCGGGGGTGGTGATGCGCCCCAGCACCAGCGGCCGGAAGCCCTGGGGGTCGCGGGCTCCGATCAGCGAATCGCGGGTCATGAAGAGGAAACTGTAGGCCCCCTTGATCAGGCGTAAACAGTGGCCCAGGCAGTCCTTGCGGCCGGCGTGCTCGGGGTACGCCATCAGGTGCACGATCACTTCGCTGTCGGTGGAGGTCTGGAAGATCGAGCCGAAGGCCTCGTACTCGTCGCGCAACGTCCGGGCGTTGACCAGGTTGCCGTTGTGGGCGACGGCCATCAGGCCCTGGCTGTAGTCCACGACCAGGGGCTGGATGTTGACGACGCGGCTGCTTCCGGTGGTCGAGTAGCGCACGTGGCCGATGGCGATGTGGCCGGGCAGCTCTTCGAGATCCGCCTTCTGGAAGACCTCCGTGACCAAGCCCATGCCCTTCTTTGAGCGGACCTTCTTGCCGTCGCTGGTGACGATGCCCGCCGACTCCTGGCCGCGGTGCTGGAGCGCGAACAGGCCCAGGAAGGTCTTGGCGGAGGCATCCGGGACGTTGTAGATCCCGAAGAGCCCGCAGTTGTGGCCGACGGAGCTTTCCACGCCCGGTCTCTCGTATCGAGTTGAAGGAAGGCTGGTGGCGGGGGCGGTGCCCAAGGTCCCCCGTCTGGGCCAGCGGCGAAGCAGGCTCGATTATGCCTTCGGATGGCTCTGGCGCAAGCAGTGAGAAACTAGGAACGGCGAACAAAATGGCCCCATGGCCGGGGCGGGAAAGGCACAAAAAAGGCGGGCTCTTTTCAGGAGCCCGCCCCGATAGGACGGAAGATTCGGAAAAGCGGTTAATCGTCGGCAAAGCGGATGTAGGTGATCTCGGTGCGGATCTTTTCGTTCTGGGCCGTGCCGGCGCCGATGGGGGCCTTCTCCTTGACCGGGAAAATCACCATGCGTCCCTTGGGCAGCGGAGGGCGCGTCACGAAGGGGATGTCGTTCTCGGTGGTCAGGCGGTAGCGGTAGCGCTCGGAGTTGCCGTCGGCGGTCGGGACGACCAAGGTCACTTCCATGTCGGCGATCTTGTGGATGCCGGTGTTCTTCAGGCTGATGTGGCCCTCGATCTGGCCATTGCGGATGTAGACGACCTGGTTGTAGCTCAGGTGGTTCTTGTAGTCGCTGATGTCGGGCTCGGAATTGCGGCGGTGCAGGTCGGTCAGGACCGTCGGCGAATCCAGGTTGATGAGCGTCATGCTGTCCTTCTCTTGGTCCGGAATGCTGATCTTGGGCGGGGTGTTCTTCTTTTCCAGGCCCTTGACGGTCTCGTCCTTCGGGCGCTGCAACAGGCTCTTCTCGTTGCGGGAATTCAACTCGGCCATCTCGGAACCGGTGACGGCCAGGATCATGCCGGTCATCTTGTCGAGGATCTGGATCTTGCCTTTCTCGTCGAGCAAGGGCGCGCCGTTCTTGTCCTTGAGCAACTCGTAGCGGTATTCTTTCTTGTTGTCTGTATCGTCCGTGGGCGTCGCCGCGCGGGCCGGGGCCGAGGCGGCCACGCTGGCCAGGCACATCGCCATCACGACGGCAGTAAGTGTGCGCACCATATTCCCCTCTTCCACGAGTTTGACGCTCGCCCCGCCTGTCCTGCTGCTACTTCTGGCCCTTCTCCTTCAGCATGCCGTAGGATTTCTCGCGCACCGTCAGTACAGGACAAGGGCACTCCCGCACCACGCGCTCGGCCACCGAGCCGAAGATTAGGTGGCTGAGACCCGTGCGTCCGTGGGTCGCGATCACGACCAGGTCCGCGTCGATCTCCTTGGCACAGGCGATGATCTCGCTGGCGACCACCCCTCGGCGCAGGTGTGAACGGACCTTCACATCGCCCGGCAGCTGTTTCAGTGCTTCCGTCAGTTTCTTCTTGCGGTCCTCAATCAGGCCCTCGATCAGCACGGTCGGATCAAAGGGCGCGCCGTCGTACGCGAACTGCGCGTAGTACAGGCTGTCCTCGACCACATGAACAACGTGCAACTCGGCGCCGTACTCCTTCGCGAGGCTCGCGCCGTAGGGCAACGCTTGCTCCGCAGCCTTGGAGAAGTCGGTCGAGACGAGCAGTTGCTTGATCGAGATCATTTGCCTGTACCTCTGCAAAAGGCCTTGAGGAAAGTCGCCTCAACGCGCTGATCCGGATCCATCCGCCGGCGTCCAACCAGTCCTATGCCCCTTAGCACTCCGTATTGTACCCGATCTTGGACGCCTGCAACCTGAAATCGGGTTATTTTGCACCTTGCGCAATTTCACATGTGCTTTCGCAATGGGCACCTACAAAGATGCGCAATGTGGCCTTTGTGCCGGGTTGTGAAAGAAGCTGGCCGCCTCGAGCCCAGGAGGTACCCGCTCTAGGAATTATCGGACGAAAAGGCGCACCGCCCCAGGCAATTTGCCGTGGCGGCGCCATTATGGTTTCGCCTGTTTCAGGAGCGGCCAAGTGGGTTAAGCGGCCCAGCTTAGCGGTTGAAGAAGTCCTTGCCGTACTGCTGGTCCTTCTCGCGGAAGAGCCCGCCGGCGCTCTCGCGGTCGACCTTCTCGCCGTATTCCTTCTCGGCCCATTTCTTGTCGGCGTTGCGGCTGGCTTCCTTGGGGTAGCCCTTCTGCTCGCCGCCGGAGTCCGAGCCGCTATCGGCGGTCTCGCTGTCGAGTTCGCTGGACTGGGCGGGGCGGGGCCAGGACTTTCTCGCCAGCTGCAACGCCCTGGCCTTCTGGATCTTGTCCATGTACTCGGGGTCCGTCGGGTCGACGACTTCCTCGCCGACCTGCGGGGGCAGGCGGTCGTAGTTGCCGTTGTACCAGTCGACGTACTGCTTCAGGGCGTCCTGGACCAGCGGGCTGCGGGACTCGACGCCGATGTAGCTCTGCCCGGTAACCTTGGGCAGGGCGGACTTGAGCGAGTTGATGTACGGGCGCACGTACCAGGCGCAGGCGCCCTTGTCGGGCATGTTCGCGTAGAAGGACTCGACCATGGCCTTGGCGGCGTTGCGCGCGCTGAACTCGCCCAGCAGTTCGGCGCAGATGCCGCGGGTCTCGGCGCGGATGTGGTTCAGGCCCTTGATCAGTTCGGGGATGATGTCCTTGCCCAGGGCGCTGAGGGCCGATCTGCCTTCGCTGCGCTCGGCGGGGTTGTCGCTGTCGATCTTGGCGAAGGCCTCGTCGTAGGACGCCTTGAGCTTCTCGTCGAGGATCGGCCAGCCGTTGGCGTCGACGTTGGCTTCGCCCTTGCCCTTCTCGCCCTTCTTGTCGGCGGTCTTCCCGCCCTCGCCGCCCTTTTCGTCGCCTTCCTTGGCCTCGCCTTCGTCGCCGCCTTCGCCGTCCTTCTTGCCGGCCTTCTCTCCTTCGCCGCCTTCCTTCTGGCCGGTATTTTCCGTGTCGCCGGTCTTGGTCTCGGAGGGCGCGCTGACCTGCACGCGCACGACCTGCTGGACGTCCTGGATGGCGGCCTTCTTCGCGCGCTCGATCATCACGCAGTGGTCCTTGCGGACGCTGCGGATCTGGCCGGAGTCGGTTTCCTTGATGGTGAGGGCGCTGCTGGACTCTTCCTGGATCGTGCCGCGGATCTCGGAGCCGTCGTCGAGCACCACGAAGTCCTCGGCCGCGCAGGTGTGGGCCGTCCCGAACCCCAGCAGGAACAGTCCGAGACAGCAGAGCAGCCGGTTCATCGTCGTCTCCTGGGCCCGTGGCCCATGGCGTGTATATGCTGCGCGCGCTAAGGCGCGCCCCCGTAACGAGTTACTTGTTCTTCTCTTCCTCGCTGTTGACCCAGGCCCTGGCGGCCGAACCGCTGCCGGCGCCGAGCTTCTGCAGCTCTGAGGCCGCGAACCACAGTTCCAGCTCGCGCTGGGCCGATTCCTTGCCGTCGGAGGCGTGGATCAGGTTGTTCTGCATCGAGAGGGCGAAATCCCCGCGGATGGTGCCGGGCGGAGCCTTCAGGCCGCTGGTGGGGCCGACCAGGTTGCGGACGACCTCGATGGCGCCGTTGCCTTCCAGCGCCATAACCACGACGGGTCCGGAGGTGATGAAATTCACCAGGCTCGGGAAGAAGGGCTTGGCCTTGTGCTCGGCGTAGTGCTTCTCGGCCAGGCCGCGGTCGACGCTGATCAGCTTCAAACCGACGACGCTCAGGCCCTTGCGTTCGAAGCGGCGCAGGATCTCGCCGCTGAGGCCCCGGGCGACGCCGTCCGGCTTCACGATGACGAGGGTGCGCTCATGCAATGCGCTCAAGGATGACTCCATTCGCTGTAAGGTGGCTTCGGCTTCGCCGTGCCGCGGGAAGCGTTCCCCAAACGACCACTCCCGGCGTTAGACGCGCGGCACTGCGCGTGGTGCATCAGGTAATCTAGCTTTTTTGCGTCCCTGCTGTCAAGGTGAGACCGCCGACTAGAATACGAATGCGAAAAGGCTGCGCATGTGCGCCCTTACGTTCCTGTTTGCACGGTGCAAAAAGGGATGAGGGGCGAAGGGCAGATTAGAGATAAGAGAGAATAGATTAGAGATCACGGCGGCACACGGGCTGAAAACGGCGTTTCCTGTCTCCCGTTTCCAGTCTCCGGTTCAGGCTTGGCGATAACAAGCCGCAAGACGCAAGCCTCAAGACTCGA
>JAKLKQ010000076.1 GCA_023150555.1 Planctomycetota bacterium
CGAGACCTTCATCGCCGTCCTCACCTACAACCTCATGATCCTCGCTCTACTTCTGCCTTTGTTTTCAACAGAGCATCTGCCGGCGATTCGTTAGGACCTGCGGCAAAAGGAAAACGGGGCGAACCTTCCGGTTCGCCCCGTTCCGGCGGGCGCATTAGGCAAGAGGGAAGAACGTCAGAATTCGCCTCCGTTTTCCTTCGGAGGCACAACGGGGGCGCTCGGCTGGCTGCGCTTCGCATCGGCTCCAGCATTATTGTTGTGCATGGTGGCCGCACTCTTGGCGTACGCGGCGACCATCTTCTTTATGTTGGCATCGGTCACTCTTTCCTCGACGCGCTTCAGGTAGGCCAGCTTCTGGTCATAATCGCCGATCCGCAAGCTGTTGAGCAGGAATTGCTGAATCGTGTTGCTCGGCGTTTTGCCGTCGATGTCGTCGACAAGGCTGAAGAAGAGCGCGTCGAAGGCTTTTGCCGCGTCCGGCGCAATCTTATCGTCGGTTCGGGCCTGGCCGGCGGCGTACATGAGCAGCTCCGCGCGGGTGGCCAGCGTGAACGCCCTGTCCGAGATGAGCGCCTGGACCTTGCCCGGCCACGCATCGCCGCTGAGGGTCTTCTCTGCCGTGAGCACCTGTTGAGGAATCGCCCTCGTCGCGTAGCAGTTACCGGTCGCGAAGGCGTAGGCGACGGGATCGGTCTGCATGAGATTGAAGTCCGGCATTGCGGCCGGTGTCACCGCCATCCACGAGCGGATGATCGCCGGAACGGAGTCGTCATTCAGGTTCGCCAGGCATTCCAGCGCGGCGAGTCCCGTCTGCTGCCGGATCTGAAGGGCCCGGGCCTCTTCCTTGGTCGCGGGCCGCTTCGTCGTGTCGAAGGTGGTGCGCGCGGCGGTGCGGAGGCTTTCGAGCGCGGACGAGTCGCCGGACTTTGCCTGGGCGGCCAAGGTCCACGCTTCGATCGCGCCGGCGTGGAACGGCGCGAGCATCGCCATTGCGGCATCGACGCGGGCATCGGCAATGTGCTTCTTGACGTTCTCGCCTTGTACCGCGCCGGCGGCGAAGCCTTTGAGGCTCAGGTCCAGCAGCTTGAAGTCCTTTGTGGCGATGCCTTCGGTCAGGGCATTTTGCAGTTCCTGCTCCTGCGCCGGCGTGGGCGGCTCGGCGCTCCATGCGGCGGAGCAGGCGAGTACGGCCAGCAGGTAGATCGAGCTGTGAGGTATGATGCGCATGGTCATTATTTACCTTTCTTTTTTTGCCCGCAGGGGCTGCCTTTAGTTTACTGTCCCGGATTGCTGCGCTGGCCCTGAGCATTCTGGGGCCTGACGCTGGTTTCGCTCTGGCCCGGATAGCCCTTGTAAGAGTTCTGCGCACGCTTTGCGGCTTCGGCTTCCTTTTCGGCCTTGTGCGCGCGGATTTCCTTCAGCACCGACTCCACGTTGTCGTTGGCCTGCGCGCTCGCCAGCGGAGCACCCAGCAAAGTCGCCCCCAGAACCGCGGCGGCCATCTTCTTGTTCTTCATCCCTTCACTCCTTTCGTCTCCGGCTTTTTCGGCGGATTCGCCCGCCGCCTTCTCCCGCGCGGGTCCGGCCACGGCGGCCGGCACCTCGGCGTTTGCGCCCTTCGAATCCGGTTTGCCGCCTTGCTGCGTGAGGAGCACCGCAACTGCGGTCACGGCGGCGATGCCCGCGGCGGCCCACATCAGGCCCTTGGTCGCGCCGGCCGCAGGCCTTGTCGTCATGCGCAGCGCGTCGGCGCTCGCGCCGGGCACGCTTTGGGCAGCCACCTGCGCGCAAGGCTTACCGGGCAAGGCGGCGTCCAGACGCGCGCAGAGGCTGTCCGGCGCGGTCAGAATTCCGTCGCGCGCCAGGGCATCGACGAGCAGCATGGGCGTCGCGCAGGCCGCGCCGTTGCGCTTCAGGTCTGCGCGCAGGCGTTCCAGGGCCCGCGCGATCCGGTCGTGGAGGGTCTGGCGCGGCACGTCGAGGATGCGAGAGGCTTCGTTCAAGGGCAGGCCCTGCTGGTAGCAGAGCACCACAGCGGCTCGTTCGTCTTCGGGCAACTGGTCGACGGCGGCGCGAAGGACCTCGCGCAATTCCTGTTGTTCGGCGCTGGCGTTCGGCATGCCAATTTCCTCAGGGGCGCTCTGCGCCATGACCCTTTGCTCCCTCTCCACGGTCCGCTTCCGGCGCCGGAACTGGTCGATCGAACACTGCACCACGGCGCGATAGACCGAGATGCGGAAGTCGTCCGCGTGTTCGAACCCGCTCGTGCGCGAGAGCAGCTTGAGGAAGGCTTCCTGCACCGCGTCTTCGGCGTCGCTGGCGTTGCCGCAGAAACGGCAGGCCGTCGCGAAGGCGCGGTCGCGCTGCGCCTTGAGCAACTCGCCCAGAGCCTCGCGGTCGCCCGTCGCATGCCAGGCGCTCAATCGAGCTTCGATTTCCGCCGCGTGCATGGCTTCCTCAGGCCTCGAACCGGATAAATGGAGTGCTTCAGGTACCCACCGTCATCCGGTCCATAAGACACGCGCTACCGCGGCTTTGCTGGACGGTATATTCTTCGAAAAATGCTTCCGGCAGGAGTGCACGTCGTGCGGCGAGGGCAATCTAGGAGGCGGCGGGTTTCTGCTGGCGCGCGCGCAGGTCGCGGGTGGTGATGACCTCCGGCGCGGCCTCGGCGGCGTTCTCTATCTTCGAGGCCCGGACCAGATTGGCGGGGATGGGGGTGGCCTCGCCGGCGGCGAGGTTCTGCGCGCCGTCGACGCGGAAGTCGGCGCGCTCCAGGCTGCGCGTGAGTTCCTCGATCGGATAGACGCGCTTACCCGGGCCCAGCAGGCGCGCGCGGAGCATCGAGAAGAAGCCTTCGTCGGCGGGCTCCAGCATCACCAGCCGGCCGCCGGGCTTCAGCACGCGGTGCAGTTCGGCGAGCACCGTCCAGGGCGGGCGCACGGCGAAGAGCGTCTCCAGCGCGAGCACGCCGTCGAAGGTGCGCGGCTGAAAGGGCAGGCGCGCAACTTTTGCGTGGAAGAAGAACGATGGCCGGTCCTTCGCGTTGGCCCACGGTACGCCATGGATGCCGGCGCGTAAGGTGTAGTCGTGCAGGATCGTCCAGGCCAGGCGGCCTTCGGGTACGTCGAGTTTTCCGACGAAATCCATGCCGTGGGGCCCCGGCGCGAGCAGCAGCACGCGCGCGCCGTCCGGCAGGGCGGAGATATCGTTGGCGAGGCTCATCGGGCCTTCGAGAACGCGGTTTCGGAAAGCCGAATCCGAAGCCTCAGACGTTCATGCTCATCAGGAACTCGATGTTGTTCTTCGTCTTCTTCATCTTCTCGACGAGGAACTCGATCGATTCCACGATGTTCAGGTCCTGGAGGTACTTGCGCAGCAGCCACATGCGCTTCAGTTCGTCGGGGTGCACGAGCAGTTCTTCGCGGCGCGTGCCCGAGAGGTTCACGTCGATGGTCGGGAAGAGGCGGCGGTTCATCAGGCGCCGGTCCAGGTGCACTTCCATGTTGCCGGTGCCCTTGAACTCTTCGTAGATGACTTCGTCCATTCTCGAGCCCGTATCGACCAGCGCGGTGCCGAGGATGGTCAGCGAGCCGCCATTCTCGATGTTGCGCGCTGAGCCGAAGAACTTCTTGGGCTTCTGCAGCGCCGTGGCGTCCACGCCGCCGGTCAGGATCTTGCCGGAGTGCGGCACTTCGGTGTTGTACGCGCGGCCCAGGCGTGTGATCGAGTCGAGCAGGATCACCACGTCGCGGCCGTACTCGACCAGGCGCTTGGCCTTCTCGATCACCATCTCGGCGACCTGGCAGTGGCGCGCGGCCGGCTCGTCGAACGTGCTGGCGATGACCTCGCCGCGCACGCTGCGCTCCATCTCGGTCACTTCCTCGGGGCGCTCGTCGATCAGCAGCACGATCAACTCGACCTCGGGGTTGTTCTTCACGATCGAGTGCGCGATGTTCTGCAGCATGACCGTCTTACCGGCCTTCGGCGGCGACACGATCAGGCCGCGCTGCCCGCGCCCGATGGGCGCGACCAGGTCCAGGATGCGCATGGAGATGTCGTCCGGGCTGGTCTCCAGCAGGAAGCGCTGGTTGGGGAAAATCGGCGTCAGGTCGTCGAAGGGGATCTTCTCGTTGACCTTTTCCGGCGGTTCGCCGTTGATGCCCTTGATCTGCAGCAGCGCGAAGTAGCGTTCGTTCTCCTTCGGCGGGCGGATCTGGCCGGTGACGACGTGGCCCGTGCGCAGGTTGAAGCGCCGGATCTGGCTCGGAGAGATGTAGATGTCGTCGGGGCAGGGGAGGTAGTCGTAGTCGGGGCTGCGCAGGAACCCGAAGCCGTCGGGCAGGATCTCCAGCACGCCTTCACCCATCAGCACGCAGTTCTGGCTGACCTTCTCCTTGATGATGCGGAAGATCAGGTCGTGCTTCAACAGCGCGCTGAAGCCTTCGATCTTCAGTTCCCGTGCCATCTGGTGCAGGTCGGTGATGTTCATCTGCTTCATTTCGTTGATGTACGTCACCTTCCCGCCGCTGGGCGTGACGATGCCCTGCTGGCGCGGCGCTTCGCCCGCACCGCCTTCGGCGGGCGCTGCCGCGGCCGCTTCGCTGCTCGCGGCCTCGGCGGGCGCTGCGGCTTCCGGCTCGGTCTGGGGCTCGCCGCCGGCTCCGCTGCCGCTGGGGCCGCTGGGCCGGGGAGAATTCTGGCGCGGAGGTCCACCGCCGCCGCCGCGGTGGCCGCCGTCGTTGTGGTGCCGGCGCGGGCGGCCGCGGCGGGCCTTCTGGGCTGCGTCCTGGTGTTCGGTGGACATCGTTGCTGCCTCCTAAGTGGTAACTGCCCAATGCCGGGCCCCAGGGGGGCGCGGCATGGCGCGGGTCGAACCCTACGCCGTCCCCTCCTCGACCCAGCGCCGCCAGCACTCGCCGACGCGCCGGTCCAGGTCTTCGAGCGAACCGCTGTTTTCGATCTCCTCGTCGCAGCGGGTCCGCTTGTCCTGCTCGTCCATCATGTGCGCCTCGCGGCGCGTAAGCTCATCCGGCGACCAGCCGCGCTGTTCGCGCGCCCAGGCCTCGCGGCATTCGCGCGGGGCCGAGACGAACAGCAGGCGGTCACACCAGCCGCTGCGCCCGGCCTCGAAAAGGGTGGGCGCGTCGAGCACCAGGGCCGGTTCCTCCGTGCGCCCGGAGCGGAAGGCGTCGATGCGCGGCTTCAGGACCTCGCCGGTGCGCGGGAAGATGATGCGCTCGGTCAGCACGCGCAGCCGGTCGGGGTCGGCGAACACAATCTTGCCCAGCTTCCGGCGGTCGACGTTCCCTTCGGTATCGAAGACGTCGGGTCCGAATTCCTGGCGCACGTCGGCCTTGACCTCGGGCTTCTGATACAGGTCGTGCACGATCCGGTCGGCCTGATAGACGGCCGCACCGCGGCGCAGGAAGGCCTCGGAGACCGCGCTCTTGCCCGCGCAGACTTGGCCAACCAGCCCGATGACGATGCGGCGTCCGCTCATGCGTTCAGTCCTTGGCGCTCAGCCAGTCGTCGCCGGCGCCGGTGTCGACGACCAGCGGCACCTTCAGCTTCAGGGCGCCTTCCATCGTGTCCTTCACGAACGCGGTCAGCTTCTTGACCTCGCCAGCGGGGGCCTCGAAGACCAGTTCGTCGTGGATCTGCATGATCATGCGGGCCTTCCACGCGGACTTGGGCGCGCAGAGTGCGGCGTGGATCTCCAGCATCGCCTTCTTGATCAGGTCGGCGGCGGAGCCCTGGAAGACGGTGTTCACGGCAATGCGTTCGCCGAGTTTGCGCTGCGAGGCTTCCTTCAGCTGCGGCACGAAGCGGCGGCGGCCCAGGATCGTGGTGACGTAACCGTTGTCCTCGGCGGAGGAGACGATCTCGTCGATGCACTTCTGTACGCCGGGGTGCGCAGCGAAGAATTTTTCGATGATCTCCTTCGCCTCTTTCTGGGGGATGCCCAGCGTGCGCGAAAGGCCGAAGGCGGTCTGGCCGTAGATGACGCCGAAGTTGACGGTCTTGGCGCGCGCGCGCTGTTCGCGCGTGACGTCCTTCTCCTTCACGCCGAAGAGGTTTGCGGCGACGGCCAGGTGAATGTCGCGGCCCTTGGCGAAGGCGTCGAGCAGGGCCTTGTCCTTGCTGTAGTGCGCCAAAATGCGAAGTTCGATCTGGCTGTAGTCGGCGGCGACGATCTTCCATCCGTCCTTGTCGGCGACGCCCGGGCGGAAGGCGGCGCGGATGCTGCGTCCGGCCTCGGTGCGCACGGGGATGTTCTGCAGGTTGGGATTGTTGCTGCTGATGCGCCCCGTCTCGGTGCCCGTCTGCTGGAAGGTCGCGTGGATGCGCCCGGTCTCGGGGTTGACCATGCCAGGCAGCGCGTCGACGTAGGTGCTCTTCAGCTTGGAGAATTGGCGGTATTCGACGATCAGCTTGGGCAGGTCGTGCTGCAAGGCCAGCTCGGTCAGGACCTCCTCGCTGGTGGAGTCCTGGCCCTTGGCCGTCTTGGAGATACTGGGCAGCCCGAGTTTCTCGAAGAGGATGTGCCCGAGTTGCTTGGGGCTGTTGATGGTGAAGCGTTCGCCCGCCTGCCTGTAAATGTCCTCTTCCATCGCGGCCAGCTGCTCGGCGAGGTTCCCCGACATGTCCTGGAGCAGCTTCGCGTCGATGCGCACGCCGGTCCATTCCATCTCGGCGAGGACTTCGATCAACGGCGTCTCGATCTCGTCCATCAGTTTCGCGAGGCCTGCTTCCTTGACCTTGGGCGCCAGCACTTCGGCGAGCTGCCAGGTCACGTCGGCGTCCTCGCAGGCGTAGGCGGCGACGTCGGCGACGGGGACCAGGTCCATGGTGGCGGGCTTGCCTTTGCCGATCAGGGTGCCGGTCTTGATCTTGCGGATCTGAAGGTGCGTGTAGGCCAGCGTGTCGAGGTCGTGGCGCAGGGCGCCGGGATCCAGCAGCCAGCCGGCGATCAGGGTGTCGAAGGCCGCGCCGCGCACGCGCACGCCGCAGCGGCGCATCACGTTGATGTCGTACTTCAGGTGCTGGCCGACCTTGCCGACCGTGGGGTCTTCCAGAGCTTCCTTCACCGCTTCGATGGCTTCTTTTTCGGGCAGCAGCTTCTCGCCGCCGGGCCCGCGCACGGGCAGGTACCAGGCCTCGCTCTTCTTCCACGAGAAGGCCATGCCGACGAGGTGGCTGCGCATCGGGTCGGTGCTGGTGGTCTCGGTGTCGAAGGCGAAGCGCTTCTGTTTGGCGAGCTGCTTGGCGAAGTTGTTGAGCTTTTGCGGCGTATCGACGACGTGGTGGTCGTTGGCGGCGGCCGATTCCTGCGCGTTCTGTTCGCTGAGCGTCAACAGGTCTTCCTCGCCACCGCCCAGTTCGCGCAGGAGCTGCCGGAAGTCGAGCTTCTGCAGCAGCGGGATCAGGCGCTCGCGGTCGGGCTCCTCGTTCGCGAACTTCTTCTCGACGAACTCCACTGGCGCGTCGACGCGGATGCGCGCCAGTTCGCGACTGGCGCGGGCCTGTTCGGCCTGCGCGTACAGGTACGCCTCGACGACTTTCAGGCCCTTGGGCGGCTTGACGGTCTGGCGGTCTTCCTTGTCCTTCTTGGCCTCGGCGCTGTGCTCCTTCACGAAAGCCAGGATCTCTTTCTCGCGGTCCTTTAGCTTCTCGTGGTAGTGCGCCAGGACCTTGTCCAGCGTGTCGTGCTCTTTCAGCAGCTTCACCGCGGTCTGTTCGCCGACGCCGGCCACGCCGGGGATGTTGTCGGCCGCGTCGCCCTGCAGGCCCAGCCAGTCGACGATCTGGTCTGGGCGCAGGCCCTTGAGGTCCTGGACGGTGTCCGCGTCGTACTCGATATCCTTCATCGGGTCGAAGACCTGCACGTCGCCGTCGACGAGTTGCAGCAGATCCTTGTCGCCGGTGATGACCACCACCTTCAGGCCCTTCTTGACGGCCTTGTGCGCGAGCGCCCCCAGGATGTCGTCGGCCTCGAAGTCCTCGACCTGCACGGCCGGGATGCCGTAGCCCTCGCAGAGTTCCAGCGCGAGCGGGATCTGCTGGCGCAGGTCTTCGGGCATGGGCGCGCGGTGGGCCTTGTAGCCGTGGTATTCCTTCTCGCGGAAGGAGCCTTCCTTGGGGTCGAAGACGCAACCCAGCAGCTCGGGTTTGAAGCGCTTTCGGATACCGCGCAGCATGTTGAAGAAGCCGTACAGCGCGCCCGTGGGCGTGCCGTTGGTGGCGCGGCGGTTCTCGCGCGCGTGGGCATGGTAGGCCCGGTAGAGCTGGGCGTGCCCATCGATCAGGTAAAGGGTGCGGGCCTTAGGCATCTCAGTCGGGGGTCCAGTCGCCGTTCAGGGTCCTGGGGATTGGGGCCTCGGAGTTCGAATCGATCGCGTGGGGTACTGCAGGGTGCGCACGGAATGAAAAAGCGCGATCGAAGGGAATCTTCTGGATAGCGTAGAAGTGGCTTCCGTTCGCGAAACGGTCCAACCGGAAGGATGAATCGGAAAGCGAATCGGAAGAACGCCCTACTTATGAACCAATCCCCTTGTTCTGTCAAGGTCTTTTCGCAAAGGGCTTTCCAGGACCGGAACGGTGCGCATGGCCGGGTTGGGGGAGCTTCTGGTTCTAAGGAGGACGGGCGGCCTGCGATTTTTGCCGCGGTGGTCTTGCAAGGGCTGAAAATACCTTAAGATACATTTGTTTCGCTGCTGGCAGTCGGCACGTTTTGAGGGGCGCCCGTTCAGGCGACTTTCGGCTGTCTACTGCTAAGTCTAAGCCCTGTGCCTGCCGATACCTATGGATACGGCGCGAATGCCCATGTCCGGCAGATGATTGGGGGGTCTGAAACGTGCTTGCAGGCAGCGACAGCAACTCCATGGAGCTTCGGAATTCCCGGGTTCCGGCGTCGGCCGAGTCCGAGGTCCTCGAGACCGATGCGAGTCCGGGGCCGTCCAGTAAAGGAGCCGCAGAGCGCATGGCCAGCCGCAAGTCCAAAGCCGCAACGCCCACGCCGCCGCCGATCCCCGAAGGCGGGCGCCGCAAGAAGGCCGTGAAGGCCGCCACCGCGCAGGAGATGTCTGCGCGGCAGCGCGACATCTCGGTCGCCGAGTTCTTTCAGAAGAACCGCCACTTGCTGGGCTTCGACAATCCGCGCAAGGCGTTGCTGACGACGGTAAAGGAAGCCGTGGACAACAGCCTGGACGCCTGCGAAGAGGCCGGCATCCTGCCCGAGATCGAGGTCAAGATCGAGGTCGCGCCCAGCAGCGAGGGCGGGCTGCCGCCCAGCGTCGCGCAGGCCACGCGCTTTACCGTCAGCGTGACGGACAACGGCCCGGGCATCGTGAAGAAGAACGTGGGCAAAGTATTCGCCAAGCTGCTGTACGGCAGCAAGTTTCACCGCCTGCGCCAGTCTCGCGGGCAGCAGGGCATCGGCATCAGCGCGGCCGGCATGTACGGGCAGCTGACCACCGGCAAACCCACGCGCGTTGTGAGCAAGATCGCCAAGGAGCCGAAGGCCCACTGCTTCGAAGTCTCCATCGACGCGAAGAAGAATGAGCCCGTCGAGCACGAGACCAAGCAGATCGACTGGGGCCGCGAGCAGGGCACCAGCGTCACGATTACGCTCGAGGGGCGCTTCCAGAAGGGCAAGGGCTCCGTCGAGGAGTACCTGGAACTCACCAGCATCGCCAACCCGCACGCGGTCTTCGTGTACATCCCGCCCGAAGGGGAGAGACGCGAGTTTCCGCGCGGCGTGGACGTGCTGCCCGACCAGCCCCGCGAAATCAAACCGCACCCGTACGGCATCGAACTGGGCATGCTGCTGAAGATGCTCCAGGACACCAAGAGCCACTGGCTCACCGGGTTCCTGGCCAGCGAGTTCGTGCGCGTCTCGGGCAAGGCCGCCGACGAGATCTGCAAAGCCGCGAAGCTCAGCCCCCGCGCCAAACCCCGCAGCATCATGGGCAAGGACGCCGAGGCGCTCTACAAGGCCCTGCAGACGGTCAAGCTGATGTCGCCGCCCACCGACTGCATCTCGCCCATCGGCGAGAAGGCGATCCTGGCCGGGCTCTACAAGGAGATCAAAGGCGATTTCTACACCGCCGTTACGCGTTCGCCGGCCGTCTACCGCGGCAACCCGTTCGTCATCGAAGCCGGCATCGCCTTTGGCAACCAGGGTTTCATCAAGAAGGACTCCGACGACGAAAAGGGCGAGCAGGAGGAGCTTTCGCTCGACGACGGCGACGGAAACGGCAACGGCGATTCAGAACGCCCCAAGACCCTGGCCGAACTGCGCAAGGCCGCGCGCTTGAAGGAAAAGCAGGCCAAGGAGGAGATCAAGGGCCCGGAACTCTCGCGCCTGATCCGTTTCGCCAACCGCGTGCCTCTCGTCTACCAGCAGACCGCGTGCTCGACCTACAAGGCGGCCGTCGAGGTCGGCTGGCGCAAGTACGGCCTGACGCAGTCGCGCGGCAGCCTGCCCCAGGGCAGCCTGGTCATCTTCGTTCACATGGCCTCGGTCTGGGTGCCGTTCACCAGCGAGTCGAAGGAAGCCATCGCCGACTACGACGAGGTCCGCAAGGAGATCCGCCTCGCGCTGCAGGAATGCGGCCGCCGCCTGGGCATCCACCTCAACAAGATCGCTCGCGCGAAGTACGAGATGAGCCGCCGCGACAAATTCGGCCTATACATCAAGGAGGTCGCCGAGGCCTGCGGGAAGCTCAAACACAAGTACGGCACGGTCAACGTCGAGAAGCTCAAGAAGCAGCTCCAGTCCGTCGCGTCGAAAGTCACCGGCGGCGAGAAGACCGAAGCGGAGCTCAAGCGCAAGGAAAACGCGCCCGAGGAGCTGGCCAATACGATCGTCGTCACCGAGCAGGGCATTCAGGGCGATGTGCCCGAAGGCATGGCTCCCGGCGGCGCGGCCGCGCCCGAAGCGGCGGAGCCCATCGAAGCCGCCGAGCCGGCGGAAGCCGAGGCCCCCGCCAAGGGCAAGGGTAAGTCCAAGAAGGGCAAGGCCGGAAAGGCGCCCAAGGCCGCCAAGTCTGCTAAGCCCGTGGAGGCCAAGGCCTTCAAAGGCAAGGCCAAGCCCGCCCAGCAGTCGGCGAAAGCCGCCAAGGGCAAGGCCGGAGGCCCGCCGGGCATCGACGACATTCCCATCACGTCCTTCGGCAAGCAGATCAGCGGCAAGCCCGCCAAGGGCAAGGCCGCAAAGGCGAAGGGCAAGCAGGGCGGCTCGAAGCAGAAGGAACTCTTCTGAATGATCGCAGGACGCGTGCGCGAGCGGATCGAAAGCCTAAGGAGCTCTATCCATGGTGGCGAATAGCAAGAAGGGCAGCAACCGGGACCTGGCGAAAGCGCTGGCCGGCATGGCTGACCAGGTCATCGCCTCGGCCAACAAGGGGCGCACGCCGTCCATGGACATCCCGGTGCGCAGCCTGGCGAACGTCAGCTTCAACGAGAAGAAGCGCTACATCGAGATGGGCAGCGCGAAGCAACAGCGCGAGTTCTTCAACGTCAACATGGCTAAGAAGTTCATGCAGACGATGCTCGTCGCCGCCGCCTGCCGGCAACTCGAGGACGAAGGCAAGACGACCAGCATCCGCGACCTCTTCTACATGATCAAGCACCGCATCGACGGATCCAGCGAGAACACCGTCGACGAACAGACCGAATCGGACGCGGTGATCGAAGACCTGGAAGTGACCGCGCAGTTCATCCGCGAGGAGTTGAACCTCTTCGCGGAAAACAAGGGCGCGCTGGCCGGAGAGATCACGCTCGTCGACAGCGGCGACACCATCGATGCGCGCGCGGTGGGCTCCGGGGGATGGGCGATCCCCAGCATCGTCGAAGACCACGTCATCAAGTTCAAGAAATGCACGGCCAAGTTCGTGCTGCTGGTCGAAAAGGCCGCCGTCTGGCACCGGCTCAACCAGGACAAGTACTGGAAGAAGCACAAATGCATCGTCCTGCACGGCGGAGGCCAGCCGCCGCGCGGTGTGCGCCGCCTGTGCTGGCGCTTCGTCAACGAGCTGAAGCTGCCGCTGTACGTGTACGTCGATAACGATCCCTGGGGCTACTACATCTACTCGGTCGTGAAGCAGGGCTCGATCAACCTCGCCTTCGAATCCCAGCGCATGGCCGTGCCCAGCGCGCGCTTCATCGGACTCAGCAGCTTCGACCCCGGCACGTACGGCCTGGACCAGAAGGCCACCGCGATCGGCCTGGACGAGAGCGACATTCGCCGCGCGAAGGAGATCCTGGCTTATCCGTGGTTCCAGAGCAAGGCGTGGCAGAAGGAGATCCACAACATGCTCGCCAACGGCGTGAAGTACGAACTCGAAGCCTTGACCAACAAGTCCATCAGCTTCGTCACCGAGGAATACCTGCCCAAGAAGATCAAGGACAAGGACTGGTTGGACTAACGGTGGAACTCAGGAATCGGGATTCAGGAGTCAGCCAAGAGGCGGCGTGCGGGCTGCTCCTTGCCTGAAGTGAGATTTCGGCGGACTGATTCATAATTTTAATATAACATGTTTATTATCGGGTAGTTGCAGTATTTATAAAATAGCGCTATTTAATCATATAAACAGCGCTGTTTTGGTGTATGAGCGGTTATATGGCGAGACGAGCCTCCAGCCCCCCTGCCGAAGCCCGTAACGGCGCCGCCCGTTCGCGCTTCAAGTTCGATCGTGTCCGCGACGTGATCCTGGAGCAGATCCGGTCGGGCGACCTGCCTTCGGGCGCGCGCCTGCCTGCCGAGAAAGTCATCGCGAAGCAGCTGCGGGCCGGGCGCAAGACGGTTGAGCGCGCGCTGCACGAACTCGTCCGCGAAGGCCTGGTCGTGCGGCGCCGCGGAAGCGGGTCGTTCGTCGCCGACAAGCGCCATCCACCGCTCATTCCCGGGCGCACGCTCCGGCTCGGGCTGCTCTGGAAGCTCTCCTTCACGCCGCCGGACCTGCACGAGACGTTCTTCGGGCAGATCGCGCGCGGTGCGCTTTCGGTCTTCGGGCTCGACCGGGCCGCGCCGGCCTGGGATCCCGCCGACGCCAAAAAGCCCGTGCGCGCGCTGTGGGATGCGCCCGAGCGCGGCCTGCGCGTGGAGGCGCTCGCGGAATCCCAGGCCAGCCAGGTGCGTCACCCGTCGCTCGCGGACGTGCGGGCGGGGGCCTTCGACGGCCTGCTGACGATCGGCATCATCGAGCCGCGGTGGCTTCAGGAATTGCTCGCGCTGGGCGTGCCGGCCGTGCTGGTGGATGTGCTCGACGACCGATTCGCGCGCCTGGCCGATCAGGTCTACGTCGATCCGGGACCGGGCTACCGCGAAGCCGTGCAGCATCTGGCCGCGCGAGGCTGCAAGCGCATCCACTTCGTGGGCGGCTTCACCAGCATCCCGGCGCCGTCGGACGCGATGGACCACAAAGAAGTCGCGGCGTTCCGCCAGGGGCGCATGCAGGTCGATCCCGACAGCTACCTGCGCCTGAGCGCCTACCGCCAGGCGCTGGACGCCTGCGGCCTGCCTGCGCGCGAGGACTGGGCGCACTTCGAGAACCCGTATTTCCTAAAGGATGCCGATCTTGCGAAGCGGCTCGCGGAATTGGGCGAGGCCGAGCGTCCCGACGCAGTGATCTGCCACAGCATTCACCAGGCCGACGCGATCGCCCAGGTCTTTGCCGCGCGGGGACTGCGCTGCCTCGCCGCAGGCACGGTCTCCGCCGCCTATGCCGGGCCGGGGCTAACGATCCGCGTGGACGGGCGCGAGTTGGGCGCGACGGCCGCCGAACTGATGATCTCGCGCCTTCAGCGTCCCGGCCGCCTGGCCTGCCGCGTGGGCGTGCCGATGATCTTCGAGACTCCCCCGAACGCCTGACCAAGAGGAGGCGCATCATGGTCCTGCGCGTCTACGCTCCGATCCTGGCGGCCCTGGCGCTTGGCGGCGCCTGCCTGGCGAGCGACCTGGACGAGTTCAAGGTCAAGCGCGAAGCCAACTTCGAGTTCGCCGCGCCGCCTAAGGTCGCGCGCGCCGGCGACCGCGTCACGGTCTCGTTCGAGACCAAGGGCTTCTGCGACGTTACCGTAGCCGTCGAGGACGGCGGCGGGAAGATCCGGCGCCACCTGGCCAGCGGGGTGCTGGGCGAGCACGCGCCGCAGCCGTTTCAGAAGGGCAGCAAAGTCCAGGCTATCGTCTGGGACGGCAAAGACGATGCGGGGCGCTACGTCGACGACGCCGACGACTGCGTCGTGCGCGTCTCGCTGGGCCTTTCGCCGAAGTTCGAACGCACGCTCTTCTGGTCACCCTACCGCCGGTCCAGCATGGGCACGCCGGTCGTCTGTGCCGCGCCGGAAGGCGTGTACGTCTACGACGGGCTGGGTGTCGATCACCTGCGGCTTTTCACGCACGACGGCACCTACGTGCGGACGGTCCATCCCTTCGCCGCGGACGCGTTCAAGGACGTGCAGGGCCTGAAGTGGCAGGAGTTTCCCCAGGGCGAACGCCTGCCCGTGAAACGAAGCGTGCTGATGCAGACCTTCCTGACCTCCGGCGACAACGGCAACGACGAGCCCGGCGCGATCCACGATGCGATGAACGGGAACGCCGCCACGGCGATGGCCGTGCGTGACGGGCGCATCGCGCTGGTCAAGCGCAGCCTCAACCGCCTCGCCGCCGAAGGCGGAACCGGCGGGCTGCCGATGGACGGCCCGCGCGTGACGCGCTTCGAGGCCATCAATCCGAACTCCCCGTACTACGGCCCGCCTAAGGGCGAGGTATTTCCGCGCAGTGTGGCCTTCTCGCCCGACGGCAAGTGGCTCTATCTTGCTGGCTACGCGCACCTGATCGGCGACCCGCGCGGGTACTGGGACTTCTGCTGCCAGCACGGCATCCTGCGCATGGAATACGGGAAGGACGCCGAGCCAGTGCTCTTTGCCGGCAAAACGAACCCGCTGACCCGGCGCGAGAACAACATGGAAGGCTCGGGTTCGGCGCCGGGCCAGTTCGCCCTGGCGACTTCGGTCGCCTGCGACGCGCAGGGCCGGGTCTACGTCAGCGACTACCTCAACGACCGCGTGCAGGTCTTCGACGACGCGGGCAAGGTCCTGAAGGCGATCCCGGTAAAGCGGCCCGCAAAAGTGCAGGTCGATCCGAAGACCGGCGAGTTGTGGGTGGGCTCGTGGCTCGTCCACAACCCGAAGCTCACTCGAGAGGAGGAGCAGGGCTTCAAGCGAACGCTGACGCACCTGGGGCCCTTCGACAATCCCAAGGTCCTGGAGACCTTCGCGCTGCCCAACCGCCCTTTCATCCGCGGCCAGGGCAACCTGCGCGTGGACGGCTCGCCGCAGTGCGCCGAGGTGGACCTGTACGCGACGCCGCCGCGGCTGTGGGTCTGCACCGCCAAGGACGGCTCGGCGAGTCTGGATTGGGCGAGCTTCCATCTGCGGGTCTACGAACTCAAGGGCGGCCAATGCGTGCCGCTCGTCGACGGCGGCGCGGACGCGGAGCGGGCGCTGGGCGGACGCAAGGCGCCGACGGGGCTTCCGCAGGTCCAGTACCTCTATGCGCATCCCAAGACGGGCAAGCTCTACGTGGCCGAGCCCGAGGAACTGATGTACTTCAGCAAACTCGTGGAACTGGATCCCGAGACTGGGGCGGCGAAGACGGTGGACCTGCCCTTCATGTCCATCGACCTGGCCTTCGACACCGAAGGCGCCGTCTACCTGCGCAGCACGAACGTGGTGGCGCGCTACGACTTCAAGACCTGGCGCGAGATCCCCTGGGACTACGGCGAGGAACTCGACCGCGTCGGCGCCAAAGGCGACCGCAAAACCGCGCCGCTCATCGGCGGCTTGGTGATTCCCTCGGTAGGCACCAATCAGACCCACCAGGGCGGGATGTCCGTGACGGCGAAGGGAGAACTCGCGGTCTCTTGCGTCAACTTCACGACGGTTCCCGAGAACCGCACCCGAACCGCGGAGCCCGCCGCCGAGGCCAAACGCTACCTGCCGCAGCTCTACCCGGGCCGCCAGGCGCGCGAATGCATCCACATCTTCGACAAGCACGGCCAGTTGCTGCGTAAGGATGCCGCGCCGGGCCTGGGCCGCACAGACGGCGTGTGGCTCGACGGCGAAGGCGCGTTGTACGTGATGACCGTGGGGCACCGCATCCACGACGGCAAGCGCTACTTCAACAACCGCAGTTCCACACTGGTGAAGCTGCGGCCGGAGGCCACGCGAGGCTACAGCACCAGCCAGCGCCAGGAGTACGTGCCTGTCGGGCTGGAGGAATCCCAGCGTCCCAAGCGCGGCCCGGAACTCTATGGGCTCGGCGATATGTGGCTCGACGGCGCCGAATGGTTCTACGGCGGCGTGGGCTTCGCGGGCAAGAACCTCGGCGGCGACGCCGAGATGGGCTGTTGCTGCTGGCACGCCACCTTCGCGCTGGATTTCTACGCGCGCAGCTTCGCCCCGGAGGTGGACCGCTACAGCGTCGCGGTGGTCGACAAGGCCGGCAACCTCGTCACCCGCATCGGCCGGTACGGCAACGTCGACGAAGGCAAGCCGCTGGTGGCCGGAGGCGGCCCGGCGAACGCGCGTTCGATCGGCGGCGACGAACTGTCCCTCTACCACGCCTGCTACGTGGCCGCGCAGACCGACAAGCGCCTCTTCGTCGCGGACCTCGGCAACGGGCGCGTGGCCAGCGTGCGCATCCTCTATGCCGCCGACGCGCGCGTGCCCCTGAAGGCAGCTCCGTAGGAAGCGCCTCTCCGGTCATCCGCCATTGGAATCGGCGCCGGCGCTACGTTAGGCTTCCAGCCATGCCCACTCGATTAGCGCGGCCCGGCTGGTGGCCGGGGCGTTCCGCCGTAGTCGCCCACCGCGGCGTCGTCTGCACAAGCCAGGCGCTGGCCACCGAGGCCGGCGTGGCCATGATCCGCGCCGGCGGCAACGCCGTCGACGCAGCCATCGCGGCCGCCGCGACGCTGGCCGTCACCGAGCCCGTCTCGACGGGCATCGGCGGTGACTGCTTCGTGATCTACTGGTCGGCCAAAGACGGCAAGCTCAAGGGTCTCAACGGCTCCGGGCGCTGCCCTTCAAAGCTCAGTTGGCGCACCTTCGCGCGCGTGGGCCTGAAGTACATCCCCGACCGCGGCTGGAAGGCCGTCACCGTGCCCGGCGCCGTCGATGCATGGTGGCAACTGCACCGGGCCGACGGGAAGCTGCCGTGGAAGGCGCTCTTCGAGCCCGCCATCCACTACGCCCGCGAGGGCTTCCCCGTCAGCGAGATCGTCGCGGGGCACATGGAACGCGTCGAGCCGCTGCTGCAGAACGATGCGGCGCGCGCGATCTTCCTGCCCGGCGGCAAGCCGGTGGGCTATGGCCAGACCTTCCGCAACACGGACCTCGCCGCGACCTTCGAGGCCATCGCTGCCGGCGGCGCCGAGGCCTTCTACCGTGGGCCCATAGCCCAGGAGATCCTGCGCTGCAGCGACGCGGAGGGTGGCTACTTCGGGCCCGACGACTTCAAGTCTCACGCGTCGACGTGGGTCGAGCCCGTCCGCGCACACTTCCAGGGCCTGGACATCTACGAACTGCCGCCGAACGGCCAGGGCGTGGCCGCGCTAATCGCGCTTAACGTGTTGACGCACCTTGACTTAGGGAAACTTAAGGACGACTGGCCGGCGCTTACGCACGCCGCCGTCGAGGCCGTCAAAATCGCCTACGCCGAGCGCAACGCGCACTTCGCCGATCCGGAGACCAACCCCGCGCCATTGGACAATTTGATCTCCATGACCTTCGCCCACCGCGCCGCCGGGACCATCGACGCGTCCAAGGCCCAGCCGCGAACCAAGAGCCTGCTCGGACACGAGGCCGGGGACACCGTGTACCTCTGCGCGGGAGACGGCGAGGGCAATCTCGTCAGTTTCATAAACAGCCTGTACATGGGCATCGGCAGCGGCGTCTGCGCCGGCAAGACGGGCATCATGCTCCAGAATCGCGGCGCGGGCTTCAGCCTGGACGAGAGTCACCCCAATCACATCGCGCCGGGCAAGCGCCCGTTCCACACCATCATCCCCGGGTTCGCTTTGCGTAACGGCAAGCCCCATATGGCGTTCGGTGTGATGGGCGGGCACCATCAGGCGCAGGGCCACGTGCAGTTTTTAGTTAACCTATTGGTCCACGAAATGGGCTTGCAGGAGGCCCTCACGGCGCCGCGATTCGACTTCCGGCAGGAAAATTTCGTGGCCTTCGAGCGGGATTACCCGTCGGAGATCATAGACGCATTGAAGGCCAAGGGGCACCGCGTCGTCGAGAACGAAACGGGACCCTTTGGAGGCGCGCAGGCCGTCCGGCGGCTAGAAACCGGGGCCTTGGAGGGCGCCAGCGACCCTCGCAAGGACGGGCAGGCGGGCGGTTGGTGAGGGCCCTCAAAATTCGTGAATTTTTCGCTGTGTCTTGGGTTTGCGTGACCCGAAAATAAGATATGATATTAAAGCAGATAGCGGGGAAGGGCACTGGGCGACCGGCGTCGTTATATATACTGAACGCACAAGACTTAAGGTGCTTGGGGAAAGGACGAAGGACCGTGAGAAGGCTTTCCGTTGCACACGTGCTTCCCATCGTGCTTGCCGTTCTGAGTTTCGGGTTTGCTGCGCACGCGGCGACCGAAACCAACAAGGCCGATGGCGCCAAACTTCCGCTGCCGCGCACGATCGAGTGGCAGAGCCGCAGCGGCTCGTCGATCGCCTACGACATGGTCCGCACGTTCCTCACCGAAGAAGAATTCCAGAGCGAAGTCAGCACGTTGTTCAGCAAGTTCAAGGACTGGGAAAGCGACACGCACGGCGACATCGACCGCTACCTCAACGACCGCCTCGTCATCGTGGGCCTCAGCGCCGCCGGCGGCGATCAGGAGTCGATCCAGAAGGGCATTCTCTGGCTGGCGTACTATCGCGCGTTCCGCCAGGGCGATCCGTCGATGGTCCGCAAGTTCCTCGAGGAGCACCAGGGTTCGCTTTCGCGTCTGCTGAAGGACTTCACCTGGGAGAAGGCCAGCGACTACGTGAAGAACAAGCGCTGGCGCGAGGACATCGAAGAACGGAAGCGCAAGGAGCGCGGCGAGACCGTCGCTCAGGCGGAGGCTAAGCCCCAACCCAAGGCGGTCGCGAAGATCGAGAAGCCCGCGCCTGCTGTCAAGGTTGCCGAAGCACCGAAGGTGGTCGCGCAGCCCGCGCCCGCCGTCAAGGTTGCCGAGGCGCCGAAGCCCGTGAGCGTCGTGAAGCCCGCGCCGAAGCCGGATACGCGCGAGTTGGCGATGGCCTCGTTCCGCGCGCCGCTGCCCGCCGAAGCCGCCTTCGCCAGTCCCGAGCCGCCCGCGAAGCTCTACTACGACATCCCGCTGACCTTCGACTGGAACGACCACACCGCGCCCGCACCCGACGAGATCCCGCTCACCGACGAATGGCCGCTACCCTGAAGGCCAGGGGTGAGGGGCGAGGGGTGAGAGCGGCCGCCCGCCCGTCGTACTTTACGAAACTGAAGCCCGCAAAATCAGCCAATGGCAACTCGCGAAATCTCGCGAGTGCCGAAAATTGTCAGTCGCGAAATTTCGCGACTCACGTCGTGCTGCGCGACGTGCTGGAGTGCGCATTGTGATTTGTATCGATTCTTCCTCGATTTACACAAGGTGCACTCGACGGTCTTATTGGACTTATGACTCTAAAAATGCGTCCGGCCTGGCCTCCAGAGTTGGCGAGCTGGGATTGGCTGCACCATGTGCAGTCGAGCGTCGGTGCTTCCACTCGATCCAGCGCTCCGCAGTCCAGGCCACCGCGGCAAGGATCAGCGCAGACGTGGCTACGTCGGCGGCCAGCGCCCAGCCCTGCAACGGACCGCGCTGCATCTGCTCGCCGGTGTCCACGAGATAGACCTCCTCGCTGTAGACGAACGGCCAGCCAAAAGCGCGGCTGATGATGGTGCCGTGGGGATCGACGCGGCGCCAGTGTTCGGCCTTGGGGCCCGTGCTGCGTTCGCTGAGGTTCAGGCCCAACAACAGGCCCGCCGTCAGCACCAGCAGTATGGCCGTCGAGAGATGGAAGCGAAGACGGCGAGCGGTGAGGCGCGTGGGCATGTCGTCTCCTGATGGGGTCGTGAGGATAGACGCATGTGCGCCGTGCGGCGTTCCGGCCATTTGGCGCTGGATGGTTGGGGTTTCAACCGCGGCGAGGCGAAGGGGCGCGAAAGACTTCGCGCCGCATCCTTAATAAGGAGGTATCCCTTCCCGCGCGGAGAACACGAGCGATGGAACCCGTAGCCGGCCGGCTGGGGCACCGGCCGCATGGCTTTGGCTTCGCCGCCGCGCGCGGAAGCGCGTTGCAAAGGATTCCGCACCATGACCGACGCTCCGCTTGAGCCGAAAAAGAAACGCGCGTGGTTCCAGCTGCACCTCAGCACATGCGTGGTGCTTTCGATGCTGGCCGGCCTGCTGCTGATTGTGAATCTCGGCATGCGACAAGTGCGGTTGCCGGGCAGCGAGTACCGGCTTCCGTACAAGGATCATGTCGTTGGAGAGATATTGCACCGGCCCAAAGAATTCGGTGCGAAGGTGCAGGGCTGGCCCTTCGCGTTCTATCGTCTGGGCACGGATGCCTGGGATTACCGGATGATGGTGGCCAACGCCGGCGTGGCCGTCGGCATCCTCGCGCTTGCCGCCCTTGCGTGCGAGCATCGCATCCGCCGCCACGCGCGGAAGCGCGAGAGCCGTTCCGCCTGAAGGGCGGATTAATTCGCCCCGTTGGGGCTTTCCGCCATTTGTGTGGCCGGTTCCAGGGGCGGCGCGCTGACATTAACCACGCCTTTCAGGCGTGAACTTGGGAGGAAATCCAATGTGTGCTCGGCTGCTGGCCATTGTAGTTGCGATGGCGCTGTTGAAGGGAGTTGCGCTAGGTGCCGATGGTGTGGTCGAAGCTGGCGTGAGCATTGAGGACGCATCCAATGCCATGAAGGAGGCCGGATACAAGGATGACGGAGGGCCTGAGATAGTGCCAGAATCTGCGAATAGCGAATTACGCATGTGGTCAGTTGGCGAAGGCACCTTGGTGATGACCTTTCTGGCTAAGGACCGGAAGATTGCAAAGATGGAGTATGTATTGATGGACGAGCGGCCCAAGAGCACGAGAAAGAAATTTACGCTGCCGGCTGTCCGTTTCTCTCCCTCGACGGGTGAGATGACGATCAAGGCGGGGCCGGCGACTCGAACTTCCAAATCCGAAAAGGGCAATGGGGAGGGTTCAACGCCCGAAGGCCCTCGGCAATGACCGGCGCTCCGCTTGCGCCGAAAAGGAAGCGCGCGTGGTTCCAGTTGCATCTCAGCACGTGCGTGGCGCTGATGTGCGTGGCGGGTGTGCTGGTGTGGGTGAATGTGGTACCCCATGAACGGCAATTGCCAAACCAGCCTCGGAAGGGCCAGGAACCGCCCTATGATGTCCGCGTGGTCAGCCACGGCTGGCCGATTTCCGCCGAATGGAAGATGGAAGACGGTTGGCCGGCTGCAACGTTCTACGCTGGCGATGCCGTTGATCGCAATGCTTTGTTCCTCGTGGTCGCCGTGAATGGCGCTGCAGCGTTGGCGCTTCTGGCGTTGACCGCCGGCTCCTGCGAGTTCCTCATACGCCGCCGCGCGCGCAGGCGTGATGCACTGGACTCCGCGCCATGACGGACGCCCCGCCGAAAAAGCGCGCGTGGTTCCAACTGCACCTCATCACGTGCGTGGTGCTAATGGTCGTGGCAGGCGCGCTGGTGTGGGTGAATCTGCGCGCGCGCCCTGTCGATTTTCACCACAACGGGCAAACCCATTGGTTCGAGCGCGGTTGGCCCTGGAAGATGTTCGAAGCTCGGCGCGGCTGGCAGCCATCCTTGGAATGGAAGGAACCCGAGAACGTCGCGATTAAGGGCCCGGTTCCGCCCACCACGGAAGATCCTGGCATCTTGGAAGGCGAATGGTGGGTGAAGCCGCTGCTCATGAATCTCGTGGTGGCCGTCACGCTGCTGGCCTGCGCGGTCGTGGGGTGGGAGTTCCTGGTGCGCATGCCGTTGTCCACGCGCAGGGAGCCCGCGCCCTGACCGACGCTCCGCCAGAGAAGCGTTCGCTCCTGCGCATCGCCCGGTGGTCGGCCCGCGGCGACTTGTGCCCCCGCAGGTCTTTCCTATCATCTAAGCTCTTTCGCAATTCGTTCCGGGGCGTACGGGAGGTCCATCATGTTCGGCGTGGCCTTTGAGATCGGCGTGATTCTGGTGCTGGTGCTGTTCAACGGCGTCTTCGCCATGGCCGAGTGCGCCGTGGTCTCCTCGCGCCGCTCGCGCTTGCAGCAGATGGCCAACGAGCGCGCCCGGGGCGCGCAGGCCGCGCTGGACCTGTTGCGGACGCCGACGACTTTTCTCTCCACGGTCCAGATCGGGATCACCCTGATCGGCATCGTGGCGGGCGCCTACGGCGGGCAGACGCTGACTGCCGATCTGGCGGCGTGGCTGTCGGGGTTCGAGGCCCTGGCGCCGTACAGCGCGACGCTGGCCTTCGCCCTGGTGGTGGGCGCGCTCACGTTCGTCTCGCTGGTGGTGGGCGAGTTGCTGCCTAAGCGCCTGGCGTTGGCGGGTCCCGAACGCATCGCGGCGCTGGTGGCCGCGCCAATGAAGGCCCTGGCGCGCGCGGCCGGCCCCGCGGTGAAAGTGCTGGATGCCAGCACGGAGCTTCTGGCGCGCGTGCTGCGCGTGAAGCACGCGGGCGACCAGACGGTGAGCGAGGAGGAAGTGAAGATCCTGATCGACCAGGGCACCCAGGCGGGGATCTTCGAGACGGCCGAGAAGGACATCGTCTACAACGTCTTCCGCTTCACCGACCGCCGCGTGGGTTCCCTTATGACTCTGCGCGCCGACGTCGTGTGGCTCGACGTGGAGCGGCCCCTTGAGGAGAACCTGCGGCGCATCGCGGAGGCCCGCCATTCCTACTTTCCGGTCTGCCGGGGCTCGTTCGAGACCGTGCTGGGCATGATCTCGGTCAAGACGCTCTGGGCGCGCCGCATCGCGGGGAATTCCGACGACCTGACCGACGGCCTGCTGCGCCCGCTGTACGTTCCGCAGAGCATGCCCGCGCTGCGGCTGCTGGAGAGCTTCAAGCGGTCGGGCAAGCACATCGCGCTGGTGGTGGACGAGTACGGCAGCGTGCAGGGGCTGGTGACGCTGATCGACGTGTTGGAGGCCATCGTGGGCAATCTGCCGCCGACCGGCGAGCCGGCGGAGGAACAGATCGTGCGCCGGCAGGACGGCTCGTGGCTGGTGGATGGCCTGGTGGCGACGGACCGGCTGAGGGAAGTCTTTCGCTTCCGCGGCCTCCCGGGCGAGGACAAGGGCCACTTTCAGACCCTGGGTGGCTTCGTGGTGGCGCAGTTGGGAAGAATTCCCAACACGGGCGACCGCTTCGAATGGAGCGGATTCCGCTTCGAGGTCCTCGACATGGACGGCAACCGTGTGGACAAGGTGATGCTCACGCCGCTGTCCGGCGGCACGCCGGAGCCGAAGTAACAGAGCCGCGGCGGGTACTCCGCCGCGGCGCGCTGCATCCTATATCCAAGTATGAACGGCAGGTGCTTACTTCTGGTCGCCCGTCGCGGCGGGGGCCGGTTCGGCGGTGGCGAAGTCGGCGGCGAAGGTCGCGACGATGGCGGCGAAGGCGGCCACCGGCGGAGCGATCACTTCGGCGCTGGGCATCGGGCTGCGGCTTGTCAGCACCACGCCCTTGGGCGTCGCCTGTACGACGGCCAGCGACGGGAAGAGGTGCTTGGTGATCGCGCCCGGCGTGGGCAGCAGGTTCACGTCGATGCCCAGGTTTCGGATCATGCTGGTGAAGTTGGCCAGCTTCAGCACCTGGGCGCCGAAGTCGAAGGCCGCGGTGTAGAGCTGCCCCCAGTTGACGTAGACGAAGACCGCACCCAGCTTGCCGCCGGAGCCCTTCGCGGCGTCCTGCATCCAGGCGGAGGCCGCGAGGTTCTCGCCGCCCATCGTCTTCAGCGCGGAGCGCAGGATCAGCATGTCCATGGCGACGATCAGTCGCCCGCCGGAGATCGCGTACTTGGGTTCGAGGCCCGTGCTGCCTTCCGGCCCGCGCAGGTACCAGGTCTTCACGCCGTCGAACTCGTTCTCCTGCAGTTCCTTCGCCGGGGCGTACTCGGCGCCGGCGAGCTTGAGCAGTTCGACGAGCAGCTTGGCGGCCTTGGCGTCGTCCTTCGCCGACAGGGAGGCGACCATGCCGCCCATCGCGCCGGCTTCGCCGCTGTAGCTGGTCAGCACGACGTCGTTGCCGAAGGCGTCGGTCATCTCGGCTTCGAGGTTGCGGTTCTGCGCGGCGAGCTTGGCCTTGATCTTCTTCATGCGGTCCAGCGCCGCGGAGTCGGTGGTCTTGACGGCGTTCTCCATGATCGACCACATCTGCTTCGGCTGGACCTTCATGCCGACGGCGAAGGGCGCGTCGGCGCGGCAGACCTTCAGCGTGGCCGGATCGATGGGCTCGGCGTCCAGCGCCGCCAGTAGGCCCTTGCGCGCGCCGCCGGTGACGAAGGCCGCGCGGGACTCGAAGGCCGGACCGTCCATCTGCACCGACCAGGTGATCGCCTCCATGTCGCTCAGGCCCAGGCTGTCGAGCGTGTTGCGCAGGGCCTCGCCGGCCTTGTTCGGCCCGGCGCCCAGGGCCTTGCGCACGGCGGCGACGTTGAGGTACGCGCAGAGGTGCTCGCCGCCGGAGAGCCCCGTGCCGGCGAAGCCGGGCGAGGCGGCCAGCGTCTTGGGCAGCGTGCCGGCGATGCCGTCGACGATCTGCTTGGCCAGTTCCAGGCGCGAGGTCACGATCAGGTAGTCGTTGTAGACGCAAAGCGTGAGTTCAAAGGCGTTGATCTTGACCGTCATCAGGTCGGCGGCCTGGTACTGGGTCTTCTGGATCACCTGCAGGTCGGTCTTCAGGAACGCGGTCACGAAGCCCTGCACGACGCTTTGCAGGAAGTTCAGCTTGTCCACGACGTCCTTCGCTCCGCGGCTGCCGACGATCAGCGCGCAGCCGTTGCCCTGCGCGCCCTCGCCGCGGGTCATCGCCAGCACCACCGGCCCGGGGGCCAGGCGGTTGAGCGTGCTCAGCACGACGTCCACGGTGCCCGCGGGCGCCTCGGCGCCGGGCGCGGCCTTGAGTTCCAGCATCTCGCGAATCTTGCCCCAGGGGCCTTCCAGGAACGCGCGCACCTCGGGTTCGTTGCAGATCCCGCACAGCGCCGTCTTGCGCCACGAATCGCGCCAGTGCGTCCAGGCGTCGGCCTGCACGTACACGATGGTGGTGTCGGGGAGGAACGTCGCCGGGTTCGGCGGCGCGGCCTCTTCGCCCGCGCGCAGCGCCGGCGCGGCGACGCAGATCGCGAGCGCCAGCACCGCCCACGCGCGCACCGTACCGCGAGTCTTCAGATCGGTCATGGCCATGGCTCCTTAAGGGTGGAAACGGCCCCCTCCGCAGTTTCGTTAAACGTACGCTTACCAGCTTTGGCTAAATCCCACAAGTCTTTCGCGGGCCAAGGGGTGCGAGGCCCCGCCAACCTTAACGAGACGCGCGGGAAGTCCCGCCATTCGATCCATCCGCCGCGATTTTCACGAGCGGCCAGTGCGCCCGCGGGAAGGCGAAACCGGGCAACTCGCCGGCCGCCACCCAGCGGCAGTCCTGGTAGGCGCCTTCCTTCCCGGTCGCCGGCGCCGGTTTGGCGGTCCCGCCGCGGGCGCGGCAGGCGAAGGCGTGCAGCGTGATGGTGAAGTGGCTGAAGCCGTGCTCGACCGATGCGACGCGTTTGCCCACGTCCACCCGGAGGCCCAGGCGCTCCCTTATGGTCCGTTCGCAGCAGGCGCCGATCGATTCCCTGCCCGCGCGGGTGCCGCCAGGGAACTCCCAGAGGCTCGCCAGCAGCCCGCGTTCGGGGCGCTGCGCGATCAGCACGCGCCCGTCGGCGCGCGTCACCAGCGCGGCGGCGACGTCCTTGTGCGGGCGCGCCTTCTTCGGCGCGCGCTTGGGAAAGTCCTCGGCGCGGCCCAGTTCGAAAGCACGGCAGCTCGCGCGCAGTGGGCAGCTGTCGCAACTCGGATTTTTCGGCGTGCAGACGGTCGCGCCGAGTTCCATCACGGCCTGGTTGAAGTCGCCCGGCGCCGTGCGGCAGATCCATTCGCCGAGCAGTTCCAGGATGCGCGCGCGCACGACCGGCGTCTGCGGAGGTTTCTCGAGCGCCAGCAGCCGCGCCATCACGCGGTTGACGTTGCCGTCGACGACCGGCAGCGGCGCGTTCAGCACGATACTGCCGATCGCCGCGAGCGTGTACGGCCCTATGCCGGGGCATTCGGCGAGGTCGTCGAGCTTCGGCGCGCCGCGGATCGCGGCCAGGCGCTGCGCGGCCTTCTGCAGGTTGCGCGCGCGCGAGTAGTAGCCCAGGCCCTCCCAGAGCTTCAGCACGCGCTCGGGCGGCGCTTCGGCCAGGTCGCGCAGCGTGGGGAAGGCCTCGTGGAAGCGGTGGAAGTACGGCAGCGCCTGGTCGACGCGCGTCTGCTGGAGCATGAACTCGCTGAGCAGCGTGTTGTAGAGATCCGGGTTGCGGCGCCAGGGCAGATCGCGCTTATTTTTCGCGTACCAACGCAAGAGCGGCGCGCGGACCTGCTTGGTGGCAGGCGCGGCTTCGGCCTTCTCTACCGTGCGGCGCTTGAGCATGACGGGATTGTAGCAACTCGGTGGGGTTCTTCGCGAGCGCTTACGCGGTTCCGCGCCGGAACGGCCACCAGCCGCGGCGCTTGGGCGCGGGCGGCCCATGCGGCCGTTTCGGCCCCCGGCAGCGGCGCGCCAGTTCGCGCACGATCTCGGCCTGGCGTTCATCCCCAGCGCTCAGCCGTTCGAGCGCGTGCAGCGTCGCAGCGCAGCGTTCCCCCAGTTCGCCGGACCTGGGCTCGAAGAGGCCCTGCGCCAGCCCGGCGTGGAAGTGTGCCGCGCCTAGGAACTCGGGCGGGCACGCCCGGCCATCGAGTCGCGCGAGCAACTCGCGGAGAAACCAGCCGGCCTCCTCCGCGTTGTTGTGGCCCAGGGCCAATCCGAGGCCCAGAGCCGCGCGCTGGGCGATGCGCAGCGGAAGCAGGGCCGGGTCGACGCCGTTCGCGAATTCGGGGTCGGGGTCCTTCACGCGCGGGTCGGCGCGTGCGGCGCGTCGCAGTACCTCCGAGCGGCAGCGGTACATCACCCGCGGTTCATTCTTGCTGCGCCCGCCGGGGTACTGCCGGTAATGGAAGAGCGGCTCGGGGACGATGCCGAATTCGCCGCCGGTGCGTGCGAGTTGAAGAATGAAATCCCAG
>JAKLKQ010000077.1 GCA_023150555.1 Planctomycetota bacterium
GGTCCCAATGAATCTCGAGGAACATCTTCCAGGTCATGCCCTTCTTGCGCATCGGCGAAGGATCCAAGCCGTTCTTCAGCATGACCCGGCGGACGGTGCTTCGGCCGACTTCGTATCCCAAGTTCTCCAAGGCGCCCTGGATTCAGGTGTAGCCCCAGGTCAGGTTTTCCCGCGCCATGCACAGGATCAGTTCCTGTATCTCCTTGGACTTGGACGGTCGCCCCGGCCTCCGCTTCTTGCTCCCATCGTACTTCCTCGCGACCAAGTTCCGGTACCAGCGGAGCAGCGTGTCCGGCGTGACGATGCAGCCCAAGCCTTCGAGAACCTGGCGCCCGAGCGCCTTGGCCCTTTCGGCGAGACGGCGCCGTTGGACGTCAGTGAACCGAAGGCGCTTCTTGCCCAATAGCTCCCGGAGAACTCGGCTCTCCTCCTTTAGATAGTCGATCACCTGATTCTGCTGCCGGTTCAAGATGCCGGCGAGGGCGAGGAGTAGGAACTGCCACGGGGTTAGGATGGTCATGGGGGCACCTTATCGGTTGCGAAGACCGAATTCTGGGCCGAATCCCAGGCTGCCGGTCGATTGTAACTCCTGTTGGTAGCGGCGGTCCGAGTGGGCTGAGTTTTGGAACAATACGGGGTGGGAAGGGGCCGCCGCGCAGTGGGAAAAGCCGGGTTATTGGAGCTAACGGCAAACCGCCAAAGGCGTTGCAAGTCGCGAAATTTCGCGAGTTCGGAAAAAGCGCTTTAACCGCAGCGGACGCTGAGAGCGCGGAGGACCGCACGGGATTCCCAAAGCCTTGGCGCGGCTGTGCCTCTCCCAACGGCCGTTCTCTGCGGACTCCGCGAGCTCTGCGGTCGAAGGGAAACCGGGACGGCTCGGCCGGCGCGGCGGGACGTATCGATGCGTACGGGGTCCGGATTCCGCGGTGCGGATCCCGGAAGGCGCTGGAACGGCGGCACTTACACGCGTTCGATCTCGTCGCTGGACTTCAGGGTCGAGTCGATCAGCGTGCCGGCCTTGAAGGTGAGCACGTCGTCGGGGATCTGCTCGGCTTCCAGCGTCATGCTGCCTTCCTGGCGGCGCATGCCGAGCATGCTGTGGCTGCTGCCGTCCTCGCCGTCGCCCGGTTCGTTCAGGCTGGCCGGGCGCGAGAGCGACGAGGTCACCTTGGCGTCGAGCGGCGCGAGGCCCGAGCATTCGGCCAGCGTCCACTCGAGCTTGACCTTCGCGCCGGCCGGCACGGGCATCTCGGCGAAGACGTCCAGGCGCGCCGTGCGCTCCTTCTGGCGCACCAGCAGATTCGTAACCACCGCCGGCACCGGAGGTTGCCCCGCCACGGTTAGGCGGCACGGCAACGACGTGAGCAACTCCTCGCCGACCGGGTCCAGCCGCGACGTCTGGCGGTCCGCCCGCGCCATCGTGCGCCCATCCACCATCCCCGGCGGCACGATCCCGCGAATCGAAAAGACCTTCAGGGGCTCGCTGACGTTCTTCACCGGACAGTCGGGCATGCGGAAGGCCAGCGCGCGGTGCTGGATGGCGTCGTAAGTACCTTGTCCGATAAAGACTTGCCCGCGCCCGGCAATGGACTCGACCCGCTGCGCCAGGTTCACCGCGTTGCCGATGACCGTGAACTCGATCTTGCGCTCGCCGCCGATGTTCCCGGCGACGAACTCGCCGGTGTTCAGGCCGATGCCCTGCCCCAGGGGCTCGGGCGGCTGCGCGATGTCCGGCGCGCGCGCCAAATCGCGGTTCAAAACATACATAGCGTTCTGCATTTCCACGGCGGCCGTCACCGCGGCGGCTTCGGACTGCGGGACGTCCACCAGCACGCCCCAAAACGCCATAATCTGATCCCCATTAAATTTGTCCACGGTGCCGCCGCGCGCAAAGATGATTTCCTGCATAACCTTAAAATACCTATTAAGAAGTGCAACAACGTCGGCGGCGTCCATTTGCGACGCAATGCGCGTGAAGCCCACGATGTCGGAGAAGAAGACCGTGCCGTGCTTCTTCTCGCCGCCCAAGGCCAGGTTGAGGTCCTTCTTGAGGATCTGCTCGACGAGGTCCGGCGCGAGGAAGCGCTGCAAGTTTTCGCGCATGGAGGCTTCGGCGGCGGCGTTGCGCGCCAGTTCGGCGTTCTTGATCACGACGGCGGCCTGGCCGGCGAGCGCGTTGAAGAGGCCCACGTCGTCGGGCGTGAAGCGCCGGGACGGATCCTTGGCGTCGACGTACAGGATGCCCAGGTCCTCTTTGCCGGCAACCAGGGGCGAACAGATCACGCTGCGGATCTCGAGGCGCGCCATCGAAAGCGCCGGGCTGAACTCGCCGTCGCCGGCGTTGTCGCTGTCGCTGACGAGCACAGTCTGGCGCTGCTCGCGGACGCGCTTCACGACAGTGCGCGAGACTTGCACTTCATTGGAGGCCGCCTGCTCGGGATTACGGATCTTGCTGACGGACAGTGGGCCGCGGCGTTCGGCCAGGGCGGCGTCGCCTTCGACCGCGGGAGCCAGTTCGCTGGGAATGTCGCCTTCGGGGCCATAGAGCAGAATAAAGCCGCGTTCTGCCTGCGGGAAGACGTCGAAAAGTCGGTCGAGGCACGCCTGCAGGGTCTTGCGGGGGTCAAGCGACGAACCCAGGGTCTGGCCCATCTCGACGAGCAGCTTCAGGCGCTGCGTAACGCGCTTGAGCTGCGTCAGGTCGGAACTCGACTGTTCCTCCTCGGTGATGGCGTCGCCGCCGGCGGCGACGGCGTACTCGATGCCGGGCTCCTGCTCTTCCAGGTCCTCCTTAACGCGGACGATGGAGAGGTTCGGGTCGGAGACGGCAGGCGTCCGCACGGCCTGGGGCATGTCGGGGCGAAGGTCGAGACGGGTGTAGCCGATCTGGATGCAGTCGCCGATCTTCATCGGCTGGCGCGTCTGGAGCGGCGCGCCGTTGAGCATCGTGCCGTTGGCCGAACCGCAGTCCTCGACGAAGTACGCGCCGTTGGCCAGTTCGATCTTGCAGTGTTTGCGGCTGGACATGGGGTCCGAGAGCACGACTTGGCACTCGGGGTGGCGGCCGAGAAACATGACCGGTCCCATGCGGTACCGGACCACGCTTCCGTCGGGCGACGTGACGACCAGCTCGGCCATGATTCGGGTGTTCCCGGCCCCCTGGGGCTCCGCGTCTGATGAAGGACGCCTGCGGGCCCCGCTGCGGTTGTCGGACGGGTACGTCAGGCTTCGATCTTCTCGATCCTGATCATACTATACTGCGCGCGGTGGCCGCGGCGGGTGCGAAGGCTGTGGATCATGATGCGGCGCATCGCGATCAGCTTTTCGCCCTTGGCCTGGTCTTCCAGCACGCCGATGACCTTGGCACCGGCGACCTTGGGGTTACCCACCTGCACGTTGCCGTCCTTGCCGACCAGCAGCACGTTGTCGAAGGTGACCTTGTCGCCCTTCTTCTGCGGCAGCTTGTCGATGCGCACCAGGTCGCCGACCTGGACCTTGTACTGGCGACCGCGGTCTTTAAGAATTGCGTACATACTCGTCCACCTCGCTTGTCTTCTTCAGGACCCAGCCGCCGCCCTTCTTGGCGACGGCCACCTGGAACTGGCGCGTATCCAGCGCCGGCTCCTGCACAACCTCGATCCGGATCTTGAGGGTCTCCTCAAGCCGGGTCAGCTCCTTCCGGAACTGGTTAAGAATGACAAAAGCAGCGCTCGGATTCAAGGACACGCGCAGGCGCTCCACCCTGTCCTGGGCGGCCTGGTAGCGGACCTCCCGGAGCAGTTCCAGGCCCAGGGATTCGGGGGATTTTATCTGTCCCGAGCCTCCGCAGGACGCGCAGCGCTCGAAGAGCGTCCGTCGCAAGCTGTGCCGGACGCGCTGGCGGGTCATCTCGACGATGCCCAGCGCGCTGATGGGCAGCACGTTCAGGCGGGCCTTGTCGCGGGCCAGGTGCTTGCGGAACTCGCGCTCGACTTGCCGGCGATGGTCGCCGATGTCCATGTCGATGAAGTCGATCATGACCAGACCGCCGATATCGCGCAGGCGCAGCTGGCGGGCGATCTCGCGGGCGGCCTCGAGGTTGGTGGCGAGGATCGTATCGTCCTGGTTGCGCTTCTCGCGGAAGCGCCCGGTGTTGACGTCGATAGCCACCAAAGCCTCGGTCTGCTCGATGACGATGCTGCCGCCGCCCGGCAAAGGCACCTTGCGGTTGAAGAGGCGCTGCAGCTGCGGCTCGACGCCGTGCTTGTGGAAGAGCGGCTGCGGATCGGCGTAGCCTTTAACCTTCTCTTCGGCGCCGGGGGCCATCTCGCGCAGGAATTCACGCGCGCGCTCGGCCACCACGGGGTCGTCGACGATGACTTCGGCCACGTCGTCGGTGAAGACGTCGCGCAGGACGCGCTTGAGCACGTCGCCTTCCTGGAAAATCAGCGTCGGCGCGCGGGCGACCTTGGCCTTTTTGCGCAGGGTGTTCCAACCTTCGAGCAGAAAGTTGAGGTCGCGGTTGAGGTCTTCCTTGCTTCGGCCCATGCCGGCGGTGCGCACGATCACACCCATACCTTCGGGGACGTTGAGGTTGTTGAGGCTTTCCTTCAGCGCGCGCCGTTCGCTCTCGCTGCCGATGCGCTTGCTGACGCCCAGCCGGCTGACAGCGGGCATCAGAACCATATAGCGGCCGGGCAGGCTGAGGTAGGTCGTCAGCGCCGGGCCCTTCTGCCCCATGCCTTCCTTAACCACCTGTACCAGCACTTCCTGGCCTTTGCGCAGCATCTCCTGGATCAGCATGCGCCGTTCGGTCTGGCCTTCGCGGCCACTCCGCCCGCCGCCGCGACCGCCGCGCTGGCCGCGCGAACGCGTGCCGCCCGGCGCCAAGCCGGCGGCCGCTGCGCCTGCCATTAAGGGGCCGGCCGCGCCGGGCACGGCGTCGACCATGGGCGGAACCACGACGCCCTCGGAAGTCACCATCACGGGACTAGACTCGTCGATGACGACCGGCGCTTCGTTTGCCGCGCTTCCGCCGTTGGAGGGCACCTCGCCCTCCGGCAGCAGGTCCTCCACGTCTTCGATAACCTCGGCGTCCTCGACGACTTCGATCGCCTCGCCTTCCTCGAACTGTTCGCCTTCGCCATCGCTTTCGTCCGACTCGTCGCCGCCGGGATCGTCCTCTTCTTCGCCAAGGTGCTCGTCGTCGAAATCGCCGGACTCCGGACCCTGGTCCTGATGGGCCGGGCCTTCGGTCTGGCCGTTGTCGCCTTCGGCGGGCAAGGAGGAGCGGTCATCCGGGCCGCCGGCCCCCTCGTCGTGGACCTCGGGCGCATCGAGCGACTCGGAACGCGGAGTCACCTCGCCATCGTGTTCGTCGCCAGCCGCCTGGCCATCCGAATCCTCGTCGTAAGGACCGTGGTCGTCGACCTCGCGGGCATCGCCCTGCGGGGCGACCATGGGCGCGCCGGGGGCCGGCGCGCGTCCGCGTCCAGAGCGCCCGCGCCCGCCGCGGCGGCGCCTGCGGCGGCGTTTGCCCCCGCCTTCACCCGGCTGCCCGTTCGTCGCGCCCGGTGTGCCCGCGGCTCCCGGGGCACCCGGGGCCTCTGCTTCGGCTGCGGCCGGTGCCGCGCCGTCCAGGGCCTGCGCCTGTTCCGCGGAACGTTCCGGCTGTTCGGGGCGGCCCTGGGCCTGGGGCGCGGCGTTGCGGAGGATGTCCGAATATCCGCCGTCGGGCGGGATGCAGTCGGAGGCGTGCAGGAAACCGTTGCGTTCCTGTCCGAGGTCGACGAAGGCGGCCTGCAGCGAGGGCTCCACGTTGACGATGCGGCCCTTGTAGATGTTGCCGGTCTGCTGCTCGTTGCTCTTGCGTTCGAGGAATATCTCGGCGAGGTGCCCGTCCTCGAGCACCGCGACGCGAATCTCGCCGGGGTCGGTGGCGTTGACAAGCAGGACCTTGTGGACGTTGGTGGGCGCGCGTTCGGGAACGATGGCGCTGTCCTGCCCGCGGCCGCGCCGTCCGCCACGCCGCGCGCGGTTTCGCCCGTGGCCGCGCCCCTGCCCGCCGTCGCCTTCGGCGGCGTCGCGGTTCAGTTCGCCTGCGTCGGCGTCGTCGGGGGCGTCGGAGGCGGTTCCAGGGTCATGCGAAGCTTGGTCACCGGTACCCGCTTCAGGGCCACCACCGGCTCCCCCGTCAGCAGGCTGAGCAGTTCCAGGGGGCGCGCCGTGGCCTGCCTGTGCGGCTGCAGATCGACCACGAGATCTCCGTCCTCGGCGAGAGCGGCGGCGACGAGGAAGGGCTTGAGATCGATCGTTTCCGGCTTTCGGGCCTTGCCCTTCTGCGGACGGTCCCGCAGGAACGGAAGCGCCAGCTGCGCCAGCATCTCGTTCAGGCGATTCGGCGCGATGGTCAGCCCCGCCTTGGCCAGATGCAGGCGGTAACGCATCTGCGTGGGGCGGCTGCCCCGGCGCGTGGGCGGAAGTTCCCGGATCGCGGTGAGGGGCAGGTTGGGCGGAAGCTGGCTGGTCAGACGGTTCCGGAGGTCGTCCAGAGGAATCCATTCGGTGAGTTCGATTTCTACCGCTTCGTCGAGCGAGGCGATCCCGACCTCGAGCGCCACCGGGAAAACGATGCGCGGCCGGGGGTTAAAACCCGCGGTGAGACGCACCGGCAGACCGGCCCGGCGTACGGCGCGCTGGAAGGCGCGCATCAGATCATGGTGGGAAATGAAGCGTATCGCATCGCCTTTTTGGAAGCGGATTTCGATTTTTTGCCGGATCATCGCAACGGGCCTTTCGCCGAGGGGGCGACGGCGTTGCGGGTAGCCGGAATCCCTAGTGTAAGTTTCGGGAACGCCCCGAAACCCCCCATCAATCTCTCGGACAGCTGCGCGCCGGTCTCGCCAGGCGCTACTCCACCTGTCCCTCTTCACCCTGAATCGGAGCAAAGGGCTGGGAGACCTCGCTCCGCACCTTCTTGAATTCGCGCTCGAAGTCGTTCTGGCCTTCGATGTCAACGATCGTCGGCGTGACGAAGATCATGGTGTTCTCGCCGCTGGTTGTCTTGGTGCGGTGCTTGAAGAGGCGGCCCAGGATCGGGATCTCGCTGAGCACCGGCAGGTGGTTCTGCGTGCGGGACTCGGTGTCCACGCGCAGGCCGCCGATGACGCCGGTCTCGCCGTTGCGCAGCAGCATCTTGTTGACGGTGATGATCTGGTTGGTCTGCGGCAGGCGCAGTTCGATGCCGTCCGGACCGACAAAGCTTTCGAAGCCCAGGAAGTTCTCGGCCTTCGGGATCGCGGTCAGGAGGATGTTGTTCTCAGGCCCGGTGACGTGCGGGATGATCAGGAGTTGGAAGCCTTCCTTGATGGGCGAACCGGAGGCTTCGCGGAAGCCCGAGACGAACCCGCCGCCCTCGGTGCTGACCACGAAGGATTCCGCGTAGCGGATCAGGTCGCCGATCACGATCGTGGCTTCTTCGTTGTCCAGCGTCATCAACTGGGGCGACTGGATGATGCGGGTGCTGGTCTTGGTGCGCAGCATTTCGAAGAAGGCGTTGGTGGCTCCGAAGCCCATGCTGCCCAGGGTGATCGGGTTCAGGCCGGCGAAGCCGAAGCCGGCGTCTCCGGCGATGGTGTCGCCGCCGCTGTTGGCCACGCGCCGCAGGCTGAAGATGTCGTTGATGCCGACCACCGAGCCGTTGACCTGGTCAACCACCCGGCGCCCGCCGATGGCCACGGCCAGGTCGCCCAGCAGCGACCGGGTGATGCCGTCGGAAACGTCGAAGGGGAAGGCCGAGGGCCAGTTGGCGACCGGAGAGAGGGCGAACTGCAGGCCGGCGCTCCAGTTAACGCCCAGGCGCTCGCTGTCGTTGTCGGAGATCGCCACGACCTTGACCGCGACGTGGATCTGCTTGGGCGGAATGTCCAGCTTGTCGATGATCGACTGCATCGTGTCGAGCTTCTTGGCCGTGTCGGTGACGACCAGGGTGTTGCCGCGCTTGACGAAGGCCACTTGCGCGTCGGCGGACTTGATGCCGGCGAGCATGTCGATGAGCGTTGTGCCGATTTTGCTGGAGCCTTCGGCCGCGACGCGGGTGATGAACTCGCTGGTCATCGTGGCCGTGTACTTGGCGGCTTCGGGCGTCTGGTAGGCCAGGCGGAAGATGCGGGTCTCCATCTGCTTCGTCAGTTTGGCCGGGGTGGTGATGCGGATGGTGTCGTGGGCTTCCTTGACGGTCACGAAGTCCAGCGTCTTGACCACGATGTCCAGCGCGTCGTACCAGGGCACGTTGGTGAGGTTCAGGGTGATCTCGCCCTGGACCTCGGGGCCGACGACGATGTTGGACGTCGACTGCAGCGCGATGGTGTTGATCACGTCGCGGATGTCGGCGCGGGTGAAGGCCATGCTGACCTTCTCGGGCGTGGTCACGGTGATGACCTTGCGGTCCACCGTCTCGACCAGCAGGCCGTACTTCTTGGCAATAAAGTCCAGGACCGCACGGTAGCCGACGTTCTCCAGGTGCACCGTGACTTTCATCTGCTTGGTGGCATCAGTGAGCGCCTGGATGTTGATGCGCTGGACGTTGGAGAGGTACTCCAACACGCGTTCCAGGGGCTGGTCGTCGACGTGAATCGTGACCGTGTCGTCCTCGGCATTGCCGGCGACCGGTTGCGCACCCAAGGCCACGACGCGCTCCACGCCCGGCTTCGGTTCGTCCGTTTCACCGGCGCTCAGCGCGCTATTCAACGCCAGCAAGCCGAAGGCACACAGCACCGCGGCGTCGCGAAGCATGCGCAAGGCAGCAACCGGGCTGTTCTTGGAATCGATTGGCTTAAACAAAACCCACCCTCCACTCAGTTTCCCGCGCTCGCCGTCAACACCGCGCAACCGTTGGGATGCGCGCAAGTTACGGTCTTATTGCGCGAGCCATTCCCTCTTCCCCACCGCAAGCCTCGGCCCGTGGGCACTCGGCCTATCGGCGACCTCTTTCCAGTTTGGCAAGGGTCGCCATGTTAGCAGGTTTCGACGGTCTGTCACCTTCCTATTATCGTCACAAACGGGCGGCGCACCTTGTGCATTAATGCATCCCTAATTCCATTTTGTAGCCCTGGAATCGGACGATCACGCGCCCCGGAAGAATCTCTTCAACGATCACATGATCCACGTTCTGGCCCGGCGAAATGAACTCGCCTTGGGGGACCACTTTGTTGTTGATGATGGCGGTAGGATTGCGATCCCGCGCGACGATGCCCGAAACCTGTAACCGCAGGCTCTTAAATGCTTTCTCGGCGACTGCCCGGTCCTGAAGGCGTTCGGCCGCGGTTCGGATGCCGTAGAGGAGGCGACGCAGGCGCTGCATGTCCTCGCGGTTGTCCAGGCGCGGGCCATCCTTGGGGGTAAAGGCGTCGAGGGTCTTATCGCAGATGGTGATGATCTGCTCGTAGTTGGGGTGCCCCGAAATCATCATCTGGTGCACCTGCTCGTAGTTGCGCTGAATCTGTTCGCGGATGTGCTTGCCTTTGTCGCCGTCGCCGGGGCCGCCTTCCAGCTTGTCGGGGGCCTTCTCTTCGGAGAGCATGAAGGCGGTGAACGGGTCGCGGCGTTTCTCGGCTACGATCTTGTAACGCAGTTCGTTCGGATCGCGGTAGCTGTCCTTGCCGCCTTCGTCTTCCTCTTCCTTGCCCTTCTCGCCCGCGGGACCCTTGCCATCCGCGCCGCCGGGCGCACCCGCAACAGCCGGACCACCCGCGCCGGGTCCACCAGGTCCTCCGGGACCGCCAGGACCTCCGGATCCGCCAGGTCCAGCGGGACCGCCAGGACCGCCAGGACCTCCAGGACCGCCAGGGCCGGCCTGCGCCCAAAGCGTTCCGGCGCACAACAGGAGCGCCGCGGCCAGCACGGGCAAGGCCGTAGTAACGCCCCGTCGAAGCCGAATCTCGTCAACCCGCATGCTCGCCGTCCCCTGGCTTCCGGTGTCTGTCGTCACGGTTACGGCCCCATACTCACGTAACGGTACGTCGAGATGTCGAAGTTACACGAATGCCGCACGCCGGTGATGCTCATGCCGGCGCCCTTGGCCGTCAGCGAGAGGTTCTCGATGACGTAGAAGCGGTCTTCGTGCTCTTCGAGTTTGTTCAGCATCTGGATCAGGCCCCAGAAAGGTGTGTTGTAGTTCATCTTCCAGACGGTGCGCCGGAAGTTCGTACGCGGCACGCCGGGCACGTCGACCTCGGACTCGCGGGGCGAGATCGAGCCCACCATGCTCATGCTGTATTTGGTCTGGAGCTGCACGAGCTTGGTGTGGAACTCCTCATCTTCCTTGGCGGAAGAGAGCATCTTCATGCGGCGCTCGTTCTCGGTGTGCAGGTCGCGCTTCTGTTTCTCCAGGTCCTTGAGCTGGCTGGCTTCGGCCTTCTTGCCTTCGACCTCTTTCTTGACCTTGTCCAGATCCTTGGTGAGCTTGTCCAGGTCGCGGCCGACCATATAGACGTAGCCCCAGCATGCCGCATTGACCACCACGACGACGACGATCGTGACGATCATGCGTACTTTTTCTGACCATTCGCCTGCTGCCATGCACGCTCTCCTGGTTGCGCCGGCCGCCTACTGAAGCGGGGGCGGCATGTAAAACGGAATCGCAATCTCGAACTTCAGCTGCCGCTTGGGCACCGGCGGCAGCTTCGCGACCTGCTCTTCGGTCAACTCGTAGCCGTCCGCCGCCGAGGCCGGCATCGTCCAGACCTTGGGCGACGACCCGGGCGCGAGGTTCCTGATCTCGGGATCCATGAACTTCAGCTTGAGCACCTCATGGTATTCCTTCGGCAGCTGGCCCGGCTTCAGCTGCGGCGCGTTGGGATCCGGCGCGGCCGGCGGGCCCGGCTGATCGATGTTGGTCTTGAACTCCGAGCGGATGTTGTTCATGAACTTGCGGAACTGGTTGTCGCATTCGGTGTCGGTGTCGGCCACCGAGAAGCCGCTGATTTCGGTCACGAAACGGGTGCCCATGGGCCCGCCGCCGCCGGTGCCGGCGTCCTTGCGGATGGTGAAGCGCCCGATCACGCAGTTGTTGGGCACGGCCTTGGCCCAATAGTCGAGCATGCGGGACCAGAGGATCTGGCTGTTGGCCAGGTTGCGCAGCGCGTTGACACGCTCGTTGATGCTGTTGATCTCGTTGCGGATCGCGTTGACCTGCTCGACCTGCTTCTGCAGGCGGTCGCGTTCGGCGGTTTGCAGCGCGATCTTTTCCCTGGTCTCGGGGATGTCCTTGAGGTGAAACTTGGCCGCGACCACGCCGGCCAGCACGGCCAGGATCACGCCGCCCATCGCCGTAAGCAGGCGCGGCAGCGGCGTGCCTTCCGGCTGGCGCAGTTCGTGGGGAAGGAGATTGATTTCAATCATCGACGTCGTCCCGTAGCCTGCGGCCTAGGCCGCGCGAAGCCGGCTGGCCAGTCCCAGCGCAACCGTCAGGTCCGAGTTGGCCCCGTGCAGCTTGCCGGAGCCTTCCCCCTCCACCTCCAGGCCTTCGGTCGGATCCCAGATCCTGACCGGCAGGCCCAGCGCTTGCCCGAGCAGGGTATCCAGGCCGGAGAGGTACCCCGACCCGCCCGAAAGGTACGCCTCCTGCACCGTCTGTTCGAACTGGTTGTCAAAGTAGTCGAAGCTGAGCCGGATCTCGCTGGCCAGATCGTCGATGACGCCGAGGATCGCGTCCTGCATCGACTCCAGAGCGCCTCCGGGTTCGCGCTTCATGCGCTCGACGTCGCATGCGTCCTCGCCGAAGCGCTTGGCGACTGCGTCGGTCATGTCGTTTCCGGCCAGGTAGATCTCGCGTTGGAACAGGCCTTTGCTGCCGCGCATGATGCAGAGGCTGGTCTTGCTGGCGCCGATGTCGATCAGGGCGCGGACGCCGTCGTCTTCGATGCCCATCGCCAGGTTGCGCAGTTCGAAGGCGTTCGCCAGGGCGAAGACGTCGACGTCGACCAGCCGAGGACTTAGGCCGGCCGCACGCAGCACGGCCAGGTGGTCGTCGATCAGGTTCTTCTTGACGGCCACCAGCAGGACCTTGATCTGGCCGGCGCTGTCCGCCGTGGTGACCAGGCGGTGCGCGTCGATCTGTACCTCGTTGACGTCAAAGGGGATATACTTGTCGGCTTCGTATTCCAGGGCCTGGCGCAGCTCACCGTCGGACATGGGCGCCATGGGAACCTGGCGGATGATCACGCTGCGGCCCGAGACCGCGCTGGCACAACGGCGCGCCCGGATCCCGCCGGCCTGCAACGCGGCCCGGACAGCATCCGGAAGCTGTTCGGCGGCCTGGATTTCGGCCGTTCCGATGCCCGAGATCACAAGCCGGTCGCCTTTGCGGGTCAACTCGACGGCCTTCACCGCCGAGGTCCCGATATCCAGGCCGACTAAGCTCTTACTGCGGCCGAACAGTGCCACGCAAGTACACCTCGCCGCTGGGTTTCCGCAATTAGACCCCGCAGTTCCTACCCCCTGGCGGAGCCTAAGTCAAGCTCAAATGAAATGAGCGCCGCATGGTGCATATCGGCTGGAGAACGGCCCGCCTTTAATCAACAAGTGGCGGATATGGAAGGACTTGAATGCGCCCCATCGGGTCAGGAAGTGACCCGACTCCGTTCCCCACGGCGCCCTACTAAACCCGTAACAGGCCTCCCTGACACCCTTCTCCCGTCCAGGCCCCTGTGAGCACTCTTAGGATGTGCTGCACGTTGTGACCCCCACACTCTACTCGACGCCTCCATCGACTTGCAAGCCGGGCAGCGGAAATTTGGGACTTCGAATTCCTCCTCATCCCCCGGCCCCGGCCAGGTGCCCCTCGTCGGCCAACAAATAAAGAAGGGCGGGAGGTCCCGCCCTTCGGACTGCAACTCGGTTGTCTCAGGCACCGCCTACTGCACGGCGACCCAGTCCGCGTCCTTCATCTGGCTCTCGAACTGGTACCAGTAGCCATAGAAGTTCGGGTACCACCAGCTGTCCGGCGAGTACTCCCAGTAGCCATCCTTCTGATAGATCTCGCCTTTGTCGTTGATGATGAAGAGGTTCATGCCGGTCATGCCGTAGGATTCGGGGAAGGCGCACGCGCCGTGCCGCGTAAGACCCGACCACCACGTTCCGTTTTTACGGAAGCCCCACAGGTACGGATCCTTCCAGCCCCAGTTGGTCGGGTTGCTGTAGTAATAGTTGCAGTCGGTGATGAAGTAGCCCTTGCTCGACTGCGGCGCGTTGGCCCAGCCCGGTCCCCAGCCCCAGATGCAGGACTTACCGACCGCCTCGTCGACCAGCTGCAGCGTCTCGGCGGGGTTGCCCGACCAGTCCCAGGTCTGCCAGAGTTGGCTCGGTTCCCAGGCGTACTCTTGGAAGCCGTCCTTGTCCCAGTCGGTGCGGCGGTAAACCGACTGCGCCTCGCTGACCGCGCGCAACGCGCCGATGGCGGCGACTTCGTTTGCGGCCATGCGCGAACGCAACAGGCTGGGAATGGCGATCGAACTGAGAATGCCGATGATCGAGACGACGACCATTAACTCGATGAGCGTGAAGCCCCGGTCTCGTCTTGCACATGCGCGGTACATGAAACTTCCTCCCCCAGATGACGCTTCCCAATCGATGCAGAGCCTTTACCCAATTGCCCTTGTCCAGGCAACGCAAACACTGTGCCCCGCAAAATTCGGCGCACACCGTCGATCGCAGTATCGTGCGATTCCGATGCAAGCTTAATTCTTTGAACCAGTTGCAGGTGTTTTGGAATCGGCTGAAACAGCGACGTTGTCAAAATTTGTTAGCTGTTTTGAGACCGAAATCGAAGCACACGTGCGCGTGACGCAATATGCGTCGGCCGGGCAACAAGCTCTTTCGAGTGAAGTGCACCGTGCGCTGGAGCTGCCCGTGGGCAACTCCGTGGGGCGCGATCAGCGCCGGCCGCTCACGGCCTTGTTGACCTTCACGTTCAAGAACATCACCGCGCAGAAGGCCGCCAACAGCCAGTGCGAGAGGATTCGCAGCAACGCGGAGACGTCGTTGATGCTGAACTTCGACTTGTTGCGATTTTCCTCGGCCATCTTCTCTTGGCGCGCCTTCAGCTCTTCTTCCGCCTGCTGCATGCGCTTGCCCTCTTCGCCGCCGGCAGTCATGCCTTCCTTGGGCAGGAAGGAACGCTCGTTCGGCGGTTTAGGCGGTGCCTTCACGCCTTCGGGTTTGCTGGATGCGGAGATCGGGTCGCCGCGCGTGATGCGGAAGCCCAGCAGGCCGCCGCAACTGAGCAGCGTCACCAGCAGCGCCGCCATGACGAACTGCACCCGCCCCGGCGCAGGGCGGATGACGTTGATGCCCTGCCAGATGCCCCAGCCGGCCAGGATACCCAGCGGCAGGCCTTCGCCGACCGCCCACCACTGGCTGTAGCCCGCGCTGTTGGCGATGGCTACCAATGCAGCGCTGGCGACCGAAGCCGCTGTGCCGATGGCGATGCCCTTGATCCAGGCCTTCTGGACCTCGCCCGAACTGATCGGCGCGGCTTCGGGCATGGTCACCGGCATGCCGTCGTCGCCCACCGTCGTCGTCATGCGCGGCGCGGCGGTGACCGTCGCACCCTTAAGGCCGCTGATCAGCCGGCTGGCGAGGCCCATGGAGATGACCATGTCGGAGTTGGCGCCGCCCAGGCTGGCGGGGCTGAAACCGGACATCTCCATGCCTTCGGTGGGGTCCCAGATCTTGGTCGGCAGGTTGAAGATCTGCGTCAGCATCGTGTCGACCCCGGGGAAGTAGACGGAGCCGCCGGAGACGTAGACTTCCTTCACCTGCTCGTCGTACTGGTTTTCGTAGTAATCGAAGCTGAGGCGGATTTCGCTGCCGATGTCTTCCAGGACCGGCAGCATGGCGTCCTGCATGGACTCCAGCGCGCCGCCAGGGTCCTTCTTCATCTTCTCGACGTCCGCGGGGTCCTCACCGAAGCGCTTGGCGATGGCTTCCGTCAGGTCGTTGCCGGCAACGTAGATCTCGCGTTGGAAGTAGCTGATGTTGCCGCGCATGATGTTGATGTTGGTCTTGCTGCCGCCGATGTCCACCAGCGCGCGGACTTCGTTGTCCTGGATGCCCAGGGACAGGTTGCGCAGCTCGAAGGCGTTGCCCAGCGCGAAGACGTCGACGTCGATGATCGCGGGGGTCAGACCCACCGACTGCAGCAGCGCGATGTGTTCCTCGATCAGCGACTTCTTCACCGCGACCAGCAGCACCTTCATCTGCCCGGCCGCGACGCCGTCGCCGTCCTTCAGGCGCTGCGCGTCCAGTTGCACTTCGTTGACGTCGAAGGGGATGTACTTGTCGGCTTCGTACTCGACGGCCTGGCGCAGTTCGTGGTCGGGCATCTCGGCCATCGGCACCTGGCGGATGATCACGCTGCGCCCGCTGACCGACGAGACGCAGCGCTTGGACTTGATGCCGCTCTCGCGCAGCACGCGCTGGATCGCGTCGGCGACGCCCTCGGGCCCTTCGACCGGGGCCGAACCCATCCCCGTGATCATCAGGCTCGACCCGGATCGCGTCAGTTCCAGCGCCTTGACGCTCGAACTGCCGATATCCAGCCCGACCAGGCTTCTGTTTTTGCCGAAAAGCGCCACAGGAGATCCCTCTCAATAGGGTCTTTCAGGGCCTGCCGCCGAACGTTAACTCTTACCCTCTCCCTCCATTTCTTCAAGTCTAATAAGGGATTATAATATGCACCTAGTGCGGTTAACTGCCGTCCGGCTCATCGTTTAGATCCAACCTCACTTTGTGCGTTTGCCGATCAATCCCACGACTTCGCCGGGCTTGGGGAAGCGTCCTGCCTTGTGTTTGGAGTAGACCAGCGCGCCGTCGACCTTTACGTCGAAGATCCCGCCCTTGCCTTCGATCAGCTGCGCCTCGACCCCGAAGGCCTTCTTCAGTTCGTCCGCCAGACCGGCGGCGTTGGGGCGGTAGTTTCACATCCCGCAGTAATCGATGCTCACATTCATCGCTCGGTCTCCTTGCCTCATCGCGTGTACAGCGACGCGAACAACAGCCCCAGGAAGATTACCACCACCAGCGCCAGGAGCAGCAGGTTCGTCGTCGAGCGGTCCGGCTTTTCCTTGCCGCCGCTCTTCTTCGCTTCCTTGCTCTGGAAGTTCTTCTTGTGCTTCTTTTTGGACATAGCCGTTCCCCCGCCCTGCGTCACGGACCCGTCTTGGCCTCCTGGCCCGCTTCGCCGCCTGCGTTGGTCTTGTCGGTCTTGCCTGTTTTCGCGGTCGGCAGCGCCGTTCCTTCCCAGCCCTTCATCACTTCGATCACGTCCGGGTCATTCTCCGGGTCGTCGTCCTCTCCGGCAGGGGCCATCGCACCGGCCCTGGTCTTTGCGGGCGCGATTGCAGGCGCGGGCGTGGTGGTGCCGGGGACGTCCGCCGGGTCCGCCAGGGTCGTATCCACCGCCGGTTTGCCCGCGGGCTTTCCGGCGAGCACGCGCTCGACCATCGGCTCAATGGCCTCGCGGTTGGGCCCGCCCTCCAAGCGCCCGACTTCCTCGCCGTCGCGAAAGAACAGCAGCGTCGGGGCCTTCGCCACCTTCAGCGGAGCGGCCACGCCGCGCGCCGAGCCGATCTCCAGTTCCGCGACTTTCAGGCGTTCGCCGTAGTCGCCCTGCAATTGCCCCAGCATCTTCCGCACGGCCTTGCAGTGGTAGCAACCGGCACTCGAGAAGTGCACCAGCACCGGTCGCCCGCGCACGGCCTTGACCTCGGCGTCGAAGTTCGCCACCGTCAGCTTCACCGCGGGCACGGGCTTGGCAGCGGGCTTGGGCCGGCCGCAACCGGCGGGCAGCGCCAGCAGCAGCACGGCTGCCGCCACGCACCGCATCGATCGCCATCCCGTTCCGCGCATGGTGCAAAGCCTCGGCCCCCTCCTCTTATAGTAAACAATCTGCGACGTGCTTGCCACCTGAGCGAAGCACGCCGGCGAGCCTGCGTTTGCCTCGCGCGAGCCCACCGCTATACTCCCGCTCGCTTCGGCACCAACCGGTTTTCATTCAACCGCAGCGTACGCAGAGCGCGCAGAGAACGGCAAACAGGTTTCGGGCTCACCGCCCGGTTTCCATCTCCGCATGCTCGGCGCTCTCCTCGGTTTAGGGTATTTGAAGAACCACATAGCGGAGTCCCCATGGCCACCTTCACCGTCTTCCGCCGCGACCTGGTCCTCTCCGACGCCATGCAGGCGGCGCTCGACGCGAGCGTCACCGACGAACACAAGGCCGCGCCGGGGCAACTGCGGCGCCGCGGCGACTGGTACTTCCTCACTTACCTCAAGGTCGTGAAGGTGAAGAACTTCGACGGGGCCAGCTTCGAGTTCAGCGAGCGGGAACTCGACTGCGTCCGCGCCGTCAGCTTCCAGCTCAAGGGCAGCAAGCTGCTCGTGCACGGCGGCAAGTCGGAGATCAAGGAGATCCAGGAGTACCTCAACGCGCTGACGCTGCAGGTCGCCAGCGCCACCGAGGAGCAGACCATCAACCACGACCAGTACTACAAGCTGCGCGAGCCCGAGGTCGACCTGGGCGCGCTGGTGGAAGCCTTCGAGCGCAAGGGCAGCGTCGAGAACGTGCGCAAGCTCTGCATCAAGGACCTGGAAGTGAAACTCGGCAGCGTCCGCCGCGCGCTGATCAACACCAGCGACTACGGCGGCGTGCGCAAGGTACTCGAAGCGCCCGACAACCACGCCATCGGCGTCGAGTTGATGCTGCGCAACCCCGAGAAGACCTACGTGTACCTCGACGTCGAAGGCCAGGTGCGCGTGGCCAGCTACGCCACCGACACCGACCTGGACCTCGAGGCCATGACCGCGAAGATCGCCGCTGCGCTGTAGCGGCAGGGGCGAGCGGCCAGGGATGGAGCGCCATCGGCGCACATTCTGAAACAACTCAATTACGCAACCCTAAAGAAAAGATGGCGAAGCCAAACCCTTTCTCGCCCCTCACCCCTCGCCGCTGTCCTCAGCCGTGCGCACATTGATTCCCCGCCCGCCTCCTTCATAATGCGGCGAATCCGTTCGACCCCGGCCCCAGGAACTCATCCATGCCCGCCCACGGCCACCCGCCCTTCCCCGCCGTCGACGACCGGCTCTTTCTCTCGTACGCCGATCTCGAACGCCCCGACCTCGCCGACGCCAAGGCGCTCGCCGCGAAGGGCGAACTGGCCGCCGCCGCGGAGAAGGTCCTGCGCGCCATTGAAGCCACCGGTCTGCGCGGGTACGTCGCGCCGCAGGAAGCCGCCGCGCTGGGCAAGCAGATCGCCGCCGACCGAACGGATGCCGTTCCATTCCTGAAGCACTATGTCGAAACCGCCGAACAGCTCGCCGCGCCCGGCGCGAAGAAGACCGACTTCCTCTCCAGCGCCGATACGTACCGCGAAGAGATGGCCGTGCGTCGCGACGCGGGGCACTACTTCCACCGCGGGCGAGGATGGTACGCCTGCGCGCAACTCTTCAACCTCACCGGCGACGCGCGCTGGGCGCAGGCCGCCGCGAAGCTGCTGGCCGAACAGCCCGCGATGGAGATCGATCCCGCCGCCTACGGGGAGTTCATCCCCGTGCTGGCCTGGCACCCCGACTGCCCCAAGGGCTTCGACTCGCTCAGCGCCGCGCACGTCGTCCAGAATATGGGCGTGGCCGTGCCGATGCTGTGGGCGGGCTTCGACGACACCGCGCGCAAGCGCGCCTTCTGTTACGCCGCGCATCACGCCGAGATCCTCAACCGCGGCATGCGCACCGAGCCGGCCTACAACATCCCGCTGCATGGACTGGTCGCGGCGCTGGGCATCGCAGCCATCTTCCCGCAAGCCAAGGGCGCCGCGCGCTGGAAGGCCACGCTCGACAGGATGCTCAACGAGAACGGCGCGTACGTCGCTCTGCCCTTCGCCACCGCCGACGGGTACTTCGGCGAGGGTCTGGGCTACCAGAAGGTCGACCAATTCCTGCTCACGCGCTGCTTCCTGATCTACGAACGGGCGTTCGGCGGCGCGCCGGCGCCGCTGCGCGCGCGGGTCGAGGCCGGCTACGCGCTGGCCGCCGGTTCGCTGCGCCCCGACGGCTCGTCGTTCACCATTGGCGACCACCAGCACCACTCGCCGCACGAGCACGAGATCGAGCACCACGAACTGCTGCACCTCGGCGCAGCGCTGTTCAACAAGCCCGCATGGAAGAAAGGTTCCGGTGGATTGGGCGGCACGCGCCCGCCGAGCCTGCTCTGCTTCCTGATGGGATCCGAAGGCTACGCGCGCTGGAAGGCGATGCCCGCGCCGGACCTCGAGAAGCGCAGCCACGCGCCGCTCTTCTTAAAGGAGGCGGGCTTCGCGCACCTGCGCGCCGGGACGGGTGTCTCGAAAAGCTGCCACGGCCTGCTGAACGCCTCGCTGGCGCTCAACCACGGCCACCACGACGTCACCGGCGTGACGCTCTTCGCGCTCGGCCGCGAGTTGATCTCCGACCCCGGCATGATGGGCTACAGCATGGTCGACGGCGCGCGCTTCCGCGACCCCATGGTGCACGCGATCCCGCGCCTGGGGCACTCGGCGCCGCTGGGCCCGCGCCACGAGGACTACCGCTACGTCACGAAGAAGGCGTTTACGCAAAGCGGCAACGGCACGATACAGGTCGCGCTCGCCGAGCACCGCCTCTGGCCGGGGCTGCTCGCGCGGCGCGTGCTGGCGCTCTGCCTTCCGCCGGAGCACGACCACCCCGCGCGCGCGGCCGGCGCGTGGCTGGTGTGGGACTACCTCAAGCACGAAGGAAGCGCAGACGGCAAGGAACCGCCGCAGGGCAATCACCCCTGCGCGCGCGTAAGCGACACCGCCTTCCCGCTGCACGCGCCGGGCGGCGAAGCGCGCACCGCGGGCCTCGACGGCTGGTCGCGCCACCGCGGCAGCGACAAACTGGTCCACCTGGAGACCAGGCAGGCGCTGAATCTGACCAGCGCCGAAGCTTCCTCCGCGATCGAGGTCGGCGACAACGACGCGAACGTGCAGGTCAGCGCGCTGCCGGTGGGCGCAGCCGGCGCGTCGGTGGGCGTGCGTGTGGACGAGGGCTGGCTGGGGCACTTCAACGTGCCGTGCGCGCGGCCCATTCTGCGCTTCTTCTGGCGCGGGCCGATCCCGCACGAATGCGCCTACGTGATGCTGCCGTTCGACGGAATCGCCGACGAAGCGCCCTTTGCCGTGACGGGCCAATGCGCGAAAGTGCAGGGCGAACTGGAAGCGAAGGTCACGCCTCGCACCGCGCACGCGATGGCGCTGTGGAATGCGCCGATTGTCATCAAGGCCTCTGGATTGTTGGGAGACAACCCGAAGGTGACGTTCGAGGTCCAGGAGTGAGGGGCGAGAAAAAGATGAGATAAGAGTTAAGAGATGAAAGATTAGAGCAGTTGACTCCGCGGCGTTCGCCGCCATCTCTCATCTATTAACTCAATCTCATCCCTGCAGCTCTTTTTCCAGGGCGCGGATCTGCGGCAGGCCGACCAGCGCGTTGTATTCATCAAAAGTGAGCATCTCGCTCTGCAGGTTCTGCGCGCCGCCGTCGGCGCGGATGGTTTTCAGGAACTTCAGCGCCTGCTTCGCGTAGAAGAAACTCAGCGCGACGGGAATCGTGATCACGTCGTAGCCCAGCTCCTGCAGGCGCGCGGGCGGCAGGATCGGCGTCTTGCCGTGGTCGACGAGATTCACGAGCGTGAAGGCGGGAATCTTCTCGTTGAGAATCTGCATCTGCTCCTCGGTCTGCACGGCCTCGAAGAAGATGATGTCCGCGCCGGCCTCGGCGTAGGCCAGGCTGCGCGCCAGCGCGTCGTCGAAGCCGTGAACGGCGCAGGCGTCGGTGCGGCCGCAGATAAGCATGTGTTCGCGGGCGCGCGCGGCGCCGCGAAGTTTCGTCACCATCTCCTTCATGGGCACGACGTCCTTGCCTTCCATGTGCCCACAGCGCTTGGGCCAGACCTGGTCCTCGAGGATGATCGCCGCCGCGCCGGCCTGTTCGTAGGCTTCGACGGTGCGCATCGTGTTCGTGACGTTGCCGTAGCCGGTGTCGGCGTCGGCGAGCACCGGCAGATCGGTCACGCTGCAGATGTTGCGTACCCACGTGAGCGCCTCGGGGAACGTCAGCAGGCCGACGTCGGGCTTGCCGAGCTGGCTGCCGGCGATGGGAAAGCCGCCCATGCAGAGGGCCTCGAAGCCGGCGGCATCGATCATGCGCGCGGACAGCACGTCATGCGTGCCCATCATGACCAGGATCTCGGGCTGCCCCAGGCGCGCACGCAGGCGCTTGCCGGCGGGAACCTTGGCGGCTTTGGCGGGCATGGCATTCTCCTTCGATCGGGGATGGAAATTCGCCTCTCTGTACCACGGGGGCACGCGGGATTCCAATGCCGCCTCGGGCCGAATTCCGGATGCGCGGAGGATCTTCCGAGTGATTTTCGGACGCTCCGATTTGCATTCGTGGGAAGTATGAGACTTAATTGATTGGGTGGTAGTTCGTACCCCCGGAACCTAAGGCAGAAGCGGTTCAGCCGGACCGGGCCGCACGGAGGAGGGGAAGGGGTTATGCGGTGCCGCGTCTTGCATCGTTGTGCGCCATTTTTCTTCTGACGTGCTGCGCCTTTTCGGCTCAGGCCTCGGAGATCGACGTCACGGCCGTGGCGCTGGAGATCGCGCGCGAACACGCTGCGCCGCAGGAGTGGGCGGACTTCCAGCGCGACGCCGAATCGCGCTTCGAGACCTGGAAGATCAACAACCACTTCGGATCCCGCAAGAACTTCCTTGACGACAAGCTCCTCACCACCGCCACCGGCGTGCCCTCGGGCAAGGTCGAGACGCTCAAGCGCTTCATGTTCTATCTCGCACTGTACAAGATCCACCGCGAACCCCCGCCGTGGTACATCCGCCACATGGCTCAGCGCCACGGCCAGGAGTTTCTCGACCTGCTCCAGGACTTCTCTTGGGAAGACCTCGCAAAGCGCGTGCGCAAGAAATCCGACGAGGTCAAGGCCGCCGAATCCGCGGAGAAGGAAGCCGCCAAGGCCGCGAAGAAGCGCGAGAAGGAACTGGAGAAGGCGGAGAAGACCGCAGAGAAGCAGAACGCCGAACCCGAAGCCTCCCCCACTCCGTCCCTCGCGCCTGCCGCGCCGGTCGCGCCCGCCAGGCCCGCCGCCACACCGGAACCGCTGCGCGGTGGCGAAGCCTTTGCCGCCGATGCCGAAGCGCGCGCGCCGGACATCGAGACCGCGCCCGCCGAATTGCGACGCGTCGATGCCGAGGCCCCGGAAGCTCGTGAGGCCGTCGCCTCCAACAAACCGTAGGCATTGCGCTCAAAACGCACCCGTGCAACGCCCGGCCGCGCGCAAATTCGGCCCGCCCGTTTGCTTTTTGGCCGCGCATGAGGGTTAGTGAAGGGCGGTAGGGAGTACGCCGCCGCAGACCGTAACCGCATCGGAGGAGAGGAGCCTTAGGGGGTCCGCGTGCGTCATTTCGTGGCCGTGCTCCTGCTGGCCGGCGCAGCGACTGCGCCGTTCGCCGCCGACCTGAACCTTCCCGAGATGGCCTACACCATCGCCACGAAGGACCTGACGGCCGAAGGCTGGGAGGCCTGGCTGCGCGACGCCGACAAGAACTTCGAGACCTGGTCGGTCCAGAAGCAGAGCACCAACCGCGAACGCTTCCTCAACGACAAACTGATGGACATCTTCCCGCGCGCCCGCAGCGGCGACGTGACCGCGCTCAAGCGCTTCATCTACTGGCTGGCGCTCTACAAACAGTACCAGTTCGACGCGCCCTGGTTCATCCGCCTCGTCGCGCGCCGCCACGGCGACGACTTCAAGGACCTCCTCGAGAACTTCAGTTGGGAACGCTTCGCCGAGAAGGTCAAGGGGGCCGACCAGACGCCCGCCACGCCGCCATCCACCGACCCGCCCGCCCCGATCCTGACTTCCGCGCCCGCCGTCGACGACGCCTGCCCGGACGAAGCCTCCTGCGCCGGCGAAGCGGATGCCGCCGGCTTCGCGGCCGCGGAAGCGCGCGAACCCGACGTCGAGACCGCGCCCGCCATCGGCCCCAGGCACACCGTGGACCCGGGCGCAGGCATCGAACTGAACGACGCGATCTGGGTAATCGAGATCGCCACCGGCGACGGCAGCATCTCAGTGATCCCCGCCAGCGCGCAGGACCGCGCCGAACCAGCGCCGCCTTCGCGCGCGCGCAGCGCGGCCAGCGTCAGCCCCACGCCGGCACTGACGACGCAGCCCGCGCCGTAGTCGTCTGCGGGAACCGGGGACCGGACGCCGGTTTCCGGGAAAACTTTTCACCACGAAGAACACGAAGAACGGAAGATCAATCTATAGGTTTGCAACGCCGGGCACTCGTCATTCGTCACTCGTCGTCCCCATCTTCCGTCTTGCCCGCGGGCGCGGAGGCGCCGAAGGTGAGTTCCCCTTCCAGGGCCTTCTGGATCTCCTCGGTGCCTTTGCCGGCCAGCACGGTGATGGCTTCGCCGCTGAGTTGCCCGCCGGCGAGCGCGTTCACGTAGGCGATCAGGTTCTCGCGGGTCAGGCGCTTCTGTGCGCCCAGCCAGTGCACCAGCAGCCAGGACTCGAGGTAGTGCTTGGTGCTGCCTTCCAGGTCGGACATGTCCTGCACGATGAAGTGCTTGCTCTCGGCGACGACCAGGTCGTGCACCAGGACTAGGCTGTTCTCGGTCTTCCATTTGCGCAGCATGGCCATGCGGCGGCCGTCAACCTTGCCCAGCAGCAGGCGCGGGCCTTCCACGCGGGCCATCTCGAAGTACTGCGCCAGGCCCTCGTTGAGCCACAGCGGAAAGTGCTTCTGCAGCAGGCCGGGAAAGAGGAAGTTGTCGGCGAAGGCGTGGAACCCTTCGTGGTACAGCGTCTCGAACATCTCCGCGGTGTACTGCTTGTAGACGCCTTCGTTCTTGCGGTCCTGCAGGTAGATCTGCTCCTGCAGGTCGCGGGCCTGCTTTTCCAGCGCGCCGATCTGGAGTTGCCACTGGCGCTTCTGGTCCTGGACCTGGTCCCACAGCAGCTTGCCGGCAGGCGTGGTGCGGCCCTTCTTGTGGACCTTCTCGTAGGCGTCCTTCACGGCCGCGTCCATCTTGGCGCGTTCCTTCTTGATCGTCTCCTGAAGCTTCTCCAGTTTGCCGTTCAGCTCCGCGTGGTACTTCTTGATCGCCTCAACGGCGGCCTTGTAGGCGGCCTCGTCGCAGCCGGCGCTGATCAGCTTCAGGGAAGGCGCATAGAAGGCGGGGTTCTTGAACTGCTGCCCGATCGCGGCGTAGTACTCGGCCATGCTGTTGAAGAGCACCACGCGGACCTTCTCGCCGGGGGCCTTGGCTTCGACGCCGAAGTGTTCCTTGTAGGCCTGGAAGACCTTGCCCATCCGGTAGGCGGCCTTGCGCAGGAACTCCTGCGATGTGTTGGCCTCGACGCGGAAGTGCTCCAACTCCACCACCCACGCCGGGATCGTGACGCCCTTTTTCTTGCTGGGCCATTCGATCTTCTCGACCTGCAGCGAAGCTTCGCTGAACTTGTCGAGTTCCTCGTGGTGCTTCAGGCTCTCGAACCAGCTCTTCACCGCGGTGCGCTGGCCGTCGGTGAGCCGCTTCATCTCCTGGATCTCTTCCTTCTCGAACGTCATGCGCATCGTCAGGTTCTTGCTGACGTTCGCGCCGCCGCGGATTAGGTCCATCACGACCTCGTCCTCGTTCTCCGAGACCAGCAGGCCCTCCTTCTTTTCGCCCGACTTCAGCGTCACCACGTCGCGCAGGTCGGCGGCGTTCTCCATCCCCGCCCCGACCTCGGCGCGCCGGATCTCTTTGATCTCGGACTTCTTGTACTCGGCGGTGCCGAACTTGAGCTTCAGCTTCACCAGTTCGGCGGTCTCCTCGACGATCTCCCCCTCGATTGTCTTGCCGCTGGTCAGCACGATGGTGTCGGCGGCGCAGGCGCCGGACGCTCCAAGCAGGCCGAACACCGCCGCAGCCAAGATCGCAGTGCGTAGCATGGGAAATCCTCTTCAGCGCGCCCTGCCTTCGGCGCATCCCCTACGCTATCGCAGGCTGTTAGAAGAGGCAACGGCGAAGCCCGCGCGCGGCGTACGCCCGCCGGCGCCGCGACTTCGGGGTGCAGAAGGTTTCGGCGCCGTGAATTCCGAAGACGCGCGCCCAGGCCACGTGTAACCTACCTAAAGGATACACCCTCGACGGAGACCCCCCGCCATGCTCCGACGTCTGCCTGTGGCCCTCGTGCTCGCCTTCTCCTTTACACTCGTCCCGGCCGCCGAACCCGCCAAGGTCGAGCCGGAACTCGCGCCGGACGAGGAGTTGCTCGCCAGGATCAAGGCCCTGCCCGAGAACACCTGGATGAAGTTGCCCCCGCTGAAGGTGGCCGGCGACGTGGAATGGGTTACGGCCATGAACTGGAAGAGCATGCTCCAGGTCGGGCCCTACGGCCGGGACTTCAGCGACAAGGCCGCCTGGATGCCCGACCGCAAGCGCGCGCTCTTCACCGGCGGCGGGCACAACGTCCGCCCGCTGAACGACGTCTGGGAGTACGATCTGGCCTCCAACACCTGGGTCTGCCTGTACGGAGCGGACGAACCCGCCCAGGGCAAGAAGCCGGAGTGGATGAAGGAGAACCTCGTCGTCCGCGACGGCGCGCTGCAGACCAGGCGCGGCGGCCCGCCACGGCTCTCGCACAGCTTCGACGGCTTGAACTACGACAGCGCACGGCGCGTCGCCTTCATGCCCGAGTCCCTGCGTGGCGCGGTCTTCGTGGACGGCAAGGTGGTCCAGGAAGCCCTGGGCGCCGAGGTCTTCGCGCAGTGGAAGCCGGCGCCGTTCTTCCTGACCTTCGACCCGTACGCGCGCACGTGGGGCTACGTCACGGCGAACGTGCCGAAATGCGGGCGCGATCCGTCGGCGCGCTACATCGCGCATCTGAAGTCGTGGTGGGTGAGCAGCGGCGGCGCGGTGAGCCTCTACGATCCGGAGAAAAAGACCGCCCGCGCGCTGTCCTTCAAGAACGGCGGCGGCGGCTACGGCTCCTCGACGGTCTACGACCCGGACACCAGGTCTGTCGTGGCCATCACCCCCTTGGGGCCCAAGGGCGAGCCCACCGCGAAGACGTGGGTCTACTCGGTGGAGGCCGACACGTGGGCGCTGGCGCAGGCCAGCGCGCCCACCGGCGGCTGCTCGGCCTCGGGCTACTTCGACTACGACACCAAGGCCAAGCGCTGCGTGCTGTACACCAATCGCCCCAAGCCCGGCTTCTGGCTCTACGACGTCGCCGCCAACGAATGGACCGCGGTGGAGCCCGCCGGCGAAACCCCCAGCGGCGGCTACGTCATCGGCTACTACGACCCCGAACGCGACGTGCTGGTGCATTACAACAGCAAGGATGTCTACATCTGCCGCCTCAAGAAGCCCGCCGCGCCCGCCGCACCCACTGCGAGCAAGTAACGCGCGCCACGCCCATGCTGCGGAACGGCTTCAACACGGAGGCGCGGAGTCCGCTGAGGTTCACGCAGAACCTCTCCTGGCTTGCCCAGCAATGGGGTCTTCAAATCTTCATTGACCATCGAAATTGGCCATTGGGCAATTTCATTTGTCATCGGTTGCTCTGTTGAAAACAAAGGCAGAAGTAGAGCGAGGATCATGAGGTTGTAGGTGAGGACGGCGATGAAGGTCTC
>JAKLKQ010000078.1 GCA_023150555.1 Planctomycetota bacterium
TCGCTGGAGAAAGAACACGCGAAGGAAACAACCGAGCCGATCATCTTCTGTGTCCCACTTTCGTTGACCATATACACTTGCTGCCGTACGATCCCTTGGGCGCATGGCGAAGGCTTCCGTGGAGTGGCCAGCAGCGGCACCGGCGCGCCTTCCAGCCGGAGGAGTTGAGGGCGGTCCTGGCCGCGGCAGAGGAATACGACCAGTTGCTGAGCCGCCCTTTACCGTCCGGGATCATCTACAAGGCCCTTTTGCTCACCGGCAACCGGCCCGGTGCGGTTTTGGACGCCACCGTGGGCGACCTGCAGAATGGCCGAATCATCCTGCCCCGCGGGACGAGACAGAAGCGGAACGGGATGGCGACGGTTCCCGAGGCGTTTGTGGCGGAACTGAAGGCCTATCTGACGAAGCGGGGAGACCCGGAGGTAGACGCTCCGTTGTTCGCGTCCTACCAGGGCAGCAAGGGCGACCGGGCCAACCTGCGCCATGACTTCAAGAAAGCAATGGTACTGGCATTCGTCCGGATGCACTGGCCGGCGCAGGAGTTGATGGCCAACGAAGTTGATCCCGTGAATGTGGCACATGCCATATACACCGGCCGGCTTCGCGGGTTCGACGGGCCCCGACCGAAGGATCCGGAGAAGCTGAAGGCAAGGGCTCGCAAGAGCCGGTCGGTCGAGACGCTCGCGAAGTACCTAAAGCCTCGGGTTGAGCGCCAGATGGAGGGCCTGGACATGTACTGCCTGCGGAAGACGCACATTTCGTGGGCGCGCCGGTTGGTTAGCCCCGACTCGGTGCGCATCCAGGTAGGCCACGCCGCGCGTGACGTGGAAGAACGCCACTACCTGGACCTGGTAGATCCGTCTGAATCATCGCAAGCTGTGTGGGACATTTTGACTGGCCGGAAGAACCTGAAGCAGCGGCGTCAAAATGATGAAAAGCCGCGGGATGGTGGGCAGTTTGTGGCCACTTTTTCGTAAATTAGGGGGTGTCGGGTCAAAATGACCCGACACCCAAATCCTGTAACGTTTGATTATGGAGGAAGTTGTGTATGGCGTACCCGGAAGGATTCGAACCTTCGACCTCTACCTCCGCAGGGTAGCGCTCTATCCAGGCTGAGCTACGGGTACGTGTCCGTGCGGGACGCCCAAGTATGCGGCTTTCGCCGCACTTTTCAAGAACGTTTGGAAGGTGTGCCGCGCGGCACCGAGTGGCGCCGTGGGGTGTGCAAAAAAATCCACCAACTGATAGGATTGTGGAATCGCTCCGGAGAGCCTCGGCCATGAAGGCCTATCTAGACCTCCTGCAACACATCCTGGACCACGGCGTCGAGAAGGGCGACCGTACGGGTACCGGCACGCGCAGCCTTTTCGGCTACCAGATGCGCTTCGACCTCGGCGCGGGCTTTCCGCTGCTGACGACCAAGAAGCTCCACCTTCGCTCGATCATCCATGAACTGCTCTGGTTCCTGAAGGGCGAGACCAACATCAAGTACCTGAAGGAGAACGGTGTCCGCATCTGGGACGAGTGGGCCGACGAGAACGGTGAACTGGGGCCCGTCTACGGCAGCCAGTGGCGGCGCTGGACCTGCGACGGCAAGACCTACGACCAGATCCAGGGCGTCGTCGACCTGATCAAGAGGGATCCGGACTCGCGGCGCATGATCGTCAGCGCCTGGAAGGTCGACGAGATCGACCGCATGGCGCTGCCGCCGTGCCACTGCCTATTCCAGTTCAACGTCGCAGATGGGAAGCTCAGCTGCCAGCTTTACCAGCGCAGTTGCGACGTCTTCCTGGGCGTGCCGTTCAACATCGCCAGCTATTCGCTGCTGACGATGATGATGGCGCAGGTCACGGGCCTGAAGCCCGGCACGTTCGTGCACACGCTGGGCGATGCGCACCTGTACAACAACCACCTCGAGCAGGCGCGCCTGCAGCTTACGCGCGAACCGCGCGCGCTTCCGGTGATGAAGATCAACCCGGCCGTGAGCGATATCTTCGGATTCAAGTTCGAGGACTTCACGCTGGAGAACTACGACCCGCACCCGCACATAAAGGCACCCATTGCGGTATGAGGTGCTACCTGATCGCGGCGATGGCCGAAAATCGCGTCATCGGCCGGGACAACAAGCTTCCCTGGCACCTGCCCGACGACCTGCAGCACTTCAAGCGTCTCACCACCGGGCATCCGGTCGTGATGGGGCGCAAGACCTTCATCAGCGTGGGCAAGCCGCTGCCGAAGCGCGAGAACGTGATCTTGACGCGCAACAAGGAATTCTCCGCGCCGGGCATCGTCGTCTGCCACAGCGCCGAGGACGTCGCCGCGCGGTATCCGGGCGAGACCGAAGTCTTTATCTGCGGCGGTGAGGAGATCTACCGGCTCTTCCTCGACCGCGCTGACCGCATCTACCTGACGGTGATTCACCAGAGCTTCGACGGCGACGCGTGCTTTCCCGAGTTCGACCTCACGCAGTTCCCGGAAATCGAGGCGCGCCGCGTCGAAGCGCCTATCCCGCACACCTTCTTCACCTTTCAGCGCAAGACGTAAGTTCACTTTGCCGAGAGGTAGACCGGGCTCGTCCAGGCCTGCGCGCTGTCTTCCTGCGTCACGCGGATCCAGTAGGCGCTCCGGGGCGAGGCGGGGGCGGGGAGCTTCTTTTCGAATTCCAGCACGTCTTTCTGTCCGCCGGCGGGCAACCGCCGCGCGCGGACTTCCAGGTCGATGCCTCCGGCGGCTACGCGCGCGGGTTTGTCGTCTTTCAGATCGGCGAGCGCGAACTCGGCGTCCTTGATCGGCGAATGGAACGCGATCTTCGCGGTGGCGGGCGCGTCGAGCGTCAGGTCGATGCCGTTGTCGCCGCCGGTGGTCACCGAGGTCCAGTGCACCTCCGTGGCGGTGGTCTTCGCAATGCCTTTGTCCGGATTGACGAAAGCGTACGGCGCCGCGGCCAGGATCTTTCCCGCACTCAGCGCCAGGTGCCCGTCCCAGACGGCGATGCGGTCGCGCCCGCGCACGCGCGAGCCGGACCACTCGACGCGGTAGCAGTTGGACGCCACGAAGTCGTTCGGCGTGTACGGCGTGACGGTCTCGATAAGGTCGAGGCCGCGGAATAGGTCGATGCGCGCGATCGGCCCGGTGCCGGCCACGCGGCCCTTGATCGTGACTTCGCCGTTCGCCTGGCCTTCGGCGCCGACGGGCAGGCCATTGACGGAAAGGTCGATCAGAATGCGCTGGCCGCTGCCGCAGGCGTAGCAGCGCCGCGCCTTCAGCGCGTCGAAGATCGCCTCGCGCGTCAGGTTCTCGGCCAGCACGCAGGTCAGGCCGCCGTACATGCCGAATTTTCCCGCGCCCGGGTGGCTGGCGCCGGTGCGGCCCTTGTGATCGTCGCTGTTGGCGGTGAAGCCGACCTTCAGGCCCTTCTTGAAGGCGTCCTCGATCAGCCACTCGAAGCGCCCCCACGCCGAGTAGATCTCGACGACGGACTCCAGCGCTGGATCGAAGTAGTTGACGATGTCGGCGTAGCGCCCGCCGATGTGCGGAATCAGCAGCACGTCGGTGCGCCCGCGGAAACGTTCGTAGAGTTCGCTCAGCGGGAAGCAGTCGTCGTCGGCGTCGCTGGTGTCGGCGACTTCGGCGTGCGAGCTGCGATGCAGGGCCACGTCGCCGCCGCGGAAGACGACGTTACGGTCGCCGCCGCCGGGTGTCATCCCGGACCATTCGTAGCCAACCAGCGCGGCGAAGCGTCCGTCTTCGTTGAAGCGCTTCGTGACCTCTATTAGTTTCGTCCAGCGCGGCGTGTCGATCTGGAAGTCGTTGCCCTGGTGGGTGGTGAAGTCCAGCAGCGCCACGTCGCGCGCGAAGGCGTAGTACTCCTCGAAGGTGCCGGTGCCGACGGTGTAGCGCGTCTGTCCGTGCATATCGCTCCACCAGGTCTTCGGTTCGCCCTTGCCGAGGGCCTTGATCGCGTTGCTGCGCGTTTTCGTTTCGCCGCTCTGCGCCGCGATACGCACATCGCCGGAGGCCAGCGTGAGGCCCTTCAAGCGCGCGACGGCCAGCGTGCCGGATTCGAAGGTGACTTCCTTCGGCAAGCCGGCCAGGTTCCCGCCTTCGGCGCGCAGCGTTACCCGGGCCGTGCAGCGTTCGCAGGGGTTGCCCCAGATATCTTCGGCTTTCACCAGCGCGTCGAAGGGTTCGCCGGGGCGCACGGTGGTCGGCGCTACGGCGACCAGGCGGTGCAAGGTGCCGCCGACGACATCGTGCTTCGGGTGAGCCGGCAGTTCGTTGTAGACCTCGGTGCCGAAGGGATCGACGAAGAACTTCCACTCCAGGCCCTTCTCGCGGTAGGTCTGCGCGCGCATGCCGGGGGAGCCGCCCGACATGTCCCCCATCGTCACGACGATGCGGTCGCCTTCGTAGAGCGACCCGGCGGCGACGGCGATCGTCAGGCAGCGGAAGTAGGGCCGCGCCTGGCCGCGTTCCTCGTTGCTGAGTTTCAGCTTCGCGCTGGGGCTTTTCGTCTCCAGCCGCACGGTCGTGTAGCCGGTCTCGGCGGGCTTGTCGAACTGCGGCATCCCGGCGTCGCAGGGAAAGCGCTGGCCGATCATCAGGCGCGCGCGTTCGTCGTAGCCGTACTTGCCGACGACATAGGTGAGCGTCCAGGTGCCGAACTGCCCGGCGACAACGGGTGTATCCGGAGAGATGGTTGCGCGGCCGAGGTGCTCGAAGTCGCAGCGGATGGGCATGGCGCTCCTTTCCCGTGCTGGCCGGCGGAAAACGAATTTTTATCGGGAGGCGAGGCCCGGCGCAACGGACGGCCCGCCGCGTGTACCGTTTCGTTACCTAAAGTTCTTCTTTCGAGAGAGTCGTCAGCGCCGCCACGCCGCGCCCTTCTCGCTCACCGCGATGAAAGCCGTTCCGGCCAGCGCGATACCGTGGAGGTTCTCCTTGCCGGCCTGCTCGGCGGTCCAGGTCTTGCCGCTGTCGCTGCTGGCGAGCACCACGCCGCTGTCGCCCACGGCAAGAATCTGCTGGCCGTCGGCGGGGCCCCAGGCCGCCGCGTGCAGGTTGGCCTTGGAACCCGCGTCCACGGCGGTCCAGCTTTTGCCGGCGTCTTCGCTGCGCAGCACGCCGCCCTGGTCGCCCACGGCGACGGCGAGCCCGCCGGCACGCGCGGCTACAGCGCGCAGGCACAGACGTCCGGAGCCTTCGCTGCCCTTGCTGGCCTGCCAGGTCTTGCCGCCGTCGGCGCTGAAGATCGCGCGGCAGCGCTTGTCGGTATACAGCGGGCTGGTGGGCGTGGGCATGAATCCGACGCAGACCGGCGAGCCCACGCCGATGCGCTGGCGATCGTCCAGCACCGCGACGCCGAAGAGCGCGCGGAAGATGCGCTCGCTGCCGAAGCCCTTGCCGTTGAAGCGCAGGTTGTCGCCGTCCAGGTGCGAGGCGCCGCCGCTGTTGGCGAGCTGGACCTCCGTTGCCGAGCGTGCGGCGACGGCCGTGACGTCGAAGTTCGTCGGCACCCAGTGCGTCTTCCAGGTCTTGCCGCCGTCGGCCGTCTCCAGCAGCGTGGCGCTCTTCATGGGGCGGCCCATCACGATGTGGCCGCGCGGGGCGGGGGCGTCCGGGTCGCCGTCGCCGCAGGCGAAACCGCACTTCGTATCGGCGAAGGAGACGGCGCGCAGGTTCGCCTTCGAGCCCGTCGCCTGCACGGCCCAGGTCTTGCCGCCGTCGGCGGTGGCCAGGCACAGGCCGGCGTCCCCGGCGATCCAGCCGTGCTCGGCACCTGCGAAGGCCACCGCGCGCAGGGTCTTGCCCTGGGCTTCGGCAGGCAGCGCTACGGCCTGCCAGGCGGGTTCGGCGGCGAAACACGCGCCGGTTAGGAAGGCGGCGGCCAGCAGAAGCAGGGTGCGCATGGCGGACTCCTTTTAATAGAGGCGTTCCATAGCTACGTTTTAGATTAGTCCGGGCTGTACATCCGTATTACGGTTTTTTCGGCGGGTCTTCAGCCGGGAAGAGCTTCTCATAGAGGGCCTTCACCTTCTCCTTGCCCTTTTCGCTCAGGGCAAGATGGAGCCGCTGGTCGTCCAGAAAGAAATAGGCCCAGGAGCATTCGAGGCAGATCACGATATCCAACCGCTGGCCGTCTTTCTTGAGGCGGAAACCCATGCCGGGATCGAAGCACTTGGCGCCCATGTCCTTGTAGGACGCCGCGGAGGTCAGCGCCGTGCGGACCTCTTCGACGGTCATGCCTTCGAGCACGTCGCGGGCGACGAGGATCTTCCAACGTGCCAGATGGGTGGCTTCCGGCGTGTCGGCTTCGTTGGGCGCTTCCTCCGCCACGACCTTGCACGCGACCAGCGGCGCGTCGTCGAAGCCGACAAGCAGCCTTGTGGCCTTCCGCGCGCCTATCACCGGCGGTTCAGCAATGAAGATGTGGCGCTCGTCCATGTCCCACGCCAAGTCAGTCTTGTAGCAAAAATGGTCGAGTGCCCGGTCGAGCGGAAGGTCGGTGACCTTTAGCGAGAAGCTCTTCTTCTTGACGGCCTCGGCAATCCCTGGATCCACAACGACGCTTGCGTTGATCAACGAGCCGAGCAGCTTCAACGCTTCGCCCACGGGAACGTCTTTGAATTCGAAGGAAACATTCCTGGAGAGCTTCTTCTTCGCTTCCGCCTTGTCGGCATCTTCCTTTTCCTCCTTCTTTTCGTCCGGCTTCTCCGCGAACAATTCGTCAAAGAGCGCGCGGAAGGCGTTCGCGCCGAGGTCGCTCAGGGGGTAGCGCGCGGTGGCCCTGCCCGCGTGGAACTCCACGGCCTGGCAGCGCAGCCCGACCAGCAGGTGCAGCTCCTGCTCGCCGTTGTTCAGGCGCAGGCCGAACTCGGGGGTGAAGCAGTTGCGCGCGTCGGCGGCGAAACTCGTCTTCGAACGCAGCGCGGCGGAGGCCTTCTTGAAGACGAGTTGTTCGACGGCGGTCTTGCGGCCTACGAAGAGCCAGCCCTGGAAGCGGAAGTTCGCGTCCTTCCCCTTGGCATCGGCGTCGTGGTTGTGGCCGTCGAGTTTGTAGGCGGTCAGGGCGGGGGCGGGATAGTCCTTCAGCAGTTCGGCGAAGCGTTCGGCGCATTTTCCCGCATTGCCCGGGGGCGTTTCGGCGGCGGCATTTGCAGCAAGCGCGAAGGCCCAGGCGGCGGCGAGGCCCAGCGCGAGGGAGAGCGGCCGCGCGGTCATGCGCTCACGCCCCGTGGCACTTCTTGAACTTCTTGCCGCTGCCGCAGGGGCATTGGTCGTTGGGGCGCGGTTTGGCGTTGGGTTTCGGTGCGGCGGTGGCGGTGGCCGATCCGGAGGCCTTGGACGCTTCGACCTGCTCGGCGGCCTGGATCGCGCGCATGATGCCGGCGGCGGGTCGGCCTTCGCGGATCTCGCGCGCCATCATCGCCAGCACGGGCGTGGCGTGCGCGAAGTAGATCTTGTAGCCGGCGCAGAGGTAGTTGAGGCCGTCCTCGCCGTCGGGCGTCTGGATGAAGCGGTTCTTGGGGCATTCGCCGTAGCAGAGCTCCAGGAACTCGCAGGTGCGGCAGTAGCGCGGCAGCGTGTCGAACTTGTCGTTTCCGAATTTCTTCTGCTGTTCGCTGGCGGCCATCTGGCGCATGGTCTTGTCGTGGATGTTGCCGAGCTTGTAGTCGCCGTAGACGAAGTGGTCGCAGGAAAAGAGCCCGCCGTCGTGCTCGATGGCCAGCGCGCGCCCGCAGCGCTTGGAGAAGACGCACAGGCTGGCGGGCATGCCCAGCACCCCGGCCAGCGTCTGCTCGAAGGTCTGCACGAAGACCTTGCCCACGTCGGCGCGCGCCCATTCGTCGAAGACGGCGCACATGAAACGGCCGAACTGCTCGGGCTTCACCGTCCAGGGCGTGACTTTCAGCAGGTCGTCGTCGGGGTCGGGGCCGCCGGGGTTCTCGGTGCCGGGCGCGACGGTCTCGAAGTCGATCTTCTCCACGATGGGGATGAACTGCATGTGCTCGAAGTTGCACTCGTCGCGCAGGAAGCGGTAGACCTCGCGCCCGCGGCTGCCGGTGGCGCGGTTGACGCAGGTCAGCGAGTTCACGCGCACGCCGTGCTTCTGCAGCAGGCGCAGGCCGCGCATCACGTCGTCGTGGCTGGAGCGCTTGTCCTTGTAGTAGCGGTACTTGTCGTGGACGTCCTTCGGCCCGTCGATACTCAGGCCCACCAGCACGTCGTTTTCCTTCAGGAACGCGCACCATTCGTCGTCCAGCAGCACGCCGTTGGTCTGCAGCGCGTTGGTGATGGTCTTGCCTTCGGGCGCGTACCTCTTCTGGAGCTCGACGGCCTTGCGGAAAAACTCGACGCCTAGCAGCGTGGGCTCGCCGCCCTGCCACGCGAAGTTGATCTCGGGCACGTCCTGCGCCTCGATGTACTGCTTCGTGAAGGCCTCCAGCGTCGCTTCCGACATGCGGAAGTTCTCGCCCTTCGGGAAGAAGTTCTCCTTATGGAGGTAGAAGCAGTAGGTGCAGTCGAGGTTGCAGATCGGGCCGATGGGCTTGGCCAGCGTGTGGAAGGCGCTGGGGTCCGACGGCACGCCGTACATGGCCGGCTGCACGGCGGCGGCGCCGCTGCGTTGGGGCGTTTCTTTTGCCATGAACGCATATTAAAGGCAGCGGCCCAAAATAGAAAGGGCGCGCGCTTGGCAGCGCACGCCTTTTTCCGGCGAGGAAAACGCTTGGCTTAAAAGTCCGGCGGCAGGCTGGGGGGCTTGACCGCCTGCACTTCCCAGGGCTTGGCGGGATCGCCGGTGAAGCCCTTCTCCAGCAGGCTGGCGAGTTGCCCGGGGTGGATGACGCGCACGTCGCCGCTCTGCAGCAGCACGGGGATCGGCCCGCGCACGTCGGCGCCCAGGTCGTAATAGGCGACGATCTTGTTGGGCGCGCCCTGGTTGCCGCGGTACTTCACGTTGCCCAGGTCCTTGCGCTCCTCGGCCGAGATGTGGTCCGGCGTCAGCTCGTCGAGGTTGTTCGGGATCGCGCCGGCGTGGTCCCAGGCGAAGGCGCGCAGGCGCTGGCCCAGCTCCCCGAGTTTCGTGCGGTAGCTCTCGCGTTCGGCGGGCAGTTCGGGATCTTGGGCCACCGCTCGGCCGCCGTGGCGCTTCATGTACTGCCCGAGCGCCGCCAGTCCCGGGCCCAGGGTCGCGAAGAGCCCCGTCGAACTGTACGCGCTGATAGCCAGGCCGTCCTTGCCGCCGGAGATGCCGAAGAGCGTACCGCCCAGGTTGCGCGCCAGCACTCCGCTGGTGGGCAGGACGTTGGGATCGATGTTCGGGCCGCCGGCGCCCTTCAGCTGCGCGAGCGGGATCAGGATGTCGTAAGCCGCGGTGGCGATGGCGCCCGCGTCGACGTAGGCCAGCGCCTGGTAGCGCCCGGCCAGCTTCTGCCGCCCGGCGTCGAAGTCGGTGTCGCTCTCCAGCGAGGGCGCCGATTCGCTGGCCAGGCGTTCGACCTCGCCGCGCACGGCCAGCGGGAAGATGCTGACGATCAGCTCCTTCTCGCCCAGCGACCAGGACAGGCAGCCGGGGTCCTTGCCGAAGGCCTGCTTCTCCCGCGCGACCATGATCGGCCGGTCGCCGGCCATCGTCTGGCGCACGTCCCAGTTCTTGAACGCGGCTTGGGTCAGCGCGCTGAGGACCTTTCGCGCAACGGCGGCGTCGCGCAGGCCCAGCTTCAGGACCGGGCGCGGGAAGCCGACGGGCAGTTTGGGATGCGCGGCGGGCATCGCCAGCGAGAAGGTGACCTCGCCGCTGAAGGCCTGGAAGAGGTCCTCGCGGACGCTGATGCCCAGGTCCTGTCCGGCCTTGGCCAGCGCGGCGTCGATGTCGGCTTTCGCGTTGGGGTTATCGACCTGCGCCAGCGCGGTGAAGGCGGCCAGCAGCCGCTCGGGCTCGACGGCCAGCGCGCCGGCGACGACCGCGTTGCCGGGCTCGCGCGCCAGGGCCTTCGCCGCGTCCGCGCCGCCTGCGGCGCCGCCGAAGAGCGCCCAGATGCCGCTCTGCTTCTCGGCGGGGCAGTCGAGGAAGATCGTCTCGCGCAGGCCCTTGCCCTGGATGCCGATGGTGTAGCTGACGGCCTGGATGCCGTTCAGGCCCACGGCGTCCCATCCGCGCTGCTCGGCGTCGTTCTTGGGCTTGAAGGGCGTCTTGGGTAGGTTGCGCAGAGCCTCGAGGTTCAGGTAGGCCATCGCGTCGTAGCTGCCGCCCGCCTTATCCAGCGTATGCTGGAAGGCCGGCGCGGCCTTCAGGGTCTTGGCCAGTTCCTCCTGGTTGCCGGCTTCGGCGGCGCCGCGAGCGGCCAGGACCTTCTCGACGCGCCCCGGCCCCAGCGCCAGCAGGAAGACGCCGTCGGTCATGCAGTAGTTGATCTGGATGTCGGCCTGCGGATGGCTGAGCGTCACCACGCTGGCCTTGCCGACCACGCGCTCCTCGATGATCAGCGTGTTCTGGGTCTGGGTGTTGAGCTTGTCGACGGCCTTGTCGATGGCGGCCATCCAGAGTTTTCCGTTCTCGCGCGGCTGGATCGCGAAGAGCACGTCCGGCAGCGGGCGGCCGTCCTCCCCGAAGAGGTCCAGCATGCCCATGAACGCGATGGTTACTTCGCCTTGCAGGCTGTTCAGCAGGTCGTCGAGGCTCTGGCCGGTGGCGCCTTCGGCCATGGCCAGGCCGCCGCGCGCTTGGCGCAGCGGGACCTTGATCATCTCTTTCAATTCCGGGCGATCGAGGATCTTCCAGAGGCCGGTCTCCTTGAGGCGCTCCTTCGCGCTGGTGACGTCCTTCACCGAGACGGCCGCGACGGTCTCGGCCGGCAGCAGCGGCAGCACGGCCCATTCCTTAGGCTTGGCCTCGGCCGGGGGCGCGGCGCCTTCCGCGCGCGCCAGGGGGTTCAGGAAGAGCGCCGCGGCCAGGGCCAGCGCGATATATCGGGAAGCAAAGGGCATTGCGTTCGTCCTCCTTAAGGCCCGCAGGGGCAAGGGGGTTACGCCCTGGGGTGGTCCGTCAGAATGGACAGGTTTGCGGGCGGCTCTGTTACGCCGGACGAGCGGAATCTTGCCTTCTTGGCGCTGGACAGCCCGCGGCAAAAACGTAAGTATATGGTAGGTTTGATGTTAAAGGAAGGCAGGTTTCGCATGCGCTGGCTCGTATCGCTTCTGATTCTGACGGTTCTGACCCCTACGGCCTGGGGGAAGGACACGGGGCGCTCGGCGTTGGACAAGGCCATCACGCATGGCGCCGAGGCCCTGGTCAAACTCCAGGGCGAAGACGGCGGCTGGCACAGCGAGACCTACGGCCTGCTGAAGCCCGGCGTGGCTACCACGGCCTTCGTGCTCGCGACGCTCAGCCGGTTGCCCGACGCCGAGCGCCGCCTGCACGCGGCGGCCATCGAGCGCGGCGTGGCGTTCCTGAAGGCCGCCGAGGGCAAGGACGGCGCGCTGGGCACCAAGGGCGATTGGCTCGAGTATCCTGTCTATGCGACGGCGCTGGGCGTTTCGGCCCTGTCGCGCCTGAAGCCGGTGGGCTGGGAGCGCACCATCGCGCCGTGGGTCGAGTATCTCAAGAAGGCACAGCACCAGGAAGCCACCGGTGCGAAGCCCGACGACGCGCGCTTCGGCGGCTGGAGCCCCGACGGGATGAGCGAACAGAACACCGCGCCGCGCGCCGACATCTCGGCCACGCGCTACGCGTTGCAGGCCCTGCGCGACGGCCGCGTGGGCGCCGACGATCCGGTCTGGGCCCGCGCGCGGAGTTTCCTCGAACGCCTGCGCACGCCGCCCGACGGCGACGCCAGGGCCGGCGAGGTCGGCTACGCGTACGAGGCCACGCTCCCGCAGGGCAACAAGGCCGGGCGCTTCGGCGGCGAGGATTCGGCCTTTCGGCCCTACGGCTCGCCGACCGCCGACGGGCTGCTTGCGCTGCAGGTGCTGCAGAAGGCCGGCGGCGTGGCCGACGACGCCGCGGTGGCCGCGCCGCGCGCGTGGCTGGACAAGCACGCGCATGTCGAGGTCTGCCCGGGCTTCGAGGGCACCGAGGCGGCGCGCGTGGGTTGGGACGCCTCGCTGGCCTGTTACTACCGCGCGGCGCTGGCCGAGGCCTACGCCGCGGGGCCTTCGCCCGGCGAGAAGGAATGGAAGAAGCTCGCCGACGCCGTCCTGAAGGAACAGCACGACAGCGGGCTCTGGGCCAGCACGCAGACGTTGATGAAGGAGAACGACCCGCTCATCGCCACGCCGCTGAGCCTGGACGTGTTGCTGCTCAGCCGCGGGGCGCTCGCCAGGCCCTGACTTTTCCAAACGAAGGAACCTCCGACTGGAGCAAACATGGCCGACGACAAGCCCGCACCGACCTCCACGCCCGCGCCCGCGAAGCCGCCCGAGCGCCCGTCCCAGCGCATGCGCGACGCCCATTGGGAGATGGGCAAGAGCAGCATCGGCGAGAAACTGCTGCTGCACGGGCCGCAGACGCGCAGCCGGGAACTGCTCCGCGCGCTGCGGATCTTTTACGAGTTCATCAAGGGATTCCGCGCGCTGCACTTCGTCGGCCCCTGCGTGACGGTCTTCGGCTCGGCGCGCTTCAAGGAGGACCACGAATACTATCGGATGGCGCGCGAGGTCGGCGCGGGGCTGGCCAAGTGCGGCTTCACCACCATGACCGGCGGCGGGCCGGGCATCATGGAGGCCGCCAACCGTGGCGCGCGCGAGGCCGGCGGCCCGTCGGTGGGCTGCAACATCGAGCTGCCGCTGGAGCAGGAGCCCAACCCGTACCTCGACCGCTGGGTCGACTTCCGCTACTTCTTCGTGCGCAAGGTGATGCTGGTGAAGTACAGCTACGCCTTCATCGTGTTGCCCGGCGGCTTCGGCACGCTGGACGAGATCTTCGAGACCGCCACGCTGATGCAGACGGACAAGATCGAGGAGTTCCCCATCGTGCTGATGGGCCGCGAGTACTGGAAGCCGATGATCGACTTCGTGCGCTGGAACATGGTCCAGGCCGGCACCATCAGCGCCGACGATCCCGACCGCGTCCACGTCACCGACGACCCCGAGGAAGCCGTCGAGCACGTCCGAGCGACCGCTCTTGCGCGCTTTGGCATGACCTACGGCGCGCGCGCCAAGTACCGCTGGTGGATGTTCGAGAAGAAGCCCGTCCGCACGCCGGTGCATCAGGTGCCGAGGCCCGGCGAATGAGCGACACGGCGCAACCGCAACTCAAGCCGCTCGGCGCCGGGGAGGGCGGGCGCCTGCCCAAGGGCCTGAGCCTTTTCCGCTTTTTCCTCTTCAGCGGCCTGATGCTGGGCGCGGCCTACGGCGGCGCGGCGCTGTACTTCGGCGGGCCGCCCTGGCCGGGGTCGAAGGTCCCGGGCGAGGTTCCCGCCGCGGAGTGGCGGCCGTCGCCCGTGTGGCTGCCGGTCTTCGCCGCCGTTCATGCCGGCGCGGGCGTGAAACACACCCCGCGGGGCTACGCCTTTGAAGGCCGCGGCGGGCAGGCCGTCTTTGGGCTGGTGGCGATGGCGCTGGGCATCCTGGCCGGCGGCGCGGCGGGTTGGGGCGTGGGCGAGGCCGCGCGGCGCTACATCCTGCGCCACGGCTGGAACCATTATCCGGACTGAGCGAGAACTTCGGCCGGGTTTTGCGCCGATTCCTGTTTCCCGGGCTTCATCGAAACGATATAAGAATCGTATGCCGCTGGGCGCCTTCACTCCCGCCGTACGCGACTGGTTCGCGCGAACCTTCGGCGCGCCGACGCCGCCGCAGCGCGAGGGCTGGCCCGCGATCCAGGAAGGCAAGCACACCCTCATCGCCGCGCCCACCGGCAGCGGCAAGACGCTCGCCGCATTCCTGTGGGCCATCGACGCGCTGCTGCGCCAAGGCGCATCGCTGCCCGACGCCACGCAGGTGCTGTACGTCTCGCCGCTGAAGGCCCTCGGCAATGACATCCAGAAGAACCTGCAGGGCCCGCTGGCCGAGATCGCCGCGCAGGATCTCTTCCTGCCCGAGATCCGCGTGATGGTCCGCAGCGGCGACACCACCGGCCGCGACCGCGCCGCCATGCTGCGCCGCCCGCCGCACATCCTGGTCACCACGCCCGAGTCGCTCTACATCCTGCTCACCAGCGACGGCGGCCGCAACCTGATGCGCACCGTCCGCACCGTCATCGTCGACGAAGTCCACGCCGTGCTGGGCGACAAGCGCGGCGCGCACCTGGCCCTGAGCCTCGAGCGCCTCGAAGCGATCGCCGGGCCCGTCCAGCGCATCGGGCTCAGCGCCACGCAGAAGCCCCTCAGCGACGTCGGCAACTTCCTCGCCGGCGTGGGCCGCGAATGCACGCTCGTCGACACCGGCCACCTGCGCCAGCTCGATGTCGCCGTCGAGGTGCCGCCGTCGCCGCTGAGCGCCGTCTGTTCGCACGAGCAGTGGGAAGAGATCTATGCCCGGGTCGCGCAGCTGATCGTCGACCACCGCACCACGCTGCTGTTCGTCAACACGCGCAAGATGGCCGAACGCGTCGCCGCAAGGCTGACGAAGGTCCTGGGCGAGGAGCAGGTCACCTGCCATCACGGCAGCCTGAGCAAGGAGCGCCGCCTCGACGCCGAGCGCCGCCTGAAGGAAGGCAAACTCCGCGCGCTGGTCGCCACTGCCAGCCTGGAGCTGGGCATCGACATCGGCGACGTGGACCTGGTGATCCAGATCGCCGCGACGCGCAGCATCGCCACCTTCCTGCAAAGGGTTGGTCGCAGCGGCCACGCGCTGGGGCGCATTCCTAAGGGCCGCATCTTCCCGCTGACGCTCGACGAGCTGGCCGAGGCCGCCGCGCTGCTGCGCTGCGTGCGCCGCGGGGAGCTGGACCGCACGCCGCAGCCCGGCAAGCCCCTGGACATCCTCGCGCAGCAGACCGTCGCCAGCTGCGTGGCGGAGCCCTGGAGCGAGGACGACCTGTACGAACGCTTCAAGCGCGCGTGGCCCTACCGCGAGCTGGCGCGCGAGGACTTCGACGACGTCGTGAAGCTGCACGGCGAAGGCCGGCACGCGCTGCTGCACCGCGACGGCGTGAACAAGCGCGTGCGCGCCACGCGCCGCGCGCGCATCACCGCGCTGACCGGCGGCGGCGCGATCCCCGACATCGCCGACTACAAGGTGGTGCAGGAGCCCGAGGGCACGCACGTCGGCACGCTGGACGAGGACTTTTCCGTCGAGTCCAACGCCGGCGACATCGTGCAGCTGGGCAACACGTCGTGGCGCATCCTGCGCGTCGAGTCGCGCGAAGGCATCGTGCGCGTCGCCGACGCCAAGGGCCAGCCGCCCACGCTGCCGTTCTGGCTGGGCGAGGCGCCCGCGCGCACCGTGGAGCTTTCCGCCGGCATCGGCGACCTGCGCGAGGAAGGCGCGGACGTCGAGTGGCTGGTGCGCGAGACCGGCGTCGACGGCGGCGCGGCGCAGCAGTTGGCCGAGTACATCGATTCGGGCCGGCGCGCGCTGGGCGCGGTGCCGACGCAGAAGCGCGTGATCGCCGAACGCTTCTTCGACGAGAGCGGCGGGATGCAGCTGGTGATCCACTCGCCCTTCGGCGGGCGGATCAACCGCGCCTGGGGCCTGGCGCTGCGCAAATGCTTCTGCCGCGGCTTCGGCTTCGAGCTGCAGGCGGCGGCCAACGAGGAAGCCCTGCTGCTGTCCCTCGCGCCGAACACCAGCTTCCCGCTCGAGTCCGTCTTCGATTTCCTGCATCCCAACAGCGCGCGCAAGACGCTGACGCAGGCCTGCCTGACCGGCGGGCAGTTCGAGACGCGCTGGCGCTGGAACGTCACGCGCTCGCTGCTGGTCGAGCGCATGCACAACGGCAAGCGCGTGCCCGCGCCGCTGCTGCGCATGCGCGCCGGCGACGCGATGGCGCGCGCTTTTCCCAACGTCGTCGCCTGCCCCGAGAACCTTCCGGCCGGGCCGCTCGAAGTTCCCTACGATCACCCGCTGGTGCGGCAGACCATCGAGGACTGCCTGACCGAGTTGATGGACATCGACGGGCTGCTGGGCGTGCTGGAAGGCCTGAAGTCGGGAAGAATCGAACGCGTGGCCATCGACACGCCCGAACCCAGCGCCTTCGCGCGCGGGATCCTCTCCGCGCAGCCCTACGCGTTCCTCGACGATGCGCCGCTGGAAGAACGCCGCACGCAGGCGGTGATGACGCGCCGGACGCTCGGCGTGAAGGACCTCGATACCATCGGCGAACTCGATCCGGACGCCATCGCGCGTGTGCGAGGAGAGGCCTGGCCGCAGCCCGGCGACGCCGAAGAGGTCCACGAAGCGCTGCTGTGGATGGGCTTCGTCACCGATGAGGAGGCCGCGCGCCATCCGGTCTGGCCCAAGGCCCTCGCGCAACTCGACGCCGAAGGCCGCGTTGTAAAGGAGGCCGAGCGCTGGTACGCGGTGGAAGCGTCGCGCGAGCCCAAGGACCTGCTGCGCGGACGCATGGAAGCGCTGGGGCCGATCGTCAGCGACGATCCCGTTCTGCTGGAGCTCGAGCACGGGGGCTACGTCCTGCGTACGCGCTTCGGCGGGCAGCAGGGCTGGTGCGACCGCCGGCTGCTCGCGCGCATCCACCGCTACACCATCGAACGCCTGCGCGCGGAGATCCAACCCGTCACCGCAGCGCAGTTCCTGCGCTTTCTGGCCTGCTGGCAGCACGCCGACGCGCAGCACAAGCTCGACGGGCCGCGCGGCGTCGCGGAAGTGCTGGCGCAGCTGGCCGGCTTCGAACTGCCCGCCGTCGCGTGGGAGCGCGACGTGCTGCCGGCGCGCGTGCGCGGCTACCGCCGCGAGTGGCTCGACCAGTTGACGCTGTCCGGCGAGTTCGCTTGGGGCCGTCTATGGGGCGGGGGAAGCGCGCCGATCAAGACGACGCCGGTGGGCTTCGTCCTGCGCGAGGACCTCGACAAGTGGAACGGTCTGATGGAACCGCCGAACCCCGAGCAACTCGGCGGCGCGGCGCGTTCGGTCTTCCGGGGCCTGCAGCAGAGCGGCGCGCTGTTCCCACAGGAGTTGCAGCGCAGCGCGGAACTGCTGCCCGACCACTTCGAGATGGGCCTGGGCGAGCTGATCGCGCGCGGCCTGGTCACGTGCGACGCCTATGGGGGCTTAAGGCAACTGCTGATCCCGCCGTCGAAGCGGCGGCACAGCGTCGCGGCGGCCGGGCGCTGGAGCCTCTTCCGGAGGCACGTGCGCTTCGAGCCCGACGCGGCCTTCGTCGCGAAGCAGCTGCTGAAGCGCACGGGCGTCGTCTTCCGGCGCACGCTGGCGCGCGAGAAGCACCCCGTGCCGTGGCGCGACCTGCTGCGCGTGCTGCGCGCGATGGAAGCGCGCGGCGAGGTGCGCGGCGGGCGCTTCGTCGCGGGCTTCGACGGCGAACAGTACGCTTTGCCGGAGGCCGTCGAACTGCTGCGCGCGGTGCGCCGGCAGGAACCGCGCCCGCCGGTGCGCGTCTCCGCGGCGGATCCGCTGAACTTCCGCGGCATCCTGACGCCCGACGAGCGTGTCGCGCCCACCGCGAAGCAGATGGTCGAGGTGGGTTGACCGGCTACTGCGGATGCAGTTCGTGCGGCAGGAAGTAGAAGACGAACCCGATGATGATGTAGACGGACAGGAGCTGCACGCCTTCCAGCCAGTTCGATTCCCCGTCGCCGGCGATCTGCCCGACGATGATCACCGACATCGCCACTGCCAGGGCCTCGGCGGGCTCGAAGACCAGGTTCATCGGTGCGGGCCCGAGGAAATAGCTCGCGAAGACCAGCACCGGCGCGACGAAGAGCGCGATCTGGATGCTGCTGCCGATGGCGATGCCCAGGGCCAAATCCATGCGGTTCTTCATGGCGACCAGGATCGCCGTGCTGTGTTCGGCGGCGTTTCCGATCACCGCGACGACAATGACGCCGACGAAGATGTTGGACATACCCAGTGTGTGCGCGGCGTGTTCGACTGAGGCCACCAGCATCTCGCTGACCCACGCCACCAGGGCGGTCGCACCCAGCAGCACCAGGATGGACTTGCCGGCGGACCAGGACTTCGCAACCGCATGCTGCGTGACGGAGGACTCGGCGGCGTGCCCGCTGAAGAGCTGTTTGTGCGTGTGCAGGCTGAAGACCAGCCCGAAGACGTAGGTTACCAGCAGGACGCCGGCGATCCAGGTGCTCAACGGCAGTTCCGACGGCAGCGCGCGGTCGCCGAGCAGGTAGTGGAAGGCGGTCGGTCCCATGAAGGCGATCCAGGCGAGCGTCAGCATCGTGGCATTGGAGCGCGCGCCCGCGACGTTGAAACTCTGGGTTTTGAATTTCAGCCCGCCGGCAAGAAAAGCCGCGCCCAGCACCAGCAGGATGTTGCCGATGATCGAACCCGTCAGCGAGGCCTTGACGATCTCGATCTTGCCTTCTTTCAGCGCCACCAGGGCGATGATCAGTTCGGCTGCGTTGCCGAACGTCGCGTTCAGCAGCCCGCCGACGCCTTCGCCGGTGCGCTCGGCCAGGTGCTCGGTCGCCTTGCCCATCCAGCCGGCGAGGGGAATGATCGCGAGACAGCAGATGACGAACAGCGCCGTCTGCCGTTCGGGCGCGCCGTAATGCAGCGCCGCGGCCGCCGGCACGAAGACCAGCAGCCAGTTCAGGGAGGGCTTGAGCCACTTGGGCATCGCAGGAATTCCATCGAAGTTGGACGTCCGGCTACTTCATACGCAATGCGATCTCGGCGTAGATCTTCGCGGCCTGCAGCATGCCCGCCGTATCGGCCCACTCGAGGTCGCTGTGCGCGCCGCCGCCGCTGACGCCGTAACCGACCGTCGGCACCTTCCCGTCGTTCGTCAGCCAGTGCATGTCCGTGAACCCGCCGCTCATGCGCAGAGTGCTGCGCTTTCCCGTCACGGCGCGGTGGGCTTCCTGTGCGGCGCGGACGATCTTCGCCTTCGGATTGGTGCTGCCGGATTCGACGAATAGCGGGTACGCCACGCTGACCTTCAGGTCCCTGTCCTTCGCCTTCGCGCGGCGGATGCGCTGCATGAACTCGCGCTTCACCGCAGCGACGTTCTCTTCGGGCAGCAGGCGCCGGTCGATGGAGAAGGTGAAGGTGTCGGGGATGGTATTGATCTTCCCGCCGCCGCCGCTGACGCCGCCGATCATCAGGGTGGGCCGGCGCGCGACCTTGTTCGCGCGAAAGGCGCTCCTGCGGCCGGCGTAGACGCGTTCGAGCTTCTTGAACTCGCGGATCAGTCCGCAGGCTTTCTCCAGTGCGTTGACGCCGTTCTTGGGATTGCTGGCGTGGCCGGCCTTGCCGTGGACGGTGACCTCGAGCCACAGCACGCCGCGGTGCGCGTAGCCGATGGTGTCGCCGCTGCCGCCTTCGAGCAGGACCGCGGCGTCGGGCTTCACCGCGCCGCTCTTCACGACGTGCCCCAGCCCCGCGTAGCCGCCGGTCTCCTCGTCGCAGGTGAACGCGAGCTCGATGTTCCACGGCGGGCGTGCGCCGGTTTCTCTCATCGCCTGCACGGCGAAGATCGCCGCCGCGTCGCAGGCCTTCATGTCGCCGGTGCCGCGCCCGATCAGGCGCGCGCCTTTGACGAAGGGCTTGAAGGGGTCGGACTTCCAGCCGGCGGTGGGTGGCACGACGTCGTAGTGCCCGGTCAGCAGCAGCGTCTTCTTCGCGCCGGTGTTCCAGCGCGCGAGGATGTTGTAGCGCGGGTACGTGTCGAGACCCGGCACGAGCTTGCGCTGAACGGAGGCCGGCACGCGCAGAATCTTCGTCTTCAGACCGAGGCGCTTGAGTTTGCGTTCGAGGAACCGGCAGCACTCCAGGTAGCGGTTGCCCGGCGGGTTGACGGTGGCGATGCGGCAGAACTCTTTCGTGAATTCGATCAACTGCGGCTTGAGCTGTTCGAGCCGTGCGTGCACGGGATGCCGGCTTTTTCCGGGCATAACGCCTCCGTTCGAAGCGGATTCGACGGAGGAGGATACGCGATTTTCGTTTCAGCGGAAGCGCGAAGTATGGCCCGCAGGCAGGCCTACAGCGCGTCGTGGCCGTTTTCGAGAATGTTCCAGTGGTGGTCGATATTATCGAGCACCAGGCCGGTGCCGCGGGCGACGGCGGTCAGCGGGTCGTCTGCGCGGCGCACGGGCAGGCCGGTGTCGCGCGCGATCATGCGGTCGATGCCGCGCAGCAGCGCGCCGCCGCCGGCCAGCGTGATGCCGGTCTCCATCAAGTCGGCGCTGAGGTCGGCCTGGGTGCGGTCGAGGGTGCTCTTGATGCCGCGCACAATCTGTTCGAGCGACGGCATCAGCGCGCCGCGGATCTCCTCGCTGCGCACCACCACGCTGCGGGGCAGGCTGGCGATGGAATCCTTGCCGCGGACTTCGGTGCTCAATTCCTCGTCGAGTCGGTAGGCGCTGCCGATCTCGATCTTGATCTGTTCGGCGGCGCGCTCGCTGATCTCGAGGTTGTACGCCTCCTTCAGATAGCGCTGGATGGCGCCGTCGAGTTCGTCGCCGGCGACCTTCAGACTGGTGGACTCGACGATGTCGCCCAGGCTGATGACGGCGATCTCCGAGGTGCCGCCGCCGATGTCGACGATCATCGACCCGCGCGGTTCGCTGACCGGCAGGCCGACGCCGATGGCCGCGGCCATGGGTTCCTTGATCAGGCGCACCTCGCGGGCGCCGGCGCGTTCGGCGCTGTTGATCACCGCGCGTTTTTCGACGGTGGTGATGCCGCTGGGCACGGCGACCAGCACGCGCGGGCGGTTGAAGCGCCGCCGGCCGTGGGCCTTGCGGATGAAGTAGCCCAGCATCGCCTCGGTGATCTCGAAGTCCGCGATCACGCCCTCGCGCATGGGGCGGATGACCTGGATCGACGCGGGCGCCTTGCCCAGCATCTGCTTCGCGTATTCGCCGACGGCCTCGCCCTTGCCGTTGGAGACTACGCGGTTGGTGCCGGCGTAGACGGCCACGACGGAGGGTTCGGACAGGATGATCCCTTCGCCCCGGGCGCAGACCAGGGTGTTGGCGGTGCCCAGGTCGATGCCCAGGTCTTTGCTGAAAAGGCCCAGCAGCAGGTGGATCATGACGCCCCAACCCCGGTACGAGACCGTCCAGCGGCACGAGGCCGCTATCGGAAGGTATCGACCGGATCCGCCGCGAAAGTGCGGCGAAACCGTCTACCCGGTCGCGCGTCCGCCACCGCGCGCCCATGTATCCTGGGTAAGGCTGCCTTTCCGCGCCGCGAGACCCTGGCGGGTCCCCCCGCGTCCCGGCGGGGAAAGGGTTCGAGTCGTGCTGTTTCGACTGTCGTTCGGCCGAATGTTGGCCAACACCTTATTCTAACGAGGTTTAACGGTTCGCAGCACAAAAAAAGCGGCGCCGGGAGGTCCCGGCGCCGCTAACGGCATTCACGTTGCGCGCGTGCTACTCGGCGGGCGGAGGCGCGGCGCCACCATCGGGCGCGGGCGCGGGCGCGGGTGCCGGCGCGGGTGCCGGCGCGGCACCACCATCAGGAGCGGCGCCGCCTTCAGGCGCGGGCGCGGAAGCGCGTTCCAGTTCGGGATCGCGGTATTCCTCGACCATGCGGTCGCGCTGGTCTTCGGGGATGCGCTCGACGATGGAATCGACTTCCTCGGCGGGCTTGTTGATGTCGATGGGGTTCTTCCAGTCGAACCAGGCCGGGTAGGGCTTGTACTTGTCGGGTGTAACGCCCTTATCCTTCTCCTTGGTGCGAAGGATGCTGTACTCCTTCAAGTCACGCTCGGTGACGTGGAAGAGCTGGCTGGGGAACTCCGGCGGCGGAAAGGCTTCGAAATCAGCGTTCTTCTCGGTCAGATAGACGGCGTGCGGCGGCGGATCGATGGGCTTGTCGTTCTCGTCCTTGCGGCCGGGCAGTTCGTCGGCGTACCAGTAGACGTGCAGCTCCTGGTGCAGGAAGTAGATCGCCGTGCAGGTCCCCAGAAAGCTCAGGATGAGCATCATGGTGTAGACCGAGAACGGGATCTTTTCCTTAAGTTTTTCGTCAGCAACCGGCATGCGCGGCTCCTTGATTGCGCTGTCTGGTCCCGCCCCTGTATGCTACCCGACTACTGGGTCTTGAAGTACTTGCTGATGGCTTCGTCGTGGACCTGCACTTCTTCGCCCGGAGCCTTCATGTCGGGCAGGATCTTGGCGGAGCACATGTCCGGGTAGACCTTCTCGACCTGGACCTTGCCGATGAACTTGTCGCCGCGCTTGATGGTGAAGCGGTAGCCGGGCTTGACGCCGTTGGCCGCTCCGACGGAGAGCATGGCCAGCTGGACGTCGGCCTTGACGGCCAGGACCAGCGCATCGGGGATGAACGGCTGGACGGCCTCGACGTCCTCCTGGAGGATCTGCCAGACCGGGTAGCCCTTGGCGAGCAGGACCTCGAAGCGGCGGTTCTGCATGGCCAGTTCCTGCTCGATGGAGCGCTTGTCGCGGGCCAAGGCGGCGTGGGCCTGCTTGAGCGTGTTCAGCTCGTCTTCCATCTCGGCGCGCTCGTTGCGGGCGCGGACCTCGTTCTGCTTGGCGACGGCGACGGCCTGCTGCTGCTTGACCAGCACGCGGTGCAGCTTGGCGATCTCGTCGTTGCGGCGGTTGTTCTCGCGAACGAGTTCCTCGTTCATGGCCTGCCAGACTTCGACCTGGGCCTTGGCCACGCCGACTTCTTCGCGCAGGGCCAGGTTCTCGTCGGTGACCTTGTCGACGTCGGCGAGCAACGCGCTGATCTTCTGGTTGCGGCGCTGGATCACCGCGGCGCGCTGGGCGACGGCCGTTTCCAGCTCGATCTCGCGATTCTGCCAGTCGGCCTTCATCTCGACGTTCTTTTCGCGTTCGCGCTCGTACATCTTCTGCCACTTCGTCTTGGCAGTCCAGATCTCCATGGAGAAGATCAGGAAGATGATCGAGACGATCAGGTTAAGAACGATGAACACGCGGGCAACGATGCTCACCTTGCGCCCTCCGTTTTGCCGGCCCGCGCGGTGGCGGTCCGGGTCCCATTGGAATGCCGAAATCGAGTCCGACCGGGCTAGAGCAACGCCCTAATCGGAGGTCCCTTTCAGCCCCCTCCCCAAAATCAATTAACGCATTTAGCGACTTGGGATTATGGAGCCATAGGGAATTCTGTCAAGATTTTTTCGCACCGTATGTGCACCCTTATAGCTATTCTCCCACAAACCATGACGAAGCCCGGCCGCACGGCCTGATGCCCAAAGCCTTTCCGCCCTCGATTTTGACGTTCGCGGTGGTAGCCTGTCTTTCGTGGGGGCGCGGCGCGATCTTGGGGTCCCTGGAAATACGTAAGATCTTTAAAATAAACAAGTTATGGATCCGACGTGCGAGGGTCCCATGAGCGTAAAAGAGGAGCATGCCGCCAACCCCGCCGGCCCGCCTGCGACCTCTGCGGGGGCGGAAGCCTCTTTGCCGCCCCGCTCGGGCCATGCTGAAGCTGCCGAAGGTTCCCCAGCCTGTGCCGATAAGTCCCCTGGCCACCAGGCCGTCGCGGGCGCCTGTTGCGGGGCCAGGGACCTTTCGCCGAAACTGCGCGGGGTCCTGACTGGAAGCTGCCTGCTCCTCGGCATCGCCGGCTACCTGGCCTCCTCCCTTTACGGACGCGAAGACTTTGCCAACGCACTTTTCGCCGGCGCCTACCTGACCGGCGGCTGGGCTCCGACGCTGGAAGTCTGCCGCGCCTTCGCGCGCCGCAAACTCGACGTCAACTTCCTCATGATCCTCGCCGCCATCGGCGCGATCTTCATCGGCCACATGGGCGAAGGCACCGTGCTGCTGTTCCTCTTCTCGCTCAGCGGGACGCTGGAACGCTACACGCTCGAACGCACGGCGCGCAGCATCGAGGCTCTGGTCGAGCTGCATCCCGACACCGTCACCGTCGTGCGCAACGGCGAAGAGATCGTCGTGCCCATGGACAGCGTGGTGGCCGGCGAGATGGTGCGCATCAAGCCCGCCGAACGCCTGGGCGTCGACGGCGTGATCGAGTCCGGACGCAGCACCATCGACGAGTCCACCATCACCGGCGAGTCCATCCCCGTCGAGAAAGGCCCGGGCGAGGACGTCTTCGCCGGGACGCTGAACTACAAAGGCACGCTGCTGGTCAAGGCCACGCGCACCGCCGGCGAGACGATGCTCGCGAAGATCGTGCGCACCGTCCGCGAGGCCCGCAGCGGGAAGACCCAGGCCGAACGCTTCGTCGAACGCTGGGAGAAGCCCTACGTCGTCGGCGTGCTGGTCGCCAGCGCCAGCGCGGGGCTCTTTGCGTACCTCTACGGCAAGCCCCTCGACGAAGCCTTCTACCGCAGCATGACGCTGCTGGTGGGCGCCTCGCCCTGCGCGCTGGTCATCGCCACGCCGGCCGCCGTGCTGGCGGGGCTGACCCGCGCAGCGCGCCTGGGCGTGCTCTTCAAGGCCGGGCGGTACCTCGAGGCCTTTCACGACGCCAAGGTGATCGCGCTCGACAAGACCGGCACGCTGACGCAGGGCAAGCCGGAAGTCGTCGAGGTCTTCGTTGCGGGCGGCGGCGAGGACGGTCAGGCCGCGCAGCTGCGCCTGCTGGCCGCCGCGGCGTCGGTCGAGAAGCACAGCGAACACGCGCTGGCGCACGCGGTGCTGACCGAGGCGAAGAAGCGCGGCGCGAAGCTGGCGCCCGTCGAGGACTTTCACGCGCACGTCGGCGAAGGCGTGCACGGCAACGTCGGCGGTACCTGGGTCGGGGTCGGCCGCGAGTCGCTCTTCCGCAGCCACGAGCACGTCTTCCCCGAATCGGTGGCCGACGTGGGCCGGCGCATGCGCGAAGGCGGCGTGACGGCGCTGCTGGTGTACGTCGAAGGCGGCCCCGCCGGCGTGATCGGCATCGCCGACAAGCTGCGCCCCGAAGCCCCCGCGGCGCTGGCGCGGCTGCGCCGCATGGGCATCACGCACATCGCGCTGCTGACCGGCGACCACGAACGGGTCGGCCAGGCCGTCGGCGACCAGGCCGGCGTGGACGAGGTCAAAAGCCGCCTGCGGCCCGACGACAAGGTCGCCGCGCTGCGGCACCTGAAGGAAGGCAACGGCCCGGTCGTCTTCGTCGGCGACGGCGTGAACGACGCGCCGGCCCTGGCCGCGGCCGACGTGGGCGTGGCGATGGGCGGCGGCGGCACCGACGCGGCGCTGGAGACCGCCGACGTGGTGCTGATGCGCGACGATTTGCGCGGCCTGGTCCATGCGCTTTGGCTGGGCCGGCGCACGCGCGCGGCGGTGCGGCGGGCGCTCTTCATCGCTTTCTCGGTGATCGCCGTGCTGGTGGTGACCTCGGCGATGGGGATCCTGCCGCTGTGGCTGGCCGTGCTCTGCCACGAAGGCAGCACCGTGCTGGCGATCTTCAGCGGCCTGGTGCTGCTGGTCGAGCGCGCGCCGGTGATCGCGGGAGATTGATCGCATAGTTTTTGGATGCCGAATTGCAGTTCGAGATTCGCAAGTACCCATGGTGCCCGAAGGGCTCAGGATTCAGGAGTCGGGAGTCAGGGGTGGAGCGGCTTCGCCGCCTTTTCTGGAAACGTTCTCGCGAAAATCTATGATTTTCGCAGGATGGCCCGTTCCAAGAAGCGTGCCGAAGGCACACCTTCCCTGCCGCCTGAATCCTGATTCCTGAATCCTGTCGTCAAATTTGCCCTGTGTTTCCGTTGTCAATTCACCGCGCTCTATTCCTCCCAATCCGCAATCCGAAATGGAATTGCCTGTCCCGGGCCCCTCGGCATGACACCGAAACTCTGGGGCGCGGCTTTTTCGCGGTGCGCTTCGCGTTCGCAGCCGCGAAGCGCGCGGAGAATGTCGCGTACAAAAGAACCG
>JAKLKQ010000079.1 GCA_023150555.1 Planctomycetota bacterium
TGCCGCTTCTTCAGCTCGGCGGCGGCCAGTTCGTGGTTCTTGCGGCGCTGGAAATCCCCGCTGACGAAATCCTCCTCCGCGCCGTTCTGGGCGGCGCGGCTTTCGCGCAGGGCGTCTTCGAGCTTGACGATCTTCAGGCCGACGGCGTTGGGCGCTTCCAGAGCCATGAGAGTCCTTTTCGCTGGTTTCTAGCTGCAGTCCTTGATCGCCTGCTGGAGCAGGCGACTGATCTGGCTCATGGCGCTGGCGGCGCCGCGGGCCGAACTGAGCAGTTCGCCGACATACTCTTTCTCGAAATCGTTGCGGGCCTGGTCGTGCCAGCCAGCCGCGGTGGCCTCCCAGTCGCGCGAGAGATCCTTCACGGCGCTGACGAACATCATGTCGAAGTTTCCGCCGACGTGCATTACGTTTTCTCCTCGCTCCCGCCAGACGACGCTTCGCCGCCGCTTCCCCCGCCCCCGCCGCCGCCCATGTTGGCGGACTTGAGGTAGTCCTCGATGCTCTCCATCATCGTGTCGAGGCGCGCCAGGGCGCGCGGGGTCAGGTGTTCGAGCTGGTGGGCCATGTTGTTGCACGGCTGCAGGAGCTTGCCGGCCTTGTGCTCGACGGCCCAGCTCCACTTCTTGACGTTCTCAAGCTTCTGCTGGGCTTCCTCTTTCATGCGGATGGCGCGTTCCAGCGCCTTCTTCTCGTCGACGCCACTGGACCCGCGCAGATACTTGTCGCTCTGCGTGACGCGCAGGTACTCGATGCGCAGCTGCACGACGGCCTCTTCCCACTTGCGGATCTGGCGCTTCCAGTGGGCGTCCTGCTCGCGCTTCAGCCACTCGGTGACGCGCGAGACCTCTTCCTTGACGCTGGCCAAGGCCTGCTTGGCCTTGCCGTCGAACTTGACGAGCTTGACGCGGAATTCGCGCAGCACTTCGGGCGAGGTGATGTTGGCGTTGGACACGATGGTTCGTTACCGTTCCCGGGGTTCGTATTAGAACGCCTAACAGAATGAACCGTGGCTGCGAGGGCCGGAGTTCGGGATCCAGGCAAGGCGCGGAGCCAAAGCCGTATCGAGAAGATACGGCGTGGCGAAGCAACGCAGGCTGGGTGCCGAAGACCGGCCCTTCCGAAGGGCGGCGAGATTTTTCCGTTCTCGGCCGGCACAGTTGCCCTGAACGTCCGATTGGCTCATTCCGTCCATTTTGCTCGTCCTGCCTTCACCCATGCTCCTCGCCGCGCATGCCGCGGGGCATTCTGTTAGGTGTTCTTGGCTCAGCGCTGGTCCAGGTACTCGCGGATGCGCTCGGCCTTGCGCAGCAGCATCGGCACCTGCTTGTCGGAGGCCTCGATGAACTTGTTAAGCGCCGCGACCATGACTTCGAACTCCTCGGCGAACTTGACCTGCTCCTGGTCGCGCCAGGTCTCGCCCAGCTTGGCGAACTGGCGGTGGATGGTCGTCACCTGGGCCTGCAGGTCGCCGTTGAAGCGCTTGAGTTCGATGGCGAAGTGCCTCAGTTCCTGCGGATCGACGATCGCTTTGGCCATGGTCGGCACCTTATGAATGGGTTGGGCGAAGCGCTGCGGCGCTGGAAACCCTCGTATAGTTTTGACGCGACAACGCGGGCTTTCGTGCAGGTTATTTACGGCATTGCAACTCTTTTTACCATCGCAGGTTAGGATGGCCAATTCGAGCCAAGGAAAGGCTTGTGCAATCGCCCCGGATGGGTAGGATGGGCCCCTCCTTTCAAGGTGCACAGCAGCCCCGGAGCGCCGCCGCGCGATGCCCGACACCCAGCCCGATCCGACGCCCGCGCCCCGGCCCACGCTGGACGTCCGCAACCTCATCTTCATGACGCTCTCGCCGGTCATCGCGATCCCCGGCACCATCTGGTACACGTACGAGAACGGCTTCGAGTGGTGGATGCCGGCGCTCTTCCTCGTGCTGTACAGCCTCGTGGGCCTCTCCGTCACCGCCGGCTACCACCGCTGTTTCAGCCACCGCTCCTACGAATGCGCCTGGATCGTGCAGGTCTTCTACGCCATCTTCGGCGCGATGTCGTTCCAGAACTCGGCGCTGTGGTGGTCGGCCGGGCACCGCCGCCACCACCGCCACGTCGACGGCGAGTTCGATCCGTACAACATCCGCAAGGGCTTCTGGTGGGCCCACATCCTGTGGACCCTCGACCCAGACCCCGAGAAGGCCAACCTCTCCAACGTCCCTGACCTCGAGAAGATGCCCGTCGTGCGCTGGCAGCACCGCTACCTGGTGCCGCTGATGCTCGTCTTCGGCTTCGGGATGCCGGCTTTCATCGGCTGGTGCTTCGGCGACTGGGTCGCGGGCCTGCTGTGGGGCGGCTTCCTGCGCATCGTGCTCGTCCACCACTGCACGTTCTTCATCAACTCGCTGGCGCACACCTTCGGCAAGCGCACCTACGACCGCACCGTCTCCGCGCGCGACAACGCCTGGGTCGCGCTGGTCGCCTTCGGCGAGGGCTTCCACAACTTCCACCACCGCTTCCCCGCCGACTACCGCAACGGCATCCGCTGGTTCCACTGGGACCCCGCGAAGTGGTTCATCCGCGGCCTCATGGCCGCCGGCCTGGCCTGGGACCTGCGGCGCACCCCCGAGTCCGCCATCGCCGAAGCCCGCCGCCGAGCCGGCGAAGCCGCCGCCGAACCCCCGCCCGAAACCGCCGTCGCCGCCGACTGACGCATTCCGGTATACAAAACAGCGTTTCGTATCGTGGAACGGGCCACTCTCGATTTTCGTTGACGCCGGCGTTCCGCAGGAAGAAATTCTATTCCACAATCCGGAATGAGGGTCTTCGCCATGCCGATCGCCGCCGTGAAGAAATCGTTCGCCGTGCTCGAGGCCCTGGCCGGGGAGCGCTCGCCCAGCGGCGCCGTCGCGCTGGGGGAACTCGCCCGCGCCACGCGCCTGCCCAAGCCCACGCTGCACCGCATCCTCCGAACGCTCAACGAGTTGGGCTACGTCGGGCAGGACGCCGGCACCGGGCACTACCGCACCACGGCGCGCCTGGAGCAACTCGCCGCGCCCGCCGGCGGACCCGCGCTGGTGCGGCTGGCGCGGCCGCGCATGGAGCGCCTGCACAAACGCTTCAACGAGACCGTCAACCTCGCGGTGCTGGACGGCCTCTTGGTGCGCTATCTGCACGCGCTCGAGACCACGCGCCCGCTGCGGCACATCGTCGCGCCCAACGCCGTCGACGCGTACCACACCACGGCGCTGGGGCGCGCGATCGCGGCGTTCCTGCCGCCGGATGAGCGCAAGGACCTGCTGGCCCGAACGAAGTTCCGCCACGGCGCCAGCGGCCCCGCGCGTTCGTCGGCGCTTCTGCAGAAGGAACTCGAGGCGACCCGCACGCGCGGCTGGTCGGTCGACGAACAGGGGACGGACGCGGGCGTCGTCTGCTACGGCGCGCCGCTGATCATCGACGGGCGGCCGGCGGGCGCGCTGAGCGTCTCGCTGCCGACGGCGCGCCTGACGCCGCAGGTGCGCCACGACCTCACCACGATGCTGAAGGAGATGACCCATGCCGAGCTATGACCGTTCCGCCGCGCTGCACGAACGCGCCTGCCGCGTGCTGGCGGGCGGCGTCAGCAGCGAGTTCCGGCGCTTCTCGCAGCCGCATCCGCTCTTCTATACGCGCGGGCGCGGCACGCGCATCACGGACGCCGACGGCAACGAGTACCTCGACTTCACCCTCAGCCAGGGTCCGCTGATCCTGGGGCACTCACACCCCGAGGTCCTGGCGCGCGTCGCCGACAGCTGCGCCACCGGGCAGCTCTTCGCCGGGCAGTACGAGCAGGAACTCGAACTCGCCGAGCGCCTGCAGCGGCTGATCCCCTGCGCCGAGCGCCTGCGCTTCGCGCTCTCCGGCAGCGAGGCAGACCACGCGGCCTTCCGCGCGGCGCGTTGTCTTACCGGGCGCGGGAAGATCCTGCGCTTCGAGGGGCACTACCACGGCTGGCTCGACAATGTCGCGCAGGGCATCGGCGGCCCGTCGCTGGAGGCGCTGGGGCCGCGCGAACATCCGAATCTCCTGCCGTGGTCGAAGGGCCTGCCCGAGCGCGTGCGCGACGAGTTCCTGGTGCTGCCGTGGAACGACCTCGCGCTGGCCGAGAAGACCATCGCCGAGCACGCCGGCGAACTGGCCGCCGTCGTCACCGAGCCGGTGATGTGCAACAACGGCTGCATCCTCCCCCGCCCGGGCTTTTTGGAAGGCCTGCGCGCGGCCTGCGACCGCCACGGCGTGCTGCTGATCTTCGACGAGGTCATCACGGGCTTCCGCCTAGCGCTGGGCGGCGCGCAGCAGTACTTCGGCGTCATCCCCGACCTGGCGGTCTTCGGCAAGGCGCTGGCCAACGGCTACCCGATCAGCGTGCTCTGCGGCAGGGAGAAGGTCATGGACGTGGTGGCGCGCGGCGAGGCCATCCACGCGGGCACGATGAACAGCGGGCAGTCCGGCGTCGCCGCCGCGCTCGCCGTGCTCGACGTCCTGGAGCGCGAGCCCGTCCACGAACGCCTCTTCGCGCTGGGCCGCAAACTCATGGCGGGGCTGCGCGAGGCCGCGCAAGACGCCGGGCAAGAGGTCCTGGTGCAGGGGCCGGGCCCGATGCTCCATCTCGGCTTCACTTCGGTTAAGGAAGTGCACGAGCTGCGCGACTGCTTCGCCTACGACAAGGCGCGTTACGCGGCCTTCGTGCGCGGGATGCAGGACCGCGGCGTGCGCCTGATCGGGCGCGGCCTATGGTACGTCTCGGCGGCGCACAGCGAGGCCGACGTCGACGCGTGCGTCGCGACGACCGCGCGCGTCTTCCGCGAACTGAACTAGGACGCCCGGCGAATGGCCAAGCGGGTCCTGCTGGCGGGGCTCTACCACGAGTCCCACACTTTCCTCGACGGCGTGACGCCGCTCGAAGCCTTCGCGCTCCGGCGCGGCGCCGCCTTGCTCGCCGAACGCGGCGGCGCCTCGCCCCTGAGCGGCGCGCTGGAGGTGGCCGAGCGTTGCGGCTGGCAGGTCGTGCCGGCGGTGGACCTGCGTTCCGGACCCGGCGCCACGGCCGCCGACGAAGTGCTCGAGACCTTCTGGCGCGAAATCGAGGCCTGCGTGCGCGGCGCCGAGGCCCTGGACGGCGTATTCCTGGTCCTGCACGGCGCGATGGTCACCGAATCGCAGGCGGACGTCGAAGGCGAGGTCCTCGAACGGCTGCGTGCCCTGCCCTCCATAAAGGAGGTGCCCGTCGGCGGGATCCTGGACCTGCACGCCAACGTCAGCGAACGCCTCGCGGCGCTGGGCGACTGTTTCCTCGCCTACCGCGAGAACCCCCACGCCGACGCGAAGCAGGCCTCCGCCGATGCCGCGCGGCTGCTCGACCGGCTGATGACCTCCGGCGAACGCCCCAGGACCGTCCGCGCGCAGCCGGCGGTGCTCTGGCCGCCCACCGGCACCGCGACGGCCGAAGACCCCATGCGCGCGTTGGAAGCGCAGGCGCGCGCGCTGGAGTCCGCATCGCCGGAGCTTCTTGCTGTGAACGTCTTCGCCGGCTTCAGCTACGCCGACGTGCCGCACGCGGGCCCGGCCTTCACCGCCGTGACGCTGGGCGATGCGCAGGACGCGCAGCGCAAGCTGCAGGAACTCTGCGGCGAGGCCACGCGCCGCCGCGCGGAGGGCATTCCGCAGGAATCGTCCGTCGCCAAGGTCATGGCCGCGCTGGCCACGCTGCCGCCTCCCGGCGCGCCGGGCTTCCGCGGGCCGGCGGTGATCGCCGAGCCTTCCGACAACATCGGCGGCGGCGCGCCCGGCGACGGTACGGGGTTGCTGCGCGCGTTCGTCGAACACCGCGTGGAAGGCGCCGCGGTCGCGCTGTGCGACCCGCACGCCGTGAAGAAGCTGGCCGCGCTGTCCGCGGGCACGCGCGCGGAACTCGCGCTGGGCGGCCGCGGCAGCCGCTTCGACGCCGGGCCGCTGAAGCTCTCCGTGGAGTTGCTCACCCTCAGCGACGGGCGCTTCGGCCTCGAGGACCCGCAAAGCCACCTCGCCAGCATGAGCGGCGGGCGCTTCGAGATGGGACCTTGCGCGGTGGTGCGGCACGCAGGCGTCACGATCCTGCTCACCAGCCGCCCCACGCCGCCCTTCGACCTCGGGCAATGGCGCAGCCAGGGCCTCGCGCCGGAAGGATTCTTCGCGCTGGGCGTCAAGGCCGCCGTCGCGCACCGGCGCGCCTACGACGGAATCGCCGGCGCCCATTTCCGCGTGGCCACCCCCGGCCCCTGCCCCGGGAACCTGGCGGCCCTGCCCTACCGGCGCCTGCGGCAGGCCGTGTTTCCGGTGACCAAAGGGTCTTGAAGCGGTGTCTTAAAGGTGGGAAAATGAAGCTATGAGCTCGAAACGGACCCCCTTCACCCGCCTCGCCGCGCGCATCGGCTGCGCGCTGCTGGCGGCGCTGCTGCTGGAACTGCTCGCGGCGCCCGCCGGCGCGGACGTGCAGGTGAGCAACCGCAAGGACACGGTGGTGCTGAAGGACGGCACGCGCATCGAGTGCATCGTAGTGATGTCCACCCCGCGCGGGCTGCTGGTGATCATCCAGAACCCCGAGAAGGAAGACGAGACCCACCAGGAGTTCATCGCGGCCGAAACGGTGAAGGAAGTCATCCGCGGCCAGACCGACGCGCAGGACACCATGAAGGGCTTCAAGACCGAGACGGTGGAGACGCAGAAGATCGTCCAGGGCGAAGGCTTCCGCAAGGCTGCGAGCAAGAAGAAGAAAAAGGGCGGCGAGACCGGCCCCGTCCTGCCCACCGGGAAGATCGGACCCGCCGAACCGCTGGTCGAGACCGGCCTGAAGACCGTGCCGGTGGGGCTGCAGCCGCTGGCCAACACGAAACTTTCGCCGAAGGAGATCGTGGATGCCTACATGCAGCGCTTCCCCGAACTGGACCAGGCCGCCGAATACTTTCTGGGCGGCAACGCCAAGGCCGAGGCTCTGATCAAGAAGGCCACCAGCGGCGACGTCGGCACCAGCGACTACTTGAAGGCGCTCTTGAAGCCCCTGCTCGAGGACGTCGAGGCCACGCCCAAGGCTCCCACGCCATAGGTTGCACCCTTGCCAATCCCTAAAGCCTTTCAACAAAACCACATCTGCTCTATATAACGCTTGACCCTACGCCCGATTTTCGGTATCAAAGTATAGGCATTGCCCCTACCGGGCGTTACGCTAATTGCTAGGCTGGGAGTGGAATCATGGAAAGGCGCAGTGGCAGACAGTCGGCACGGGCCAGCGACCGGGCAACGGCACGGGCTTCCGGAAGGGGCGAGGCGCCCAGCGCCAAACCGTCCTCCCGGGCCTCGGCGCGCAGTTCGGCTCGCGAAAGCGGGGTACGGGCTTCCGGCCGGGCCAGCCAGCGCGGCGAAGCCGAGACCAGCGGACGGCGCAGCACGCGCAAGTCCGGCAAGGGCGACGGGATGGTCATCGGGATCGCGCTCGGCGTGATCGCCCTGATGGTCGTCGGCGCCATCGTGGTCTATTCCAACAACAATGCCAAGATCCGGGACGCCAAGGCGACCGAAGAACGCATGAAGAAGGCGCGCGAGGACAACGAAGCGACCGGCCTGAAGTACATGCAGGCAGCCCTGGAAGCCGGCGCACCCTACATCCGCGGCGAAGCGCCGGAAGCGAAGGAAGAAACGCTCTTCGGCTCCCTGCGCGGCCAGCCCGACGTCTACAACGTGATCTTCGAGCGCTCCTACAAGGACCGCCGCAACAAGAGCCAGACCGAACAGAAGAAGATGAACGGCAACACCAGCTACAACCAGACCAGCCAGGACTGGAAGAAGGAAGACATCACCATGCACACAGGCACCTCCAGCGACGGCCAACCATTGGTGGTTTCCAAGCGCCAGGTGGCCGCCAAGGAGGGCGACAAAGCCAACTTGGGCGGCTGGGTGATCGTCATGGTCAAGGGCATCAAGGAAGAGTAACCGCGAGGCCGTCTATGCTGCCGCGCACGGCGCACCCTCCGCGCAACCGCCGACGGGTACCTCGGCGCGCGGCGTGGGCGGCGCTGGCCGCGTTGGTCCTCCTCGCTGCACCCGCCGTCTCCGCCGACATCGTGGTCCTGAAGAACGGCAAGCGCCTGGAAGGGCGCGTGGAAGAGGCCGGCGATTCCGTCGTCATCCACTTACGCCACGGCAGCGTGAAGATCCGCCGCGACCGCATCGAGTCCATCGTCAAGAAGAAGACGGCGCTCGACGAATTCCACGAGAAGGCCGAGGCCCTGGAGGCCCGGGCCGCCGCCGAAAAACTCGACGGGCCCGCGCGCGCCGAACTCTGGTTCGAACTCGCCGCCTGGGCCCTGGAGCAGGACCTGCCCCGCAGCCGCCTCGACGCCCTGCAGCAGACCATCGCCGCCGACTCCGACCACGCCCAGGCCCGCGAGGCCCTGGGCTACGTGCGCCACGACGGGCGCTGGGTCACCGGTGCCGAACGCCACCGCGCCATGGGCCTGGTACAGTACGAGGGCCAGTGGGTGACGCCCGAGGCCCGCGACGACGCCGTGCGCGCCGGCGAGACCGCGCGCATCGCCGGCCTGGAAGCCGACCGCGAGGCCGCCGAGGCGAAGCTGAAGCAGGCGCAGATCGAAAAACTCGAGGCCGAACAGGATCTGCTGCGCGCCAAGACCCAGCAGGCGCTGGACGAACGCGCGGCACTCGACGCGGCCTGGGCCGACCTGGAGCGCCAGCGCAGGAGCCTTTACTCGCCGAGTCCCTGGTACTACGGCTACCCCGTCTACTACCTGCCCCGCCCCCGCCCGCACCACGACCACGAATCCCCCGCGCCCGAGCCCGCCCCCGCCGAAAACGGCGCGCCCGAGCCCGCGCCCACCGCCGACGGCTACTTCTCGAACGTCAACAAGCCCGGCAGCGGGCCCAGCATGTTCCCAAACCGCTGAAACACGATCTGGACCGGTGCGGGCAGTGTGCTAGATTCCCCTTTTAGCCCCAATTCGCGATCAACACCTCTGGAGCCAGCCATGGCCAAGTCCACCCGTAAGGTCAGCAAGCCCAAGGCTTCCAAGCCGGCCGCCAAGGCTAAGAGTGCCGCCTCGAAGCAGGTCCGCCTCAAGACGGTGCTCTGCAGCACCGACCTGACCGCCTGCGGGCAGCAGGCCCTCGCCATCGCCGCCGAACTGGCGCAGGCCCACGACGCCAAGCTGCTCGTCGCGCATTTCGTTCAGGGCGTGGACGAGCGCTACGATTTCCTGGCCGGCGACCTGGCCCGAAGGCTGGCCAAGGAGGCCAAGGAGAAGGTCCAGGCCGAACTGGCGCACCTGCACAAGGCCCGCGCCGTGCCGGTGGAAGTGATCATCAAGAAGGGCCAGCCGGCCACCGAGACGCTAAAGCTGATCAAGGCGCGCAAGGTGGACCTGGTCTGCATCGGCAGCCACGGCCGCGGACTGATCGACCGCCTGATCCTGGGCAGCGTCGCCGAGCAGGTCCTGCGCCTGTCGCCCGTCAGCGTGCTGGTCGCGCCGCCCACGGTGGCCTCGCACGACATGATCCACCTGCTGTGCGCGGTGGACGGCAGCACCTGCGCCACGACGGGGCTCGAGTGGGCCATCGACCTGGCGCGGCGCGAGGAATCGAAGGACATCACGGTGGTCAATGCCTACGAGGTGCCCGTCGGGTACCTGGAGGCGGGCATGAGCTACGAGTCCGCGCGCGACAAGATCCGCGCGATCCACCAGCAGGACCTGGACAAGACCCTCAAGAAGGCCGCCGTCCCCGACATCCGCTTCGATCCGGTCATCGAGGAAGGCCCGGTCGCCGAAACGATCATCAAGGTCGCCAAGGACCGCAAGCGCGACTTGATCATCATCGGCACGCACGGGCGCTCGCGCCTGGCCGCCTTCTTCATCGGCGGCGTCGCCCTGCAGATCGTGCGCGATTCGCCGCTGCCGGTGCTGTGCGTGAAGTCCGAAGAGCACAAGATCGGGCTGCTGGGCCTGCTGGGCAGCTTGTAGCAACTGCTACCGTTTCTTCCTGCCCCACATCCGCTTCACGAAGAAATCCAGAGTGCGCGGGCTGAGCCACTGCAGCAGCACCGCCAGCCTGCCGTCGCGCGTCAGGTAAACGTTGCGGCGCGGGCGGCGCACCGCGTTCAGCACCACGCGCGCCACGGCCTCCGCCGGCATCCCGTTCTCCGGCGGGCGGTAGCCGGCGGGGCGTTCGCCCTTCACCACGTCGAAGAACTCGGTCTTCGTCACGCCCGGGTTGATCACCGAGACCGTGATCCCGTCGTTCGCCACTTCCACGCGCAAGGCCTCGCTGAGGCCCTCCAGCGCGAACTTCGAGGCGCTGTACGCCGCCGAACCCGGAAAGGCGCGCTTGCCCACGATGCTGCTGAGCATCACCACCGCCGGCTTGCCGCCCCGCGGCGCCTTCGCCGCCGCGCGCAGCAGCGGCAGCGCCGCCTGCGTGCAGCGCAGCACGCCGAAGTAGTTCACCTCCATGTTCTCTCGGAAGTGCGACAGCGGCGTATCGGCGACGGTTCCGTAGACGCCGAAGCCGGCGTTGTTCACCAGCGCGTCCAATCGGCCGAAACGCTTACCGGCGGCCTCCAAGGCCCGCGCCACCGACGCGTCGTCCGTGACGTCGCACGCTACGGAAAAAAACTGCGCGCCCGCGTGCTTCGCGGAGAGTTCCTTCGACAGGGCGTCCAGGCGCTCGACACGCCGCGCCGCCAGCGCCGCGTCCCAGCCGGCGTCCGCGAAGGCCCGCACGCAGGCCTCGCCGATGCCCGCCGAGGCGCCGGTGACGAAAACGACGGGCCGCGCGCCGCTGGACATGGTCATGCGTCCGGGAAGAGTGGAATTACTGCGGGTTGGTCTTGATCACCGAGCGCGAGACCAGCCGGTCGTCGCGGAAGACCAGCCGCAGGGCCTCACCCTCCACCGCGCCGCGCACCAAGTAGTAGTGGATCACGTAGTCGCCGTCGCGGCGAATCTCGTCGGGATCGCGCCCCATGGCCGCGCGGGCCTCGTGCTGCGTGCAGTGGTCGGGAATGCGCACGGCCTTGCGCGAGTCCTCCGCGACCAGCTGCGACTGCGCGATCGCCTTCTTCGTGTCCGGGCTGCGGCATCCGCACAGCATCGCGGCGGCCACGGCGCCGCCCAAGAGAATCGTCCTGCGCGCGTTCATCGGCATGGCTCTCCCTTCCGGTTCGCTTCACGGCCCCAGCGACGGCTCGGCCCGCTCCTTGCGGTCCACCTTCACGCCCAGCGGCGCTTCCTGCGCCGGCAGCGTCAGCGCCAGGACGCCGTCCTTGGCGTCGACGCTCAGTTCCTGCACCGGCTTGCCCGCATCGGCATCCCAGTATTCTACGCGATACGCCCCGTCAAGGACACCCCGTAACGTGAGGGACGCGGGCGCGTCGAGCACCTTCCCGCGGCGGGTCTCCGGCGCGCGCACCCAGCCGGGCCGGAAGACGTACAGCCGCGCCCCGGCCTCGTCCATCGCCCCGTGGACCTGCGCCGAGCCCACGTCGCGCTTGACCCACGTGCCGTAGCGCCCGCGCCGGTCGTCGCCTTTCAGGAAGCGCGCCAGCGCCGCGAAGCGGCTGTAGAGGTCGTGCGCCTGGATGTGCGTGTCCCACCACCACGGCAGCGCCGCGCCGCCCGAAGGCGAGCACGCGCTGAGCCACAGCGCCGCCTGAAGCCGGATCCCCTGCGCGTCGGGCTGGTCGGCCGCCGGCTCCCAGCCGCCGCCGAACTCCGCGAGCACGAACGGCTTGGCCCGCGCGCCGCGCGCCTGGGCCGCTTCGTACAGCACCGCCGGCACGTCCGCGCCGTAACCGTGCGCGCAGACGACGTCCAGACCGGAATCGTCCCACATTTCTTCTTCAAAGGACGCGCGCGTGACGCTGGCCGTGACCAGGTGCCCGTGCGGGTCGGCGCCCTTGAGGTAGCCGGCCATCTCGCGCACCCAGGCGGAGGCGTCGCCGGGGCGTTCGAACTTCGCCAGGTCAATCTCGTTGATCAACTCCCACGAAAGCAGCGCCGGCGAGGCCCCCCAGCGCGCGGCGGCGTAGTCGAGCAGGCCCTTGAACTGCCGGCGCGCGCGGCGGTCAGTCCAGAAGTCCTCGGGCCGCAGGCACGGCCCGCCGTTGGCCGCTGCGTAGGGCGAGTCGTGCCAGAAGCTCGCCGTCGCGCCGTGGAACGTGAAGCAGAAGACGATGCGCACGCCCGTGGCTTCGGCCGCAGCGAGCAACTCGTCGATGCGCCGCGCCACCGCCAGGTCGTAGACGCCGGGCTCGGTCTTGCGCTCGAGGTTCAGGCCCCACGGGCAGAGCCACACGCGGCAGGTGTTGCCGCCGTAGGCCGCGATTCGTTCGAGGTACGGCTTGAAGTCGGTGGCCCAGGCCACGTTCTGCCCGAGCCAGAAGAACGGCGTGCCGTCCTGAAGCTCGAACTGCCGTGGATCGTGCCGCGCGATGCGCACCGCTCCGCCGCGCACGCCCGGCGGCACAGCCTGGGCGTCCTGCGGCGCGACGACGAAGGCCTGCAGCGGCGAACGCTCCTCGCCCTGCGCGTTGCGCACCCAGAACTGCGCGCGGTACTGCCCAACCTCCGAAGGCGCGAAGCGCATCGACCAGACCGGCACAGCCTCGGGTTCGGCGGCGTTCTTTTCTTTTACCGCGGACTCCGCAAAAGGCCCCCACAACGGCACCGGGCCTACCGCCTCGCCGGCGGGCGGCAGCTTGATGGGACTGAGCCCCGCGAAGAAGCCGGGAATCTCGAGCGTCTTGCCGCCGGGCGTCTCGACGTGCAGGCCCACGGCGATGTCGCGCGGATCGAAGACGTTGCTGTAACTGGCCCGGAAGACGAGGCCGTATTCCTGCGGCGAGAACTGTTCGCACGCGCGCAGCGGCGAATGGAGCAGGATCTTCGGGCGCCAGGCGCGCATCACGGTGGCCAGCGCGCCCGCGGCGCCTTCGATCTTAAGGTTGTCGATGAGCACAGAGCCGGACGACGCCTCGCCGGTATAGAAGAGCAGCATCACGCGCCGCACACCGGAGAGGTTCACCGGCGGGGCGCCGAAGGCCCAGCCGGAGGCGGCGTTCTTCCAGTACGGCGCGAGCAGCCGGAAGCGCACGGTCTTGTTGAGCCCCGCCTTCAGCTCGATGGGCTGCGCCTCCTGGTACACGTTGTCGGGATCGCCCTTCAACGCCAGCGCGACCTGAAGCCCCGCGGCCGAGCTAGTGACGTCGAGGCTCAACGCCGCGGCCTTCGAGAGGTCCAGCTCGATCTCGCGGCGCAGCTGGATCTTGCCCTTGGCGCCCTTCCCGCGCAGCGTCAGGCGCAGCGCACGTTCGCCCTGCGTGGCGCCTTCGGAAACGTACGCTGCGTCGGCCTCGTCGTCGGCCGAGTCGAAGGCCCAGACGCTGTACGCGGGGCCCTCGAAACCGTCCAGGAGCTGGCTGCTCTCGGCGATGGCGACTTCGACCGGCACCTCGCCTGGGGCAGGCGCCGAACGCTTGCAGCCCGGCAGCACCGCCAGCCCCAAGCCCAATGCCAGGGCCAGCAGCAGGGCCGGGAGGACCGCTCGGACCGGGGCCGGATTCGGATCTATATAAGGAGGCATCTGCGGCATCGTACGCGGGAGGCGCAATCCCAACAAGCCCGTAGGAAAGAAGCTGTCTTGCTCCTACGTACAGCCCGGCTTGGTGTAGTATGTTGGAGCGCTTCCAGGAAAGAGACCCGATGCCGAAACCGAATCTCGTCTTCGTATTTGCCGACCAAATGCGCGCCGAAGCCACCGGCTTCGGCGGCAACGCGGCGGTGCACACGCCGTACCTGGACCGCCTGGCGCAGCAGTCGTTCCATTTCCCGAACTGCATCTCGGGCACGCCGGTCTGCACGCCCTGGCGCGCCTGCCTGCTGACCGGGCAGTACCCGCTGGCGCACGGCCTGTACCTGAACGACGTGCGGCTACCCACCGACCGCCCAACCTTCGGCACCGTATTGAAGGAAGCCGGCTACCACACCGGGTACATCGGCAAGTGGCACCTGGACGGCCCCAAGCGCAAGGCCTTCACGCCGCCGGGCCCGCGGCGGCAAGGCTTCGATTTCTGGGCCGTGGCCAACTGCTCGCACGAGTACATGCACAGCATCTACTACCACGACCAGCCGGTGCCGGAGTACTGGCCGGGCTACGACGCGGAGATGCAGACGGCCGAGGCGCTGGCGTTCATGAAGCGCCAGGGCAAGGACCCCTTCGCGCTCTTCCTGAGCTGGGGCCCGCCGCACAACCCCTACCGCCAGGTGCCGCAGCCGTTCCTGGACCTGTACCCGCGCAACCAGGTACCGGTGCGCAAGAACTGCCCCGAGCCCAACCTCGACGACCTGCAGGGCTACTACGCGCACGTCTCGGCGCTGGACGAACAGGTCGGGCGGCTGCTGCAGGGCCTGCAGCACAACGGGCAGCTGGACAACACCTTCTTCGTCTTCACCAGCGACCACGGCGACATGCTGGGCAGCCACGGCATGCAGCGCAAGCAGCTGCCGTGGGAGGAGTCGATCAACGTGCCGTTCCTGCTGCGCACGCCGCGGGGCGACGCCAAGCGCGTGCCGGCGCTGCTGAACGGCTGGGACCTGATGCCGACGCTGCTCATGCTGATGGGCGTGAAGGTCCCGTCCACGGTGCAGGGCCTGGACCTGTCGGGCGCGGTGACGGGCAAGCGCCACGAGGCGCCGTCGTCGACGCTGGCCTGCGCGATCGCGACCTTCAGCGAGTACTGCGGGCAGCCCTGGCGCGCCGTGCGCACCGAACGCTACACCTACGTTGAGAACCTCGACGGGCCGTGGCTCCTGTACGACAACCCGCGCGATCCTTTCCAGCAGCGCAACCTGGTCAACCTGATCGAACACGCGCCCGCGCAGGCGTACCTCAAGGGCGAACTGCAGAAGCATCTGCGGCGCTTCGGCGACGAGTTCAAGCCCGCCGAGTACTACCACAAGCGCTTCGGCTACCAGGTCGGCAAGGACGGCGCGATCCCCATCGACAATTCGCTCCCCGCCGCGGCCACGGGCCAGAACTGAGCGCTCCCGCCATGCCCGAAGGCCCCGCCCCCGCCCGCGTCGAGCGCGTCCTGAAGGACGGCTACTGGGACCGCACCGAGGTCGTGGAACTCGAAGACGGCACCCGCCGCGTGCGAAAATTCAGCAAGGGCGCCGCCTCCGGCCCCTGGGGCGTACAGACCCTGCGCGCGGAGATCCACTACCTGCGCACGCTGCCGCCGGCCGTACAGGGCTGGTTTCCGGAAGTGCTGAACGCCTGGGTCGAGACCGAATCCCTGGGCTACGAGATGCCATTCTACGAAAACCTGCGCGACGCGGCCGCGCAGATCCTGGACGGCAGCCTGCAGCAGAAGCAGGCCGACAAGTTTCAGGAGGATCTGGCGAAGGTGGTCTTCCGGCACCTGCACGTGCCCGCGAACAACGCCCCGCCCCTGGCCTCGCACGTGGAGAAGACGATCCGCGAAGCCCTGGCCGAACTGGAAACCGACGCCGAACTGCGCGGGCTCATTGCCGCCGAGACGGTGCAGATCAACGGCCAGCGCCTGCCCGGCCCCGGCCGCGCCTTCCAGCATCTGGCCGTGCAGCGACGGGTCTTCAACACCCTGGGCACCGCGCCGGCCGTGCGCCTGCACGGCGACCTGTTCCTCGAGAACATCCTCTACGACGCCAACGCGCCCGCCGGCGCCAAGCGCCTGGTGCTGCTGGACCCGGTCTCGGTGGCCGGCGTCAGCGCCGGCCCGGCGCTCTTCGATCTGGTGAAGTACGAGTCCTTCGCCACGGGGGAACTCTTCGCGCTGCGCAACGAGCTGGTGGACGCGGGTACCGACGGCAACGGCGGCTGGAAGGTGCGCGTGCGCTGGGAGGCGCCCGAACTGCGGCCCTTCCGCATGCTGGATTTGCGCACGCGCTTCCGCGGGCACTACCGCGCGCGGCACGGCGAGATCGAGCGCGTGCCCTACCGGCTGCTGGAGGCCTACTTCGCGCTGGTGATGGCGCGCAACACGAAGGGCTTGCAGCGTTCGGCGCGCGCCCTGAAGGCCGCCGAGGCCCTGGGAGAGCTGGCGGGGCACTGACCCAGTGCTGCTTTGTCGAAAAACTTCCTGTGCCGATTCGAACCGAATTGAAGGGATAGGACGGCCATAATAGCCCCGCCAGGGGCGTCATTCAGTAGCCCACGGCGTGAGCCGTGAGAGCCTGCGCACCATCGGTACCAAGCCCCGCAGGGGCGACATACCCCGTGCTGTCGAGGCGCGCATTCAATGTCGCCCCGCTGGGGCTCGCATTCGTTTTGAAACGCGGTCCCCCGGCTTACGCCGGGATCGCGCCCTTCGGGCGCTTTAAAAGCAGCCAGATACGCCTGGATTCCGACAGAGCAAGCCACTGCAAAAAGAAAACGGGGCGGCACCCTTTCGGGCGCCGCCCCGTAATGCTTGGCCGGTTTCAGGACCTGCGCTTACTTCTCCTTCTTCTCGCGCTCGACGCGCTTCTCGCGCAGGAACTGGTACAGCTCCTTGTTCTGACGCTCGTGCAGGCCGAAGTTGATGGCGCTTCGGAACTGCAGCTCCCATTCCTTCTCGTCGAGCTGCGCCTTAAGGTAGTCGTCCTGGTAGGCCTCGGGCTTGACCTCTCCCAGGGACTTCAGGGCGGCCAGGCGCATGGGCACGGCGTTTTCCTTGTTCAAGAAGACTTCGCGCAGGCGGGTGGCGACCTCTTCCTTGATCGCGCCGCCCTTGGCGTTGCCCAGGAAGGCCGCCGCCGGTACGCGGATGTCGTCGGGGCGGTTGATCAGCGCGTTGTTGGCATCCGGCACGGCGTCGGCCAGCAGGATGTTGGTGCAGTTGAGGTGCAGCGCGCTGAGCGCCTCGGCGCAGGACCGGGCGATGTCGTGGGCGTGCTTCTTGGGAATCTGCTCGGCCTGGCGCTTGGCGGCGAGGTCCTCGATCTGCTTCTTGAGGTCGTCGGCCTTGGCCTCGCGTTCCACCAGGGCCGTCTCGGCGCCGAAGCGGGCCTGGGTGGCGTTGCGATTGACGGTGTTGTGCAGGATGCCGACGGGGACGTAGCGGGTGTAGACCACGCCGCGCAGTTCCTCGATCAGCTGCTCGGGCGTCAGATCGCTGCGCAGGCGGTCGCTGGCGACGATCACGTCCTTGGGCGGGAACTCGCGGGCCTTCACCATGCCGTCGCGGCCGTTGACGGCGTCGGTGACGCCGTAGCCGAGGGCTTCCAGGGCCGAGCGCAGTTCGTTGCGCACGTTCTGGTCTTCCTCGACGACCAGGATCTGGATGGGCTTGTTCTCGCTGACGCCGCGGCCCAACAGGGTCGCGACCTTCTCCGAGCCGAACCAGGCGACCGGGAACTTGTTGATGCCGGCCAGGGCCAGGGCGCCGGCGTACTGCACGTTCTGGTTCTCGCTGTACATCGCGCCGACCAGGGCCGAGCGGGTGTTGAGCTCGGTCGGTTCGGGGCGGAACTGGCTGGGCTCGGAAGGGCGGGTCGGGGTCGCGCCGGGTTCCTTGGGCGCTTCGGCCTGGGCTTCGGCCTTGCCCTCGGCGCCGGGGGCCTTTTCCTCGGCGGGCAGGTCGGCCTTGGCGGAGATGTCGTAGCGGCCCTTCTTGCTGCCGGCGGTGAAGAAGCCGGTGCCGTCGATCTTCGCGCCGCTTTCCTCACCCTCGACCTGCTTGGACTCCCACAGGTAGGTGATGCCCTTCATGACCTTGCCGTACTGGTCCTTGGTGACGGCCTTGAACTGCTGCGTGCCGAAGGGCGGGACGTTGGCGTGCGGCGGGATGATGTCGATCGTGGTGGCGACCGGCGGCGACGGCGGCGTTTCCACCGGAGCCGGCGCTGGCGCGGGGGCCGGCGGCGCGTCGAGCAGCTCGCCTTCGGGGTCCAGGTAGCGCAGGATGCGGCAGAGGAAGACCGCGACTTCCGGCAGGCGCGGGTGCGCCTTGTAGCGCTTCATGTCCCAGAGGGTCTTCCACAGCGCCTCGTTGACGTAGTACTTGCCGCAGGCGGCGGCGAGGTTCTTGCAGTCGACCAGCTTGTCCTTCCAGACCTGCAGGGTGTTCTTCTCTTCCTCGCTGAAGAAGTGCCGCGAGGGCGCCTCGGAGATGACCTCGACCAGGCTCTCGACCTCGGTGAACTGGGCCGCGTAGATGCAGGCGGCCAGCGGGTAGAAGTCGCGCTTGTCGTTCTGCAGGGCCATGCCGCGCAGGACCTGCTCTTCGGCCATCTGCTCGTTCCACGACCAGATCGGGAAGAGCACCGCGACCAGGTCACCGGCCTCGTTGAGGTGCCAGATGTAGCCGTCGACCATCTCGGCTTCGTCGACCACGCCGGCGCGTTCGAGGTAATAGCGGTTGGCGGCGTCGTAGTAGTACTCGGCGGCGGTCTTCAGGTTCTCGGCGCGCAGCCCGGTGATCAGCTCCAGGGCGCGGGTGGCGTAGCGCTTGGTGCTGTCCAGTTCCTTCTCGTCTTCCAGGCGCGCCTTCAGGGCGGCGATGGGGCGGTCGTCGTGGGGCATGATGTCCGTCAGCGTCAGGATCGCGTTCTGGCGCATCAGCTCGCTCTTGTGGCCCAGCAGCTCGATCAGCGGCAGCGTGGCCTTCTGGCCCATGCGAGCCAGGACGACGCGGGCGTGAGCCTGGAAATCCTTGTGCTGCGCGTCGTTCAGGTAGGGCGCCAGCGCCGAGACGCCGTAGTGCCCCAGCTCGACGAACTCGCGGTACAGCCGCGCGCGCTCGTCCTCGCTGGTGGCCGGGTCGACGACCCGCGCGGCCATCTTCTGGATCGACTGCGCGTCGTTCAGCTTGCCGATGTAGTACTTGCGGTACAGCTCCCAGATGCGCGTGGGCTCGGCGCCCATGCGGGGCTCGGCCATCATCTTGGCCATCATGGCCGTGCCGCACTCGTCGACCAGGCGCGCGGCCAGTTCCTTGCGGGGCTCGAGCTCAAGCACCCGGCGGAACTTCTGCTGGGCCTCGGCGAAGTGCCCCTGCTGGAACAGGTCCACGCCCTCGCGGAAGAGCGCCTCCACCTGGGCGGTGCGGTCCTCTTCGGCCTGCGCCTGCGCCGGCGCGAAGACCGACACCACGCCCGCCAGAAGCAGCAGGCAGGCCAGGGACCGGGACGGCAAGCCGCGGAATGGCGACATCATCGATTCTCCTCCGAGCGGGAGCGCCCATGAAGCGCCCCTGACGTTCCCCAAGTACGCCTCTGTTCGCCTCCGCGGTTGCATGCGCAAACGCCCGAAAGCGAACACCGCAAACGGCTAGGGATTCGTTCCCTGACGCGTGCGGTCGAAATCGCGTTAGTCCTGAAAAGGCATAGAGATAGTATTTAGGCGGCGAAAGAGTGTCAAGGCTGAAAACTCGGCACTTAAAACGTCCAGCGGCAAGCCTTTAGAGGCCTTGCAAGGGGTTCAAGCTCCGCCGGCCTTGTCCTCGCAACACCTTATAAACGCACGAGTTGCCGCTGCGGGCCGCCTACCGGGCCAGCGGACGCCAGCCGTCGGCCCGCAGCGCCTTCAGCACGAACGCGTAGTTGAAGGCCGCGTCCCGGTACTCCTCATAGCGCCCCGACGCGCCCGCGTGCCCCGCCGCGAGGTTCGTCTTCAAGAGCAGCATCTTCTTTCCCGTGCCGTGCGCGCGAAGCCGCGCGACCCATTTCGCGGGCTCCCAGTACGGCACGCGCGGGTCGTTCAGCGAGGCCAGCACCAGCAGATGCGGATACGCCTGCGCCTTCACGTTCTCGTACGGCGCGTAGGACTTGATGTAGCGGTAGAAGCGCGGCCTGCGCGGATCGCCCCATTCGTCGTGTTCGAGCACCGTCAGCGGAAGCTTCACGTCCAGCAGCGTGTTGACCGCGTCCACGAAGGGCACGTCGGCGATGGCCGCGCCGAAGAGCTCCGGCGCCTCGTTGAGCGCGTAGCCGACCAGCAGGCCGCCGGCAGACTCGCCGCGCGCGACGATGCGCCCCTTCGCCGCGTAGCCGCCGCGCACTAGGAACTTCGCGCAGGCCAGGTAATCGTTGAAGGTGTTCTTCTTGCGCAGGAGTTTCCCGGCCTCCCACCAGGCCTGGCCCCCTTCCCCGCCGCCGCGGACGTGCGCGATAGCGCAGGCCACGCCGCGGTCGGCCAGGCTCAGCCAGCCCGCCGAGAAGCCCGCCTCGTTGGGGTAGCCGTACGCGCCGTAGCCGTCCAGCAGCACCGCGCCGGTGCCGTCGTTGGGGCGGTCGCGCCGCGCGAAGAAGGTGATCGGCACGCGCGTGCCATCGGCGGCCCGGGCGTAGAGCCGCTGCAGCCGGTAACGCTGCGGGTCGTAGCCTCCGCCGACGCGGTCGCGCTTGAGCAGTTTCCGCGTGCGGCGTTCCATGTCGTAGAGGTAGACGGACTCGGGCGTCTTCGGCGAAGCGTACGAGAAGCGGAACTCGCTGGTATAGTAGGCGTAGTTGTCCTTCGAGCCCACACTGAAGGCCGCTTCGTCGAAGGCGATGGTGTGCGAACGCCGCGTCTGCACGTCGTAGATGCGCAGGCGCTGCAGGCCGTTGACGCGTTCGTACAGCACGAGGTGCCGCTCGAAGGCCTCGACCTCCTCCAGCACCGTGCTGCGGCGGTGCGGAATCTCCACCCGCCACGGCGCGCCCGGCGGCGCGGCGGCGGGCACGGAGAGCAGCCGGTAGTTCTTCGCGCCCTCGTTGCTGCGGATGTAAAACCGGTTGCCGGCGTGCTCGGCGTGATAGCTGACCCCGCGCCGGCGCTTGCGCAGGCAGCGCCAGCGCCCGCGCGGCTCGGCCGCGGGCAGCACGTGGACCTCGGACGTGACCATGCTCTCCAGCGTGGCCAGGATCCAGGCCTCGGAGCCGGTCTTCGAGAGCCCCACGTGAAAGGATTCGTCGTCTTCCTGGAAAACCGGAACGTCCCGCGAGACCGGGCGTCCAAGTTCATGGCGGCAGATGCGGTGGGGCCGCTGGCAGGCGTCGGCCACCGTATAGAAGAGGGTCTTGTTGTCGGCGGCCCACTCGGCCTCCCCGTGCATCTTGCGGATGCGGTCGGCCAGCAGGCGGCCGGTCGAAAGATCCTTGATGTACAGCGTGTAGACCTCGTCGCCGGTGTAGTCCAGGGCATACGCCAGCAGGTTCTGGTCGGGGCTGACGGCGAAGGCGGCGAGGTCCAGGTAGGGCTTGCCGCGCGCGAGGCGGTTGAGGTCCAGCAGCACCTGCTCGCGGCCGTGCTCGCCGCGCCGCCGGCAGTAGACGGGATAGTTGCGCCCGGCCTTGGTGCGTTCGAAGTAATACCAGCGGTCGCGCGGGCTGGGGACCGAACAGTCGGTCTCGCGAAAGCGCGAACGCAATTCGCGGTACAGGCGCCGCTGAAGGCGCCCGGTGTCGGCGAGCGCCAGCAGCGTGTGCTTGTTCTCGGCCTTGAGGTAGCGCAGCACGGCCGGATTGCGGCGCTCGCGCAGCCAGGCGTACTCGTCGACGCGCGCCTGGCCGTGGCAGGTCAGGCGGCGGGGCTTGGGGCGCGCGGCGGGCGGCGCGCTGGGACGCAGCGGCGGCATCGGAGCGTATCCTAACCGCTATCGCCTTGCCGGTCGCGGGCGGGTTTAAGGCGCGGCGAAGGCGGCGGCATTTCAGGCGTCCTTTTTGTTGAAGGTGTTGCCGGAATTTCGAGAACGAACGGACGCGCAGCGCGTTTTTACATAGGAGCGGACTGCTACATTGCGTATCTGTTTTCTTTTGCTCGAAAAAGAAAAGAGATGTGCGATACTGTTTTGGCCAAAGACGCAGAGCCCTGGGGAACGCCCACGCTGGACGGGCGGTGGCGCTCTGTGCAGCGGGAGAGGAAACGCATGGAAGAATATGCTCGCAGCCCGGGCGCCGACCTGGTCGCCTATCGAATCCGCAAGGGCCTCACCCTTCGCGACCTCAGCAAGCAGACGGGCCTCAGCCCCGCCACGCTGCACCGGCTGGAACGCGGCCTGATCAAGCCCTCGATGCGCTCGCGCATCCTGCTGCAGGACGGCCTGGGGTTGACGCGGGACGAGGTCGACCGCCTGCTGGGCCTAGCGGCCGCCGTGCCGCGCGCCGAGATTCCGGCCGCGCAGCCTGCGGCCAAGCCCAAACAGCGCGCGGTGGGCGAAGGCGCCTGATTCGGACCCGGGACGCGTAGGCCAGCAGCCCGTCCCCCGCGAGACCCCTCGCGGCGGGTGTGTCGCGTTTCCGCAACACGCTTCCCTTCGTAAGTTGGGATTGGATCGGCCGCGAAGCCGCTTGCGGTGGCGCGGGTTGCCAACCCGCGCATGTATGGCGAACAACGGCGCGCATTACCCCTGAAACGATCGAAGCCCAACCGGACTCCGTCGGCGAGCCTCCGCGTGACTGTCCAAAGCAAAAATGCGCGGGTTAACAACCCGTGCCACCCGCTCACGCGTTTTGAGGTGCTAGGCCTGCTTCGGAAGATGAGAACAATTCTATGGATGGCCCACCCCGAAGGGATGCGCCGCAGTTACGAAGCCCCGCACAACTCCGGCACGGCACCTCATTCTTCAGTCTTCTCTTCCGGCCCTTCGGAAGGCGTCGTCTTTTCCAGCCTCTCGACCTTGACCTCGAGGGACTGCCCCAACTGAACTCTTTTCTCGTTGACCGTGTCCTGAAAGCGACGAACGACTTCGTCCTCTGACGCCTTGTTTTTCTCGATGAATGGATGCCACTTGGGTTTGGTACATAGCGCCGTAACGATCAGCTCCTTTTCCTCAGGACTATTGCTAGGGTCGTCCCAGATTCGGGCAAGAGCAAAGAGCGTCTTCGAGCAAACCCAATCGAAGAGAACGTCCCTGATCATTTGCCGGACCGGCAAAGCGAGTCCGGCCTCCTCCACGCGATATTGCTTCCACTTATACATATCTTCCAAAAGGGGCAAAGACTCCTCCGATTGGGTTCGAACAATTGCTTTCAGGAATAATGTAAGACCGATTGCCTGGCCGAAGACCGCCTGATGCTCCCAGTAAAGTCTATACTCAGCCGTTCCATACGTCAGTAGAGCCTGCTGTTGTCGTTCCTCCCTTTGCCATGGACTCATCCCGGCGACGGGCCAAAAATTCTGCGGTTGGCTCTGGATAACTTTGTTCTTTTCTGAAAAACCCAGCTGCATCTCGGCAATCCGTCGCACCAGGAACCTGTTCTGCGGGTCCCGAGCTATCTGCTGCAGGTCTTCCGGCTTGAGGTCCTCCAGGGCCTTCAGCGTCTTTTCCCATCCACGAAGCTCGGAAAATTCTGTTTCGCTGAACAAACTCCTTACCCGCGGAAGCTCCAGGTAACGGGCAACTTTTTCAACGGCTTCCGTGGCCAATGGGTTCTTACTGGCCTCCTCGGTGGCACACGCGGAATCAAGCAGGCAAACCGCCCAAAGAAGGCAAAGTATGCGAGCGGCTCGGCACAGAACCATTGGGCGATCCTCCCGCCGGTTAATCGAGCGCTTATCCAGTCACGACGGGACGGCCTTCTCCCTGCCGCCCATTCCCGTTGGTAACACCTAACGCAGCGATGCGCCGGCGGTTCACGGATTTCCGCATAACCGTCACGGCACTCCACCCCCACCTCCCGCCCTTCTACTCCACGCGCAGCGCTTTTTCCTGCGCGATCAGGCACAACTCGGCGGCCTTGAAGGCGTGCGCCTGCGTCATGGCGTGCTCGGTGCGGTTCTGGCAGTCCAGGATCAGCTGGCCGAAATACGGAAATCCGACCTGGCCGGCGAGTTGGAACTCCCGCTCGCCCTTCCGGTCGACGAGGAACAGCCAGTCGCCGCGGTCGTCGCGCGCGAGGTCCGTGTACTTGCGCATCTCGATGAAGCCGTCCGTGCCGAGCAAAAAAGTGCGCCCGTCGCCCCAGGTCCGCAGGCCGGCGGGGTTGAGCCAGTCGACGCGGAAGTAGCCGCTCGCGCCGTTGTCGGCCAGCAGCGTCGCGTCGCCGAAGTCCTCGAGTTCCGGATACTCCTTGAAGGCGTAGTTGGCAACCTTGCTGTGCAGGACCTGCGCGTCCTGCGCGCCGGTGTAATAGAGGAACTGCTCGATCTGGTGGCTGCCGATGTCGCAGAGGATCCCGCCGTAACACGCCTTCTTGAAGAACCATTCGGGGCGGCTGGCGGGCGAGCAGCGGTGCGGGCCGGTGCCGAGGGTCTGGACCACGCGCCCGATCGCGCCGTCCTTGACCAGTTGCCCGGCGAAGACGGCGGCTTCGACGTGCAGGCGCTCGCTGTAATAGACCATGTACTTGCGGCCGGTCTCCGCGACGGCGCGGCGGGCTTCGTCGAGCTGCTGCATCTCGGTGAACGGCGTCTTGTCGGTGAAGTAGTCCTTCCCGGCGCGCATCACGCGGCAGCCCAGCGGCCCGCGCCGGTTGGGCACGGCGGCGGCTGCGACGAGCTTCACTTCGGCGTCGTCGAGGATCTCCTGCTCGCTGCGCGCCAACTTGGCGTTGGGAAAGCGTGCGCGAAGCTTCTCGGCCTTGGCCGCATCGGCGTCGTAGATCCATTTCAGTTCGGCGCCGGCTTCGGCCAGCCCGTTGCACTGGCCGTTGATGTGCCCGTGGTCGAGCGCCATTGCGGCGAACTTGAAGGCCCCCGGCGCAACCACCGGCTTCGCTTTTCCCTGCGGCGCGTAGTTCATCCCGTCGGCTTTTGCCATGCGAAATCTCCCGGCAACGACCTTAACCGCTGAGAACGCGGAGTGCGCAGAGAACTTTTCCAAGGGTGGCCCACCCCGCCGGGCGGTCATGGGTCAGTTGTCAGCGACCTTTGTCATTTTTCATTGAGGCACTCGCGAAGCCAGAAACCAGAAACCAGAAACGCCTTTCCTCGCCCCTCTCGTTCCGGCCCACGGGTCCCGCAAGATGTGACAAAACGTTGCTCTGTTGAAAAGTTCTTAAGTCCCTTGGGCACCCCGCCGAAACCTAGTTTGTGGGGGCGTCGAGGGAACGC
>JAKLKQ010000007.1 GCA_023150555.1 Planctomycetota bacterium
CGTCGCGCAGCACCTCGTGATTCACGAAATTTCGCGAGCAACTCGCGAAATTTCGCGACTGACGTTTTTTGTCGGTTCGCAACGCGCAGAAATTTTCGAGCGTCACTTTTTCGGATCGGCGGCCGGTTCGAGGAGCTTGTCGCGCTTGATGAGGCCGGCCAGGAAGGCCGTGAAGCGGCGGCAGCCGCGCCGCGCCAGGTGGCCGTAGTCGAGGTAGTCGATGTCCTCGAGCCCGCACTCGCTGGGGTAGCGGTAGACGTAGACGGGCACGCCAAGTTCCTGACCCAGCGCGTGCAGCGCGTCGGCGTGCTGCCGGTATTCGACGGGATGGTACTTTTCGACGCAGTCCTGGTGGATCTTGCGGTTGGGCATCTGCACAATGACGAAGCGCCCGCCGTCTTCCTTCACCATCCGCGCCAGCTTTCTAACGTGCTCCAGCATCAGGGGATGCGTGTCGAAGTTCTCGTAGAAGCCGTCCACACGTTCGCGGAACTTTTCCAATTCCTCGCTCGGCGGACCCAGCTCCTTGTCCTTGTGTTTTTCGGGGCGCTGCACGAGGTGCTCGTCGGTGATGACGAGTTGCTTGCCCGGGCTGGCGCCGAAAAAGTTGACCGCGATCGCCTTCGGGATGTAGCGCAGCTTCAGGCGCATCTGGAAGACCCAGTCGGTCAGCATGGTCGTGCGCAGCAGATCGAGTTGCTCGTGCTTCATGCTCATCCGTTGGTCTTCCATCTCGGCCCACTTTTCGTCGCTAACGTCCTCGGGCTTCTGGAGTTGCGGCATCGCGCCCGGAGGCAGCAAGCGCAGGCGTTCGTCCAGCGGCGCGCGCAGGAAGTAGCGCCAGCCCAGGCCCCAGCCGCTGCTGAAGTGCCACTCGTCGCTGAAGTAGATGACCAGCTTGGCCTGCTTCATCCGCTCGCGGTGGTCCTCGTAGAAGCTCAGCCCGTCGTAGGGCCGCGCCCCCGCCAGCCCCAGGTTCATCGTGCTCCATTCGGGCAGGCCCAGGGCCTTGTCGAGCGGCGCCGGCGCGACGGCGTCCTCGGCCCGCGACGTGCCCACGATCACGACCTGCGGGTGCTCGAAGAGCGGGATGACCTTCGTGTCGTAGAAGGTCGTCAGCCCCAGGCGGCTGGTCGAGTCGACTAGCAGCCACGCGTCCGGCAGCGCGCGCAGGCCCAGTTCGAGCCCGGCGATCAGCGCGACGACGCTCAGCGCCGTGGCCGGAAACGGAGGCCTGAAGCCCTGAAACGACTCAAAATTGAAAATAGATGAACGGGACATTTTCCGTTCTCCGCATCATGATCACCCACACGAGCAGGACCAGAAACCCTATGATCCGCAAGGGTTTGCGCCATTGCAGGATGACCGTGTGGCTGCGCTTCCAGTACTGCGGGATGTCGACGAGCACCATTAACGTCAGGAACGCGCCCAGGAACAGGTTTATGTCGTCGGCGTCGAAGGAGATCGCATCGGTTCCCAGCGCCTTTGACGACGGCCAGGTCAAGAGGCCCTTCAGGTACGCGTACGCGATCTCGAAGCTGCCGGTCTGGTAGCTGCCCGCGCGGAAGAAGATCCAGGTTAGCGCCACCAGGTGGAACGTGACGACGACCTTCACCAGGTAGGAGAGCCATTGCTTGGCGTTGGTCTTCGGCGGTACGTCGAAAGGCTTTACGCCGCTGAGGATGCGCTTGTGGACCGCCAGGTAGATCCCGTGAAGAGCGCCCCAAACCACGAAGGTCCAGTTCGCGCCGTGCCACAACCCACCCAACAGCATCGTCAGGAAGAGGTTGCGGTACGCCATCCCCGGCCCGCCGCGGTTGCCGCCCAGCGGGATGTAGAGGTAGTCGCGCAGCCACGTCGAGAGGCTGATGTGCCAGCGCCGCCAGAACTCGGTGATGCTCGCGGAGAAGTACGGCTGCTGGAAGTTCTCCATTAGGTTAAAGCCCATCATGCGCGCCAGCCCGCGCGCGATGTCGCTGTAGCCGCTGAAGTCCGCGTAAATCTGGATGGAGAAAGCATATAGGCCGATCAGCAGTGCGGAGCCCGTGCACTGCGAGGGGTTCGAGAAGGCCTCCTGGGCCATCGGCGCCAGCAGGTCCGCCACCGCGACTTTCTTGAAGAGGCCCACGACGATCAGCGCGGCGCCCTCGCTCCAGCCCTCCCAGGTCATGCGCCGCGGCTGCTGCACCTGGGGCAGGAGGTTCGTGGCGCGTTCGATGGGCCCCGCCACCAACTGCGGGAAGAAGCTCACGAACAGCGCGAATTCGGAGATGCTCCGCGCGGCCTTCAAGTCCCGGCGGTAGACGTCGATGACGTAACTCATGGTCTGGAACGTGTAGAAGCTGATGCCAACCGGGAGGATAACCGTCAGGGTCGGAGCATGGGCCTCGACGCCCATCGACGCCAGGGCCGAGATGGCAGAGTCGATGAAGAAGTTGTAGTACTTGAAAAAGCCGAGCAGGCAAAGGTTTACAACAACGCTGACCCACATCCAGCGCCTCCGTCGGACGGGGTCTTCGTTTCGGTCAATGATCGTCGCCGCGTAGAAGTCGACCACCGTGCTGAAGCCCATGAGGGAAAGGAAGCGCCAGTCCCACCAGCCGTAGAAGACATAGCTGGCGACCAGCAGCATGCGGTTTTGCCAGCGGTGCGCCAGCACGCCGTACAGGCCCATGACGGCCAAGAAGAAGACCCAGAAGGTCCAGGAGTTGAAGAGCATGTAAGGCCGCGATCCGTCCGGCGGCGCAGGACTTCCGCCGGAAGGTCCCCTGTTTAAAGCTGCGATGGAATCGGGCAGCCAAGCCGTTCGCACGGCACGATTTGGGAGATTCTAGGTGTGCTACCCTTATCGTCCAAGACATTTTCGCTCGGAAAGCAGGGGTGAGCGGCGAGGGCGGAGGTGCAAGGACTGGCCGACCTCCTTGCCGGGCCACCGCTGAACTTTTGACCACGCCAACCCTCGAACGGTTGGTATGTTATGACTTCAATGAGCGACGCGTCTGAAGCCAACGTCCCCGCGCCCGTGGCATCACTGGCGGACGATGCCGGCGGCGGGGACCGCTTCGCCAAGGTGCGTGCGTGGCTCCTGCTCGCGACCGTGGCGTTGATGTCCCTCAGCGCCAACGTCGGGCCGCTGATGCGCGACCTCCTGCCGGACTCGTTAAAGGGCATGCTGCCGGGCTTCCTGAAGAAGATCGCCGAGACCGGCAAGCCGTTGTACCTCTCGCCTTTCGACGTTCTGCTGCCGCTGATGGTGCTCTGCCTGCTCTACGAACTCGTGAAATGTCGCGTGCGGCTGCGTTCGGTGCCCGTGCCGAACCTCGTGTTGGCTGCCATCGCGGTGGCCTCGATCCTGTGGGCCACGCCGAGGGACCTGGGTGTGTGGTACCGCTCGGCCTGGTTCAGCACCGTGCTGCTGGCCTTCCTGGGCGTGTGGGTCTTCCGCGCGCTGGTGCCGGGCGTGCAGGCCTACCGGCGCTTGGCACTGCTGCTGGGCGCCGCGCTCGCGCTTTGCTTCCTCTACGCGTTGTACCAGTACGTGCAGCCGCGCGGGCGCCCGCTGGCGCCGGGCGAGGACGATCTCGCGCTGGCCGGCGGCGTCACCGACGTGCGCCTGGGCGGCTGGTACGCCTACCGCGGGCATCTGGCCGCGCAGGTAGCGATGTTAGTCCCGGCGTGTGCCGCCTTTGTGGCGCTGGACCGGGACCCGGCGGTGCGCTTCGCGGCGCTGTCGTTGGGCACACTGGCGCTGTGCGTGTGCCTCAGCGGCGGCGGCTACCTGGGCGCGAGTGTGGGCGTGCTGGCCGTCGCGGGGGCTTTGGGTGCGAGCAACGTCGAAGGCCGCTGGCGCCGGGCCGGTCTGGCCGTAGCAGCGCTGCTCTTCGTGACCACCGTTCTGCTGCCACGGCTGCCTCGGGACAACCCGCAGGTGCTGTGGCGTTCAGTTACGCTCTATGTGCCCGTCGACGCGCCCGAAGGCACGTACCCCGACGATGTTACGACCGACCGCCTGCGCCGGCACCAGGCGGTGCTCAACCGGCTGCGCCAGGACGGCACGTGGATGCGCGGCGTCGGAGCGGGGAACTTCCAGGGCGCCATCTCCGCGGACTACTACAAGCGCCCTTACGAGAAGCCCTCGGTGCGCACCGACTACGAGGCCATGTGGGGCACGCAGGGCGACGAGCCCATGGCCTTCGGGCTGTGGGAGACGACCGCGCTGGAACTGGGCGCCTGGGGCATGGTTGCATTGGCCTGGGTCTTCCTGGCCTGGGCGGCGGCGGCGCTGGCGGCCTTCGTCCGAGCCGGCCCCAACGAGCATGTGCGCCGAACGCTGGCGCTGGCCAGCCTGGGCGCGGCGGCGGGCGCGCTGGTCTTCTCGCTGTACGGCACCCCCTTGGCGCGCGGCATCGGCGGAACCTTCGCGTTCTTCATGGGCCTGGCGCTGTATCTGAATACCTGCCCGAGCGAAGCGCATTCCGAAGAAAACCCCTAAAAGGCCCGCTCTGGCGTTCGTATTATAGAAGGACGGTATTCCTATTCTTTGGAGGGGCCCTTCATGATCGCGTGCGACGGCCTGACGCGGTACTACGGCAGCTTCCGCGCGGTGGATGCGCTGTCGTTCACCATCGAGCGCGGCGCGGTCTGCGCGCTGGTCGGCCCCAACGGTGCGGGCAAGTCCACCACCATGCGCATGCTCAGCACGCTGCTGCGCCCCAGCCGCGGTCACGCCACGGTGGGCGGCTGCGACGTGGTGAAGGACCGCGAGGGCGTGCGGCGCCAGATCGGCTACCTACCCGAGACCTTTCAGCTCTACGAGGACATGCCCGTCGAGCGCTACTTGCACTTCTTCGCGCGGGCCTACGGCCTGGACGCGCGGCTGGCCGCGGAGCGCATCGCGGACTACCTGGAGCGCCTGGGCCTGCTGGGCAAGCGCGCGGAGAAGGTCGGGGCGCTCTCGCGAGGCATGCGCCAGCGCCTGGGCGTGGCAAAGAGTTTCCTGCACGACCCGGACGTGGTCTTTCTGGACGAACCCGCCAGCGGCCTGGATCCGGTGGCGCGCACCGAGCTTCGGGACTTCCTTAAGTTCCAGCAGCACCTGGGCAAGACCGTCGTGGTCAGCAGCCACGTGTTGAAGGAACTGGCCGACTTCTGCGACCACATCGCGATCATGCAGGACGGCCGCCTGGTGGAGTACGGGCCGCTGTCCGGCGAGCAGGGCGTGCTGGCGCGGTACGGCGAGGCCGGGCGCGGCGGGAAGGCCTACGTGCTGAAGCTCCTCAAGGACGCGCCGCGCGCGGAGCTCCTGATGAAGGAGTTCCCGGGGCTCACCAACCTCAAGCGCCTCGACGTGACGCTGACCTTCGAGCTGGCCGGCGGCGAAGAAGCCGGGGCGGCGCTGCTGGGCCACCTGGTGGGGCAGGGCTTCCAGGTCACGCGCTTCGCGGAGGAAGAGGTGGACCTGGAGCACGTCTACCGCAAGGCCAGCGGCGGAAGGGGCGAGGTGTGAGCGCCGCGCATTCCGACGACCGCACGCTGCTGCGGCACCTGGGCCAGCCGTTCTACTTCCGGCACACGCCGCCGCTGGCGCTGCGCCGCGGGGCGTTCTGGCTCGGCTTCCTGGTCATCATCGGGATCGTGCTCATCAACATCCTGCTGATGCCATACCCGCGCGAATCGACTCCGCGGTACCTGCGCGACCTGCTGGGGTGGGGCCGGGGCTACGAGACCTACGAGGCCGGTGCGCAAGGCATCGCCACCCAACTCCTGTTGATCTCGACGGCGCTGTCGAGCATCGTCGCGCCGCTGTATGCGACCTATTCGCTGGCGATGGAGCGCGTGGGCGGGACGATCGAGTTCCTGAAGCTCTCACCCATGTCTACGCTCAGCGTGGTGCTGGGCAAGATGTTCGCGCCGGCCTATCTGCTGCACCTTTTCTCGGGCGGCCTGCTGCTGTTGGCGGCGGCCATTGGCTTCGTCGGCGGGTACGGCCTGGGCGACCTCTCCCTGACGCTGCTGTCGATCGCGTGCGCCACCGCCACGGTGCACGCGGCGGGCGCCTTTCTGGCCTGCGCCACCACGGCCTTCCGCGGCTTCGGGCCTGTAGTGGGCCTGATCGGCGTCGGGGTGCTCGTCTATTGTCTCCCCTTTGCGGCGTTTTACGAGGCTTCCGTGAGTTACATGCGTTACCTGTCGCCCTTCGGCACCATGGATGCCGTCCTGTGGAAGGATTCCGCTTCCAGCCAGTGGTACGGGCGCGTCATCGACGAGTTCTTCGGCCTGCGGGGCGCCATCGGGCCGTCGATCCTGCTGATCCACGGGACGCTATCGGCCATTCTGGTCTGGGCGGCCGCGCGCTGGCTCGACCATCCCGAGGGCACCGCCCTGCCGAGGAAGGGCTACCTCATTCTTCTGGGGCTGGTCTTCCTGGTCGCGCTGGGCACCGTGCCTAACTCGGGCCAGCGCGTGGGCCAAGGCTTCATGAACCAGGGCCTTATGCCCCAGGCAGCAATCCCGTCCGTGGCAGGCGCATCCGAGCGCACGGGGTTCTGGGGTCCCAGTGTTTCCTGGGAAAACGCCATGGGTATCGTGCTCATCGCCGGGCTTGCGTTCTGCCTGTTCATGATCCTGGACCACCCCCACCGCCGCGAGTTGGTTCAGGAGGAATTCAGCGAACGCGCTGGAGGCCGCGAAACGGGCCGGGTGCTGCGCATGGGCCATGCGTACTTCGCCGGAACGCTGACCGTGGGCGTGCTGGCCGCGGGCCTGGCCTGCCAATCGTTCACCCGATTCGGCACAACGCCGGAGTTCTGGTCCTGGGTCCTGACGCTGGGCATCGGGGTATGGGCCGTGCTCTTCCTCAGTCTGGTGTTGGAGACGGCGTGGGTGCGTTACCGTTCGGCGGCCGGCCGCGCGATGGCCGCGGCCGTGATGGTCGCGCTTTTGGTCGGTTCGCTGCTGTATCCGCTCATCGACTGGGCGCAGAAGGACAGCGCCTTCTGGTCTGCGTACTACCACAAAACGCAGATGTGGGCGCTGCAAGCCAATATCACGACCCTAAAGACGGAACTCGCTGCGTTGCAGGGCGTCGCCGACGACACCCTGCTGAGCACGGTCACGCTACCCAGCGCCTCGGCGGGGGGAAACACGGGTGGCCAATTCTATAACCTTCAATACTACTTCAACCGCTATAAGGACCCGGCGATGGCCAACGCGACCGTCGGCCAGTACCGCATGGAGATGGAATCCCTACAGAATAACTTTCAGCAGCAGCAACAATATTATTCGGTGTACGGCTTCGGCTGGAAGAGAGCGAGTGTGGAGCGCTACCTGGCGGACATGGCCACGCCCGAGGCCCACGCTGACCTGGGTGCGGAGATGCGATCGGCGCCGTTCGCGGTGATCCTGAAATACCACGCCTCGGTGCTGCTGTGGTATCCGCTCCTGCCGCTGATGGCCTGCGCCTTCGTGATCTGGTTCCGCCGGCGCACGTACCGCGCGCTGGAAAAGGAGGCGCTGGAGGCGCTGAAGCAGGCGCCGCCCCCACTCCTGCCCGCGTCGAACGCGGCGGCCAGCGAACCGCCCAGCGGCGCGATGCCTGCGGCGAGCGCCTGACGGGCAGCGTCCGGATAGGGGAACAGGTTTGAGCCCATCCTCCAACGAAGACCGCACGCTGTTGCGCCACGCCGGGCTTCCGTTCTTCTTCCGGCACACGCCGGCGCTGGCACTGCGCCGCGGGGCCTTCTGGCTGGGCTTTGCGTTGGTGGCGGTCGTTACCTCGGTGGACCTGCTGCTGATGCCGTATCCGCGGGGCACGCTGGCCGCCAACCTGCGCGGGCTGGTCTTCGACCGCCCAGGCTTCCGGGATTTCGAGGAAGGCCTGCGCGCGATCTTCGACCAGTACTTCGTCGCGGCCCTGATCCTGTCGGGCATCGTTTCACCGTTGTACGCGACGTATTCGATGGCAATGGAACGCGTGGGCGGCACGATCGAGTTCCTGCGCCTGTCCCCCATGTCCACCCTTAGCGTGGTGCTGGGCAAGATGTTCGCGCCGGCGTACATGTTGCAGCTGTTCTCGGGCGGGCTGCTATTCCTGGGCACGGTTTTCGGAATCGCCGGCGGGCACGCGCCGGGCGACGTGGCGCTGGCGCTGCTGTCGATCATAACCGCATGCCTGACGGTGCACGCGCTGGGCGGGCTGCTCGCCTGCGCGACGACCACCTTCCGCGGATTCGGCGCGGTGATGAGCCTGGTCGGCCTGGGCATTCTGCTGTACTCATTGCCGAACTCGTTCTCCCGCACGCCGGGTCTGGGCTACCTGCAGTATGTGTCGCCCTTCTCCGCGATGAACGCGCTCTTCTGGTCCAAGGGCGCGTACAGCCGCTGGTCCGGGTACGTGCACGCTCCCGACGAGTTCCTGGGCTATGGCGGGCTGGTAGCGCCCTTCGTGCTCTGCTTCCACGGCTTGGTGGTCACGATGCTGGTCTGGGCGGCGACGCGCTGGCTCGACCACCCCGAAGATACCGCGCTGCCGAAAAAAGCCTGGGGCTTCCTGTTGCTGAGCGCACTGGCGATGGCGCTGGGCACGGTGCCCAACAACGATGGCGGGTTGTCGGCGAATTTTTTCCGTATTGCCTCCGGAGTGGTGCCCGCGGGCGGCGGGGAAGGCTTCTTCACCCCCAGCGTCCTGTGGCAGTACGCCACGGTGATCTTTCTGGTGCTGGGCGTTGCGTTGGCCATATTGGCGTCCCTGGACCACCCGCATCGCCGCGAACTGGCGCTCGAGGAAGCCTGCGAACGCCAGGGCAACCGGACACAGGGCTCGCTGCAGCCCTGGCGGCGCTTGGCCCATGGGCTCTTCGTGTCCACCTTCGCCGCGGTTGTGGTCGCGGTGAGCTTCGGATTTTTCCACCGCTACGGCCAAGTGGGCAAGTCCTATGCCGCGACGACGGTGGCCCTGGGCACGGCCCTGGTCTTTTGGGTCGTGTTCTTCGCGTCCCTGGCCATCGAGTGTTCCTGGATCCGATTCCGTGCATCGGGCGGCCGTGCCGCCGCCGCCGCCGTAGCGGTGAGCTTGCTGCTGACGTCCGTCGGCGTGCCCATCGTGAACGTCGCCCAGGCGAACAATGAGTGGAGACGGGCCAGGCAGATGCGGAACAAGAGTTGGGTCGCCGAGGCCAAGGTACTGGCGCTGGAGCCCCAGATCGCGGCGCTGGAAGCCCTACCGCCGGATCAGGTCGTCGGGCAAGCGCCGGTCTCGCCTTCGGCAGTTGCGCCGGTCATTACCCGCCAGACCGGCACCAACGGCATGACGGTGTTCGTGCAGGCTCCGGCTACTCCGCAGCCGATAACGGTGGCCCAGCAGCTCGCGGAGTTCAAGGAGGCACATCGCAACCAGAAGAGAATCTACGGCCGGCAGATGGCGGACCTGGTGTCGAACGAGGCCTTGGCCCCTTACGTTGCGGACATGACTTCGCAGAAGGCGCTGGCTCATCTCGACGCGGAGTTTTCCGACGCGCCGCTGGCCATCATCTGGCGCTACCACCGCGGCCGTTTTCTCTGGTACCCCATCGGCCTGGTGGCGGTCTGCGCGCTGATCTTCTTCCTCCGTGCGTGGACCTATCGCGGGATCGAGCAGGAGGCTCGCACGGCGATGGCGGCGGTCGAAGCGCCAGATGCCCGCTGGGCGCCAGCGCCCCCTCGACGGGCGGCGACGACGCACCGCCGAGGGAACCTGCTTGACGTGGGATGAGGAGCTACTGAGTCAGGGATAAATCCGAATTCAGAAATTCGCAAACCGAGATTGGAATCAGTCGCCTTCGCGGAAGCGCTGGGCGATGGGGATACGGCGCCCCACGCCGAAGGCCTTGGCGCTGATCTTCAGGCCCGGAGCGGCTTGGCGGCGCTTGTACTCGCTATAGTCCACAAGCCGCGCAACGCGGCGCACGGTGTCGAAGTCGAACCCCATGGCCGCAATCTGTTCGACGCCGCGCCCCTCCTCGACGTAGGCCTTCAAAATCTTGTCGAGCAGGTCGTAGGGCGGCAGGCTGTCCTGGTCGGTCTGGTTCTCGCGCAGTTCGGCGGATGGCGCGCGCGTAATGCAGTTCTCGGGGATCGGAGCCGTGATCGCGGTTTGGTTGATGTGGCGGGAGAGGTCGTAGACCGTCGTCTTGTACACGTCGCTGATGGCCGCCAGGCCCCCGCACATGTCGCCGTAGAGCGTGCAATATCCGGTGGCGAGCTCCGACTTGTTGCCGGTGGTCAGCAGCAGGTGCCCGAACTTGTTGGAAAGCGCCATCAGCAGCATGCCGCGGATGCGCGCCTGCATGTTCTCCTCGGTGGTGTCCTCCGGGCGACCGGCGAAGACCGGCCCGAGCAGTTCCTTGATCGCGCCGAAGGGTTTCTCGATGGGCAGGATGTGGAAGTCCAGGCCGAGGTTCTCGGCCATCTGCCGCGCGTCGGCCAGGCTTTCGGGCGCGTTGAAACGGCTGGGCATAGCCACGCCGATGACGTTGCTGGGGCCGAAGGCCTCGGCGGCAAGCGCGCCGACGAGCGAACTGTCGATGCCGCCACTGAGCCCCACCACGGCGCCGTCGAAGCCGCACTTGCGGCCGTAATCGCGCATGCCCAGCACCAGTGCCTGGCGGCATTCCTCCAGGTCGGGCAGGCGGTCGGCGACGTCGCCTTCGTATTCCACGACGTCCACGACGGCGATGGCCTCCTGGAAGGCCGGCGCGCGCCCGAAGATCTTGCCGCGGTCGTCGAACGCCATGCTGCGTCCGTCGAAGATCAGTTCGTCGTTGCCGCCCACTTGGTTGACGTACAGCACCGGCTTGCGGTGCTTGCGGGCAAGGCTGCTGAGCATCGCTTCCTTGACCGCCTGCTTGCCCATGAAGTAGGGCGAGGCGCTGATGTTGAGGATGATGTCGGCGCCTTCGGCCACGACCTCCTCTATCGGGTCGCGGTCGTACATCCGCGTCTTCCAGAAGTCCTTGTCGTTCCAGATGTCCTCGCAGACCGTCAGGCCCCAGCGCAGGCCCTTGAAGCCGAAGACGGTGGACTCGGTGCCGGGCTCGAAGTAGCGCCGCTCGTCGAACACGTCGTACGTAGGCAGCAGGCTCTTGCGCGCGACGGCCTTGACCTCGCCCTCGTCGATGAACGCGGCCGCGTTGTAGCAGAGGTTCCCGACGCCGTCGTAGCGCCGCGCCACGTAGCCGACCACCGAGGGGAAGCCCTTGAGCGCCTTCTTGAGCTTCTCCAGCGCTTTCTCCATCGCCTCGAGGAACGCCTGCTTCTCGAGCAGGTCTCGAGGCGGGTAGCCCATCAGCGCCAATTCGGGAAAGAGGGTCAACTCCGCGCCTTCGCCGCGTGCCTTCAGCGCCGCGCGCACCATCTTCTCGATGATGGCGGGGAAGTCGCCTATGGTGGGGTTCAGCTGGGCCAGCGCGACGCGCATGCTCAGGTCTTCCTTCCCGAGGGGGCCTTGTTGTCGTCGCCGCCGGTGCTGGCCTGGCGTCCGGAGCGCTCCAGTCGTTTTTTCATTTGAGTGATCTGGATCAGGACTTCGTCGGTGGGCGCGAAGCGCACACCGCGCCCCAGCAGCTCGCCACGGACCTTCGCGGCCTCGGCGGGATCCCGCACGACCACCGCGTCCTCGATGATGGTGACCTCGTAGCCCATGATGCGCGCACTCAGCGCCGTGGCGCGCAGGTCGTGCTCCAGCGTCGCGCCGTAGAAGTACAGCTGCTTGGGGTTCAGGTCGCGCAGCAGCTCGCGCAGCGCCGGGTTCGAGAAGAGGTCGAACTGGGTCTTTTCCAGCAGGAGCTGGCCGCCGAAGGCGCGCAGGTCGCGCAGGTTCGGCCAGGGGCGGCGCTTGCCGTGCGCCGGGATCAGCGCCGCGCTGCGCACGAAGGTCTCGCGGATCTTCTTGTGGCCTTCGCTGCCGGCCAGGGCGTGGGGCGGCAGGCCGTGCGCGGCGAATTCGGGGTCGTTGGCCGCGTGGGCATCGGCGGCGGCGATGTCGACCAGTTTCTCGCGGCGGGAATAGTCGGCCAGTTCGCCGATGCGCCCCTTGATCCGGTCGATGTCAGCGCCGGCCATGGGGGCGCCGGGCGTCAGAAAATCGTTCAGGGTGTTGATGTCGAGGAAGAGAAAGGGAAGGGACGGAGGGGCGGCCATGAGCGAATCCCGATGGGACAAGGCCCGCGCCCGGGCGCCGTCAGGAGCGCCCGGGCGCGCGAAGCCTGCTTACGCCATCTCCTTGCGCTCGCGGACGATCTTGTCCACCAGCCCGTATTTCTTGCTCTCTTCGGCGTCCAGCCAGAAGTCGCGGTTGGAATCCTTCATGACCTTGTCGGCGTCGGAGTTCACTTCCATGGCTACGACTTCGGCGTACTTCTGCCGGGTGCGCAGGATCTCCTTGGCGGTGATCTCCATGTCGCTGGCCGACGCGATGCCCGTGCTGGTGCTGGGCTGGTGCAGCAGGAAGCGCGAATGCGGCAGCATGAAGCGCTGGCCTTTGTCGCCGCCCAGCGAGATCAGCACCGCCGCCGAGGCGCTCATGCCGGCTACCAGCGTCCGGACGGGGCACTGGATGAACTTCAGGAGGTCGTAGATCGCGAAGCCCGCATCGGCCGAGCCGCCCGGGCTGTTGACCACCAGCGTGATGGGCGCCTCGGGGTTGTCGTGTTCGAGGAAGAACAGCCGCGAGGAGACGTTGCGGAACATCTTGTCCGAGACGGGCCCTTCGACCAGGATCGTGCGGCTTTCCAGCATGCGCCGTTCGATCAGGTCGCCGCCGCCGCCCTTCTTTTCCTTGTCCTTGCCCTCGCCGTCGTCTTCCAGGCGCAGGTCCTGCTCCGTCGGTGCGCTCACGAGCCGCTCCTTGCCGGGGTCTAAGGGAAACGCCATTGAGGGGATTCTAGACGCTGCCCGCTCTCGGGCAAGGGTAGGTCGCTCCTTTATGGCGCCCTGGACTCGGGTAAGCTAGGGGCATGGCCGAACCGGGCTTTTTCGAGAACCTCGCCGACCGCTGGTACCTGTTCTGGAACACCAGCGTGCGCGTGCGTGTCTGGGCAGCGGATGGCACGCAGCATGCTCGAGCGCAGGGGTACCTGCGCGTAACGCCGCCCGAACGGCTGCGCCGCGCGGTGCTGGAGCGGGATCCGCCCGGGCCGGGCCGAGTGGACTTCAAGTACGATCTCGTCGATGGCTGGCGCATCCGCGGCTACGGCGCTCTGGCCGACCCCGAGTTCCTGCAGCACCTGCGCAATGTGGTCGTAAACGATCTGTAGCGGGCTCAGCGCCGGCGGTAATCCGCAGTCGCCTGCTGGCGTGGGTAGGTGCTCGAGGCGGTCATGGAGCTGGCCGGTTGCGGAACGTCGGTGCGGGCGCTCTGCGGCGCGGTCTGGGCGAACGGCCCCGGCGGCGCGGGCAGGCGCTTGGGTGCCTGGGCAAAGGGATCGCCCTTGCCTTCGGCGATGCGGCGCTTGCGCCAGGCTTCCAGGTCGAGCATCTCGCCGGGCTCCAGCCAGCCCAGCTTCGCCCGGGCGGCCATCTCCCAGGACGACTTGGCGCCGGACTTCAGGAGCCCCAGTTCGCGGCGCAGGCGGTCCAGTTCCGCCTGTTCGGCGCGCACCTGGGCCTGCAGGACCTGCTCCCGGGCCTCCAGCATTGCGTTGCGTTGGCGTTGCGGTTGGAAAAGCATGAAGTACCATGCCGCGCCCAGTGCCGTTACGACGAGCCAGAACGCCGCGTCGTGCCAGCCGATGCGGTCGTGCTGCTCGGGCGAGGAGGCCAAGCCGCCGCAGCGGAACAGCTGCGTGGTCAGGCGATAGAGCTTCTGGGACAGGTGCGGCTTGAAGGACATGGCGCCCCCCCGGGACCGGCCAGCCGGTTGGCTCGTAGTATCGTCCGTTGGGACGGGCGCCTTGAACCCAACTCGCGGTCCGCGCCGCGCCCGGGTAGGATCTGGCGGCGAACGCCGTTCGAAATAAGGGGTATCCGCCGTGAGAAAGGTCCGCAAGGCCCCGCAGCGCAATTCCGCTCATCCGGGGAAGAAGGTCAAGGCCGCCCGCGTCGCGCGCAGGGCGAAGAAGGAGGAGGCGTCCGCTTCGGACGAACCCCAGGCCATCGCCAAGCTGGTGGCCAGCCCCGAATCGTCGGCCCCGCGAAAGGGCGCCGCGCCGGGCCTGCTGGACCCGAAGTTCCCCACCGTCGCGCTGGTGGGGCGCCCGAACGTCGGGAAATCGAGCCTCTTCAACGCGCTGCTGAAGGAAGAGATATCCATCACCGACGCGCGCGCCGGGACCACCCGCGACCGCGTGCTGCATCCGATCCGCTTCGCCGGACGTCCCTGCGACCTGCTCGACACGGGCGGCATCGGCATCGTCGACCAGCAGGACCTGAGCGAACTGATCGAGGCGCAGATTGACGCGGCCGTCGCCACCGCGACGGTGCTGGCGCTGGTGGTCGACGCAAAGGAAGGCCTGACGCCGCCGGACCGCAAGATCGCCGAGCGCCTGCGCATGCTGGGCCGCCCCGTGGTGGTGGTCGCGAACAAAGCCGAGGGCCGCGAGGCGGCGATGACCGTCGGCGAGTTTTCCGCGCTGGGCTTTGAACCGGTCATTTCCACCAGCGCGCTGCACCGCCTGGGGCTCGAGGATCTGGAGCACGCCCTGGCGGCGCACCTGCCGGAGAGCGACGAAGGCTTCGAAGACTGGGCCGGATGGCCGAAGATCGCCGTCGTCGGGCGCCGCAACGTGGGCAAGAGCACCTTCGTCAACGCCCTGACGCGCCAGCAGCGCACCATCGTCTCCGACGTGGCGGGCACCACGCGCGATGCCGTCGACCTGCCGCTGCAGAAGGACAACCGCCGTTTCGTGCTGATCGACACCGCCGGCTTGCGGCGCATTAAAGAGCCGCACGGGCCGGTGGAGTTCTTCGCGCAGGTCCGCACCGAACGCGCCATCCGCCGCGCCGACGTGGTGATGCTTATGATCGAGGCGAAGGGCGGCATCAGCACCACCGACCGCAAGGCCGCCGACCAGATTGCCGACGAGCACAAGCCCTGCGTGATCGTCGTCAATAAATGGGATACCGCGGAATCCGATGTGAGCACCGGAGAGTACGCCGAGTACGTCGGCGGGCGTCTGGGCGAGATGCGCCGCGCGCCGGTGTGCTTCACGACGGCCAAGGAGGCGCGCCGCTGCTGGCAGACGATCGACGTGGCCCTGGAACTGTACGACATGGCTCGCAGCCAGGTCCCCACGCCCAAGCTGAACCAGGCCATCGAACGCGCCGAACGCGAACACGAGCCGCCCGCGCGCAAGGGCTGCAAGCCGCGGTTGCTGTACGGCGTGCAGGTGGGCGTCGGCCCGCCGACCTTCGTGATCTACTGCCGCCACTCGGACAAGATCGACGAGAAGTACAAGCGCTACCTGCAGGCCCGGTTGTGCAGCTTCTTGGGCCTGGAGGAGATCCCGCTGCGCCTGTTCCTGCGCGACGCGGGGCGCAAGAGGTAGCTCCCCACGGACGCCAAGCAGCCTCTTGACGGGCAGGAAGGTTGCGGTTATGTTCACTTTATGAACGTTTTAATTGAACGTTCGGGGTGAGCGTACTGCGCGCCGGAGCCGCCCATGAAGTCCCAAGATTTGAAGGAACTCCAGCTCGTGCAGGTGCTCTCCGAAGAGGAGGGGCTCACCCAGCGCGACATCTTCCTGCGCCTGAACATGGCGCAGGGGCTGGTCAACCGTTACCTCAAGCGCCTTGCGCGCAAAGGTTGGATCAAGCTCACCACCGCGCCCCCCAAGCGCATGCTCTACCTGCTCACGCCGAAGGGCTTGGCCGAAAAGACGCGCCTCACCTACGAGTTCGTCGCTTTCACGTATCGCCTCTTTCGTGAGGCCCACCGCGACGCCAGCAACACGCTCCACCGCCTCGCGCGCCGAGAGAAGGTCCGCCGCATCGTCTTCTACGGCGCCGAACCCGTCGCGGAAGTGGCCGCGATGTCGCTGAAGGAGAACCGCATCGAACTGGTGGCCTTTGCCGACGAGGACGCCAAGGGCACGACGATGCTCGGCAAGAAGGTCGTCGGCATCGACGATCTGGACGCGTTGTCGTTCGACGCGATCCTGTTCGTGAAGCACAGCCGCCGGGACGACGCGATTCTGCTGCGGCTGCTGGCGACCAAGGGCCGTACAGTGAACCTTTTTGATGAAGGCGACGCGGCGCCAGAGGGCAAGGCGAAGGGGAAGCGCTCGTGAACGCGCCCGCCGAATCGCCCGCCGCCACCGCGCTGCCGGTCTTCGACAGCGCCGCGCGCGTGCCGTGGTGGCGGCATTACACTGCCGCCTTCGCCAAGGGCGAGCTGATCGCGCAGTTGACTTGGCGCAACTTGCGCGCAGGCCGCAAGCAGTCGCTGCTGGGGTTGGGTTGGATCGTTCTGCATCCGCTGGTGCAACTGGGAGTCTTCACTGTACTGTTCACGAAGATTTTTCCCTTGAGCGGCGGCGCGGGCGCCGTGCCCTATGCGCTGCTGGTATTCCCGGCGCTGGTCGTGTGGGGTTTCTTCACGCGCGCAGTCAGCGCCTCGGCGGGGTGTGTCGTCGACAATGCACCGCTGGTCCGCAAGACGTACTTTCCGCGCGAGGTTCTCGTCTACGTCTCGATCGCCACCTATGCGATCAACGTGGCGGTCAACGCGTTGGTAGCTGCCGCGCTGATGGCCTGGTATGGCCACGCCCCGACGGTGCACGCGCTGTACGTTCCGGTGATCCTGCTGGCTGTGCTCTTCTACACGGCGGGCCTCAGTCTGGTCGTGGCTGCATTGAACGTCTTCTGGCGCGACGTCGAAAGCCTTTTGCCGCTTGCGATGCAGGCGTGGTTCTTTGCCACGCCCGTTGTCTACCCTATAAGCCAAGTGCCCGAGGCCCTGCGCCCGCTCTTCCGGCTCAACCCGCTGGCCGCTCCGATGGAAGCCCTGCGTGTCGCGCTGCTGGAAGGCCGGGCGCCGGATCTCCCGGACCTGGGCAACTGTCTGGTGGCCGGGTTCGTGTGCTTCGTGCTGGGCCTGTTCATTTTCAAGCGCTGTGAGCGCCACTTCGCGGATCTGATCTGATGAAAGAAGCGGCTCTGAAACTGGAAGGCATCGGCAAGCGCTATCACCGGCGCACGTCCCTGCGCGGCATGTTGACCGAATTGGCCGGGCTTGCGGAAGGCTCCGACGCCTTCTGGGCGCTGCGCGGCGTGAACCTGTCGGTGGCGCGCGGCGAATGCCTGGGCATCGTCGGCCACAACGGTGCGGGCAAGAGCACGCTGCTGAAGATCCTTTCGCGCATCACGCCGCCGACCACGGGACGCTACCGCCTGGCGGGCCGGCTGGGAAGTCTGATCGAGGTGGGCGCGGGCTTTCATCCTGAGCTGACCGGACGCGAGAACGTGTACCTGGCTGGGGCAATTCACGGCATGCCCCGCCGCGAGCTTGAAGGCAAGTTCGATGCGATCGTAGACTTTTCCGGGCTGCGCGAATTCATGGACATGCCCGTCAAGCGCTACAGCAGCGGCATGTTCGTGCGCCTGGGTTTCAGCGTCTCCGTGCACACGCAGCCCGACGTGCTGTTGGTCGACGAGGTCCTGGCCGTCGGAGACCGCCCGTTCCAGATGCGCTGCTACCAGCGTTTCCGCGAGTTGCTGAAATCCGGCTGCGCCGTGGTTCTGGTCAGCCACAACCTGGCGATCATCAGCCGCCAATGCGACCGAGTGGTATTGTTCGAGCAGGGACGTATGACCGCGCAGGGCAATCCCGGTGAGGTCCTGGATGCATATCGCGCGCAGGAGCCTGAACGCCATGCCGCGGAGGCAGATGCAACGCACGAACATTTACGCATCGAAGGGCTGGAAGTGCTTGATGAGAACGGTGAGTCTTTGAAGGCTGCCGACACCGGGCAGCCCGTGAACGTGCGCATTATCTACTGTGCGAAGGAGCCGGTCCGGAATGCCGTCTTCAACATCGTCGTATGGGATAAGGACGGCTTGCAGGTGACGGGCTTCCGTTACGACGTTCCCGGCGGCCAGTCCGCGAACCTTCCTCGGGGCCTGGGTTCGATCAACCTGCAGATCGAAGCGCTCAACCTGCTTCCGGGAACCTACGACATCAGCGCTCGTGTGCTCGACGGATTGTCGCACGCCGTCCTCTGCTCCCGGGAATACATCGGGGCAGTCCAGATTCGCGGAGCGCAACTCATCCACGGTTCCTGCTACCTGCCGCATCGGTGGGGCACGATCCGTGCGGGGGAGGACCGGTGAGCGGGATTCGGCACCTCTTCGTATTAGGTATGCACCGCAGCGGTACATCCGCGCTGTGTGAAGGCTTGATCCGGCTTGGCCTGCATGGGCTGGAAAATCTTCCAGGCGAGTCTGCAAATCGTTGGAATCCCCGTGGGTATTTCGAGGAACCCGAATTGCGTGCCTGCAATGATGCGCTATTGGATGCTGCCAAAGTCCGCTGGTACGCGCCGCCTGTGGCCGGTTTGCCCGACGTGGATATTCCGGAGGCCCTGCGCCTGCGGATGAAGGCTTTGCTGGGGCAAGCGTTGCCCTCGCCCAATGCCCACGTCTATAAGGACCCCCGATTGTGCCTGACCTTGTCCCGTTGGCTTCCTCTTTCACCGGGACCAGGTGTTGTGGTGATTTGGCGTCATCCCAATTCCGTGGCGCGCAGCCTACAACGACGAGATGAAATGCCCATGGCGGTTGGCCGAATTCTTTGGGAAGTTTATATGCGGCTGGCGTTGCGCTATACCGCACGCGTACCTCGTATTCTGGTCGCGCACGGCAAACTGCTCGTCGAACCCTCAACGGTTTTCGAATACCTCGAGGCTTGGTTGCGTGACCACGGGGCGCTGCGCGAAGCTGGGAGAGTCGGCGAAGCGTCCGCCGCAATCGACGCGAGTCTTGCCGACCTGACCGAAGATGATTCTGGCCTTTCTAAGAGCCAACAGGCCTTGTTGGGGGAGCTCCGCGTTAGCCGCATGGAGGTGCCCGCGCAGCCACTTTCGCAGGTTGATGCACAAGCATTACTGGATATCTACGCCGCGACCTGCGCCGAATCATCTATTTCACTAAAACGCTCGATTCGGCGACTGGAAGACAAATGCGCCAGCCTGGAACTAGAGGCACGCAGCTATAGGCATATCATGAATAAACCCATTGTACGCGCCTGGCAGACCGTGAAACGTCTGTTCGGCGCCGGACGGACGAAGCCAGAACCTGAGAAAATGAAATGAACGCTTCCGGAAGAGACTGGGTGGATGTGATTGTGTGCGTACACAATAGCTTGTCCGTGGTTCGCCCGTGTCTCGAAAGTGTCTCCGCTTACACGCGTCATCCGTATCGCCTGGTAATCGTGAACGATGCCTGCGACTGGAAGACAACGGGATTTCTCCAAGATTTCCTCAAGGACTTCAAAGGATCCTCCCTGCTTCTGGAAAATGCGCAGCGGTTGGGGTACTTGAAGTCCTGCAACCGGTTTCTAGAGCGCAACGAAGCGGCCTTTACGCTGCTCTTGAATAGCGACACCATTGTAACGCCCGGATGGCTGGAACGGATGGTGCGGTGCGCGATGAGCGATCCTTCGATCGGACTTGTCACAGCCCTTTCGAACAGGGCCGCGAATCTGTCGATTCCAATGCCGCCGGGTATCAACTGTTTTCGAATGGCGGAACTCGTGGCATCAGTCTCGCCTCAGCGCTATCCCGATGCGGCAACGGCGCACGGATTCTGCCTGCTCCTTACGAAGAAGGTTATCGCCGAGCTAGGTGGCTTTGACCCGGCATACGGAGAGGGCTACGGCGAAGAAACCGATTTTCACATGCGTGCCACGGCGGCAGGCTATCGCTCAGTCGTTGCGGATGACACCTATGTCTATCATGTGGGTCGTGCTTCGTTTGGGAGCGCCAGGCGCGAAGAGATCTTCAAGGTCAATCGAGCGCTGTTCATGTCGCGCTGGGAATGCGCCTATCGAAAGCAGCTCCAAAAGTTCGAACGCGAGGATCCGCTCCGGCCCATCCGAGAGGCATTGCCGGCCCAGGGCGCGATCGACATTACGGGGACACTTTTCCGTGCTGTAAGACGCGGGCGGGAATATTGGAGCTTGTACGGTGTGCGTGGGTTGCCCGGTAAGGCGTTTCGGTATTTCTCGCGCCATGGACTTGAGCGCAGGCAGGGACTGGACTTTCCGGCCACCCCCAAGGCCCGGGTGCCCCGCGACCCATTGCGTGTTACCTATTTCTTGCCGACCATGGAGGTTTACGGCGGCGTCATTTCGGTCTGCCAGCTGGTGAACGAGCTGGTGAAACAGGGCGTAGACGCGCGCTTAGCTGTACTGGAACGGCGCGACACGGATGCCTGGCACCTGCCGATGCTCACCGAGCCACTGGTATACGCTCAGGATCGCTCTTTCCGGAAACACCTCCCCGATACCGACGTTCTCGTCGCCACCTTCTGGAGCACCGCGGAAACGGTCCAGCGCTATGTGCGCGCCCACCCTGCGACGGTGCCCGTATATTTCCTGCAGGACTATGAGCCCTGGTTTTATCAAGAGACGGATCCGCTCAGGAAGAAAGTGACGGAGACCTTTGCTGGTATTCCGAATCGAATTGTCAAGTCAAAATGGTTGGCTGCGAAACTGAGCGAGCACGACTGTGCAACCCAGATCATAAGGCTTGGCCTGAATCTAGATGTATTCTATCGTCGCGAGGTCGAGCGGCCGCCGGGTCTGCGCGTACTGGCCATGGCGCGGCCGGGCACGCCTCGCCGGGGCTTCCCGGAACTGTTGCGAGTTCTCGGACGACTGAAAGCCGGTTGCCCTGCTGTGGAAATCATTTTGTTCGGTACATTCGATGAAAAAAGTGTCCACTTCGCACATACCAACGTCGGATTCCAATCAAATCCTGACGCGATGGCAAAGCTATATTCATCGGCCGATATTTACGTCGACCTTTCGCACTTCCAGGGTTTTGGGCGGCCTGCATTGGAAGCGATGGCTTGTGGCACGGTGCCGCTTTGCAGCAATCTGGGCGGGTTGGGCGAATATGCGCGGGACCGCGAGAACTGCCTCCTGGTCCCTCCTCAGGACGAAGGTCAAGCCTATGCTGCGCTAAAAATTCTGGTAAGCGATTCGGAACTCCGAAAACGGCTTTCGGCCAAGGGCCCGGAGTCGGCTACCCCCTTTTGCCATCGGCGGGAGGCTTGCGAAACGCGTGCCTATTTCGAACGCCTGGTGGCTACGCGCCGCGGAGGTGGACCGTGAGGGCGCCCGACCTGACCGACTTCGATTTTCTCGATTTCGGCGCATCCACTGGAAGCTCCATTGAATTCGCTTGCAAGCACCTCGGCGGGCGTAGGGGTCTTGGCGTTGATTTGGATCCAAACAAAGTAGAGACCATGCGGCGATGCGGGTACGACTGCATTCAGGCCGATGCGACGAAGCTTGAGCTTCCGCCCAATGCCGTAAAGTTCGTCCTCATGTCGCATTTTCTCGAGCACCTGCCGGATCTGGATTCCGTGCGAAAGTCGATCCGAAGCGCGGCACGCGTGGCGACCGATTTTATTGCAATTCGGGGTCCCTATTTCGATGCGGATGAATATCTGCGCGGTTTGGGTATCAAATTTTACTGGTCTGATTGGACGGGCCATCTATGTCATCTGACTACCATGGCGCTTGCTGAGATAATGAGGGCGGAGGGTTTGAAGGACGTCCGAATTGAATGCGAACGAGAGGTCGCGGACTCGAACGATCCGGCTCTATTGCCACTGGCGGCGCCTGCAGATCAGCATGCCTATGATCCGCAGTTTCACGGCGAAAAGCCTCAAGTCCAATTTAATCGCAAAGTGTACGCGGAAATTGTGGCTGTCGCAGCCCTGCGGCCCCAGGTCGACGTGCGCGCAGTTTTGAATGCCATGGGGTCCAGGGGCAAGCCGATCTCCAGACTTGCCTGGCTGCCGCGTAATGTCTATCGAACATCGAAGTATTTCCTGGTCCGCCGCCGGAGGCCCGTGGGGAGCCTTCTTGAGCAGGCAGCAGACGAGGTGCGGCGAAGTGGTCTTCGCTCTCTTGCTCGCCGGTCTCGGGAACACATCAACCGTCTGCTGGGGATTCCGCTGGAGCCAGCGGCCATCAAGTCCGGCTTTTGTCTGTTTGTCACGGCATCGCCCCCGGTAGTGAAAGGGTACTCGAGCGGGTCGTATCGCTGCGGTCATGCGTCGGAACAGTTGGCGAGTTTGGGGCTTCCCAGTGCTGTCTCAGCTTATGAAGGCATAGACTTGATGGCAGCGATTCGTGGATTTGACTGTTTCGTATTGCATCGGTTGCCTTGGGACGGAGAGGTGGAGAAGTTCATTCGAAGTGCTCGCAAGGCGGGCAAGCCAGTCGTTTATGACGCGGACGACCTTGTCTTTGAGCCGAGCGTTTTGCCGAATATTCGAGAGCGCGCCCGTATGGACGTCGCCAAGCGAACTCGGTTCGACGAGTATGTCGGCAGGCGAAACCGGATTTTTCGTCTCTGCGACGCTGGGATTGTCTCGACGGATTATCTGGCCGAGCAGACTCGTCGCTTCATCCAGGGCATTCCTGTCTACGTTAATCGAAACACGGTCAGCAATCGGATGCTCGCGCTTTCCGAGGAAACTTTGTCGAACAAGCCGCCTATGCCAACCATCGCGTATTTCAGCGGAACGCGAAGCCATGATGTGGATTTTGTGGAATGCGCCGATGCGCTTTCTCGAGTCATGGAAATGCGTCCAGCGGCAGAGTTGCTGTTGGTGGGCCCACTAGTTATTCCGGATTCGATCCTCAGATTTAGAGCTCGCATCCGCCGCAGGCCTGTCCAGCCCTGGCCCGTTCTGGCGGGCATGTATAGAAGTACTTGGATCAATCTCGCACCTTTGGAACGCGAGAGCGTGTTTGCGGGCTGCAAGAGCGCATTAAAGTACTTTGAAGCCGGGCTTTTCGCGGTCCCAACGGTCGCATCCGCCTGCCCAGCCTTTGACCAGGATATTCGAGACGGCGAAAACGGATTCCTTTGCCGATCGGCAGCGGAATGGGAGGATAAGATCCTTCGCCTTATCGACGATTCGGAACTTCGTTCGCGAATAGGGCGGGCAGCGAGGGCCCATGTTCACGCCGAGTATGTGCCACAGGCGCGTGCCGAAAATTTGGAGCGGATTTGGAGTGAGATTTTTGGAGTTGAGCGGTTCAAAGCGATTCGCGAGAAACACCGCACAGGTGAGGGTAGTCATGCTCGTTGATTCAGCGCGATGCCAGGTCACGCTCCCATGGCCAGCCGGTCTGGTGGGGACGCGGGGTGCCGGGTGCGAAGAGGGCGAAGAGGGCCTCGTCTGTAATCCGCCGGTTACGTCTTATCCTGCGCCGGGCGAGCAGTGCCCAGGGCAGGTTCCAGAGAATCCCGAGTTTTGCCAACTGCAGCACCCAGCCGAGGCTCATCCATGGTTTCGTCAAGATCGGTCGGCAACCGGTCAGCGCAAAGCGGGGCAGCCTGCGCGCGAGAAACCCGGCAGGGAGGTTCTTGACCAGGTACAAGACGATGTTTCGATATTGCAGGTACGCGCTGCGGTTGGGCGTGCGCCGAGAGGTGGCCATGTGCCTGTGCCGTGCACGGGCCATCGGCACCAAGGCACAGGAGCGTCCGGCCAGGCGCGCGCGCAGCGCCAGGTCCATGTCCTCTCCGTAAAAAATGAAGCGCTCGTCGAAAAGCCCGATTTCATCCAGGAGCGATCGGCGGTACATGGCGGCGCCGCCGTACGCGCCAAGAATCTCCATAGGCATTTCCGGAAGTTCCGAAACTTTCTTGCCGCGGTTCAGGATAGCGGGGGTGCCGTCCCGGAAAAGAGAGAGCCCTGCGCTTTCCACGATTTCCGGCGATTGGTCGTAGACGAGAGCGCTCGACCAGCTGTACTCCTCGGGGGCGGCGTCGGCGCGTGCGACCAGCGCCGCCAGCCAATCGGCTTCTGGAAAGACATCGTTGTTCAGGCTGACGACCAGTGGTTCGCTACCTGCGCGGATCCCGGCGTTTATTGCGACCGAAAAGCCACGATTCTCTTTGAAGGAAATGACGAGAGCGTTCGGTTGGACCTGGGCAAGCCATTCTCGCGTGCCATCAGTGGAGCCGTTGTCCACCACGCGAACGGTGAAATCGCGGAACGACTGGCGATGGAGTGCGGCAAGGCAGGGTTCGAGCAGGTCCCGGCCGTTGTGGGTGGGGATCACAATGCCGACGCGCGCTGTGCTCATGCCCGCGCGCCCTCGCCCAAAAATGCGGCGATCTGTTCGGGCTCGGCGTCGAGACCAAAGACGCGAACGTTGTCCTGCGTTCCCAGCGGTGCGTATTGCACCGGATCGGTCGCGCCGGTAAAGACGACCGCAGTGCGGCAGCCAAAGGCTGCGCCCAGATGCGCCACCGCGGAATCGTTGCTGAGCACGCCTGCTGTCTTGGATAGCAGTGCCACGAGCGGACCGACCGGCTCTAGGAAAGTCTTCGCGCTCGGAATCCCCTTCGCGACGCGATCGCACAAAGCCTGCTGGGCCGGCGAACCCGTCACAATGACGGCTGCGCCGCGCTTCGCCAGGGCCTGTCCGGCCGCGATGAAGCGTTCGGCTGGCCACTCTTTTTCAGGCCAACCCGCGCCGGGGGCAAGCACGTGAACGCGCTGGCCTTCGATCTTCAAACCGGCCAGCACGGCGCCCGGATCGCAGGGCGGTTGGGGCGCGCGCAGAGGAAGCACATGAGCAAAGTGCCCCAGCAGCGGTTCAATCACGCGGAAGGGCCTTTCGCTGAGATGACGGCCGGGACGCTGGGCTTCGCGTACGCAATGCGTGTAGAGCCATCCCAGACCGCCGCCGTCGAAGCCGATCGCGCGGCTGGGACGCAGGTGGAACGCGAAGTAGGCGGCATAGCGCGTGCCGGTCAGGTCGACGACGAGGTCGATTGGGTCAAGGATTTTGCGCAGGTCCTCGGCGCGCCTTCGGATTGCGCTCCGGTCAACCCGTTCGCGGCGCCGGTCACTGACGACTTCCGGCGCCGTGTGCACCTTGGCGGGCTCGATTAGACCATGCCACAGATCGGCGCTGGCCGGCTTCGTGATCACATGGAGGTCCGCGCTCGGAAAGCGCGCGCGCAGAGGTTCGACGGTCTGCGAGGCCCAGAAGTTGTCGCCGATCCAATGGCAGGCGATCAGCGCTAAGCGGCGCGCTTCGGCCTTGGCTGGATCGAACGGCGCGAAGTAGCCGTCGCGCGCCCAGGCCTTGGCCACGGGCTTGAGCGCCTTCGAAAAGGAGGAGACGGTATGCTTAAGGAAGGCCTTGCCCAAGGTCGCCGCGCTCCTCGCAGGATGGAACGGAACGCCGCTGCGCTCACACAGGAAGCTATCGCAAGTCCGCGCGCGTCCGCAAGCCTTTTTGCCTGGGATTCCGGATATCCGCGGGAGCCTTCCGGATGAGCGAACCGCTGCGCGTTCTGCAACTGATCACGGAGTTGCGCCCGGCGGGCGCGGAGCGAATCGTCTTTGAGCTGGCGCGAGGCCTGCCGAAGGAGAACTTCCACGTGCAGGTGGCCAGCCTGCTTCCGGCGATCGGCGCGGTGGCGGGGTGGCTGCGCGAGGCCGGCGTGCCCGTCCACGACCTGGGTATGTGCTGCAAGTACGACCTGCGCGCGCGCGGACGGCTGGTGGAACTCCTCAACCGCGAGTGCATCGGTCTGCTGCACACGCATCTCTTTCATGCCAACGTTCTTGGACGCAGCGCCGCGCGCAAGGCCGGCGTGCGGTGCGTGGGCACAGCGCATATCACCGAACGCCGCTTTATGCCCTGGCGATTCTGGCTCGAACGGCGTGCGCTCAGCAAGGACGGCCTTTTGGTTTGCGTCTCCGAGGCCGTGAAGACCTTTATGCAGGAACGCGCCGGCATCTCTGCGCAACAGATGCGAGTAATCCACAACGGCGTGGACTTTTCGCGTTTTGAGGAATGGACCTCTCCGGAGCGGAGGAACGAGGCCCGCGCGACGCTGCGCAAGGCGATTGATGTGCCCGAGTTCGCGGAAGTGGCGATTGCCGTGGGCCGGTTGGAACCGCAGAAGAACTATCCCCTCCTGCTCACGGCCTGGGCTGAGTTGTGCAGGTCCTTCCAGGAAGGCCTGCGCGACCAGCGTTTGGTGATCGTGGGCGACGGCTCCCAGCGTGAATCGCTGAAAGCGCAAGTCCGTCAGTTGGGCATCGAGCGAAGCGTGCACTGGCTGGGTCACCGCGACGACGTGCCGGCGCTGTTGGCGGGCGCGGATGCCTTTGTGCACTCGTCGTCCTACGAAGGCTTCGGCCTGGTGGTCGTGGAGGCCATGGCGGTAGGTCTTCCAGTCGTTGCTACGGCGGTGGACAGCATTCCGGAAGTGTTGGGCGGCGAGAGCGCCGCCTCAGGCATGCTGGTTCCACCGAACGACGCGCGTGCTTTGGCGTCTAGGCTGGCTAGCCTGTTGGCAATGCAAGGCGAAGGCCGAGCATCCATGGGTGCAAGTGGCCGCAAACGCGCGCACGAAAAGTTTTCGTTGGAGCGGATGCTCGGCGATTACTCGGCTTTGTACCGGGAACTCGCGAAATGATGCGGAAATGCGTCAAGCCTCGACCAGTGTTTCCTTCGGTACCACGACGACGCCCTTGCCTGTGACGGCGAAGCGCTTGCGGTCTTCTTCGAGGTTGAATCCAATCTCCATGCCTTCGGGGATGGAGACACCCTTGTCGATGATGCAGTTTTGGACCTTGGCGTGGCGCCCGATGGAGACGCCTTCCATCAGGATCGAGTTGATCACGCGGCTGTAGCTGTTTACGCGCACGAGCGGGCTCAGCAGCGAGCGCTCCACGGTGCCGCCGCTGACGATCACGCCGCTGGCAACGATGCTGTCCAGGGCGTGCCCGCGGCGCGGGTTCTCGCCTTTATCGTTGAAGACGAACTTGGCCGGCGGGTGCTGCTCTCGGAAGGTGCGCAGCGGCCAGGCGGCGTCGTAGAGGTTGAAGTGCGGCGAGACGCTGACGAGGTCCATGTTGGCTTCGTAGTAGCTGTCGATGGTGCCTACGTCGCGCCAGTAGCTGTCGTCTTTCTTGTTCTCGTCTTTGAAGGGGTAGGCGTAGACGCGCGCGCCGTCGGAGATCATCTCGGGGATGATGTTCTTACCGAAGTCGTGCGCGGTCTCGCGCTTGGAGTCGCTGCTGACACGCCGTACCAGTGCCTTGGTGTCGAAGACGTAGATGCCCATGCTTGCAAGGCAGCGGTTGGGGTCGCCGGGCATGGTGGCGGCGTCCTGCTTGGGTTTTTCCTGGAAGCCGGTGATGCGGTGGTCGGCGTCGGTGACCGCGATGCCCAACTGGTTGGCGCGGTCCTTGGTCACGGGCACGCAGGCGATGGTCAGTTCGGCCTGGCGCTCGACGTGGAAGCGCACCATCTCCGAGTAGTCCATCTTGTAGATGTGGTCGCCGGCCAGGATCAGCACGCGTGCGGGGCGTTCGCGCTCCAGGGTGTAGACGTTCTGGTAGATCGCGTCGGCGGTGCCGACGTACCAGTTCGGCCCGGTGCGCATCTGCGGCGGCAGGATGGAGATGCTGCGTCCGATCTCGGGGTTGTTGAATATCGGGTTCCAGCCCATCACGATGTGCTGGTTCAAAGAGAAGGATTTGTACTGGGTCAGCACGTAGATACGCGTGCAGCCGCTGTTCAGGCAGTTGGAGAGCGTGAAGTCGATAATGCGGTAGATTCCGCCGAACGGCACGGCGGGCTTGGCGCGGTCGCGGGTGAGGGGGTACAGGCGTTCGCCCTGGCCGCCGGCCATCACGATGGTCAACGTGTCTTGCAGCGGATCCTTCGGCATGGCCCCCCCAGGCAGGACGAGTCGGGATTCGGTTGGCTTGCGCGGCTACTGCGATATGCCGCGGGATTTCAGGACTTCCTTGATCTTGCCCTTCAACTCGGTCAGGTCGCCGGACTTCACCACGTAGGCGTCGGCCGACCAGGTCATGAAATTGTCCTTGTACGTCGAGTAGGCGGTGTTGAGGATGACAGGCATGGACTTGTCCTTGGCCAGGATCTTGCCCAGGGCCTCGATGCCGTCCATGCCGGGCATCGAGATGTCCAGGATGATCAAGTGGGGCTTTTCTTTCTTGAGGTAGTCCAGCGCCTCGGGGCCGCTTCCGGCCAGCGAGACCTCATGGCCTTCGTCCGCCAGTTCCTGCTCGTACAGCAGCCGCAGGTTCTTGTCGTCGTCCACGACCAGCAGTTTCGCCATGGCTACGGTCCCCCTTGAGCCCCCGATTCAATATACCCTAGCGTCCGAATTTCGGTAGCGCCGGTTCCGCCGCCCGGCCCGCTACGAACCGGCCACCCGTTCGCCGCGCCCGCCACCTTCCGCGGGCGGCATGGCCTCGCGGGCGCCGGGCAGACGCAGCAGCGGCAGGTGAATGAAAAATGTGGTTCCCGAGCCCTGCTTGCTCTTGAAGTCGATGCGCCCGCCGTGGTCGTCAACGATCTTCTTGGTCACGGCCAGGCCTAGTCCGGTGCCTTCGGGCTTGGTTGTGATGAAGGGGCTGAAGACCCGGTCCTGGACGTCGGACGGGATGCCAGAGCCGGTGTCGGTGACGGACAGCACGGCGTGGTCGCCCTGCCGTTCGGTCTTGACGACCAGCGCGCCGCCCTGGCCCATGCTGTCGACGGCGTTGCGGATCAGGTTCTGCAGCACCTGGAGCATCTGGCCTTCGTCGAGCGCCAGTTCGGGCAGCGAGCGGTCCAGGTCCAGGTCGGCCACGATGCGCTGGCTGCGGAAGAGTTCCTCGTGGTTGCGCACGGCCTTTTCGGCTACGGCGTTGAGGTCGATCTGCTTGAGCACCGGCAGGGCGGGGCGGGAGAAGTCCATCACGCCCTTCAGCATGTTCTCCAGGCGCGTGGCTTCCTCGACGATCACGTTCGCGTTGCGGGTGACGCGGTCGGCCTTGTCGGGGCGCTTGAGGATCGCGCGGGCGAAGCCGCCGATGGTGGACAGCGGATTGCGGATTTCGTGCGCCACGTGGGTCGCCATCTTGCCGACGGCGGCCAGCTTTTCGGAGTGCACGATCTGGTCCTGCGCGCTGCGCAACTGCGACATGCGCATCTGCAGTTCGGCGTAGGTGTCGGCGTTCTCGATGGCCATGGCGGCCTGGCTGGCGAAGAGCGTCAGGAGCTTGACGTGGTCGTCGGTCAGCGCGCGGCCCGAGTACAGGTTGTCGGCCAGCAGTACGCCGACAACTGAACCCTTCGCGATCATGGGTACCGCGACGAACTCCTGGCAGCCGAAAGTACGCCGGAAGTTCTCGCTCACGCGGGAATCGTGCGCGGCGTCGAAGATCACCTGCGGCTTCTTTTCCAGCGCCGTCCGCGGAATGATCTCCGTGCTGTCCTCGATGGCGTAGCGCAGGTCCTTGATCAGCGGAAACAGCGGCATCGATTCCTTGGGCGGCGGCTTCTCCAGCTTGCGCAGCAGGTCGTGCAGCGTGTGGCCGTGGCTGGAGATCTCGCCCCAGACTCGGAAGGCCTCCTCCCGGCTGCCGGGGCCGACGGCCATCTGCGCTTCCAGGGTGCCCTCTTCCTTGTTGCGCTTGAACAGGAACGCGCGGTTGAAGCCCAGCGCGTGGCCGGCCGTGACGCACAGCAGGATAACGTGGTTAAGGCGCTCGGCGTCAAGCGTCTGCTGCAGGTGCTCGGAAAGTTCGCGCAGCAGCGAGAGCTGCTCGACGCGCGTCTCGCTTTCCGTCACGTCCTGGGTCAGCACCAGGGCCTGGTCGACTGGCCGGCCGGGCGCGGGCTTGATGGGCGCCAGGATGTTCAGGAAATGCCGGCGGTGGCCGTGCACGGTGAAGGTGCTCCACGCCATCTGCTCGACGTTGCCGCGCGCGAAGACCGCGTCCATCCAGCCCTTCTCGCGCTCGAGCTTGGACAGGAACGCGGGCAGGCCCGGCTGGCCGAAGGTGTCGCCGAACCAAAGCCCGAAGGTGCGGTTCTTCCAGAGGATGTTGTGGCCGGCGTCGATGAGGCACAGCGCGGCGTTCATCGCATTGACGATGTCGTTGAGTTTGCCGCGTTCGCGCGCAACCGCTTCGTCGGCGCGCGCCTGGTCGGTGACGTCTTCCATCACGACCAGCACCTGTCGCACGCCCGCGTAGTCGATGGCTGTGACGGTCAGGTCGCTGACGCGGTCGTTTCGCACGGCCAGGAAATCGCGCATGCGGCGCAGCCGCGAGGGCTGTCCGGTCTGTGCCGCGGCATCCAGCGCGCGGCCCAGCGGGCCGTCCAGGGACTGGGGCTTAACGAAGGCGGAGAGTTTCTTGCCGATGACGTCGCGGCGTTCGGCCTGCACTGCGTCGAGCAGCGGGGCGTTGGCGAAGAGGATGTTGCGCTCGGCGTCCAGCACCAGCAGCGCGGACGGCAGCGAGCCGACGATGTCCTGCGCGAAGCGGCGCAGGTCGTCCAGTTCGTCGTCGCGCTCGGCGATCTTTTCGGCCAGCGTGCGCGCGCGTTCGATCAGCCAGCGTTCCTCGCGGCCCTTGCGGATCAGCAGGCGCGCGCGGACGATCAGCTCGTCGGGTTTGTAGGGCTTGGAGAGGAACTCGTCGCCGCCGGCCTCGAAGACCTTGGTGACGACCTCCGAGCTGACGTGCCCGGTCACGAACATGATCGGGACCCAGGCCAGCTGCGGGCGGCCCTTGATGCGGCGGCAGACTTCCAGGCCGTCGATGCCGTCCTTCAGGTCCAGGTCCAGCACGACGAGGTCGAAGGATTCGTTCTCGAGCAGTTCCAACGCGGCGGGCCCGTCGGCCACGGCGCTGGGCTCGAAGCCGGACTGGGACAGGAGCTTCTCTTCCGACGCGCGCACGCCTTCGTCGTCTTCGACGATCAGGATACGCGGACGGATCTCCTCGTTGCCATCAGGCACGGCCCGTCTCCTGGGTCAGCGTCAGGCGCAGGGACTCGCCGGGCGCCAGATTCAGAGGCCACTGCATCAGAACGCTGCTGCACTGATACACCGACTCGAACCCGCCTTCCGATTGCGAGACGGTCTTCACCGGGCTGACCAGCGCCTGTGCGGGCGGCTCGGCGCGCAGCGAAAGCGCCACGCCCAGCCAATGGTCCTTAAGCCCCACACAGGTCCGTTGGCCCAGGTCCGCCACCGTGGCGAGCTTGCCCGCGTTGTCGGAACCGTCATGGTAATAATACCGGTCGTGGGCGTCGCCCGCCAGAAGGGCGTAGTTCATTTCCACGCCGAAGAAACCCTCCATGGCGTCCCGTCCGTCGTGGGTGATCTCGTAGACGACCTCGAAGGCGTCCTTCCCGGTGAAGGCGATCGTCTTGGAAACGGTGACACTCCGGCCGTGGAAGTAGCCCGTCCGGGACAGGTGCACCGCCCCGTCCGCGCCCTTGGCCTTCTTGCCCTTGCCGCCGCCTTCTATATGCGGCTCGTAGACGCCCTGCAGGAAGCCGGGGTCGCTGGGCGGCTGGCCGCTCAGCAGGTCGCCGGTGGTCAGCGCGCGCGGGCTGAGGTGGTCGACGAGGCTCTCGCGGAGATACGAATCATACTGCAGCAGGGCTTCCAGGCCGGCCTCCTTGGCCTTCACCATCTCGTGGATGCTGGCGGCTCCGGCCCCGTCGCCGACGACGGCCCGCGCGACCTTGTCGTGGTAGGCCTCGTAGCGCCGCGAGAAGGTGTCGCCGACGTTGAAGGCGATGGTGCGCAGGTCGAACTCGTACAGGTGCCCGCCGCGGCCGGGGTGGAAGTACAGCGCCAGGTGCGGATTGGCGAGCTTCACTTCCTCGGCGCCGTCGAAGTCGAAATCCTGCGCGACGCAGGCGTCGAATCCGTACTTGGACTCGTCGGCGAGTTTCTCGGACTCGATCAACTGCCGGTAGATCGCGCTGCGCAGGTGAGGCAGGTACATGCCGCCGAAGACGCCGTGCCAGTACGGGCAGTTGCACTGCCCGCGGAAGAGGTGCCGCTGGGCGAGGGCCGCGAGTTTCTGCTTCTGGTTGAGGCCGTCGACCTTCTCGCTGATTTCCATCATCTTGGCGTACAGGCGCCCTCCTTCCGGGTACTTCACGCGGAAGCTGCGCCAGTTGCCGCCTTTCACCAGCGGCAGGATCGGGGAGAGGCGCGGGTCGTCCTTCACGTCGTGGGCCGCGCGTTCGTACGCCGCCAGGGTGGGGGCGGGCAGGGCCCACTCGGTCATCTCGCGGTAGCTGTTCTCGGGCAGGTAGACGCGTCCGACGGGGGCGACCTCGTCAAAGGCCTCGCTCAGCGTCGAGCAGACCAGCCAGCCTTCGCCCTGGGCGTGGTCGAGCGCGCACAGCAGGTTCTCCAGCCAGCCGTCCGTGTAGACGTGTTTGTAGGTTTTGGGCCAGACGCCGAACTTCTCGCCGTCGTCGGCGTAGCAGACCACGCGTTCACCGTGCGCGGGCACCAGCGAGCGCAGGTAGCCGACGACCTCCTCTACCTTCGCATAAGGGATCATGTAGCGCAGGCGTTCGCTGGCCGGGTAGACCTGAATCTTGCGGCCCTGGTCCTCGGTGACGTAGGCGCCGACCAGTTCCTCGTCGCGCAACCCGGCGGCGCGGAAGTGGCTGTCGTCGAGCGTCAAGTATCTCGCGCCGGCGTCGGCGAGGTCGCTGACCAAGGCAGGCTCCCAGACGCGCTCGGCCAGCCACATCCCGCGCGGCAAGGTGCCGAAGTGCTTCTCGATGTAATCGGCCATCATGCCGATCTGGCCCAGCCGGTCGCGGCGCGGGAGCATCGTCAGGATGGGCTCGTAGAATCCGCCGCCCATCGTCTCCCAGGCGCGTTCCCCGCCGCCGCCCTCGCGCAGGCGCGCGAAGTATTCGGGATGCTTCTCCTCGAGCCATTCGAGCAGGCAGCCGCTGAAGTGGTTGGTCAGCGGGATGTGCGGATGCCGCGCGAAGGCCTCGGCGTAGGGCAGGTAGCTCATGCGGTAGGCCTCTTCGATCACGTGGTCGAAGTTGCCAACCGGCTGGTGGGAATGCAGCAGGCAGACGAAGCGGACGCGGCCGGCCATGGAGCGCTCTCCCTTACGCTAACGCCTACGGCTTCGGATTCGCGCGCGCGGCCGCCTTGGCCTTCGCGCGTTCGTACAGCGCCACGTAGGCCTGGGCGCTCTTGGCCCACGACCAGTCCTGGCGCATGCCGCGCAGTTGCAGCTCGCGCCAGGCCTTGGGGTCGCCGGCGTACAGCTTCAGGGCGCGGTCGATGCAGTCCATCATCGCGCGGGGGTTGTACTGGTTGAAGGCGAAGCCCGTCGCGGTGCCGTCCTTCAGGGCCTGCGGCGTGGCGTCGACGACGGTGTCGGCCAGGCCGCCGACGCTGTGCACCACCGGCACGGCGCCGTAGCGTAAAGCGTAGAGCTGGCTCAGCCCGCAGGGCTCGAAGCGGCTGGGCATCAGGAATAGATCGCTGCCGGCCTCGATCAGGTGTGCCAGCGCGTTGTCGAAAGCGAAGGCGACGGCAACCTTCTGCGGGAAGCGCGCGCGCATCTGCTGCAGGAGCTTGTGGTACTTCTCCAGCCCCGTGCCCAGCACCACGATCTTGACGTCGCGGCGCGCCAGGTCTTCAAAGGCGTCGGCGACGAGGTCGAAGCCCTTCTGCTCGATCAGGCGCGAAATCATCCCCAGCACGGGGACCTTGCCGTCGTCGGTGAGTTCGAAGCGCTTTAGGAGCGCGGCGTGGCACTGCGCCTTGCCGGCGGGGCTGGCGGCGCTGTAGGACGCGGGAAGCAGCGGATCCTTCTCGGGGTTCCAGGCCAGCGGGTCGATGCCGTTGACGACGCCGAAGAGGTCCTCCTTGCGGTCGCCGAGCACGCCCTCGAGCCCGAAGCCCAGTTCCGCCGTCTGGATCTCGCGCGCGTAGGTCGGGGAGACGGTGGTCAGTACGTCGCTGTAGATCAGCGAACCCTTGAGCAGGTTCATCTTTCCGTGGAATTCCAGCTCGCGCCAGTTGAAGTGCTTCCACGGCAGGTTCAGCAGGGGCCAGTCCCAGTGCCAGAAGAGGCCCTGGTAGCTGAGGTTGTGGACGGTCATCAGACTCGCCGCGTCCTGGAAGAACGGATGCGCCGCGAAGCTCAGCCGCAGGTACACGGGCACCAGGGCGCTCTGCCAATCGTTGGCGTGGTAGACGTCGATGGGCTGCTTCAGTTCCTGCGCCGCGGCCAGCGCCGCGCGGCAGAAGAAGATGAAGCGGCTGCAGCTGTCCTGGTAGTCGCCCTGCGCGTTGCCGTAGATGCCCTCGCGATCGAAGTAGCGCTCGTTGGCGATCAGGTAGTACTTGGCGTTGCCCATCGGCAGGCTGGCGCGGTGTGCGATCCACGGCACCATCTCGGTGCCGACGGGCACGGCGCCCGACGCGACGGGCTCGGCCTTGGGGTCGATCTTGCGCGTGGCGCGGTAGTACGGCGTGAAGACGCTGACTTCGTGGCCCAGCACGGCCAGCGCGGACGGCAGCGCGCCGGCGACGTCGCCCAGGCCTCCGGTCTTGGAGAAGGGCGCGGCTTCGGAGGAGATGTACGCGATTCGCATGGCGTTCCTGTTTTTGCTCCTGACGCTGTTCGGTTTACTTCGTTTAAACCTTCACTCCGCGCAGGAACTCGGCGGCGTCTTCGGGCGGTACCGGATTGATGTAGAAGCCCGTGCCCCACTCGAAGCCGGCCACCGGCGTCAGGCGCGGGGTGATCTCGAGGTGCCAGTGGAAGTGCTCGCTGGGGCCGGTGTGGAAAGGCGAGGTGAACAGCATGTAATTGTACGGCGGCTGTTCCAGGCCCTTCTCGATCTTTAGCAGCACGCGCTTGAGGACGAAGGCGAGTTCTTCCATCGCCACGCGGCCGAGCGTCTCGAAATGGCTGCTGTGCGGCTTGGGCACGATCCAGGTCTCGAAGGGGAAGCGAGGCGCGAAGGGCGCGAAGGTCAGAAAGCTGCCGCTGTCGGCCACCACGCGAGCCTTCTGGCTGAGTTCCTGCGCGACCATGTCGCAGAGCAGGCAGCGTTCGTGGAACTTGTAGTACGCCTCGCACGACTGCGTCTTGATCGACATGATGCTGGGCACGATGGGCGTGCAGATCAGCTGGCTGTGCGTGTGATACAGCGTCGCGCCGGCGCTGGCGCCGACGTTCTTGAAGACCAATCCGTACTTCATGCGCATGTCGCGCTGCAGGTCCAGCAGGCGGTCGCGGTACATCCACAGGATGTCCAGCACGTGAGCGTCGGGCAGGCCGGTGAAGCTGGGCACCGACTGCGGGGTTTCGATGATGACTTCGTGCGCGCCCAGGCCGTGCATGATGTCATACAGCCCGTCGCCGCGCTTGTTGAGATGCCCTTCGACCTGCAGGGCGGGGAACTTGTTGGGCACCACGCGTACGCGCCAGCCGGGCTTGTTGGGTGCGCTGCCGCGGTCGCGGTAGGCGGCGATCTCCGGCGGCGTCTTGTCCTCGTTGCCTTCGGCGAACGGGTCGAAGCTGGGCGCTTCGCCCATGGGTTCGTGAACGAAGTCGCTGGGGCGCTTGGCGCGTTCCTGGGCGATGATCACCCAGCGCTGCGAGACGGGATCCTTGCGAAGGTCGGGCATGCGGTTCCTTTAGATGCCGTGGATCGGCCGGCCCAGCGCCGCCAGGGCGGCCTCGCCGACCGCCTCCGTCAACGTCGGGTGCGCGTGGATTGCTTCGGCGAAGTCCTGGATCGAAGCCTCCGACTGCCACGCGATGCTCGCTTCGCCCAGCAGGTCGGTGGCCTCGTGGCCGACGGCGTGGAAGCCCAGCATCGCGCCGCTCTTGGCGTCGGCGATGACCTTGATGAAGCCGTCGATCTCGCCGATGGCCTGCGGCTTGCCCAGGCCGCGGAAGGCGAACTTCCCGACCTTCACCTCGCGCCCGTCCTTGCGGGCCTGTTCCTCGGTCAGCCCGATGAAGGCGACCTCGGGCTTGCAGAAGACGGCCCACGGCGTCTTCGAAACGTCGAACTTCGCTTCGTGCCCGGCGATGTTTTCGGCGGCGACGATGCCCATGTGGCTGGCGGTGTGTGCCAGCGGCGCTACCCCGGTTATGTCGCCGATCGCGTAGATGCCGTCCACGGACGTGCGGCAGCTTTCGTCGACGGCCAGCGCGCCCTTAGCGGTCAGCGCCAGGCCGGCCTTCTCGGGCGCCAGGCCTTCGCACGACGCGCGTCGGCCGACGGCGATGATGCACACCTGCGCGGACAGCGTCTCGCCGTTGTCCAGCGTCAGGCTGGCGCCGGCGGGCCCGTGGCCGGCCTCCTCGACCTTCGTGCCGAGCATCAGCTCGATCTTCTGCTTCTTCAGGCCGCGGCCGACTTCCGCGCGCACGTCGGCGTCGAAGCCCGGCAGCACGGCGTCCATCAGCTCGATCACCGTCACCTGCACGCCCAGCCGTGCGAAGCAACTGGCGAACTCGCAGCCGATCACCCCCGCGCCGACGATGGCCACCGAGGCCGGCAGCGACGTCCAGCGCAGCACCTCGTTGCTGGTGACGTACGTCGTGCCGTCCATGGGGAAGCCCGGCAGTTCGATGGGCACGCCGCCGGTGGCGACGATGCACGCGTCGAAGGGAAGCACCGTCAGGTTCCCGTCGGCGCTGCGCACGGAGAGTTCCTTCGGCCCCACGAAGCTGGCCTCGCCCTTCAGCAGCGTCACACCGCGCTTGTTGAGCAGGAACTCGACGCCCTTCTCGAGTTGCGCGACGACCTTGTCCTTGCGTGCGGCCAGTGCCGCATAGTCCACCGTGGCGGGGCCGGGCAGGCGCACGCCGAACTCCGCCGCGCGCTGCACGGTCTCGAAGACGTGCGCGCCGTGGAGCAGCGTCTTGCTGGGGATGCAGCCGCGGTGCAGGCACGTGCCGCCGGTCTTCTCGCGTTCGACCAGCGTGACCTTCTGGCCCAGTTGGGCGGCGCGGATCGCGGCCACGTAGCCGCCCGGTCCGGCGCCGACGATCGCCACGTTGCGTTCGGCCAAGGTGTCGTCTCCCGAGCAGACTGGCCGAATCCGGCCAGCGGGTCATTGGGTCCGCCCCACCTTATAAAGGGGCGCTACGAGAGCCGATCTTGCCCCCTCGGGGCAGCCTGCGCAAGGTAAGGAGGCGGCACTCCCCAAGGACGCATTGTGCATAGGTCCAACTTGCGCGCCACGGCTCCTGCGTTACTCTAAAATCTTTCCGGCAAGCGCCTTGCTAAAGCAGGTGGAAACAGGAACCAGCGACCGACCCATGGCATCGTCCTCCTCCAACCCTTCTTCTTCGGGCTCGCGCCGCAAGGCCGCGGGAGCCAGCGGGCGCCGCCCCAAGGTGGGCGCCGGGGCCGAGAGTTCCGAAGCAAGGGCCGCGCCGCCCGCGGGCGAGTCCGCGCCGCGCAAGAAGTTGGCTCCGCCGCCGATCCCCGACCGCGACACGGTGCGCTCGATCGAGGAACGCCTGCGCCTGCTCGAAGAGCTGCCTTCGCTGGTGCAGAACCCGATGCATTTCGAGGCCGGGGACCCGGACGCCGGCCCGGCCGTGGACATCGACGCGCCGCCCGAACCACCGGCGCTCGAGGTGCCCGAACCCAAAGCGGAACCCGAGGCCGCGGTGCAGGAAGAGCCCAAGCCGCTGGCGATGGTGGATCGCGGCCTGCCGATCCCGGTGCAGTATCCGCTGGACCGTGTGGTGCCGCTGGTGCGCGACCCGCATTGGATCTTCGTCTATTGGGACCTCGGCGGCGGGCGGCTGGAACGCCTGCGCTTCAAGTACAGCAACGAGGTCGTGGACCAGGCGCGCTGGGTGCTGCGCGTCGAGTCCGTGCGCCAGCACCAGGTGCGAGACGTCGACGTGGACGTGCGCGCGAGGCAGTGGTACCTGAAGGTCGCCAGCGGCGAGCACTTCCGCATCGTGCTGGGCTTCTATCCGCCGGAGGGCGACTTCGAGCCCGTCTGCAAGAGCGGGGAAGTTGTCACGCCGAAGGACGCGGTCTCGCCGGTGGCCAACGAGGCCTGGATGGTGGAGCGCGAGGACCTGCGCAGGCTGGTCACGGCCGCGGGCGCGAACCTGGAGACCTTCGAGGCGCCCAGCGCGAGCATGCACGGCATGATGTTCCGCCGCGTGTAACCGTCCGGTCGGATCGGACGCGCAGCAGATACGAGAAGTAACTCGAACGAGGAAGGACCGAGGCGCTCATGGCGGACTTGCAAGGCTACCTGATGCTGACGCTGCACGCGCACCTGCCGTTTGTGCGGCATCCGGAGTACGACGAGTTCCTGGAAGAGGACTGGCTCTACGAGGCCATCGGCGAGACGTACATTCCGCTGCTGCGCATGCTGGACGGGTTCGAACGCGACGGCGTGAAGGCCTGCTTCACCATGAGCCTGACGCCGCCGCTGTGCGAGATGCTCAGCGACCCGCTGCTGCAGGACCGCTACCTGCGACGCCTGGGCAAGCAGCAGGAACTGGCCGAGAACGAGATTGTGCGCACGCAGGGCACGCCCTTCCACGCCGCCGCGCAGCTGTACAAGCAGCACTTCCACGAATGCCGCGAGATCTTCGAGCAGCGCTGGGGCCGCAACCTCGTCAACGGCTTCCGCCACTACCAGGAAAAGGGCTTCGTCGAGGTCATCACCTGCGGCGCGACGCATGGCTTCCTGCCGCTGATGGTCACCGAGTCCGGCGTGCGCGCGCAGATCCAGGTCGCCGCGAACAACTACAAGAAGCACTTCGGCCGCCCGCCCAAGGGCATCTGGCTGCCCGAATGCGCCTACGCGCCGGGCGTCGACCGCCACCTGCGCGACGCCGGCATCGAGTTCTTCTTCCTGGATACGCATGGCGTGGCCTTCGGGGCGCCACGCCCGCGTTACGGCCCGTTCCGGCCGGTGTATTGTCCCAGCGGCGTGGCGGCCTTCGCGCGCGATCCGGAGTCGAGTAAGCAGGTCTGGTCCAGCGAGGAAGGCTACCCCGGCGACTTCAATTACCGCGAGTTCTACCGCGACCTGGGCTACGACTGCGAGTACGGCTACATCAAGCCCTACCTGCACGGCGACGGCGTGCGCCGCAACATCGGCGTGAAGTACCACCGCATCACCGGGCGCGTGGGCCTGAGCGACAAGCAGCCGTACGACCCCAGCGCCGCGCGGCAGAAGACCGCCGACCACGCCGGCAACTTCCTCTTCAACAGACAGCACCAGGCGCGCTGGCTGAAGGGCGTGCTGGGCGTGCCGCCCGTGGTCGTCTCGCCCTACGACGCGGAACTCTTCGGGCACTGGTGGTTCGAAGGCCCCATGTTCCTCGACTACATGATGCGCAAGACCGCCTACGATCAGGAGGAAGTGCGCCTGACCACGCCCAGCCGCTTCCTCGACGCCGAACGCCGGCACCAGGTCGTCGAGCCCTCCGCCAGCAGCTGGGGCGACAAGGGCTACTTCGAGGTCTGGCTCAACGGCACCAACGACTGGATCTACCGCCACCTGCACGCCGGCGAGGTGCGCATGCAGGAACTGGCCAACCGTTTCCCGTACCCCAATCCGATCCAGGAGCGCGCGCTGAAGCAGGCCGCCCGCGAACTGCTGCTGGCGCAGTCCAGCGACTGGGCCTTCATCATGACCACCGGCACGATGGTGGCCTACGCCGAGAAGCGCACGCGCGACCACCTGCACCGCTTCAACGGCCTGTACCTGCAGCTGGTCGAAGACCGCCTCGAAGAGGGCTGGCTCGGCGAACTCGAGTGGAAGGACAACATCTTCTCCGAGATCGACTATCGCGTGTACGCCTAAGCGCATAGCTGCTAAGCGGACCATTAGGTCGGCTTTGCACGCTAGCCCCTGTAACTCCTTTCTTAGCTTTATCTTAATATTTTCCTGGAACCTTTTGGGGGCCGTGTGCGCCCTTAGAGATAACAGTTGGAATTCGCGCAAGTCCTGGCAGAGTAGGACGTAATCTAAAGGACTTCACCGGCATCCGGGCGTACCCGCATAGGAGTGCTCCATGGCCGACAAGCCCCCCAGCAAGCGCTTCGATAAAGAACCCTCCGCCTCCTCTTCCAGTGCCACCTTAGAAGCCAACGACGATCCGGTTCCGGCGAAGCGCCCGGGCTCGACGCGCACCTCCGTTCGCTCCGACGCCAAGGCCAGCGGCCGAACCTCGGCCCGTACCAGCGCCCGCGGACCCGCTGCCGGCGGCGGTGGCGGCAACGCCGTGACACGCATGGCCGCGCGCCGCGCCGCGCGCCGCAAGCGCCAGGAAGAGGAAGCCGCGCGCCTGGCTGCCGAAGCCGCGCGTCCCTTGAGCGCCTCCGAGCTGGTGCAGCGGATGTCCCAGGAGTCGGCCAAGAAGAAGCAGGAACGCGAAGACGCCAAGATCCGCGAGGAAGAGGAAGCGATCGAAAAGGCCGAACGCGAGGCCGAAGAGAAGGCCGCCGCTGAGGAAGCCGCGGAGAAAGCCAAGCGCAAGGCCGAGGAGCAGGAGGCCAAGAAAGCGGAACTTGAGGCGCGCAAGGCCGAACGCGAGGCGCGGAAGGTCGAGGAAGGCGAGGGCAACGAGGAAATCGAAGAGGCCAAGCCCCGCTGGAAGATCCACTGGTCGCTGAAGATCGTCGCCTTTCTGATGCTGGTCTTCCTGGGCTACCTGGGCTTCCTGTGGGCCACCACCGGCCACGTGCCCGCGCTGCACACCGAGGAAGGCCGCGACGAGCTGGTCCGCGACGTGAAGGAAGATTGGGCCACGCTCACCGCCTTCAGCAAGGTCAGCGCCCGCGACCTCGACAAGTACCTCCAGGGGAAGCCGCCCGAAACGAAGGAACAGATCGCCGCGCTGGTTGACGAATCCAAGCAGGACCTGGCGGCGGCGACCGAGCCGGCTGTCCAGGAACATCCTGCGGCCCCCGCGCCGAAAGCCGACGCCAGCCACGTGGACGTCGGCACGCTGCGCAAGGCGCCCACGCAGAAGAAGATCTCGCCCTACGGCAACTCCTCGTCCAACACCACCACGGCCTCGCGCAGCAGCACTTCGTCGCGCTCCAGTTCCAACCGCGGCGTGAAGGTCGCCGATCCGCGCCTGGCCACCGCGCGCGACCTTTACCAGAAGGCCATCGCGCTCTACGTCCAGGCCGACCCGCGCAGCGCCAACGCCTCTGCGGTCCAGAAGTACCTGCGGGAAGCCAAGCCGCTCTTCGAGAAGGTGCTCGACGAGTGCGACAAGGCCGCCGCGAAGGGTGTCAACAACGGGGAACTCGACCGCCTGCAGCGCGACGCCGCCATGCGCCTGTACGACTGCAACAAGCGCACCACGCTGTAACGCAATCCAACGCCATCACGGGGAGCAGGGCGGATGGCCGCAGGACCTACGAAAACACCGAAACCGGACCCCAAGCCCGCGAAAGCAAGCGCGGGCGCCCGGGCCGCCGTGTCCGATGAGACGGACGCCGCCGGCGCGTCGCCGTCCCAGCGCGAACGCAAGAAGTACAAGCCCCAAGCCAAGACCCGCTGGTACTTCAAGCTCCTCGGCCTGTTGCTGGTCGCGCTGGCCGGCTGGATCGCCTACCGCACCTTCGTGCAGGGCAAGAAGTTCGATCTGAACAGCGAGAAGGGTCAGCAGGAACTGCTCGGCGACCTGCAGAAGGACGCGACCGCTGCAGGAAAAGTTGTCGTCGAGAAGGCCAAGGTGCTGGGCGATTGGGCAATGGAAGACCTCGGCAAGATGATCAAGGGCAAGCCGCCCGAAACGGACGAGGAAGCCGCGGCGCTGGTCAAGGAATCGAAGGAAGAGATGGCCGCGAACCAGAAGGCCGCCGAAGCCACCAAGCAGGCCGTGGCGGCCAAGACGGACTCCGCGTCCGCGGCGCCCGCCAAGCCCGCCGGCGCCTACGGCCAGGCGCAGGCCGAGTACAGCGAAGGCGCCAAGTACTACGCCATGACCAACCCGCTGAAGGACAGCTCTTCCGATATCCAGAAGAACATCCGCCTCGCGGCGCCGCACTTCTCCAAGTGCCTGGACCTGTGCGAGAAGGCGCGCGGCGAAGGCAATGGCGGACCGGGGCTGGACGACCTCGAGCAGAAGGCGGCCAAGCGCCTCTACGACTGCAACAAGCGCATGGAGCTGCACTGATTCCGCGTTGCCCGCCGGTTTTTCATCGTACGGCTACTTCTCGAAGCCCATCCTCCGCGCGGCAGCTAGCGGGCTCTCGCGTTCGGCGGAAGCTTCCAGCAGGGCCTGCGTGATCGTGCCGCCGCCCGCGCTGGCCGCGGCAAAGGCCGCGCGCAGGACCACGTTCTTGATCGCGCCGCCGGTGAAGGCGAAGCGCTCCGCAAGCGCCGCGAAGTCGACGTCCGGCGCCAGCGGCGCTTCCTTGGGCATGCACGTGCGCCAGATCGCTTCGCGCGCGGCCGCGTCGGGTTCGGGAAAGCGCACGCGCCAGCACAGCCGCCGTTCGAAGGCGGCGTCGAAGCAGTCGGGCAGGTTGGTGGCCAGCAGCACGATGCCGTCGTAGCGGTCCATCTCCATCAGCAGCGCGTCCACCTGCTGGTGGTGCCAGTACGCGGTGCCGCTGCGTTCGGCGAACAGCGCCTCGGCCTCGTCGAAGAACAGCACCGCCTGCGCGTCGCGTGCCGCGGCGAAGATCCGCGCGATGTTCTTCTCCGCCTCGCCCAGCCACTTGCTCAGCACCGCCGATAGGTTGACGGGGTACAGGCAGCGGTCCAGTTCGCCCGCTACGGCCTCGGCGGTCATCGTCTTGCCAGTCCCGCTGGGTCCGCTGAAGAGCGCCGAGAAGGCCCGGCCGGTGCTGAGTTTCCGCTCGAAGCCCCACGCCCCGTACACGGTCGCGCGCCGCCGCGCGGCGGCCACCAGCGCCTTCACGGCCGAGGCGGCGGGTTCGGGCAGCACGACGTCGCACAGCTTCACGCGCGGGGCGACACGGTCGGCCAGCGAGCCCAGGCGGTTGCGCTGCTGCAGCATCGCGCCGGCGCGTAGGTCTTCCTGCGTGATGCGGCGGTCTTCTTCCTTGCGCTGCAGGGCGCGGTGCACGGCGACCAGCACGGCGTTCTTGATGAAACCGCCGGTGAACTCGAAGCCCTGCGCCATCGCGCGCAGGTCCACGTCGCTCGCGCGGGGCGCTTCGGCGGGCAGGTGCTTCTCCCAGATCTGCATGCGCAGTTCGGGCGCGGGGACCTCGAACTCGAGCTTGTAGAGGATGCGGCGCTCCAGGGCCTCGTCCAGGCGCGCGCCGCGGTTGGTGGCCAGGATGGCGACGCCGTCGTGCTTCTCGAACTCGCGCAGCAGGGTGGGCATGGCGCAGTTGGTGTCGCGGTCGCGGAACATCTCGTCGGCCTCGTCGAAGAACAGGATCGCGCGCTGCAGCCGCGCCTCGTGGAAGACGCGCCGCAGGTTCTCCTCGAAGCCGCGGTACGAGTGGTTCAGGATGGCACGGATGTCCACCAGCATCAGGCGGTGGCCGCTCTCGCGCGCCAGGGCGTGGGCCAGCATCGTCTTGCCGGCACCGCTGGGCCCGGCGAACAGCAGCACCGTGCCGCGGCCGTAGGGCAGGATGCGGTCGATGCCCCAGGCCTTGCGGCCTTCCAGGTAGGCTTCGCGGTTGGCGAGCAGGTCCTTCACTTCCGCCAGTTTGCCCGGCGGCAGGACGATGCGCTCGAAGTCGACCTCCGGGTCGATCACGTTGCTGAAGCTGGTGATCTCGTCGTCGACGTCGTGTTCGCCCAGCAGGAAGCTGCTGATGCGCCGCGGCAGCTCCAGTTCCATGCTCAGGAAGCCGCTTTCGGTGCCGATGTCCGCGTAGCCGAGGTTCAGTAGTCCGCGCCCCAGCAGCTTGCCGCTGTGCACGAAGGTGCGGCGCGCGCGAATCTTCTCCTCGATCGTGTCGCACAGCACGTCCAGGGCCATGCGTACGGAGGTGTAGCCGTCGCCGCCGGCCTCGTACAGCAGCGTGCGGAAGTTGTTGTCCAGGCACGGGCACAGCGCCAGCATCAGCACGCGCTTCTCGAACGCGGACAGGTCGTGTTCAAGGGCCAGGCGTTCGAGCGGCAGTTCGGCCTGGCCGGCCTTGAGCGTGGCGGCCACGCGCCGTTCGAAGCTCTGTTCCTTGCGCCGGATCTTGCGTTCGGCGTGCTGCAGCGCGGTCTTCAGTTGAGCCTCGGCCTGGCGTTCGGTGCGCTTGCGCTTCGCCGCGTCTGCGGCGTTGGGCGAATAGCCCGCGCGCTGCAACTCGAGGTTGCGGCGAAGGCTCCGCCGGCGCGCGCACAGCACCAGCACCTTGGTGAAGGCGCTGAGGTACGCCAGGTTCCCGTCAAAAGGCACGTCGCTTTCCTTCACAGACATGGTCAGTTCCTTTCGGACGACGAAATAGGGCATCTGATCAGGCCTGCTCGCGCAGGCCGGTCCGGGTGGTGGATGCGTTAAGGGACTTCGTGCCGCGCCGGCGCGTCAGGCCGGCGTGGTATTGATGCGCCGCAAGCGCGGTGCGGGGAGGGGTGCAAGGTTCGTGCGCATGGTCGTATTCCCCCACATTGGGGTTTGGGGGAACCTACCACACGGCATCCGGGGAAAGCAAATTTTGCGCGCGGGATTTTCCGGAATTCCCGCTACTTTTCGGCGCGCTTGTGGCGGTAGACGACGACCTTGCCGTTGGCGCGGCTGTCGCCGGCGATGTGGTAGACGTGCACGTTCAGTTCCGGGGAATAGCAGCTGTTCCAGCACCCGCTGGGTATCCCTTCCGGCAGGGGCACGATATCTTTCTGCCATTCGTTGGTCTTCGGGTCGTAGATGGCCAGGCCGACCTTCTTGCTGGGGATGTTGCGCGGGTCGCCGCTGCCCTGCGCGATGTTCAAGCGCAGCACCACCACGTCGGCCACGCTGTCGTAGTGCACGCCGCTGCTGGTCGAGGACAGTTGCCGCACGCCTCGCGCGTAGTCCTGCCCGGGGTAGGGCTGGTTCTTCGCCTCCAGGTCGGACATCTTGTTGGCCTTGAAATCGTAGGTCCACGGAATCGAGTTCTGCGCGCGGTTAAAGATGTACAGCCGGTCGCGCTTCGAGTCGTAGCAGCAGGTGCCTTCGCTGGCGCCCTTGGTGCTCCACGCGGCCGGCGCCCCGCCGTCGGCCTTCTTCTGCGACCAGGCGTTGGTCTTGTGGTCGTAGAACCAGAAGACGTCGCTGCGGCCGTAGAACATCGTCTGCTTTATGCTCGGGATGTACTCCAGAGCCTTGCAGAAGTGCGTGCTGGGCCCGTCGCCGTTCACCTTGCGCCGGGACCAGCGCCCGGTGTCCGCGACGAAAAAGTACGGATGCTTGCCGTTCTCGCGCTCGCGCATCTCCTTGGGGAAGTCGGCCATCACCTTTTTCGAATAGGGGCTTCCGGTCAGCAGCGCCATGAACTCGCGCGTCTCGGGGTTGTAGCTCAGGCATTCGTAGCCGTGCACGGCGATGGCGTGCGGGAAGTTCTGGCCGTCCTCTTTGCTGGCGGTGAATCCGTTGGCGTCGACCTTCACCTGCGCCGCCTGGGCTTCCGTGGAGCCTGGAAAGAGGCAGAGGTAGCGGTGCGCCATCAGGTCGTAGAAGTAGACGTCGTCGTTGTAGTGCTCCTTGCGCGGGCCTTCGCCGCGCGCGCCGTGCACGCCTTCGCCCAGCAGGAACGCGCCCACCAGGTCCGGCGCGTAGGCCATCTTGTTGGTGTAGGCGCGGCCGGGCGCGGCGCCCCACTTCGGGTCGGGCGCGGGCGCGCCGAGGTCCAGCCAGGCGCCGTCGCCCAGCGCCTCGATCTTCGCCACGTGCGGGCCGGGCGAACTGGGCAACTCGGCGAGAAGGCCCTCGCGCGCGGGCTTCTCGGCGGCCGCTAGAGCCAGGCTCAGGACGAAGGGGACGGTGAGGGCGGCGGCGTGGCGCATGCGAATGCTCCTTCGAGGTACGGCGGCGTGTATTGCCGCACTCCGGTATACCCCGCGTTCGGGCCGAAACCCATCCCTCGCCGCGTGGTGTACTCTTTTGTCTCCTTCGTGTTGCGGCGCACGCTTGCCGTGGTATCCTGCGCGCATGCCGCCGCGCATCGGACGCCCGCCCGGGCCGCACGCGAAGTTCCGCCGCATCGCCGAACGGCTGCGCGAACGTATCCGCGCCGGCGGCTATCCGCCGGGCAGCGTGCTGCCGTCGATCCGGACGCTCGCCGGAAAGTTCCGCGTCGGCAAGCGCGTCGTGGTGCTGGCCGTCGAGGAACTCAAGCGCGACGGCTGGATCGCCGCCACCGCCAACCGCCGCTTGGCCGTCTGCGAGGGCGCCGGGCGGCCGCCGGGCGACCGCGTCGCGGCGGGCGTGGTGCTGCTGATCCTCGAAACGAACCTCGAACGCATGGTGCAGGTCCGCGTGCCGGAGGTCCTGCGCGGCGCCGCGGCCGGCGCGGGGAACCTCCGCGCGCCGCTGCTGCTGGCGCACGGTCCGCAGCACCGTAATGCCATGCCCGGCGGTTTCGAGCGCCTGGACCTGCGCGGCGTGGTGCTGTACGGCGCGATCCACGCGTCGGCGGTGCGGGGGTACGAACGCCTGCCCGTGCCGGTGGTCTTCTGCGACCGCCCGCCCGAGGACTTCCAGGTGCACGCCGCGGCGGTGGACAACGTGGCCGCGGCCGCCGACGTCACGCGCCGCCTGTTGGCGCTGGGGCACCGCCGCTTCGCCTTCGTGCGCTACCTGCAGTACGCCACGCGCGGCGTCGATCCCGACGCGCTGGAACGCCAACGCGGCTTTGAACTCGCCCTGCGCGAGGCCGGACTGGGCAAGAAGTCCTATGCGGTCTTTAACGCCCTGCGCGACGAAGGGCCGAAAGCGCCGTTCATCCGTTCGCTTCTGTCGGCGCGCCCGCCCGTTACCGCGGTGCTGGCCTCCGACCCGCGGCGCGCGCAGAACGTGATCCAGGCCGCGCGCGCGGCGGGGCGCCGCGTGCCGCAGGACCTGAGTGTCGCGGGGTTTCAGGAACGGGATACGCGAATGCCGGAGGAACTGTCGGGGCCGGTGATCGATCTCTTTGCGCTTGCGCGCTGCGCGGCGCTGCTGCTGAAGCATCCCAAGCGCCCGCTGGTGCACGAACGCCTGCCCGCCACCTGGCGCGAAGGCGCCACGATCGGGCCCGCGCCGGTCAAATCCCCACGCCGCACTTCTTGAAATCCTTCTCCGCCGCCTCGGCCCAGCCGCGGTTGGCCGCGGGGCTGGCCGGGCTGGGGTGCAGCACCTGCCCAAAGGCCACGTCCATTCCAGCGCACGCCTCTTCGGCGCGTTTGCGCGCGAAGGCGCCGACGCCGATCACGATGCGGGGTTTGAGGAAGGACACCGCGGCGCGCAGGGCTTCGTCGCAGGCCGCGAAGAGCGCCTCGCGTTCGGCGGCGGGCAGCTTGTCGGGCGTGATGTTGCGGCTGCTCTCGGACATGAAGACCAGCGGGCAGTAGTTGATCACGAAGAAGCGCGCGAAGAACTTCTCGGGCGCGCCGAACCTTTCCTTCGCCCAACCCCACAGCCGCGCGCCGCTGACCTCGCTGCGCGGGCAGTCGAAGCCCTGCACGGGGCGCTTGGGGTGCTCGGGGTCGGGCTTCGTGACCTTGCCGCGCACGCCCATCCAGTCGCGCACGAGCGCCACTTCGCCGAAGGGCACGCCCGTCTGCGCCATGCCGAAGGGCCCGGGGTTCATGCCCAACAGCAGCGCTTCGCGCGGCGCGGCGCCGAACTTCGCGAGGTAGTCCTCGTGCGGCGCGCGAGCGTACTCGAGCGGGTTGTAGACGTAGGCTACGGGGTCCGCGAAGCGCAGCGGCGCGACGGCCTTGCACAGCGCGCGGTCGATCTGAATCAGGCTCATGGCATTGTTCCAGCGTCAGTGGCGGCGGGTGGAGGTCCCAGCGGCCGTTGAAAAAGAGGAGTCGCGAAGCCACAGAATAGCGCTTCCCGTTGGCGCCCGCAGGCCCGGAAAAAGCCTCGTTCTTTCGCGCCACGTGCACGCAACCCCTTTTGGCGAAAGCCCTTAAAATTTCATCCGTATGCGTACTATTTTCGCGAATAGTCCGCGCCTGCCCGGCGTCGGATGGGTGGAACGGCGGCGCATGGGGCGCCGCGGGCCATTCGGGAGACGGCAGCCATGAAAGCAAAGCACGAAACGCTCCCGGTGGCCAAACGCGACGCGCGCGACGATCGCGAAGGATCGCGCGCGTACACGAAGGAACTGCTGCGCGCCAAGCGGACCGACGAGGACAACGGCCGAGGCGCGGTGCCGGCGTACCTGCTGGACACGGCCTGGGCGTTGCATCTGGGCTGGGCACGGTACACCCGCGGCGGCTCGCGCGCGTAGACGTTCCGGACAACGGGCAACAGGAAAGGACGAAAGGGGAACCGACCATGCAGACGAAGATAAAGAACTCGCACCGCTTCTACGTCGCGGCCTTCTTCGGCGCGCTGGTGCTGGCCGCGGCGAGTTTCGGAGGCACGGCCGAGGCGTACGACCGCGGCTACGTGAACGTGGAGTTCAACGGCGGGCACCACCACCACCGCGGCGGCTGCGACGATTGCGGCTACCGCAATGTCTCGCAGCGCGTGCTGGTCAGCGACGGCTACTACTCGAAGGTCTGGGTCCCGCCGGTCTACGGGTACCGCCGCCACGGCTGCCACGTGCACCGTTACGAAGTGAGCTGCGGGTACTACCGGGACGTCTGGCACGAGCCGGTCTACTCGTACCGGACCGTGCGCACCTGGCACACCTGCGACGCGCACAGCCGGCGCGGCCACGACCACCACGACGGCTACGGCCGCGTGGGCTTCAGCAACGGCCGCTTCGCCATCGGCGCGAACTTCCGGTTCTGAGCAGCACGCTGCACGCAGGACGCAGGACGCGGTAGAGAAAGGGACGGGCGGCGAAAGCCGCCCGTCTTCTTTTGAGTCGGGAATGTGGCGTGAATCGCGGCGCGGCAAGATGCATCCGGAGTGCAATCGTTCGCACCGCTGGAACGTACGCGAAGCCGTGTCGCCCTTCGTTGGGTGCCACGGTCACGAAGTGCCGTGCCGAACACGCAGCGCACAAGCCTTCACGGCACACCGCTTCGTGGTGATGGCACCCGGAAAAATGCGGCACGGAGACCGGAAACTTCAGATCGTGCCGGGCCACCCGCCATCGTCCTCCGCTGCGAACGTTCGTACACGGATCAAGCTTCTTGTCGCGGCGATTTCATCGCCGCGACCCGGACGTAGTGACGTCCGGGCCAACCGCTCGTAAGTGGAAAGACAGCGCGCTCGCAACCTCAAGACCCAAGACCTGCAACTCGGAACCCGGGACTCGCAACCCGGAACTCGGAACGCGCGATTCGAGACTCGGAAATCGCAACGCAGCCCAAATCGAGCGGCTTTCCGCCGGTCTCCTTTCCGGAAACCGGGCTTCAGGATCCCCTAATATTTTACATAATTCCGGGCGGGTGCATCAGTCGTGCTTCACGGCGTGCATCAGCCGTGCATCACGCCGTGCTTCACGACCTCGGCGCGCGCGGCTTTCACCTTCTTTCGCCCGGCGCAAAAAAAAACCGCCCGGCGATGCCGGGCGGTTTTACGCAGAAGGACCGAAGTGCAGAGGGCGGGATCAGAACCGAGGTCGGTGTACTGCAGCTGTGTGGACTTCGATGGTGAGACAACCTCGTTCTTTTGATGTTACTTCCGGTAGGTCGGCCTCGGCTGCCGGCCCCGCCCTCGCATCGTTGAATCCTCCTGTCCTAAAGCTCACTCCAGTAACACGTTACGTCGAATCTCGAATGTCCCGGATGCCGCATCATTGGGACGGATGTGGAGGAGGGGTTTCCAGGGACACCGTCCCTCCGAGCGACATCCGGGAACGTCTCGGTCAGTTGTCAACCGGCGTCGCTTGCGTTTCTTCGACGCCTTTTCGCGGTTCGTATTCAGCTCCGCGCGCGCTTACTTTCAGCCCTCTTCCCGAATGAAACTCAAACATCCAACCCCTTGAGGCTCACGCACTTGTGCCGTTTCTTCACCTCTTGTTCGTGAACCCACTTATACTAAACCACGCTCCAACTCGATTGTCAAACTGGATAACGACCACCTGGTCGGTTTTATTCCCGGCAAAATTTTTTTGAGCGGGAATTTTACGCGAAGAGCAGGCGCTGCAAGGTGTTGATAGCATTGGGATTCGCACCTCCTCCGCACGTCCTCTTACCCGATAGAGTGACGCCGCAGATGGTGCTCACCACCAAAAAACTCAGGTCCTTCGCCGAGATATCCGTGCGCAACTGGCCTTCCCCCTGCGCGCGGTCCAGCAAGCGCTCCCAATAGGCCAACAGCCCCTGCCGGACCTCGTGGACCGCGCGCCCCAACTGCGCGTCCTCGGGGCCCAACTCGGTGCTCCACGTCGCGATCAATTCGCAGTAATGCCAGTCGGGATCGGAACTTAGCTGGGCGATGGTGGCGAAGGTCTTCTCGATCTGCTCACGCGCCGTGCCGGGACCTTCCAGAATCGAGAAGATGCGGTTCTGGTAAGCGACCTTCATCTCCTCGAGCAGCGTCAGCGCAAGATCTTCCTTCGTCCGCCAGTGATGGTAGAACGCGCCCTTAGTGATACCCGCACGGTCGAAGAGATCGTAGACGCTGGTGTTATGGTACCCGTTGTCCTTGAAGAGCTTACGCGCAGCGACCAGGATCGTGTCGCGAGTCTGTTCCCCCTTCAGATATTTGCGGGTGGAGGTCTTGACGGCCATCGAATCTATAATCCCAGGTGCGAATAGCCAAAATGAGGTAAACCGCCTGTCCAGTTTCCCTTCTATACCTCTCGAAAGGCAATTACAAGCTTTCGCTTGAACCAAATGAGGCATGAATTTCGGCCCTGGCGCAGTACGATCCAACCAGCGCTCAAACTCTCTAACCGCTTGCAGGGAAAGGCCATGCACGATCCATTCAGCGCCGTCCGCCGCTACGATCCGCGCGCCGGGACGCTCTCCGGCGCCGTCCCCGCCGAACGCCGCCTCCGCGAACTCGCCGGCGTCTTCGCCGACGACAAGGCCTTCGCTGCGGCATGCGCCGCCGGCAACCCGCTCGTCTACACCGTCGCCTCGGCCGAACCCGCGGACGGCGCGGGCGATCTCCACTACGGCATCGGAACGCTTTACCCGGGGCGCGTCGGCGCGGAGTTCTTTCAGACGAAGGGCCACTTGCACGCGATGCGCGACGCCGCGGAAACCTACATCGGATTGCGCGGCAAGGGCTTGATGCTGCTGGAAGACGAACGCACCGGCGCCTGCACGGCGCAGCCGCTGGAAGCCAACGGCATCGTCTACGTCCCGGGCTTTGTCGCGCACCGCACGGTCAACACCGGCAACGAACCGCTCGTTTATCTCGGCGTCTACCCCGCGCGCGCCGGGCACGACTACGGCACGATCGCGGAGAAGAACTTCAAGCAGGTCGTCGTCGAGCGAAACGGCCGCGTGGAAGTGCTTGCGCGCGCGGACGTTCTCGCATCGCTGCGCTGAGGAGCCCCATCGAACATGAGCGACTACCTCACCAAGCCGATCCCTGGCGCGAAGGTCGAGCCGCGCGCCGTCACGCGCCCGTGGGGAAGCTTCAAGCAGTACGCACACAACCGCGAGGTCACCGTCAGCCTGATGACCGTCAAGGCAGGACAGCGCCTGAGTTTGCAGTCGCACACCGGCCGCGCGGAACTCTGGATCGTGCTCGACGACGGCGCGCAGGTCCAGATCGGCGAGCAGATCCTCACGCCGAAGAAGGGCGCGGAACTCTGGATCCCCGCTGGCGAAAAGCACCGCCTGGCCAGTGCGGGGCCCGAAGTGCGCGTGCTGGAAGTCGCCTTCGGCAACTGGCAGCAGGACGACATAACCCGCTACGAGGACGACTTCGGCCGCGCGTAGCAGACAAACGAGTCTCATGGAAGCTTCCCTCCATAAGCGTCTGTCCTCGTTTTTCGAAAGTACTCGGAAAATCCGGGCGGAAATTCCTTTCGCGGAAAGTACTAGCTGTTCGAACGGCGCAAACAAAACGCGGCGCTCGCGTTAGGCAAGCTCCGCAGGAAATCCGATCGTAAAATATCTTCGGCACGTCGTGCAACGTAACAGCAAAAGGGGCGGTTCGAACGCCGCAAACACCTCTTGCCGCCGCACCGCGGGTTCAAGGCGCTGCGCCCGGCCGCGCCAGCAACCCGTCGTTGAAGACCCAGACCAAAATCGAGCTGCCTGCCGCGGACACCAGGGATTTCCCGTCCCGCGAAAGAGCAAGGCCAGCTCCAATCCCGTTCGCACCGGACAGGTGCCACTGTTCGCTACCGCTCTCCAGGTCCCATAGGCGAACCGCGGGTTCGGCGGGTCGAATGGCCATCTGCCGCCGGCTCCCCCAGGGACCATAGCTCACCGCCACCTTCTCGTTCGAGCGAAAACGTTCCCAGAGGCCCGAACCCGAGATCAGGTGGCGGCCATCCGCGGAGAAGCACAAGCCATTGACGACCTCGTTCACGCCTTTCACGGAATGGCGAACCCGGCCCGTCGCCACGTCCCACACGCGAATCTCGCAATCGGCGAACGAAACGGCGCCCGCGCCGACAGGTCCGAATCCGGCGGCAACGGTCTTGCCGTCGGGTGAAACGGCCACCGTCAGAGGCAACAGGTTCGGGCCTTCCAAACGTCGGAACTCTTGACCCGTTCCCGCGCTGGCCAGGATGACATCGCCCGTGCTCATGCCGCAGGCCAAGGCCGAACCGTCGGGCAATAGGGCCATGCAGTGAATCCCCGGCCCCGTCGGGGCGGGGAATCCGCCGGGATGCTCTTGGCCAACAGGGTATGTCGCCGTGCAGCGCCCGTTCCTGGCATCCCAAGCCCTGACGCATCCTCCGGACACACTGCTTCCTTCAGGGGTAACCAGGAGATTATGACAGGTAAGAATTCGCTTACCGTCGGGCGTAATGGCGGCGCCGGTCAATTGCGGACTCACCTCCGCACACCAGAGTTGCTGGCTCGACTCGGTATCCCACAGGGAGAAATGATTGAAGCGTCCGCCCCACATGTGCCCGGCAACCAGGAAGCTTTTCCCATCGGGTGAGAATTGAACGTAATGCCCATCCAGCTTACGGCCCTGGTCGTTCATCAGGCGCTGCCGTTCCTCCCCCGTGCGCGCATCCAATATCCGGACACTGTCATTACCGGCGGCGAGAATAAGGCGCCCGTCGGGCGAAAAGGCGATGCTGGTCACGAAGGCGGTGGCGGACAAGCCTTCCACACGGAAGCTCTCGCCCAGCGGCCCCAGCGGCTTCAAAGTCGCTTTCCCCTTTTGCGAGGCCAGGGCCTCCGGAGGAGTACCGAGCGGCTCGGGCGTAGCCTGCGTTTCGGATGCACGAACGCACCAGACCGCGCCGACGGCCAGTACAATAGCCGCCGCCACCGCTAGCACCTTCAATGGGATTCCAATGCCCAGCATCGAACTCTCTCTTGCCATTTCCAGTACCGTGGGCGACGCTGACCTCGCGCGCAGGCCACCCACCGCCACCTCGGATGCGATGCCGCTTGTCGACTGCATCCACTGCGTACCGGGGACGGACGCGAACAGGTCATTCAAATCGCCGGCAGCGAACAGCGCAAGCACCGCTGCATTGCGACGCGACAGTCTATGCCGGAGCCGCTCGATGCCGCGCGTGATCCGCATCGATACGGCGCTCTCCCCGCAGCCCACCAGCCGCGCAGTCTCGGCTAACGTGCGGCCTTCCATGTGATGGAGCAAGACCGGAATCCTGAGCTGGCTCGGCAGCCGGTCGAGTTCCTCTGCCAACACCGCGCTCAGGGACGAACGTTCTTCGCCCTCACTGCTCATAGCAGCCTTTCCTTTCGCACTCTTGCGTTCGCGTTTCAAGCGCCGCATCCTGGCCTTCCGTGCATTGAGAGCTGTTCGAACGGCCACGCGATTCAACCAGGCGCCCAGGAAATCCGAATCCATATGCTTTGCCCAATGAACGGCCAGGATCAGAAAAACCGCCTGAGCAGCGTCCTCTGCTTCCTGCCGGTCGCCCAAAACGCGCTGGCACACGCCAAGCACCATCGGAGCATAGCGCCTTATCGCCGCCTCCAATCTTTCGTCTGAAAGGCGATTGGCCCGCCCGGAATCCTTCGCACTGGTCATCTCTTGCTCCTGATTACCTGAACAACTCTGGCGCATGCTTTCGCACAGGATTAATAAAAATATTGCAACTGCAAGTCACGGAACGCGTTACAGATAATCAGCGGGGCTGCCACTCGGACCGTTCATCGCCAAACTCGCAGCGCCCACATCCGGCCTGCGGGTCCGCCCACGCAAGGCATCCGCATGGACCTTATAGAGCAACGCGTCGCCTTTTGGACCCAGGTACGAATGCGCTGAATCCTGCATTCCACCTCCGGGCGTCCTCGCAGCTTGATCTTGCCGCCGCGCCTGGGCCCGCTAACCTTTCCTCCATGGCCAGCCGATCCTGCTCCCGCACCCGCCGCTTCGCGCGCCCCGTCGCGTGGTGAGCGCATCCTAGCGGCCCGTAACCGCCGCGACGCCGCATCCTTTTTTTGCCGATGAAATGACTTTGCGCGCTTTGCGCCCTTGGATGAAACTGTCTGGCCTCCATAGAGAAACGGACCGAACCATGAGCACCACGCCCGACCTAGCCGGCTTTACCAGGCTTGCCGCGCAGCACCCCGGCAAGCTCATCCCCGTCTACCGCCGCTTCCTCGCGGACTCGCTTACGCCCGTCGGCGCCTTCGCGCGACTGGCCGGCAAGGACTACGGCTTCCTGCTCGAGTCCGTCGAACGCGGCGAGCGCGTCGGGCGCTTCAGCTTCGCCGGCGGCGCGCCGGAGGCCGTCTTCCGCGGCGACATCCTGCCCGAACCGACGTACACGATCGAGAAGGCCGGGCAGAGACCAGAGTCCGGCCACGGCAACGTGCTCACCAAACTCCAGGCGTACCTTCAAGCCCACGCCGCCGTACCCGCCGGGGCCAAGGAGGGCGTGCCGCCCTTCGCCGGCGGCGCCGTCGGCTACCTGGGCTACGACATCGTGCGCACCTTCGAGCCGCGGCTGTTCGCCAAGCCGCCGAAGGCGCGCGGCGTGCCGGGCGTACCCGACGTCTTGATGCCCGTGTACCGCACCATCGTCGCCTTCGACCACGTGATGAACGCCGTCTTCGTCGTGCACCACGCCGACCCGCGCGAAGGCGGCGCCGAGGCGGCCTACGCGCGCGCGGTGAAGGTCCTCGACGAGACGGTCAAGAAACTCGACGCGCCGCCGCCGACGGCCTTCTCCGAATCGGAGATCCTGCCCGCGAAGGAGAACGCGTCCGCCGCCGTGCAGTGCAACGTGTCGAAGCAGGGCTTCATCGACGCGGTGAAGCGCGCGCAGGCGTTCATCGCCGCCGGCGACATCATCCAGGTGGTGCTCTCGCAGCGCTTCTCGCGCACAACCCAAGCCACGCCCTTCGAGGTCTACCGTTCGCTGCGCGCGGTGAACCCGTCGCCGTACATGTTCTACCTGCGCGCGCCCGAAGTTCACGTCGTGGGCAGCAGCCCCGAGGTGATGGTGCGCGCGGAAGAAGGCCGTATCCTCGTCCGCCCCATCGCCGGCACGCGGCGGCGCGGGAAGACGCCCGAGGAAGACGCCGTGCTGGCCGCCGAACTGCTCGCCGACGAGAAGGAACGTGCCGAGCACGTCATGCTGCTGGACCTGGGCCGCAACGACGTGGGGCGCGTGAGCGAATACAAGTCCGTCGAGGTCACCGAGAAGATGGTGATCGAGAACTACTCGCACGTCATGCACATCGTCTCGAACGTGGTCGGCCGGCTCCAGCCCGGCTACGGGCCCTTCGACGTGCTACGCGCATGCCATCCGGCGGGCACCGTCAGCGGGGCGCCGAAGATCCGTGCCATGGAGATCATCGACGAACTGGAACCCGACAGCCGCGGCGTCTACGCCGGAGCCGTCGGCGTGCTGGACTGGCTCGGCAACCTGAACACCGCCATCGCGATCCGCACCTTCGTCATCTGCCCGCGCAAGGGCGGCGGCTACGACGCGCACGTCCAGGCCGGCGCGGGGCTGGTCGCTGACAGCGTGCCGGAGAGGGAGTTCGAGGAGTGCGAGAACAAGGCCCGCGCGCTGCTGCGCAGCCTGGACGCGGCCGAGGCGCGCGTGCACCAATAATTTTCACCACGGAGATCACAGAGGGCACAGGGAAGGAATTTTTGATTTGGGGCCGATCTGAACCTCCGGTAGCATCGGTTCACGTATGTTTATACCGATTTATTATGGCAAGATTCACTCGTTTTCCGTGCGAGCGCGCCGGATATCGGAGATCATCTGCCCCCACTGCCAACACCCGTTCCGCATGGAGGACACCGTTGGTGCAACAGGCAGTGCGCTGAATATTCTTGGCCTGACTGGCCAACGCGCGGATCGAGCCGCTCTGGCCAAGGCGATGTCAACCCTCGTCGATTTCCTTCCCAGCCTGAGTCCCGTGCCCTGCCCCAAGTGCCGTCAATTTCATCCCGCAATGAATGCCATCCTGCGCTGGCTGTTCTGGCAGCGAATACTCTTCGGCGCCATGGCTATTGCCGTCGCGCTTGCTATCGGCGCGATGCTTCTCTTTCTTAAGATGTCTGCCAATGATCGTTTGATGCTGGCCACCGTCGGCGCCCTTCCGTTATGCTTCCTTGTTTACCGTTATCGGAAGGACCTGAAACTTGCACCGGTTACGCTTTCCGCGTACCAACCCGAGGCCGGCGCACCGAAACTGCGCATCGGTATTCAGTTTAATGACAGCCCGGAAATGAACTGGTACTCCGTCGATCCTAATTTGCTCGAAGGCGGCGCACGATTGCCTGGAAGCCACTTCGCCAGGCGGCTTATCTGGACCCTTGTGATGGTGATTGGAGGACTCTTCACCTTTTCCGGTCTAGTTCCGTGCATGCTTTTTGTCGCCGTGCATTTCTTTAAATATCGCACAACGGACAAGCCCCCAACCGGGCCCATGCTCCTCGTTTTTTTATTTGTTCTATTTGCTGGAATTGGAATGCTGGCACTAGGCTCTGCCAAGCGAAACAGAAGTTAACCGCAATAGTCCTATCGCCGGATCTCAGTGAATTCCGTAGTCCATCGCGCCGACCAGGTCCTTGCCGTCTTCGCTGACAATGTTCAGCCCCAGCGAGTAGTCGCCGCCGGGCGAGTCGTCGTTCGCGTCCTTGTGAAAGTTCACGAAGACGCGCGCCTGGCGCTGCGCGCCTTCGGGCCAGCCGCGCTGGTCCTTGAGCAGCTTCGGATCGGTAAAGTTGATCGAAGGGCTGGCCTTCGCCGCCTTGCCGTAATCGGTCCGCGCCTGCCGGTGCAGCGCCGTGAACTGTTCCAGCGTCATCTTTCTCTTCAGGTGGCTCGAACAGAGTTCGTACGCGCCGGCAAAGTCGTCCTTCATCAGCAGGTCGCCGAAGTTCTGCGCGTACGCGCGGTAGGTCGCGTCGCGGTCGCCGCCGCCGCTCCCGCCTCCGCCTGAGCCCGAGCCGCAACCCCACGCCAGCAGGCCCAGCACCGCCAGCACCAAGCCCTTGCTTACCCGGCGAGTCAAGGATCGCATGACGGTTCTCCTGACGGTTGGCGCCGATAGGCGGCTATCGGCGGCTATACATTCTCCCACACGCGCGCGGCGTGAGCTTCCAGCAGCGTCGGGAAGTGGGCGTGCGCCTTGGCCACGATCTCCTTCGTGTCGAGGTACATGTTGGGGATCGCGCAGACCTTGCAGCCCGCCGCGCGTGCGCTGGCTACGCCCGCGGGACTGTCCTCGAAGACGAGGCACTCGCCCGGGGCCACGCCCAGACCTTCCGCCGCCTGAAGGTAGGGATCGGGCGCGGGCTTGATGTTCTTCACGCGGTCGCCGGTGACCACCGCGCCGAAGTGCGCGTCCAGGCCGCCGCCGCGCTTCAGGTGCGCCAGCACGACCTTCATGGTGCGCTCGACCTGCGGATAGATCGTGCTGCTGACCAGGCCGCGCGGCGCTTTCAGTTGGTCGGCCGCGTCGAGCATCTCCTTCGCGCCGGGCAGCGGTTCGGGGCGTTCGTCCTCGAGGATGCGCAGGAACGCTTCCTGTTCGATGCGAATGATCTCCTCGGGCGTCGTCTTGACCGTGCAGCGTTCGACCAGCCACTGCGACATCTTCGCCGCGCTATGTCCGATCCAGCAGGTAAAGTCGTGCGGCTTGCTGGGAAAGCCCAGCCCCGTGGCCGTCTCGGCGAAGGCCCGCATGTGCAGGTCCTCGGTGTCGATCAGCAGGCCGTCCATGTCGAAGAGAAAGGCGCGGATGGGCATCCGAAAGTTCCCCGGTAACGGTGCGAACGGTACGCTATAGTCTACTCTCCGGCGGTTGTCCAATGGTTCGGAAACAGAGCGTTTTCAGATGCCCAGGCGGATCCGGCTTCTCGTCGAGTACGACGGCACCGACTTCCACGGCTGGCAGCTTCAGGGCGAAGGCCCCGACGCGGCGCGGACGGTGCAGGGCGAACTCGAGCGCGCCGTTGCGCTGGTGACGCAGAAGGCGCTGCGCGTCTGCGGCGCCAGCCGCACCGACGTGGGCGTGCACTCCGCCGGGCAGGTCGCGCACGTCGATCTTCCCGACGACGTCGAGATGGCGCCCGACAAGCTGCAACTGGCGCTGAACGCGCAGCTGCCGCAGGACGTCAGCATCGCCGAAACATCCGAGATGCCCGATACGTGGCACGCCGTGGCGTCCTCGACCGGCAAGCGCTACCGCTATCTGATCCACAACCGCCACGCGCGCAGCGCCGTGCGCCGCTGCACGCACTGGCACGTCAAGACGCCGCTGGATCTGGAGGCCATGCGCGCCGCCGCGCAGCACCTGCTCGGCACGCACGACTTTACCGCCTTCGTGACGATGCTCACGAACATCCAGGCGATCCGCGCCGAGGAAGGCAAAGACGAACTCAACACCGTGAAGGAAATCCGCAGCCTGACCTTGCGCGCAGCGAACGAATCGCCCGGCCGCGGATGGCTCGACGAGGTCGTCCTCGATATCGAAGGCAGCGGGTTCCTCTACAAGATGGTGCGCACAATCGCGGGCTCGCTGGTCGTCGTCGGGCGCGGGAAGGAGCCGCCCGAATGGCTCGCCGAAGTGCTCGCGTCGAAGGACCGCCGCCGCGCCGGACCCACCGCGCCGGCCCAGGGCCTGAGCCTGATCGAAGTCCTATACTAAGAACGCCTAACAGAATGAACCGTGGCTGCGAGGACCGGATCTCGACATCCAGCCAAGGCGCGAAGCCAAAGCCGTATCGAGAAGATACGGCGTGGCGGAGCAACGCTGGCTGGGTGCCGAAGACCGGTCCTCCCGATGGGCGGCGAGCGGCCGTTGGTGCAGGCCGGCGCACAAAGTTTAATGGTTTGATGAGGTCAGGCCATTCATCTCGCTCTTCAACCCTTCACGTAGTCCCTTCGCCGCGCATGCCTCGGGGCATTCTGTCAGGCGTTCTCAGAAAGCCTGTCGCGCCTCCTTAATGTTTGTTCCGTTTCAAAATGCTCAATGTGCCTTGCCGTCCGGCCGATACCCCCAACTGCACGAATGAAAGCGCTGAGCGGCGTTGTCTGCTGCAGGGGGGACGCATGGGTTTGCTCGTCGACGGCCTCGTGGTCGCGTTTTTCCTCTTTCAGATCTGGACCGGCTGGCGCACCGGGCTGTTGGGCCAGGTGATGAGCATGGCCGGCATCGGCCTGGGCGTGGTGGTCTCCGCGACGCTGGCGCCGGCGATGGGCGCGCGATTGCTGGGCGTCGTCACCGACAGCCCCGTCCACGCGAAACTCGTCGCCTTCCTGATGATCCTCGCCTCCGTCAGTTTCATGCTGCGCATCATGGCGCTGTGGGCGCAGTTCGAATCCAGCCGCTGGCTGACGAAAGAAGACCGCCAACGCCGCGCCACCAACGACCGCGTGATGGGCAGCGTCTTCGGCGCGGCCAAGGGCGCGCTGCTGGCGCTGGTGCTGGTGGCGGTGAGCGTCAGCTTCTGGCCCGAGTTCTCCGGGTGGCCGCATTCGCGCCTGGCCAGCCCGCTGGCCGAGACGGGCGCCCGCCTGCTGCCCGAAGGCTACGCCGAACGCGTCAGCGCCTGGGCCGCGGACACCTCCCGCGAACTCGGCGACGCCCTGGACCGCCCGGCCTCCGCGCAGGCGCTCAACGCGCCGCACCGCGCGCGCTGAAATCCAGCGCTTTCGTTCTCCGTCCTTCCCACGCATAATTGACGCGCCATGAAGCAAATCCTCTTCCTCCCGGCGTTTCTCGCCGCGGCGCTCGCGCTGGCCGCAGCGCCCGCCGTTCGTGCGGAGCAGGCACCCGCGCCTCCCGCGCCGGAGATCAAGGTCGAGAAGATTCTGGGGCTCGACGCGGCCGGCTGGATCAAGCACCTCGAAACCCACGACGCGCCCGAAGAACGCCGGCAAGCCATCTACTGCCTGGGCGACTTCGGGCCCGCCGCCGCCGCCGCCGTGCCGCTCCTTATAAAGGAGGCGCTCGCCGGGAAGGACGCCGCCAACCGCAAGCTCAGCGTTGAGGCCCTGGGTCTGATCGGCCCGGACGCGCAACCGGCGCTGAAGGACCTGCTCAAGCTGCTGGGCGACGCCGGCACGCCCATCCGCGTGCGCCGCGCCGCCTGCGAGGCCGTCGCGCGGATCAAGCCCGAAGCCAAGGAAGTCGCAACGGCCGTGCGCCTGGCCATGCGCGACAAGGACGAAGAGCTTCGCCACGCCGCCATCGACGCGGCGATCACCGTCGTGCAGGCCAACGACGACCCCGAGGTGCTGAAGGGCGTCAACCGCGCCGCGCGCAGCGACGCCGACGCCGAGGCCGCCGCGGTGGCGCTGCGCTGCCTGGGCCCGCGCGGCGTGCCGCCGCTGATCGACGCCCTGCAGGCCTCCGGCCGCCCGCAGGCGCTGGTCGCCATCCTGCATGCTATCCGCCGCCTGGGCCTGGCCGCGCAGGACGCCCGCAAGCACGTGCTGGCGCTGGCCAAGCGCTGGCTGGTGAAGGACGAAGTGCGCGCCGCCGCGCTGGAGGCGCTCTCGAGCTTCGACCTGCTCAACGAAGAGTACATGAAGGAGTACGCCGCGAACCTGGGCGACGAGGGCCTGACGGGGCCGGTCGAAGCGCTGCTTACGCAATGCGGCAAATCCGCCATGCCGAACCTGCGTCAAAAGCTCAAGGACGGCAGTCCCGATGCGCGCGCCGCCGCCGCGCGAGTGCTGGCCGCCCTGGGCGAGGCCGCCGCGCCCGCCGTACCCGAACTGGAGGAAGCCCTGGGCCATAAGGAACCGCCCGTCGTCCGCGCGGTGCTTGCGGCGTTGGACGCCATCGGCCCGCCGGCCAAGCCGGCCGCAACGCGCCTGGCAAGATTGCTCGAAGACCCCGCGATCGACGACACTCAGCGCGATGCCATTCACCTCGCGCTGGCCAACATCGGACGCGGCGAAGCGCAGCCGCGCTACGCGTCGGCGTTCCAGGCGCTCTCCACGCCCAAGCTGCTCGATATCGTTCGCGAGGCAAAAACCACGCCCGCGCGCCGGCGCGGCGCGATCCGCGCGCTCGCCGACCGCACCGCCGAAGCCGGCGCCATCGTCCCCGTGCTGCTGGAAGCCTTGAAGGATGCGGACCTGGCCGTGCGCACGCAAGCCGCCGCGTGCCTGGCGGCCTTCGGACCCGCCGCCAAGCCGGCGCTGGACACGATGATCGATTGGCTCGGTTCGGGCGACGCGGCGCTGCAGCGCGCGGCGCTGGCGCTATTGGCGGGCCTGGGCGCGGATGCCCAGCCTGCGGTAGTCGCCATGGCGGGCTTCGCGAAGGCCGCGCCGGTGGAGAAGGACGAGAAGGCCTGCGCGCTGTTGGGGCTGGCCATGCGCCCGCACGGGCTCGATGCCGCGCCCTGGCTGGCGCAGACCGTAAAGAGCGGCGCGCCCGAGGCGCGGCTGCGCGCGGCGCTGGTGCTGCGCGAGGTCGGCCCGGCGGCGGCCGTCGCGCTGCCCGACCTGCTGGAAGCGGCGCGCGCGGACGATGCGGCGCTGAGTGTCGCGGCGCTGCAGGCCGTCGAAGCGTTCGGCTCCGTCGCGCGGGAGTCGGCGCCCGCCCTGGCCAAGCTGCTGATCCACGAGGATGCGAAGGTGCGCGAAGCCGCGGTGCGCGCCCTGGGCGCGTTCGGCGTGGATCCGGCGGAAGGCGACAAGTTCCACATCGTCGACGCGCTGATCCCGATGCTGCTGGATCCCGAGGAAGACGTCGCGCGCGCGGCACATTCGGCTGTCGTCGCGGTCGGCCCCGTGACCCTGCCGCGCCTGCGCGAACTGGTGAAACTCAGCGAGGGCGAGGCGCCCTACTGGGCGCTGCGCGCATTCGCGCGGCTGCGCGCCGATCCGGATTCCACCATCCCACACCTGATGCGCCTGGCGCTGCCGGGCAAGCAGCCCGTGGAGCGCGGCGTGGCGGCCGAACTGCTGGGGTATTACGCGCCGGACCGCACCGAGGCGATTCCGCTGCTGGTGCGCGTGCTGGGCGACCGCGAAGAGTTCGTCGCGAAAGCCGCCGGGCGCAGCCTGCTGGCCTTCGGCGTCTTGTCGCTGCCGGCGCTGGACGAAGCCCTGCGCGGGCGCGACCCGCGCGCGCGCAGACTGGCGCTGGAGTTGATCGAGACGGTCCGCTTCGGCGTGAAGGCGCCGTAAGTTCAGTCGGCCGGGCGCAGCTCGATGTCGATGTTTTCCTGCGCGCCGATCGTTTCGAGGCCGCGCCGGACCTCCATCACATTCTCGGCGGCGGGCACGTCGACGGTGGCGTGTAGCGAGAAGAGCGGCTGCCCGCTGTTGGGCGCGTGGGTGACGCGCGTATCGAGCGCGCGGACGTTGATGTGGCGCTCGGCCAGGAAGTGCGCGACGCGCTGCACGATGCCGGGGTGGTCCATGCTGTACGCCTCGATCTCGTACGGCACGGTCTGGCGCTTGCCGCCGGACGCGGCGGTGGCGCGGGCCTGCACGGCCAGGCCAATCCGGGCGCCGGCGCCCTCGCTGCCTTCCAGCACCTTCTTCACGGCGGGCGCGTCGCCTTCGACGAGGATCAGCATGGCGAACTCGCCGCCCAGCACAGCCATGCGACTGTCGGCGATGTTGCATCCGCAGTCGAGGATGAACTTCGAGATGCCGTCGACGAGGCCCGGCTTGTCGGGGCCGACGGCAGTCAGGACGACGTGCTGGCTCATGGCGTGCGCTCCGTGATTTGAGGACTCACGAAGTGTAGCGCGGCGCTAATGCGGAGCAAACGCCAGATGGCTGCGGTCGCTACTTGGCCGGCTTTGACGGCTCCAGCGCCGGGCGCGCGTCGAGCGCGGCGAGGATAGCGTTGGCCGCGCGAGCGATCTCCGGATCGTCGCTCTTCGCGGCCGCCTCGATCTGCGGGAAGGCCGGGCCGCCCATGCCCATCAGGGCCTTGTTCGCTGCGGCGCGGGCCTCGTATTCCTCGGATCCAAGGTCTGCGATCAGTTTCTTGACGCGCGCCTCGAGCTCCGGCTCCAGGTGTTGGTGCAGCACCAGGCCCACGCGCACGGTCTTTTTCGGGGCGGGCTTGGCCTCGAGCGGCAGCCACTTCTCGTAGGTCTCCTGGGGCACGCGGTAAAAGACGGAGAGACCGTCGGCCTCGAAGAACCCTTCCTTCCACACTTTCACTAGCGCGTCGGCCTCGTCGCGGTTCAATCCTGCGGCCGCAAGGCGCTCGGCCAATTCTTTCCCAAGCCGTACCAGGTCGTCGGCGTTTGCGTCGACCATCTCGATCTTCACCGTGCGGACCTTGGCATCGAGCACGGCGTTCCAGCCGCCCCAGGCCTTGGCCACGCGCAGGTTCTTGCCATCGCGTTCGATGGCCATGACGTCGAGCCAGATGCAATCGCCGGGAACTTCCAAATCAATAGCGTCACCGGCGCGCGCGGCCGTCGGCGCGGACGGTGCCTTCATCAGACCGTCGTAGTAGATAAATCGTTCCGTATCCCAACTTCGGCCAATGCGACTATGCCCGCCTCCGCAGAAGACCTGGCTGGATTCCACTTGCCGCAGCGCCTCCACCCAATGCCCCTCGGGCACCTTCAGTTCCCTTGGATTCGCCGCGGCGGGCGACCGATCTTCCAGGTCCTCGCGATTCACCAGCGATGGGCGAAAACTGAGTTGGCTCCGCTCGTTCCTGATGCCATCGCTTTCGGAGTTTGGATAGTCGGCGGCCGGCCACCAGACCGCCGGCACGCCCTCGGAAAACCTGATATCGAGCGCGATCTTCATCGGTTTGTCCGCGTGGAAGTAGATCACCGGCTTCTTCACAGGGCCCCAGTAAGGAAGGTTCTCCTTTGGGAAACGAGAGTAAAATTCCTTCGGCATCGAGGCCCACTCGGCCTTCATGTCCAGGTTCGCCCACGCGGCGTTGCGCGGCGCTGTGAAGACGCCCCATTCGTGCAATTCGTAACCGGGCTCTTCGGCGCGCACCGCGCTCGGCGCCGAAAGAAAGGGAAGCATCAGGATGAGCGATAGGTTACGAAACATGCGACAGGCCCCCTCTATATAAGCACTTCACGGATCGTTTTCGTATAGACCCGACCAAGGCCAAAAAGTTGCTCCAATTCCAATCACATAACACCCATTCAAATAACAGCTTGAGGGAAATACAAGGCGGGCGATCTATTGAAAAAGCTCGGTTTCCGCGCCCTTGGGCGGGCGCAGGCCCAGGTGCTCGTAGCCGCGCGCGGCGAGCACCCGGCCGCGCGGGGTCTTGAGGATAAAGCCGCCCTGGATCAGGAAGGGTTCGTAGACGTCCTCGATCGTGTCGGGTTCCTCGCCGACCATCACCGCCACGGTCTTCACGCCCACCGGCTGGCCGCCGTGCTTGGCGAGCGACTCGAGGATGCGGCGGTCCATGCCGTCCAGGCCCAGCGCGTCGACGCCTTCGCGTTCGAGGCCCTTCCGCGCGATGGCGAGCGTAAGCGTGCCGTCGCCTTCGACTTCGGCCCAGTCGCGCAGGCGGCGCAGCAGGCGGTTGGCGATGCGCGGCGTCTTGCGCGCGCGCGCGGCGATCTCGGCGGCAGCTTCCTTCTCGGTCTTCACCCCCAGGATGCCGGCCGAACGCTTCACGATCAGCGCCAGTTCGTCCGCCGAGTAGAAGGCCAGTTTCTGCGGGATGCCGAAGCGGTCCTGGAAGGGCCGCGAGAGTAACCCGTCGCGCGTGGTCGCGCCGACCAACGTGAACGGGCGCAGGTTGAAGCGGATCGGCCGCGCCGCGGCGCCCTGGTCGACCGTCAGGTCGATGAAGTAGTCCTCCATCGCCGAGTACAGGTACTCTTCCAGCGCGGCGCTTAGACGGTGGACTTCGTCGATGAAAAGGACGGTGCGCTCGGGAAGGCTGGTCAGCAGGCCCACGAGGTCACCGGGCTTCTTCAGCGCCGGCGCGGCGGTGCCGTGAAAGTCGACGCCCAACTCGTTGGCCACGATGCGGGCCAGGGTCGTCTTGCCCAGGCCTGGAGGCCCGGAGAGCAGGATGTGGTCCAGGGCCTCGCCGCGCTTGTCGGCGGCCTTCACATAGACCTTCAGGTTCTCGACGACGCGTTCCTGGCCCACAAAGTCGGCGAAACGCTGCGGACGCAGCGTGGCTTCGAAGGCGTCCTCGTCGGCGCCGGCGCTCTGCGGCCCGACGTGGCGCTCGCCGGCGGGCGCGGGCTCCGGCAGGCCGGCGTCCGCTTTCTTGCGGCGGGGCGGAAAGGGCGCGCGCGCCATCGTCAGCCGCGCCTCGGGCCTTCGGCGGCCAGCTCGCGTTCCATCTGCGACAGGCGTTCCTCGAGCTTGAACTTCGCGACCCAGCTCATCAGCAGCGCGCGGTCCAGCTTCGGGTTGCGCTTGAGGACCTCCTTTACGTCCCAGCGGTCCTTGTCACGGAAGGCCTGCAGCTTGAGCACGATCAATCCTTCGGCGCCGAGCACTCGAAGGCGAACACCCTCCAGGTGCGACTCGACGCCCGTCGCATGCAGGAAGGCCATGAACTCATGCGGAGCAACTAGCAGGTCGACATTCACTGGTGGTGCATCAGGCAGGCCGAACTGATACGGCTCCCACCAGAAGAGCGCGTCGGGCGGCATGAAGCTGGGCTTCTCGAAGCGGTGTGGGCGGATGTCGCGTTGCGCCAAGGCGGCGCGCACTTCGCGCAGGCCATCTTGGTGCCCCAAGATGAAGAAATCCACGTCGGTGGTCGCGCGGCGCTGCCCGTGCAGGTTGACGGCCAGCCCTCCGCCCAACGCGTAGAACATACCGGTCTCGTTCAGGCTGCGCGCACCGGCAAGAACGGCCTTCCAGAGATGTTCGGCGCGCGGTTGCTTAGCGGAGGCGCCGCCGTAAACCGGCGCATCTTCGTGCGCGACCCCGGCGGGTCCCGAGGCGAATCCTTCGTCCCACGCGTCGGCCAAGCGCTCGCAGGAGCGGTAGGTGTCGAGCCAATCGTCGACGGCGCGCCGAACGCTGCCGGAAGCCGATGCGGGGTTACGGTCCATCCGTTCAGCATGCTCCTTTGAAGCCGCGCGCGCAAGGTCAACGCTACTCAACTTCCACCTCCACCCAGTCGCCGTCCACCAGGCCGTGCGCGTCGCGCAGCTTCACATCGGTGGCGACCTCGATCAGACACTTCTCTTCGTCCGGCGCTTCGAACTCCGCCTTGTCCGGCCGCAAAATGAAAGCCTTGCGTCCGAAGATGCGGCAGGGAATCAGGCTTACCGAGACCGCCCCGCCGTAGTCTTCCTTCTCCAAGCGCAGGAACCTGGCCGGTCGGTGGAACGGCGCCTCCAGCCTCACGTTCAGCGTGCCCGGAAACAGGCGCAGGCCGGTGATGCGGTGGTAGTGGTCGTTGAGTTTCTCGATCCACCGGGCGAAGTCCCCGACGCCGGTCTCGACCCGTCCGCGCAATACGCCCATCGCCTCACTCCGCGTAGGGCAGCGCGCGGCGGATCAGGTCCTGCACGCTTTCGGGCGCGGCGCCTTTGTTGCGCAGATCTTCGATGGCGCGCTGCACCGAACGCAGGGCCACGTCGGACGGCACCTCGTTGAGCTGCGTCACGGCCTTCACCGCCAGGTCGGTCATCTCGTCGAGATCGGACAGCGTTGCGGCGCCGGTTTCCGCTGCCGGAGCCGGCATGCCTTTTTTGCCGCGCTTGCCGGCGGCTTCGGCGGGTTGCGGCGTCTGCGTCTCGGCCTGCTTGACGAGGATCTTGCCGAGTTCCAGGACGATGCGCTTGGCGGTGGCCTCGCCGACGCCCTTGATCGCCTTCAGCGTGGCGACGTCGCCGAGGCGGATGGCCTGCTGCAGGTGCTCGACGCGCCCGCCGCTGAGCACCGCCAGGGCCACGCGCGGGCCGACGCCCTTCACGCTGCCGATCAGCTGCCGGAAGAAGGCGCGTTCGCGTTCGGTGGCGAAGCCGTACAGCGCCAGGTTGTCGTCGGTGACGTGCAGGTGCGTCAGGACCTTCACCGGCTGGCCGGCCGCGGGCAGAGTCTCGTAGGTGTGCAGCGAGATGCGCAGCTGGTAGCCCACGCCGGCGGCCTCGACGATGGCTTCGCCCGGGGTCTTGGAGGCCAGGATACCGGCGAGGTGGTGGTACATAGCGACGGTTTACGCTCTTTTCGCGGCGGCGACAAGCCCGCGCTCGGCACCAAAGAAAACCGGCGGCCTGGTAGGCCGCCGGCAATGCGTCGATGCTTGAACGGTCCGGCCGGCTCAGTTGACCGTCTTCAGGCCCAGGCCGATCTCGCCGAGTTTGCTCTTGATCTCGTTGAGGCTGGTCTGGCCGAAGTTCTTGGTGGCCATCAGTTCGGCCTCGGTGCGTTCGACGAGGTCGCCGATGGTCTCGATGTTCAGCCGCTGCATGCACTTGCGGCTGCGGACCGAGAACTCGAGGTCGGTGATGGGCTTCATCAGGTTGGCGTTCTCGGGCGTGCCGGTGCGCAGGCGCTGGGCGCGGGAGCGCTTGTTTTCCTCTTCCTTGTACATGCCCAGGCGCAGGCCCTTCGATTCGAGCAGGTTCTTTATTTCGCTGAGCGAGGTCTCGCCGAAGTTCTTGTAGCTGAGCAGCTCCTGCTCGGTCTTGCGGACCATGTCGCCGAGCGTGCGGACGTTCATCTTGGCGAGGCAGTTGCGGCTGCGGACGCTGAGCTCGAAGTCGCTGACGGGGATGCGCAGCACGGCCTCGAGGCGCTCGTTCTCCTTGCGCTCGGCTTCGTCGTAGTACATGTCCAGCGACTCGATGGCATCGCGGAGGAACAGCTGCGCGCGGCGGTTGGTCGGATCGACCTTCAGGGCTTCGCGCAGGCAGGTGATCGCGCCGTCCACTTCCTCGCGGTCGTCCAGCAACAGCGCCAGGTTGACCATCGCGCTGACGAAGGCCGGGCCCTGGCCGGTGACCTTCTTGTACAGCTGCACCGCCTTCTCGTCCTCGCCGCGCAGGTCCAGGTAGTAGGCGAGGCGGAAGGCCGCGTCGCTGTGGCTGGGGTCGATCTCCAGCGCGCGGGTGTAGGCGTTGCACGCCGATTCCTGCTCGCCCTTCTTCTCCAGGCAGCGGCCCTTGTGGTAGTGCAGGTCCGCGTCGCCGGAGGCCTTGGACTCCAGCTTGGCCAGTTCGGCCAGCGCCTCGTCGGTCTTCCCGGCGGCGCACAGCGCGCCGGCGTACTCGATGGCGACCTTGGGCGTGTCGGTGATCTGCTGCGCGGCCTCGCCCAGCAGCTTGGCGGCTTCGTCGGTGCGGCCGCGGTCCAGGGCCAGTTCGCCGGCCAGCAGCTTGGCGCCGCTGCCGGTCACGTTCTTGAGCGCGTTCTCGGCCTGGTCGTAGCGGCACAGCACCCAGGCGAAGGCGCACTGGCGCAGGGCCTTCTCGTCGGCGGGCAGGTCCTCGCCGTCCAGCGTGCCGTAGCGGGTCTGCAGGACGTTGCGCTCGGCGACGGTGTTTCGCGCGACGGTGCGGAGTTTCAACAGAAGCTCGGGCGTCAGCGCGGGCTGGGCGCAGAGTTCATCGACAATGCTGGCGACGTTCACATCGGAAGCCATGGGTACCCCCTACTGTGGAAGAGCTCGAACCGACAGGCCAAGCAGCCCGCGGCCGGATCGCGTGCCGTATCTCTTTGCTAAGACGTTGGTTCGAGGCCGTCTCCCGAATCGAAGCCGAATAAATTAAGGCCTCGGGGCCCGGAGTTCAAGCGGTTTTACAGGCCCGGCCGGAGGCGGCCCGGAGGGCGGAAAACGCCCGCTTGTCCTTGACCCCCTGCGGGCATACCTTATAAGTGGAATTCCTTTCCAGCGCTGTATCGGAGAAGCCTCTCCATTCGGTGCGCCCATAGCTCAGTTGGTAGAGCAGCTGACTCTTAATCAGCGGGTCCCAGGTTCAAGTCCTGGTGGGCGTACCAATTTCTCCCCTCTCTCCGGCTGTCCGAATCCGCAGGCCTGAAACAACCCACTTGAGGGGCCGCGCGGCGGTTGCCCGAAACGGGCAAAACGGGGAGAATCCCGGCTGCCCATTCACCCTACGCAATCTTTGGCGCCGGCGGCAGAGGCCATGATCGAAGCCCGCAACCTGACCAAGCGCTACGGCGACTTCACCGCGATCCAGGACCTCACCTTCCAGGTGCAGCCCGGCGAAGTCGTCGGCTTTCTGGGCGTCAACGGCGCGGGCAAGACCACCACCCTGCGCATCCTCTCGTGCTACATGCCGGCCAGTTCGGGGCAGGCCACCGTCGCCGGCTTCGACGTCTTCAAGGACTCGCTGCGCGTGCGCGAGCAGATCGGCTACCTGCCCGAATCGGTGCCGCTGTACCCCGAACTGCGCGTGCAGGAGTACCTCGCCTTCCGCGCGCGCCTGAAGGCCGTGCCACGCGCCAAGCGCCAGAGCGAACTCGCGCGCGTGATGGACGCCTGCAAGATCGCCGACCGCGCGCGCCAGACCATCGGAACGCTCTCCCGCGGCTACCGCCAGCGCGTGGGCCTGGCCGACGCCCTGCTGGGCCCGCCGAAGCTCCTGATCCTCGACGAACCCACCAGCGGCCTGGACCCGCTGCAGCGCATGGAAGTGCGCGCGCTGATGCAGGAGCTCAAGCGCGAGCACACCGTCTTCCTGTCCACGCACATCCTCGGCGAAGTCGAATCGACCTGCACGCGGGTGATCATCCTGCACCGCGGCAAGCTGGTGCCCGAGGCCGAGGTCGCGCGGCTGCGCGGCGCCTGCCAGTACGAAGCCCGCGTCGCGGGGCCGATGGGGCGCGTGCTGGAGGCCCTGCGGCGGCTGAACGCCGTGGCTTCGGCGGAACCGATCCCGCCGGAAGCCAGCACCGAGCCGCCGGAGCCGGCCGAGCACACGCACATCCGCATCGTGCCGAAGGCGGGTCTCGACAAGGACCCGCGCGACGAACTGGTCGCGCTGATGGCGGGCAAGGCGGGCGAGGGCTGGCGGCTGCTGGAACTGCGGCGGCGCATCCCGACGCTGGAGGAAGTCTTCGCGCAGGCGACGGCGGAGGAAGGCGGCAAGGAGGGCGCGCAGGCGTGAGGAATTTCGTCGCGCTGACCCGCCGGGAGCTGCTCTCGGTCTTCGTCTCGCCGCTGGGCTACGGCACGGCGGCGGTCTTCCTGTTCATCTTCGGGCTGATCTTCGTCTCGCAGTTCGCGGCCACGAAGCTGGTGGAAGTGCACACGCTGATCGATCCCATGGGCTACCTGCTGCCGCTGCTGCTCTCGCCGATCCTGACCATGCGCCTGCTGGCCGAGGAGCGCCGCCAGGGCACGCTGGAGATGCTGCTGACGGCGCCGGTGCGCAACATCGAGGTGGTGCTGAGCAAGTTCGCCGGCGCGTGGCTCTTCTACGCCTGCATGCTGGCGCTGACGCTGATCCACCTCTTCGCCATGCGCTTCCACTACGAGGGCGAGGTGGACTGGGGGCGCTTCGCCGTCGGCTACCTGGGGATGCTGCTGATCGCGGGGCTTTTCCTCAGCTTCGGCCTGTTCGTCTCGTCGCTGTTCGAGCAACCGATGCTCGCGGCGCTGACGTCCTTCGTCGCCAGCCTCTCGCTGCTGATGGTCAACTTCGTGCTGAACGTGCCCGCGTTCCTGCAGGAAGGCGTGGGGAAGGACGTCTTCCGCTTCACGCTGCCGTTCACGCACTACCGCAACTTCCTGGCCGGGCTGGTGGACACCGGCGACCTGGCCTACTTCGGGCTGATCACCGCCTTCTTCCTGTTCCTGACCACGAAGGTCCTGGAGGCGCGGCGCAACCAATGACCTCGCCCGCCCCCGTCACGCCATCCACCCCTTCGGCCTCGGCCGCGCCGCTGGCGGTGCGCGCCTTCCGCCTGGTGGGCTCCTTCGCCTGCATGGGCCTGGGCGTGAACGTCTTCCTGTGCGTGGCGCGGGGAAGCTGGAGCGACGCGGCGGCGCTCGCGCCCTTCGCCGTCTTCCTGCCGCTGTTGGCGCTCTCGATCTGGGTCTGCCGGCAGGACTTCGTGCACTCGTTCACTTCGCCGCAGGGCCGCGCGACGCTGCTGGTGATCGTGCAGGGCGGCCTGGGCCTGCTGGTGCTCTGCTTCGCGCTGTACATCCTGGGCTACCGCTTCCGCGCGAAGGCCGATTTCACCAGTTCGCAGATGTTCAGCCTTTCCGAAGAGACGAAGCTCGTACTGGCCGGACTCAAGGACCTGGACCGGCCCATCGAGATCTTCTATCTGCAGGGCCTCGACTCCGCCGACCCCAAGGAGCGGGATGCCGCCGACCGCGAGCGCGCGCGCGTGACGGCGCTGCTGCGCGAGTACCAGGCCCATGCCGATGCCCTGAAGCCCGGGCGGCTGGTCTTCGAGTCCTACAACCTCAACGAGAACTCCCTGGAACTCAACGCGCTGAGCAAGCGGATCCACGACGCCACGCAGTTCCTGGGCGGGCTGGAAGAGGCCACGGTCTTCCTGTGGGGCGAACGCATCAAGATCGTGCGGAAACAGGAACTGAACCCGGTCGTCATCCACGAGAAGGCCGTAGGCCGGCCGTTCCAGAGCGAGCGCGTCTTCACCGATACCATCCGCGAGCTGCTGGCCGTGAACCCGAAGGCCGTCTACTTCTCGACGGGGCACGGCGAGCGCGACGTACAGAGTTGCGCGCAGTTCCGCGGACTGCTCAAGCAGCAGACCTACGCCGAGAAGGAATGGAAATCCGGCGAAGCCGTGCCCTCCGATGCCGCGATGGTGATCGTGCTCGGCCCGCGCGATGCCTTTTCCGAGAAGGACGCCGCGGCCTTGCGCGCGTACCTCGTCGGCGGCGGACGCCTGCTCCTTTTCTTCGACCCGCTGCTGGACAAGATCCAGGGCCTGCCCCGCGAAGGCTGCGGCCTGGACGCGGTCCTGAATGCCTACGGCCTGCAGCCGCGCCAGGACGTGCTGACGCGAAGGTTCATCCCCGACGTCCTGGGCGGGCGGCCCATCCCGCGCGATGAAGTGGTGGCCTACCCGCGCAAGGAGAGCGATTCGGTGCTGCTCGAGACGCTCAAATTTGAAGGCCAGCATCTCGTCACCACCCTCACCTGCGCCGTGCAGATTTCCGCCGCCGCGGGGGAAGGCGTCAGACCGCAGGTGGTGCTCGAGACGCCGCCCTACATCCGCGGCAAGCAACTCTTCTGGGCCGATCCGATCGCCGCAAAATCCGAATCGAACGAGCCCGGACCGAACAGCCTGCCGGGGCCGGTGCCGGTGGCCGCCGCGTCCGAAGGCTCCGCCGGATCGCGCATCGTGGCCGTCGCGGGATCGAACGTGGCCGTGGACCAGTATTTCATGAACTACGACGGCAACCGGACCTTTCTCCTGGCGGCGGCGCGCTGGCTGGCGGGCGAGGACGAACTGGTGACGCAGATCCAGCCCAAAAGCCCCGACGTGCGCGTGGCGAAGATCAGCCCCGAACAGAGCAAGATCCTGATGGTGCTGCTGGTGCTGGGCCTGCCGGTCGCCGTCTTCTTCGCGGGCATGATCGTGTGGGCCATGCGGCGGACCTGAGTGCTGCGATGCGAACAACCCTGGTACTGATCGTGCTCGCCGTGGCCCTGGGCGGCTGGGTCCTGTGGGACCTCAACACTGTGCCCGAGGAAACGCGCACCGGCGGTTCGCTGCTGATGGAGTTCCCGCGCGAGGCCGCCACGCGCATCGAGATCGACCGACCCGACCCCGGCAACCCAGCCAAGCGCGAGCTGCTGGTCTTCGAGCGCCGCGAGGGCGCCTGGTTCGTGGCGATGCCCGATCTCGGCAAGGCCGATCCGAAGCAGATCACCGAGATGATCCAGCAGCCCTGCGCGAACTGGTCCACCACCTGGCTGAAAGTCCCCGAGGACCTCGGCAAGTACGGCTTGGGCGACGAGGCCCTGCGCGTGACGCTGGTCCACCCCGGCGGCAAGTCCGTGGTGCGGATCGGAGCGCACAACGAACTGCAGAAACGGGTCTACGCGCACGTGGAGGGCGACCCTTACATCGGCCTGATGGACCAGTACTTCGATCATGTCTTCCACCTTCCGGTCAACCGCTTCCTCCTGGCCCCCGCGAACGAGAAAATGAGCCCTCCGCTGAAACAGGAAGGCGCTGAAAAAACGTCCCAGGCCCCGGCCGAAGCGCCTCCCGAAGCACCCGCCAAAGCGCCTGGCCAAATGCCCTGACCGCGATCGCGGCGGAGACGCTTGACATCCCACCGCACTATCGTACAGTTCGCGTCCTTTCAGGCAGGGGCACCAACCCTCACCCGGATGTCCCGCCTGCGGCCGGCTGATCGAGACCACGGGAGGGCGCATGGCCAAAGCAACCAAATCCAAGCCCAAGAAGAAGCCCGCGACCAAAAAGAAGGCTTCCGCCAGCAACGCGAAGGCCAAGAAAGTCACCGGCAAAGCCAAGCCGCCAGCCAAGGGAAAACCCACGGGCGGCGCGCGCAAGAGTTCCGCGTCGGCCAGCCGCGTCGAGGAGGCCGTCAAGCCGCGCAAGGAGATCCTGCTTGACGACGACCAGATCGAGAGCCTGCCGCCGCCGGAGAAGCTCAAGCCCCTGTTCACCAAGCAGGAGTTGGACGAGATCCGCCAGCAGCTCCTGGGGGTCCTGGGACGCCTGCGCAACGACATCGAACAGGAAGTGAAGGGCGCCGGCCAGCGCGACCTGGCGCACATCAAGGAAGACTCGGACATCGCCAGCGACGCGGCCGAAGGCGACCTGGCCCTGCGCCTGGCCGAAAGCGAAGGCGTCGAGGCCGCCGAAGTCGAGCGCGCCATCGAGAAGATCGACGAAGGCTCCTACGGCTACTGCGACGTCACTGGCAAGCCGATCAACAAGGAGCGCTTGAAGTTCCTGCCCTGGGCCATCCGCAGCGTCGAGGCGCAGGAGCGCTACGAACTGCGCAAGAAGCTGGGCGAAGACGAGGACCTGGACGACCTGGACGTCGACGACACCGGCGGCGAAGAGGAATAAGCGCCCGCCCCAACCGCAATCCTACACGCAACAAAAAACCCATCGCGCAGGCGATGGGTTTTTTATTGTTCGCTCTTGCGCTCTTCGGACGTCGCGTTTACTCGGGCTGGATGTCTCCACCGCCGCCGCCGGGCGCGGGCGCCGCGCCGCCGCCGGGCGCGGGCGCCGCACCGCCGCCGGCATCGGGCGCCGCGCCGCCGCCGGCATCGGGCGCCGGGGCCGGGGCTTCGCCCTTCTTCACGGGAGCAACCGGTGCGGCGGGGGCCTCTTCCTTCTTCTTGACCGGGCCGGCGTTGCCGGTGATCTCGCGGAAGCTCAGCAGGCGGTTGTCCTCGGTGACCGCGTAGACGCGCAGCGCGCCGCCCTTGCTCTTCCAGGGGTTGTGGTATTGCAGGTAGAAGCTGACGCCGCTCTCCGCGCCGGTCTGCCAGCGCACCTTGCCGGTGGCCTTCTCGACGACGGCGATGTTCTTGTAGCCCGGGAAGTCCTTGAACGCGCCCAGCCCCATGACCACGTCGTTCTCGCTGGCGCCGGCGACGCCGTCGGCGGGCAGCTTCCACGCCAACGAGAAGCTCTCGACGCGCTCGGCCGAGCGGTTCGGATCGACCTGCGGGCGAATGATCTTCAGCGCGTGGACGCCGTCGTCCTTGGTCGGCACGAAGACGTAGGTGTCCAGGCTCGGCTCGTCGGCGAAGATCTTGCCCACCGGTGTGTTGCCGGCGGCGTAGGACCACTTGCGGCGCAGGGTCAGGCGGTCCAGCGCATACAGGGAGAAGTCGTGCGCGCCGACGTAGAGGTTGTCCTCATCGGAGCTCAGATGCGAGCTGGGCAGGTCCTGCAGCAGGTAGGGGTTGCGCCCTTCTCCGTCCCGCGTGTAGGCGTAGACGCGGTGGTCGTCGGAGGCGAAATAAATCAGGTCGTCGACGAGCACCAGCGGCGTGACGATCTTGCCGCGCGACGGAAGCGTGCGGTGCCAGGTCTTCTCCAGCTCGAACTGCGGCGCGACTAGGCCCGGCGCGTAGCTGGCCATGCGCACGCGCACGGTCATCGCCTGCAGGCGGCCGTGCCAGCTGCCGACGTACACCTGTTCCTGGTTCACCCAATCCTTCGTGTAGTTCTGCGGGTAGACCTCGGGGTCCACCACCAGCGGCGCGCCGCTCATCACGAAGTCCGGCTCCAGGCGCCAGCGGATGCGCCCTTCGCGCCGGTCGACGGCCACCAGCCAGTTCTTGACGTTCACGACGATGTTGTTGCGCGAGACCAACGGCGTGTAGCGGATATCGTCTTCCAGTTCCACGCGCCACAACTCGGTGCCGTCGCTGCGACGCACCGCGATCAGGTTGTGCAGGTCGGTCTCGAGCAGGATCACTTCGGCGCTGACCCAGCCGCGGACCATCCGGCCCGCCTGAGGCCCGACGATGGGGCTGTACCATTCCAGGTCCAGCTTCAGGTCCGCGGGCTTGATCACGCGCCGGCCCTCGAACTCGGCAGAGGCGAGGACCTGTTGCTCCTTCTCTACCGCCCGGGCCCGCCCGGCCGCCGCCACGCACAGCAGGCACAGCGCCGCCAGCACCAAGCCCCGTTCCCGCCGTGCCGAACCGCCGTAGCGCATCATGGTCCGCTCCTTACCTCTTCATCCCCGGTGTTCGGACGAACCCAATCCGTCCGAACTCGAATCCGTCACCCCAGCCGATTCCGTTACGTGCCAGGCGCGCTCTTTAGCCACGCGGCCAGATCCACGCCGCGGGCCTGCTCGTACGCCCGCATCCGCTCGATCGCCGCCACGTCCCGCGCGATCGTCTGCGAGAGCTTGTAGACGTACGGCTTCCCGTCCAGCCGCGCGCGCAGGTCCGCCAGCACCCGGTCCCAGGAGCCCTCGTACAGCGTCTCCCGCACCTGCACCAGCACCCGCTCGTACGCTTCCAAGCTTTCCCAATACGCGTCGGGCGACAGCTTCAAAGCCGGGTCCGTTGGACTGGGCGTGCCGCCGCCCGCGTCGCTCAATGTGACTCTCCGCTTTTTCGCTCTAAGCCAAGGCTACGATTGTAGTAACGGGAAGCTTCCTGTCAACCGGGTGAAATCTGCTTATGGCCGCCCGGGTCAGGCGGTTCCGGCCCCGGCCCGGCGGCCCGTTTCGCGTCCTGCTGGCCCTCCCAGACCACCAGCCCCAGGCCGCAAAGGATCAAGCCGCCGCCGCCCAACAGCGCCAGCCGCGCCGCCTCGAAGCCCAGCCAGATCGAGAAAGCCGACGCGAAGATCGGCTCCAGGCAGTAGATCACTCCCGCCTTCGCCGGCGTGACGAACGGCTGGTACTTGTTCATCAGGTGGAAGCTGCCCACCGAACAGAAGACGATCGTCGTCGCGACGGTCCACTGGATCGTCCAGTCCCCGGACATGCGACCCAGGGCGTCCGCCGCGAACAACGCGCCGAAGCCGTCGAAGAACGGCGCCAGCGCCAGGTTCACGCCGCCCGTGGCCAGGAACATCATCACCGTCAGGCGCTGCGTGTCGCTGCGCCGCCCGTAGCGGTCCACCAGCATGATCTGCGCGGTGAAGATAAGCGCCGCGCCCACCGTGAGCAGTTCGCCGAAGTACGGGAACGGCGCCGCCGCGACGTCCGCCGCCGAGGCCCCGCTGGAACTCAGCGCCACGCTGCCGCTCAGCGCCAGGGCCACCGCGATCCACGTCATCCGGCCCGGCATGCGCCGCAGCACCAGCGCCTGCGCCACCGGGAGGAAGACGACCACCAGCGAGGTCAGAAAGCCCGACGTCGAAGGATGCACGTACCGCAGGCCGACCAGCTGCAGCAGCATCCCCAGCCCCAGCGAGATGCCGATCAGCGTTCCGCCCAGGACCTCGTCGCGCGAGAAGCCGCGCATCGAGCGCCACGCCACCAGCGCGTACAGCAGCGCCGCCGCCAGAAAACGCACGCCCATGTATGCCGCGCGCACCGCCAGCTCGCCGGCCTGCGGCGCGTATTCCTCGATGCGCATCGTCCCCACCTTCATCGCCGGGAACGACCAGCCCCAGAAGACGTTCGTCACCACCAGCGCGAGGATCGCCACGCGCACCGCACGCATCGCGCGCACGGAATCGCCGCTGGACGGCAGGGCCGGTGTGGAAGCGTCGAGCATCCGCACATCCTATCCCGCGGCCACGGCACTGTCGAAGGGTCCCTTCTGGACTCGACCGCGGAAGAGCGCGCGCTATCTTTCTTCGGACCCGGCGAAACGGCTGTTCCAAATTGCGAAACGCCTGTCCCCGGGCGTACCGCTTCTTTGCTCAGGAAAAGGAGTCTTCCATGCGACTGGTCAGCTACGGCCCGCCCGGACAGGAGCGCCTCGGGGCGCTGATCGACGGCGGCAAGAAGATCGTGGACCTCAACCGCGCCAAGCCCGACCTACCCTCGGGGATGCTGGCCTTCCTGCAGGGGGATTTTTGGGCAAGCGCCAGGGCCCTGCTGGCCGATACCTCCCGTATTGGGCCGCAAGCCGTCGTCGAGCGGGCCGCGGTGCGCTTGGGCGCGCCGGTGCCCCGCCCGGGGCTGATCGTCTGCGTGGGGTTGAACTACAAGGACCACGCGGACGAGCAGGGCGTCGAGTACCCCAAGGCGCCGCTGCTGTTCAGCAAAGCGCCCGGCGCGGCGTGCGGGCCCAACGACGACGTGGTCTATCCGGACGTCGTCGAGAAGCTCGATTACGAAGTGGAACTCGGCGTTGTCATCGGCAAGACGGCGAAGAAGGTGGCAGCCAACCGCGCGAAGGACGTGATCGCCGGCTACTGCACCTTCAACGACGTCTCGGCCCGCTGCGCGCAGTTCGGGGACAAGCAATGGTTCCGCGGGAAGTCCTTCGACACCTTCGCCCCCTTCGGGCCCGCGCTGGTGACGGCCGACGAAGTTCCCGATCCGCAGAACCTGCGCCTGACCTGCAAGGTCAACGGCGAGACGCGGCAGGACGGCCACACGAGCAAGATGATTCACGACGTGGCGCACATCGTCGAGTACGTCACGAGGGGCCATACGCTGCAGCCGGGCGACGTGATCGCCACCGGTACGCCGTCGGGCGTGGGTGTCTTCTTCGACCCGCCGAAACTCCTGAAGCGCGGCGACACGGTGGAGCTGAGCGTCGAGGGGCTGGGCACCGTCATAAACCGGATCGTCTGAGCAAGAGCGGCTGCGCCCGCGCTTGCCCGCGTTCCACGGCAAGCAAGGGGGTAGCCTCCATGCGTCTTTCCCTGTTCCGCTTCGGCGCCATCGCCGCGGCCCTGCCGCTGCTGCTGGCGTCCTGGGGCTGCAAAGACAACCGGCAGGCCGCCGCCGGCGACCAGTACTTCGGTGCCAAGCCTCCCGCCCCGCCGCCGGCGAACTACACCGCCAAGCGCTACAGCGACACCATCACCGTCTTCACGCCGATGTCCGACGAGGCCATGGAGCGCTACACGTCGGGCAGGATGAGCAACCTGGGAAGCAACCAGTACCCCGAGGAACCGCGCGCGACCTTCCCGCCGCCCGAACTGGACCTCCGTCCGCCCGCGGCGCCGCCCGCGCACGCGGCCGCCGGCGGCGACCCGGCCTGGAACGTGCCCCTGACCCGCACCTGGTCGAGCATCGTCATCCACCATTCGGCCAGCGACCGCGGCAGCGCCTCCATCTTCCACAAGTGGCACCTGCAGCGCGGCTGGGAGAACGGCCTGGGCTACGACTTCGTCATTGGCAACGGCTCCGACAGCGGCGACGGCGAAGTCGAGGTCGGCCCGCGCTGGAAGAAGCAGATCGACGGCGCCCACGCCGGCAACGACCACTACAACCAGCACGGCATCGGCATCTGCCTGGTCGGCAACTTCGACCACGAACGTCCCAGCGCGCGGCAGATGGCCAGCCTCGAGCGCCTGGTGCGCTTCCTGCAGGCCAAGTGCGGCATCCCGGCCAGCCGCGTCATTGGCCACGACGACGTCCCGGGCAAAGACACCCACTGCCCCGGCGCGCACTTCGACCTCGCCGGCTTCCGCGCGCGCCTGGGCGGAAGCCCTTCGTCCGCCTACGTCCCGCCCGTCACCACCGCCAGCACCGCCAGCACCGGCAAGAAGAGCGCCGTGAAAGCGAACTCGGTGATGTCGGTGCCGTAACGGCAGCAGTCAACTTTAAGCTGTCAGCGATCAGCTAAAAGCGCCCGCGGAAACGCGGGCGCTTTTTTTATCGGGTGGTCGGGCGAGCGGGTGATCCGGCGATTGAGAAAATCTTTAACCGGGAAGCGCGCAGACGTGAAGCAAACCGTCTCCACTTTCGCCCAATCCTAGAGGCGTCCCATAGGGACGCCGTGAAAGTAGCCCAGCACTTCAGTGCTGGGTTCCCGGCCAGCAGCCCTTGAAGTCCCGTTGGGACGACTGAAAGCGCATGGACGGCGGGCGCAAAACAGCGGGTGAAGACCGCTATGGGTTGGTCGCGTCTGGCGGCGTTGGTGCCGATGTTTCCTGACCCATAAAGGCCTGGAATAGCTCATCCATATCGTCCGACGAGAGTGCAAACTTCCGTGCCGCACACCACGCGCTCATTCGGGAAAAGTGGGCGTCGTTCCAGACGCTCGGGTCTCCATTCGCGTCACGGCCGGTGATGGAACCGCCGTACCACGAATAGACATTGTTTCCCACGTAGAAAAATCCCCAGGGTTTTCCGCCCGGATTGTGATCGAGAAATTTTGGCTTTGAATTCAACACCGCAATGAATTCCTGCGCCTCCTGCCCGGCCAGATGGTAGGTCAGGTCGGCGGACATAGTGAAAAATACGTGCTCGCCGCCATTTGCCTTTAGCCTGGCATTCTCTTCCTGAAGGCGACGGCACTCCTGGTTAGCCAGGAAAAGACCGACGGCCAGACCCACAACCAGACATATCAGGATCAGTGTCGAGAGCCGGAACTGGATCTTCTGCCGGCCGGCGGGCACCGCATCGTCCATCGCATTTGGCTCCAGAATATTGAAAGTATTCGCGAAAGGTATAGCCTGCTCGGCCGCTGAAGTCGATAGGTGAACGCGGCCAACCCAAAATCCAAAACCTAAAATCCAAAATCGGGCGTCAGCCGCCTAACTCAATACACCGCTTCCGGTAGTACTCGTAGTTCGCGAGGCTCACTTCCGCCGGCACGCCGTGGTCGCAGGTGGGGATGTACCCGCCGCGCGCGCGCATGGCGGGGAGGATGTACTCGAGGTGCCGGTCGATTGCCGCCGGTCCTGCGGCGAGCACGCGCTTGTCGATGCCGCCGGAGATCGTCAGCCACGGAAAGCGCGCGCCGATCTTCACCACGTCGCTGCCCGAAGCCACTTCGAAGGGGCTCATCACGTCCATGCCGACGGTCTCGCGGTACAGCTCGATCACCGTCTCGGCGTTGCCGTCGGTGTCGATCTGCACGAAGAGGTGGCGGCGCGCATCGAGTTGCCGCGCCTTCACGCGCGCGAGCAACTCCTGGTAGTACGGCACCAGGAACTCGCGGATCATCGCCGGCGAGATCAGCGGGCCCTTGTTGTAGCAGATGTCCTCGGCGAAGAAGACCTCGTCCAGCGTCACGTGCCGCTGGTGCCGCGCGGTCACCGCGTCGGCGAGGTCCAGCCACGCCTGCATGCACGCGTGGATCAACTCGGGCTGGTCCACGAACGCATACAGCACCTGCTCGGGCCCGATCAGGCTGCGCAGGTACATGTAGCCGCCGACGACGCGCTGCACGATCATCTTGCCCTGAGCGGCGGCGGCCTTCGCCGCGTCAACGCGCGCGTCCAGATCCGCATAGCGTTCGGGGCTCGCCGGATCCATGCGCCAGCGGATCTCGCGCTCCCAGCTCGCCAGGTCCTTCACCGGATGATCGAGGTACTCGGGCATGAAGCCGTTGCGGCGGTTCTTGAAGCAGAGCAGCTTGCGGCCGACGCGGTCGAGCACGACTTCGTGCGCGCCGCGGTCTTCCAGCACCGCGGGCTCAAACTCGGGCACCAGCGCGGCCTCGCACCAGCCCAACCCGGCCAGGTCGTAGCGCGCGGGCGGATCGAAGCCGAAGCGCGCGGCGAAGTCGGCGCCTTCGGGCAGGCCCTGCGCCGCCCAGGCCTCGCGCGAGTAGAACCCGAACTCCTTGCGGTAGAGCGGCGCGCCCGGCACGACGCGGTAGGCGTCCCACAGCCGCCGGATGTGCGGCGCCATCTGCTCGTAGGGGATCGGCAGCGGGATCGCGCGGCGTTCGGCGAGCAGCGCGGCGGTATCCGCTTCGGCGGCGACGGTCGCAGGCATGAGAAAGTCCTCCGGAGCGGCGGCGCCGGCGCGGGGCCAAGACAAAATGCTTTGTCCCGTGCGCCGCGCGCGGCCTGCACTTCTCTCTTAGTTTCACCGCAAAATCGGGAAGGCCATGTACGCGGTGCCCGCTTTTGATGGACTTTTTGCTCTATCCCACCGCGAGGCCTAACCAAACGCAAACGGAATTAACCGCAGAGAGCGCAGAGGCCGCCGAGAAGGGTTCCTCGTTTCGGGTTTCTTGTTTCTGGTTTTGGCGGCGCGCAAGCGAACAGCGAACCCTGGAATTCTCCGTCGGGACAGAATTTCCCTTTAACGTTTCTCAGTCGCTAAGTCCGAACCAGAAACCAGGAACTTGAAACCAGAAACAATCCGTTTCTGATGCCTGAATCCTGATTCCTGCCGTCGCATCTTCCCTGCACTTCCGCTGCCAATTCATCGCTCGCTTGCCCTTCCAATCCAAAATCGGCAATCTAATACCGACCCGCCTGTCCCGGGCCCCCGCCTATAGACACATCCATTGCAAGGGGCGCGGCCTGCCGCGGTGCGCTGCGCCGGACCTTCCGGCGTAGCGCGCGGCGTCGTTCGCTAGACATGAACCGGCGTACGAATGGCCTTCGCTCTCCACGGCTTGCCGTTGCCCGCCGCGCCCCTCGCTCCGGACGCGAGGAACCCGGGACAGGCGGTACTGCGTACTGCATGGCTCCGGCAAACCACGGCGCGTGAGGCCTCGTCGGCCCATCGAACGACATCCTGCCGCGGGTACGTCTTAACTGCAGACGTCTTAACTGCAGGGGTTAGGGCTCAGGATTCAGGGATCAGGGGTGGAGCGGCTACGCCGCCCCTTCTGGCACGGCCTACCTACGCCGAGCCAGCCCTGAGGCCTGTTTCCTGCTTCCTAAAGCCTTCAGTTATTTGAACGACCATGGGTCGAAAAAATCCGCGTCGGGATCCCGCAACTCCAGACATGGAAAGGAGTAGAAAATTTAATTTTTGCTTTTTAAAAGACATTAAAAGATATAACAAAGGTTGTGCCGCAAAGAGAATGTTGCCCGAAAAGCTGGCGCGCTCCCGATAGCGGCGGTCGGCTGCGGCTCACCCGCGGTACGGGCCTCTTGCGGACCCGGCAACCTCCGCGCCATGAAATTCCGCAGGCGGAACTGGCCGGAGCTTCAACTCGTTCAGCGCAAATAGGTTATACCCTTCCATCCGGTCCGGATTCGGTGAAGACGGGAATGTCACGGCACGTCCTTCACATTACAATTGGAGGAAGCCTTTAAACCCCTTTTCAGGAGGACGTCAGATGAAGCGCATGTTGAGCGCAGCGGCGGCCATCGCGGTGGTCGCGGTCGTCGGGATGGCCAGCCTCGGCGAGGAGACCTACCCGGACATAAAGATCGAGGATCTCAAGAAGGCGATGGAAGAGAAGACCGTCACCCTGATCGACTGCAACGGCACCGAGACCTACGCCAAGAGCCACCTCCCCGGCGCCAAGGACTTCAAGGCCGTCGAAAAGGATCTGGCCAAGAACCTGCCTGAAGACAAGGGCGCGCTGGTCGTCGCGTACTGCGGCAGCAGCAAGTGCACCGCCTACAAGGCCGGCGCCGACGCCGTCGCCAAGCTGGGCTACACCAACGTGAAGCACTTCTCCGCCGGGCTGAAGGGCTGGACCGACGCCGGCGAGAAGACCGAAGGCACCGGCGAGAAGACCGAAGGCAGCAAGTAACGCCGACCGCACCGCGCTTCCTTTACAGGAAGCGAAAACGCCCGCGCAAAAACGCGGGCGTTTTTCTATGGGTTCAGGATTCCGGGATCAGGATTCAGGTGCGGACCGGCTTCGCCGCCCTCCTTGAAAGGGCTCCGCCGCAGGCGCTCCATCCCTGCCTCCTGAATCCCGATTCCTGTTTCCTCACTTTCACCGCGCCGCGTTCTCCTGCTGTTCGCGGAAGAGCGTCGGCGAGGCGCCCTCGCGCTGCCGGAAGATCCGCGAGAAGTAATACGGGTCCTCGAAGCCCACCTCCCGCGCGATCGCCTCCACGGGCTGTTCCGTGAACGCGAGCAGTTCCTTCGCGCGCCGCAGCTGCACGCGCAGGATGTACTCCTTCACGCTGTACCCCGTCACCTGCTTGAAGCGGCGGCGCAAGGTCGAATACCCCACGTGCACGCGCGCCGCCAGGTCTTCGGGCCGCAGGCCCAGCATCGCTTCCTGTTCGACGATGCGCACGCATTGCGCGACTTCCGCGTCGGCCGGTGCGGCATCGGCGCGCGTCTGCCCGGAGGCGATGCCGTACACCGCGACGATCAGCTGGTGCACGATCGCCGCCGCCATGGGCACGGACAGCGGCCCGCCGCCGATGAAGGCGTCCTGGATGCGCGTGAAGCAGTCGGCGATCTCCGCGTCCTCGCCGACGTGGATCACCGGCTTCGACGGCGCCAGAAAACCCTGGCGCTCGAAGGTCTCCGCCACGCGCCCGCCGAAAACGACCCACTGTTCGGCCCAGGTGCCGTCTTCCGGCGAGTAGCTGTGCGGGACGGTGGGGAAGACCCAGATCAGGTCGCCGGGCTTGATCGTGCGGCGGCCCGTCAGCGCGCATTCGAAGTAGCCGCGTCCCTTCGAGATCAGCACCGCGGCGTACGCGCCCAGCACGCGGTCGCGCATCCCGTGCGGCTTCGTCGCGCTGCTGAAGCCCACGCCGCGCACCCACAGGCCCAGGTCCTCGTGCGCCGCGCTGGGGACCTCGTAGCGCGCCTGGCGGACTTGCAGCGCCGGTTTCTCCTGCGGCTGGGGCTCGGCGGCGGGGGGCTTGCGGGCCACGGCGGGGTCCTCCCAGGGGGCTATTCGAGCAAAAAGTCCTGTTTCTTAGAGCACCCGGTCCATTTGCCCCAGGCTTTATTGGGGTATTTATCCTATCCAACGAGGGCGGAAAGCAAGAGGGAAGGTCATTTCCTCCAGGCCGCCCCAGGAACGGACCCCAAAGCCGCCGAACGCATAAAAGGAGCAAGCCCATGCCCGCCGCCGCCCAGTCCCAGACCTTCGCGATGGACCAGTACGAGATGGCCATGGACAGCAAGTACCTGGGCCGCCTGCGCGACTGCAACGCGCTGCTGAACGACGTCGAAGCCCTGCGCGCGCGCATGGCCGAGGACGGCTACCTGCTGATCCGCGGGCTGCACGCGCGCGAGAAGGTCGCCGCCGCGCGCGCCGCGATCATCGAGAACCTCCGCGCCAACAACCAGATCGACGAGAACTTCCCGCTGCAGGACGCGGTGGTGAAGGAAGGCGCCAATGGCGGCTTCCTGGGCGGGCGCGAGGAGATCGCCGGCAACCGCGCGTTCCTGGACGTGGTGGAATCGCCCGCGATCATGGGCTTCTTCGACCGCTTCCTCGGCAAGCCGTCGTTGACCTACGACTACAAGTGGGTCCGCGCGGTCAAGCCCGGCGGCAACACCGGCGCGCACTACGACGTCGTGTACATGGGCCGCGGCACCAAGAACCTCTACACCTGCTGGACGCCGCTGGGCGACATCCCGATGACCCACGGCACGCTGGCCGTGCTGGTGGGCAGCCACAACCTGCCGGCGTACAAGAAGATTCAGGAGACGTACGGGCAGAGCGACGTCGACCGCGACCACACGCAGGGCTGGCTGACGCGCAACCCCATCGAGATGGTCGACGCCTACGGCGGGCAGTGGCAGACCACCGACTTCGCCATGGGCGACGTGATCGTCTTCGGAATGTTCACGATGCACGGTTCGCTGAACAACACCACCAACCGCTACCGCATCAGCTGCGACACGCGCTACCAGCCCGCCGACGAGCCCACCGACGAACGCTGGGTCGGCAAGAAGCCCAAGGCCCACTACGCCTGGCACAAGAAAGAGCTGATCCCCGTGGAGGTCAGCCGCAAGGAGTGGGGAATCTGAGCGATTGCGGATTGCGGATTGCGGATTGCGGAGAACACGGAGAGCGCAGAGGAAATATATTAGACTCCCTTAGACTTGAGCAAGCCCGATTCAGCAGTTCTCTGCGGCCTCAGCGCTCTCTGCGGTTAACTCCGGATATCGGAAAGCGTTGCGTCAGTTATTTATCTTACAGGTCTGGCAGGGCTTGAGGTTCTCGAACTGCTTGTTGAGATATTCGCGGCGCAGCTTCGTCGCCCACGGACCGTTCCAGATCTCGTAGACCGACTGCTCGTGGACGTTGCCGAGTTTCACCTCGCGCATGTAATCCACGCAGCAGATCACCGCCTGCCCTTCCCACGTCAGCACCATGGTGTGAAAGGGGCGGCGGCAGGTCACATTAGGCTTCATGTCGCCCTGGTCGGCGGCGAGCGTCGACTCCTTCCCCATGTCCAGCTGGTCGCCGCGGTTGTCCATGTCCAGCGTCAGGAAGCGGAAGCCTTCGCCCTTCTCCCACTTCTCGCGCATCTGCTGGATCTCCGGCGCAACGCGGCGCGTCTTGACGACCTTCACCGCCACGTCGAGGTTTTTGCGGATGTCCGGGTGCGCGCGCAGGTAGTCGGTGAAGACCTGCAGGCTCTTCATGCTGCGCTCGAAGGGCAGCTTCATCAGATCTTCGTAGACTTCCTTCGTGTAGCCGTTGATCGAGAGGAAGACCTCGTTGACCACCCCTGAACCGATCAGTTCCTCGACCTTCTGCTGCGTGAAGAGCGACCCGTTGGTGGTCAGGTTGCGCTTGGCTTCGGGGCAGTGCTTGCGCAGGGCTTCGAACTTTTCCGTGATCGAGCCGTCCATCAGGGGCTCGTTGTCGAGCGCCAGGATGAAGCGTTCGACCCCACGGCCCGCGCATTCCTTGGCGATCTTCTCGAACGTCGCCGTGGTCATGCGCCCGCGCGGCAGGTCGTCCTTCAATTGCGGGTACTGGCAGAAGACGCAGCCGGCATTGCAGCCGAACTGCGTCTCGATCAGAACGGTCTTGGGGAAGTCCGGCACGGGTTTGCGGAAGATCCGGTTGCGGACCTTCTCCAGCACGTTCGTCTCTTCGCCGGGGTAGTAGTACCAGCGCGCCAAGGCCGCTCTCCGATTGCGTTTACGAGGCCATGATTGTTACCGGTCCGTTCCGATTAGACAACCGGAAAGAAAGCCCCTTCACTCCTCTTTCGGCCGGTTTGACCCGCGCCTGTAACCCTTTTACCCACTTGAGGTAAAGAAATCGGCGCGCGCCGCTATTTCAGGCCCTCGGCGGCCCGCAGGCCCGCTGGCGTAAGTTCGAAGAAGCACTCCATAAGAAGGTGCGGGGGCGGCGGGTCGTGCGGGTCGCGCCCGTTGCCCAGGGCCTCGACGCGCACCCAGCCCTTGCGCAGCAGAGCGTCGAAGCCGTCGCGCAGCGCCTGCATGTTGCGCGCGCCTTCGAGCATGGTCAGGTTCGCGAGCGCGAAAGCGTAGCCCACCCGCGCACGCACGCCGATGGTGTGATGCAGAAAACCCGCCGCGCGCAGCAGGTGCGACGCGCGACGCTCTCCCGTCCACGCGCCGGCCGCGCGGCCGCTCGTGACGACGCCCGCCAGTTGCTTGCGCTGGGCCTCGCTGAGCTTCTGGCCGTCGAGGAAGCTCAGGCCGCGGATCAGGGTCTCGACGATCTCGCCGGCCGGCTGCGCGCCGGACCATTCGTGAAAGCCCTCTTTCTTGCCCTTCTTTTTGCCGCCGCCATCCCCTTCCCCGCCGCCCTTCTTCCGAGTCTTCGCCATGAACGGTTCGATTCTCCATTTCCCGCTTACTTGTCCTCGCCCGGCTTGAAGCCGGCCTGGCGCACGGCCGAGGCCAACGCCGCACGATCCGCCTTCGCCGAGTCGTAGCGCACCGTCGCCTGGCCCGACTTGAGTTGCACCTGCGCCTGCGCCACGCCCGGCACGTCCTGCAGCGCTTTCGTCACGGTTTTCACGCAATGTTCGCAGTTCATCCCGTCGACCGGGAACGTCACCGACGCGAGTTCGCTCGGCTCGGCGGGCGTTTGGGTTTCGGCGTGCGTACGCTTGCCGCGCAGCCGCAGCGCGTTGCCGACGACCGAAACGGAACTCAACGACATCGCTCCGGCCGCCCACATCGGGTTGAGCAGTCCCAGCGCCGCCGGCGGCACGGCGATCAGATTGTACCCGAAGGCCCAGCCGAGGTTCTGCAGGATCACGCGGCGCGCGGCGCGCGCGATGCGCACGGCCTCCAGCACCTGCGCGATGTCGGGGCGCTTGAGCGTGATGTCCGCGGCCTGCATCGCGATGGCCGTGCCCGAGCCCACCGCGAAGCCGACGGTTGCCGAGGCCAGCGCCGACGCGTCGTTGATGCCGTCGCCCACGAAGCCCACGCGGCGGCCGTCCTTGAGGAATCGCTCGACTAGGTCGCGCTTCTGCTCGGGCTGCATCCCGGCGTGCACGCGCTCGGCGGGGATCCCGACGTCCTGTGCGATCTTCTTCGCAGCGCTTTCCCGGTCGCCCGTGACCATGTGGACCTCGATACTCGAGGCTCCCAGCGCGGCAACAGCTTCCTTCGCGCCGGGACGCAGCGTATCGGCAATGCCCAGCGCCAGCGCGGGCTTCCCGTCGAACGCGGCCACAACCACCGAATGCCCGGGCGGAATCTCGAGGTCCTTGGGAAGCCCGTCCCAGCCTTCGGCCACCTCCTTAATAAAGGAGGCGCTGCCGGCGGCCACGTCCACGCCGCCGGCCTGCGCGCGAATGCCGCGCCCGGCATGGGAGCTGAAGTTCGCCGCCTCGAGTTTCCTCGCGCCGAGCGCCTGCGCTTCGGCCCAGCGCACGACCGCCTTCGCGACGGGGTGTTCGCTGAGGCGCTCGGCAGCGGCCAGCTGCGCGATGCGTTCGTCCGAAAGCTCCGCGCCGTTCAGCGCACGCTGCCACGCGACCGACAGCTTGCCCTCGGTCAGCGTGCCGGTCTTGTCGCACAGCAGCACGTCGATCTGCCCGGCGCGCTCCAGGGCCGCGGCGTTGCCGACCAGGATACCCTCGCGCGCGGCGCGCCCGCTGACAACCATCACGACGGTCGGCGTCGCCAAGCCAAGCGCACAGGGGCACGCGATCAGCAGCACCGCCAGCGCCGGGAAAACCGCCTCGCCCAGCGTGTGGCCCGTGGCCAGCCACCCGCCGAAAGTCGCCGCCGCGGCCAGCAGCACGCACGGCACGAATACGGCGCTGATTTTGTCGGCCAAGCGCTGGGCGTCGGCCTTGGTCCCGATCGCGCGTTCGACGGCGGCGACGGTCTGCGCAAGCGACGATTTGGCGCCGACCCGCGTGGCGCGGAAGACGAGCGAACCCTCGACCACCGTGGCGCCCGCGGCGATCTCGTCGCCCTTGCTGCGCCGCACGGTCAGGGGCTCGCCGGTGATCACCGACTCGTCCAGCGACGCGGACCCTTCGGTCACCCGGCCGTCCACCGGCACGGCGTCGCCGGGCCGCAGCCGGATTTCGTCGCCTTCCTGCAATTCAGCAACCGGCACGGAGCGCTCCTCGCCGTTTCGGCGCACGCTGGCGTGCTCGGGCGTGAGTTTCAACAGGCTGCGCACGGCGTCGCCGGCGGCGAAGCGCGCGCGCTCTTCGAGAAAGCGCCCCATCAACACCAGCGTGGCAATCACCGCGGCGGACTCGAAGTAGACCGGCACGTCCATGTGGTGCGCGGGCGCGGCCATGCCGCCCGAGAGATACGGCAGGGCCGTTGACATGCTGTAGGCCCAGGCCGCGCCGGCGCCCAGCGCGACGAGCGTGTCCATGTTGGTCTCGAGGCGCAGGGCCAGCCGCACTGCTCGCACAAAGAAACCTCGGCCCGGCCACGCCAACAACACGGTGGTTAAGAGCGCGCTGAAGCCCAGCGCGGTGGCCATGTCCCCGAACGGCACGCCGAACATGCCCTGCACGAAGACTGGCACGCCGAGAATCGCGGCGATGACGAAGCGGTTGCGCGCCGCGCGCAGGGCCTCACGCTCGCCGGCTTCGCGGTCGGCGGCCCGCTCGCCCGGTTCCGCCAGTTCGTAGCCGCTGGCCTTGACCGCCGAGGCTAGGTCTTCGAAGGAAGCGTCGCCCTCGACCGAGGCACTCTTCGCTGCGAAATTCACCTCGGCTTCGGTGACCCCGGGGACCTTTTGCAGCGCGGCTTCGACCCGCGCCGCGCAACTTGCGCAGGTCATTCCACGAACGGGGTAGGACTTGGCTTCGGCGGCCATCGGGGCTCCTCTGATGTACTGCCTCCTTGATTATACCGCTTTGAATCGCCAACGATATGCCGGACGGCCCGATTGACCGCAGCCGAGAAATCGCGTAAAAACCATGAACCGCGTCTATAGCACAACATGAATAAGGAATCGCTATCGTGTCCGTGATCCGAGACGGCATCGGCGGCGTGCTTCGCTGGATCGTGCGCAAGCTGCTGCGCATCTACTACCCCAAAATCGAGATCACCGACCAGGAGAAGATCCCCCCGGCGGGCCCGGTGCTGCTGGTCTCGAACCATCCGAACTCGATGCTCGATCCCGTGGTGCTGGGCACCACCGCGCAGCGCCCGGTGCGCTTCATGGCCAAGGCGCCGCTGTTCGATATTCCCGTCTTCGGCCAGGCGATGTACGCGCTGGGGATGATCCCCGCCTACCGCGGCAGCGACGATCCGACACAGGTGGGCCGCAACGTCGATTCGCTGGTCGCCTGCGCCGAAGTGCTGGCCGAAGGCGCGGTGATGGGCATCTTCCCCGAAGGCAAGACGCACGACGAGCCGGCGCTGGAGATGGTGCGCAGCGGGCCATCGCGGATCGCGATGCAGGCGGTCGAACGCGGCGTCGTCGGCGTGAAGATCGTGCCCGTGGGCCTGCACTACGAGGACAAGGAACGCCTGCGCAGCTCGATCTGGGTGCGCGTGGGCGATCCGATCGACGCCAACGCCTGGTTGCAACAGCACGAAGGCGACGTGCGCAAGGCCACCCGGCTGCTTACGCAGGAGATCGCGCGCCGCCTGAAGGAACTGGTTCTGCACCTCGACGACCCCAAGCTGGCACCGCTGCTGGACGACCTCGAGACCCTGGTGCCGCCGCCGCCCGAACGCGCCGTGCTGCCGGCCGCGGCGCTGCGCCAGCGCAAGGCCGTCGCAGATTCGATCAACTACTTCCTCGCCGCGGACCGCCCGCGCGCGGAGGCCATCGCGCGCGCCATCGACGAGCACCGCACAAAGATCCACGATGCCGGCCTTACAATGCGCAGCTCCATCCTGCACAAACGCGGCCTGCGGCTGGCCGCACGCCTGGCCTGGCGCTCGGTATGGCTCGTGCTTCTCAGCATCCCCGCACTCTTCGCGTCCCTCTTTCACCTTCTCCCGTTCGCCCTGACACGCTTCATCACCGAGAAGGTGAAGACGCCCGGCCGGTCGGCGGTCTCCTTCGGGCGCCTGATGCTGGGCCTGCCGATCTACGGCGCATGGTACGCACTCTTCTACTGGTACCTGAAGGAGCACGCCTTCACGACGGTGGCCATCTGCGCGATCCTGATCCTGCTTCCCTTCGCGGGACTGCTGGCGCTCGGCCACGGCCGAAACCTGCGCCGCGCCGGATTCTCGTGGATGCATCAGATCGCGATGCTCTTCGGCCGCCAGCGCCTCGAAAAGCTGCGCGCCGAACGCGGGGCGCTGCAGGCGCGCCTGAGCGACCTGGCCGCCGAGTACCGCCGCGCTTTCCCGCTCAAGCAGCCGCCGGTCCAGCCGCCGCGCGTGCGGCTGGGTTTCGCCGGCGTCACGGTCGCGGTTTTGGCGGCGCTGCTCCTCGGCTGGGCCTACCTCCGCACGCGCGCAGCGACGATCGCCGAGCAACTCGGAGACGGCCCCGACCTGGCGAAGATCGAGGCGCCCGTGCTGGTCGAGCAACTCGACCGCGACGCGGCGGGCTTGGCCCAGATTGTCGACGGGCTGAAGGATCTTGAGACGAAAGCGCTGCTCTTGCGCAAGTCGTTCGCCGAGGGCGAACGATCCTACTACAACGTCGCGGACGACAACGCCGTGCGGCAGGCACTGTGGTCCTACCTATCGTACCGCAAGGCGCTGCTGCGACTGGTCTGGTACTACCAGAATTTCGCGCAGGCCCGGGACGAAGGCCTGCGCCTGCGCGCGCAGCTGCTGGAGACCGCGGCGGCGGCGGCGCTGTACGAGTATTCGGTGCGTTTCGTCACCGAATTCGGCCGCAGCGAGGAGACCATAAAGAAGCTCAACGAAGGCGAGCCGCGCTGGGGCATTCCGCCCGACGCGTACGATACGATTCGCAAGAACCTCGCGCGCGCCCATAACCGCCGCACCATCGAGGCCTTCTTCGAGCAATACCACGAGGCCGCAGGCGACTTCGAACGCCTGGGGCTGAAGGACGACGAACCCTACGCAAAGATGCATGCCGCGATCGCCAACGCGCAGGACAGCATCGCCGAACTGGGCCGCAGCGTATGGACCGAAGAACTGGCGCTGACGGCCCGCGAAACGAAAGCGCTGGGCTACCAGGCCTACTACACCGGGCAGTCCCTAATCGCTACCTGGATCGGCAACACCATGGTGCGCAAGCCGCGCGAGGGCCATACGCTGATTGGTGAAGCGCAGCTGGAAGCGCTAAAGAAGAAGCTGCAGCCCGGCGACATCCTGCTCGAACGCCGCAACTGGTTCCTCTCGAACATGTTCCTGCCCGGCTACTGGCCCCACGCGGCGATGTACGTCGGCACGGCGGAAGACATCGAGCGGCTGGGCCTGAAGGACGACCCCTTCGTGGCAAAGCACTGGGCCGAGTTCGCCGCGGCCGACGCCGAGGGGCACCACCACGTGATCATCGAGGCCCTGAGCGAAGGCATCGTCTGCGCATCCCTGGAGCACAGCATCGGCGGCGGCGACAGCACGGCCGTCCTGCGCCCGAAGTTGAGCGAGGAAAAGATCAAGCAGGCCATCGTCCGTGCGTTCAGCCACATGGGCAAACCGTACGACTTCGAGTTCGATTTCTTCAGCAGCGACAAAATCGTCTGCACGGAACTGGTCTACCGCTGCTACCAGGAGGAGATCGATTTCCCGCTCGTCGACGTGATGGGCCGCCAGACGCTTCCGGCCATCGAGATCGTGCGCAAGTTTGCCAATGACCGCAAGGCGGGTACGCCGCAGCTGGAACTGATCGCGTTTTTGGACGGAGATGAGAAGACCGGCGCGTGCCGATTCTTTGGCGACGAGGAATTCGTCCAGACCCTGGAGCGCCCCGCGCTGACTTTCCTGCAATCCTCACAGGAAGGCGGGGAGGATCCGGGCGAAGGTCAGTAGTGCAAAACGTTGCGCTCGAGGAGCCAGCCTTCTCCCACCCCGGGCAGCCGCGCAAGAACCCAATCGCCTCGCGACTCAACGAGTTCGAACTCCGCGCCTTCCTGCAGCGCTTTGACGAACGCTTCCTTGTAGTCCTCTCCGGGACCTAAGCGCGCAACGGTGGTTTCCAAAACCACGCCGTACTCGGCCTGCACGTCCTCTTGGTAACCCAGCACCGCGCTGGCGCCTGCGACCAGCAGCAGGGCCGCGGCCACCGCCATCGCGCCGTGCAACCCCGGATGCATTCGCGTCCTGCGCCAGGCCAGCAGGCGAAGGCTCGCCAACACGAACAGCAGCGCAAAGCACCCCACGGCAGCCTGTTGCCGCTCCTCCTGGGACATCGAATCGTGGAGGAACAATACATGCTTCCACCACGGCGGCTTGGCTTCCGGGTAATGCCCCGGCGCGGTTGCCAGCGCCGACTGAAGGTTGTATTCCAGGTACGGGTCGCGGGGGCGCAGGCGCTGCGCGCGCCGGTAAGCTGCGATGGCGCGCGCCACCTGCCCCGCGCGCATGTAGGCGTTGCCGAGATTGTACAGCACCGCGCCGTTCTGGTAGCCGTCGGCGAGCAGGGATTCGAACAGCGCTGCCGCGTGCGCGAACTCGGCGGGCGTCTTCGCCTTGTCGAAAGCCTCGAGGCCCTGCACGAACGTCCGCGTGCGGCTCGACTCGTCGGCCCATGCCGGAGCGGCGGCAATCCACGCGCACGCCGCAAGCCCGGCGGCCATCAGGAGGGCCCTCGCAGCGCGCCTGCTCATGCCGAAAGCGCCTTATACAGGCGCCGCGCCAGCGCGGCGGCTCGTTTCCGGATCTCGGCCGCGTCGCCGGCCGCCACGGCGGCGCCGTAGGCCTGTGCCTCAAGGGCCTCCAACAGCCCGGCCAAATCCTGCCGCAGGTCCTGGTCGGCGGCGGCGGCTTCCAAGGCGCCATCTGCGTCGCGCGGCGTCGTGCCAGCGGCCGGCAGGTTGACCTGGTCGGCGACCAGACCAAGCAGCGCCGCGCGGACCTCAGCCGATGCATCGGCAGGCTTCCCTTCGGTAGAAGCGATGCGTTCCAGGCAGCGTTTGAGCGCACCCTGGCGGCGCTGCCACGCGACGTCGTTCTCAATGCGGCGGCGGCGCGCCACCAGAGACCACAACGCCAGGTAACACAGCACCAGCCCGGCCGGCAGGGCGACATAGGGACGGATGTCCACGCGCTGGTCGTCCAGCTGCGCGAGGTCGGTGATGTTCTGGCGCAGGCCGCCTTCGGTTTCCTTTAGATCCAGCACGCCCTGGGTCCGGCGCTCGGCGGAGACGATCTCTGCCGAACTGACGCGATCGGCCTTTTGTACGTCAAGTTTCACCGGATCGGTGTGCACGGTCTCGAACTTCTCGTTCTCGGGATTAAAGTACGTCATGGTAATCGGAGGAAGGTCCACGCCCGCCGCCGCGGGACGCAGGCTGTAGGTGAAGACCTTGCCCTCCTCCGACTTCTCGCCGATGGGCTTCTCGTCGAACACCTTGAAGCGCTCAACGACCTGCGGCTGGTCGGCGAGATTGGGGGCCTCGATCAGATTCAACGAGCCGCTACCGGGCTCGGACCTGATCTCCAGCTTCACCTCCAGCGGATCGCCGACGCGCAGGCGCCGAGGGGTAGCCGTCGCGTGAATGGTGAACCGGCCGATAGCGCCGGAAAAGTCCGCGGGCGCGTTCAGGGTGGCCAGGTCGACCACATCGACAGTGGCGGGCTCGGCGACGACCATAAGGCGCTGCGTATTGAGGCGGTTGCCGGTCGCACCAGTTGGCAGCATGCCCTTCAGCGTCGCGGGCCCGAAGGTGACGCGGCCGGGGTGTTCCGCAACGAATTTCAGCGGAAAGTCGTAGACGAAGTAAAAGGCCTTGGAACCGTCCAGCTTCGCGCGCTGCATCCGGTCGGATTTAGGCAGGACGACGGCCGCGCGGGTGCCGAAGCCGAAATCCAGCGGCCCGCGGTTGATCGTGTAGCCTTCCATCTCGAAGCCGAAGCGCTTGCGCTGCAGGATCTCGCGCAGCAGGTCGTCGGGGCGCTGTCGCATCTCGACGCCTTCCGGGGGTTCGAGGAACCACGGCACGCGCAGCGAAGGCGGATTGACAAACTTGATCGGGTCGCGCCCTTCCAATCCGGGAACTTCCTGAAGCGCCACCCGCAGGGTGACGGTGAACGGCTGCGTCGGGAAGACGCGCTTGGGCTCGATTACGATCTCGGCCTGGGCCCAGTCCTGCAACTCCGGCGCGTTGACCGTGATGGCCAGCGGATCGCTGGTGTAGGTCTTCCCTTTGACGGTGATCGTCGCTCCGGGCAGGCGCAGGCGGCCCGACTTGCGGGGCGTCAGCCGATAGGTGTAGCGCACACCCTGGTAGAGGCGCGTGTTGACCTGGTGCGTGAACGTCATGCGATTCGGGCCGGCGATGTCCCAAACGGCCGGATCGAGGCCCAGGTCGGGCGTGATGGACTCGGTGACGTTCAACGCGGTCAACTGATAGGCGATATTCTCGCCGACGTAGACTTCCGTTACGTCGGTCTCCACCAGCACCTGCACGTCGCCTTCCGCCGCGCGAACGCAGCACGAAACCGCACCGGCCAGTACGGCCGCGAGCAGTTGAAGCGTGCGCGGGTTTCGCATGCCGATTACCAATCCTTCTCGACGGGCGCAGGTTGCCCCATGCGCGCCTTCAGGTCTTCCTGAACCTTGCGGCGCTCCTTCTCGTGCTCGCGCGCCTTGCGCATCAGGGCCTCGATCTCTTCTTCGGTCATCTCGCGCTGGTCCTGGTTTTCCTGGCCGCCGTCTTTCTGCTCCTTCTTGTCCTGATCCTTCTTCTGGTCACCCTGATTATTGCCTTTGTTCTTATCCTGGTCCTTGTCGTCCTTCTTCTGGTCCTCACCCTTCTTCTGCTGCTGGTCCTGCGGGTCGCCCTGCTGTTGCTGCTGGTCTTTCGGCAGGTTCTTCGAGATCTCCTCCAGGATCTTGCGCGCCTCCCCCGCTTCCGGATGTGCCGCGCCGCGCCGGCCCGCGGACAAATGCTTCGCCGCAGCCGCCTGGTGCTTCAGGGCTTTGGGCGCAAGATCGATCGCCTTCTCAACGCCTTCCTTGACCTTCTTCGGATCCTGCTCCTGCTTGGGCACGGGTGGCTGCGTGCCGTTCTTGGGATCGGCCTGGTCCGTATCGGGCAAGGCTTCCAGCATCTTAAGCATCTCTTTCGCTTTCGGCACTATCAGAGCGGCCGACCGCTGGGCGTTCTCCTGTTCCTTCAGCACCCGCGCGGTAGGCGTCGCGACGGCGGGATCCGGCGCCGCGGAGCCATCCGCCGCCTGCGGCCTGACGGCTTCGACGACGCGCGTCTGCCGTTCCAGCGCACGCGCCACGATCGGCCCGACGGGCGCCAGCACTTCCCAGATCGATTCCAGATTCGAACTCGCCTGTTCCTGGGCCTGCGATGCTGCAGCCGGATCGTGCAAGCCCAGCTTCTCGGCGGCCAGGCCCATCTGCCGGGCAGACTCGGCGGACCATTTGAGGAACTGGGCGACAGCCTGTTCGAGGTGCTCGGTCTGCTCCTTCGAGGGCGCCGGGCCCTGCTGGCCGGGCGGCCCGCCCTGGCCATGGGCCTGGGCCTTGAGTTCCTCGATCTTCGCGTTGAGAGTGGGAATCTCCTCGAGCAGCGCGGCCTGAGCGCGCTTGAGTTCCGCAAAGCGATCGACCGGCGTCTGCGGATCGGCGGCGGCGGCATCGCTCTGGTCGCGCAGGCCGTTCTCGGTTTTCATCAGGTAGTCCAGGAACTGTACGAGGTCCATGTCCTTGCGGCGCTGCTCCTGCTCCTGCTTGCGCCAGAGTTCCGTGTAGTACTTGATCCAGAGGCGGATGCGCTCCAGGTTGCGGCGCGCTTGTGCGTGGCTCTTGTCAAAGGCCAGGCACTGGCGGTAGTTCGCAACTGCCGCGGCGAGGCGCTCGAGCACCTGAGGGCGCTTCTCGGGCGCGAGTTGCGCGGGATTGGATCCCACCAGCGCATTGGCCGCGTCGGCTTCCAGGCAGCCAAGATTGTAACGCGCGGACGAAGCAATGTGGCGGTCGCGCGAGAGGCTGGCCTTCTGGTACTGCTCGGCCGCGCGTTCGAGGTCGCCTTCCTTCTGGTAGGCGCAAGCGAGGTCGAAGGCGATCTCCGGCGTCTCGGGCTGGGAGACGTCGGCCCCCATGAACTTGCGCCGCGCGCCGGAGTAATCGGCGTTCGCATATGCCTCCAGGCCTTCGCGGACCAGCACCACCGGGTCGCCGGTCGCGATCTCCTCCTTTTTCTTTTCCTTGCCCTGCGATTCTTCTGCGGGCGGTCCGGTCTTCTCCGGTACCGCGGATACGGCTTCGCTCGCCCGAACGCTGCCCGCGCCCAGCACCACGGCCAGCAGCACGCCGCCAGCGGCCAGCGACCCCCTGCCTGCTGGCGCGGCCACCTCCGGCCGCGCGCGCCTCGGGAAACGGCGCACGAACATCTCGAGCACAAAGAAGATCAGCCCGAGGCCAAGGAAGACCTGGTACTGCTCCCGCATGCGCTTGCGCTTCTGCTCGTTGGCCTCCTCGCCCTGCATCTTGCGGATGCGCTCGGCCAGGTCCTCGAAGTCGTAGCCGCGCACGCCGAAGGGCACGTAGGCACCGCGCGTCGTCAGGGCAATCTTGCGCAGCAGGTCCTCATCCAGTTGCGAACGCACTTCCTTGCCCTGGTAGGTCATCACCGAACCGGCGGTCTTGCCGGGCACCGGCGCGCCCTCCTCCGGATCGCCCACGCCGACGGCGAAGACGGGGATGTTGCGCTCCTCGGCGGCCTCCGCCGCTTCCATGGGATAGCTGTCCTGGTCGCCGCCGTCGGTGATGAGGAGCATGGCCTGGTCACGCGAGCCGTCCTTGGGCAGCACCTCCAAGGCCTTGCGGATGGCGTCGCCAATGGCCGTTCCGCCGCGCGGCGCGCTGTCGGTGTCTACGTCGTCCAGGGCCAGGCGGAAGAAACCGCTGTCGGACGTCAGCGGGCACTGCACGACCGGCCGGCCCGCGAAGGCGATCAGGCCCATGCGCACGCCTTCCAGCTTGTTGGCCAGCACCTTGATGTCTTCCTTGGCGCGCTGCAGGCGGCTGGGCGCGACGTCCCGCGCGGTCATCGAACGAGAGACATCCAGCAACACGTACAGGTCACCGCCGCGCTGGCGAATCTGCGTGAAATACACCCCGAAGCGCGGCCGCGCCGCCGCCAGGAGCACGCAAACCAGTGCCAAGGCCCACAGGCCCGTCTTGAGCCAGAAGCGCGCAGGGCTGTCGGGCGGCAGCAGGCGCTCGTGCATAGCTTCCGCGACGAAGGCCCGCGCGGCGCGGCGCCGGCGGATGCGCGCGTAGTAGGCCAGCCCGATCCACAGCGGGACCAGCCAAAGGAAGTAAAGCGCCTCGGGGTTCTGCCAGTTCATCGCTCGTTTCCCGTCATGGCAGCGCACGGAAGCGCGTCGCCATCAGTACGGCCTCCAGCAGCAGCAAACCCAGCCCGGCCAGCAGCGGAATGAGGAACAGTTCGTCGTACTCGGTGTACACCGCCTGCTCGGTCTCGCTGCGTTCGAGCTGGTCGATGCTCTTGTAGACTTCCACCAGGGCCTCGGTGTTCTCGGCGTGGTAGTAGCTTCCGCCGGTCTCCTCGGCGGCCTTGCGCAGCAGGTCTTCGTCGAGCGAAACGCTGATGTGCTCGATGACAGTGCGTCCGTAGGCGTCCTCGACCTGGATGGGTGCCTGCCCAGTGTGCCCGATGCCGATGGCGTAGATCTTCACGCCCTTCTTCTTGGCTGCTTCGATGGCCTTCTCCGGCTCCACGACCCCGACGTTGCTCTCGCCGTCGGACAGCAGAACGATGATCTTGCTCTTGGCCTCGACCTGCTCGAGCCGGTCCAGTGCCAGCGCCAGGGCGTCGCCGATGGCCGTGGCGCGCTCCTCCTGGACCAGTTCCCGGTTGATGGGCCGGCCCTGGCGGTCGAAGATCAGGCGCGGGACTTCCAGCGAATTCAACACGTCCACGAACGCGCCGTGATCCAGCGTCAGCGGGCAGCGGCTGTAGGCCGTGCCGCCGAAACCGACCAGGCCCATCAGATCGTTCGCGCGCCCGCGCAGGCCCGAACCCTTACTACCGGCCACGAACTCGCCGAGCACATACTTGACGGCTTCCAGGCGCGTGACCTGCTTGTCGTCGAGGCTGAAGTCCATAGCCTCCATGGAGCCCGAGACGTCCAGGGCTGCCTCGATGGCAATGCCTTCCGTGCGCACGCGCGTCTCCGTGATGCCCAGCTGAGGCCGCGCCAGCGCCACGGTCAGGAACAGCAGCCCCAGGCAGCGGATGACCGGCATCCAGGCCTTCACGCGCTGCGCGACCGTGACCGGCACGTCCTTCAGGCCCTGCAGGCTGCTGAAGATCGCCGTCGGCCGGTTGCGCGCGCGCGCCGACCACCACACACCGGCGACGGCCAGCGGTGCCAGGAAGAACGCCTGCGGCGTATGCCACTGCGGCAGCCAGTCCCACACGGGCGTTGCGGTCCCCTCTCCGGTCGTTCACGCCGCGCCGCCTCAACGCAGCGTCGCGGCCTGCTCCTTGCGCAGCGCTTCCTCGGGCTCGCCCTGCGCGATCAACCTGCTCTCGCCGCGCACGCCGACGAACTCCTGCGCGCGCGTAAACGCTTCCTCGATGTCCTTCGCATCCGGACGGTGCGCGGCGTACTTCACCATGTCGCTGGCTTCCAGGAAGCGGCTCAGCTGACGCGCCTTCTCGGCCACGAAGCGCCGGTCGGCCTGCATCGCGCGCAGGAACTCCTCGGTGGTCTGCTCCGGCGCGTGGATGCCGGTGATGCGTTCGATGTAGCGGCGCACGACGCCGGTCAGTTCGACGTAGAAATCCACGATCAGACCCTGCTCGGGCAGGTTGCGCTGCATCAATGCGAGCAGCTCCTGATAGGCGACCATTTCCGGAGACGGCGGCGGCGGAATAAAGATCGGCTCCTCGCGGCGCCTGAACGCGAAGTACGCGATCGTACCCAGGACCACGACCGTCCCCACGATGACCCAGGCCAGCCAACCGAAGCGCGGTTCGCCGGGCAGCGGCACCGGATCGGCCATGGGCTCGAGTTTCGCGAGGTCCGGCACGTCCTCGCCGAATTCGGAAGAGACCTCCAATTCCACCGGATCGAGTTCGATCGCGGAGGTCTTGCCCTTTGACTCGCTGCCTTCCCGGCGGTCGGTGAACTCGATGCGAATCGCGCGGACCAGGTGCTTCTCCGCGCAGGTCGGTTCGAGGCGGTACTCCCAGCGGCGAACCGTCTTGCCGTCCTCGATGGCCGGCGCAGGCGAAGCGTAGTCCAGGATAGTGAAGTCGCCGACGGCGGCGGCAAAAGGAGGAGGCGCGATGTCCACCTGCGGTTCGGCGCGGACGGTGACGACCAGCGTCACGACGTCGCTCAAGCGCGGCTCCGCGGGCGTGACCTCCAGATGCGCGTGGACCGGACCGTTCTCCGCGTCGCGCGTGACATTCGCCGGCGCCGCAGCTTCATTCTCCGCCGGGCCGTCCTCGCCGGACGGCTCGGATTTCCCACACCCCGCCAAGACCAGGGCCAAAGCCAGCGCTGCCAACAGCACCGGCGCGGCGTCCGCCCGGCGGCGGCATTCCTCGGAGTATGGGCGCATCGGCATGTTCATTTCTGCGCGGGGGCCTTCTCCGGTTCGGGTCCTCGGCCGCGGCTATCGCCTTCCAGTATCACGCGGTAGCGCGCACGCAGGTCACGGACCAGCTCATCGCTCAATTCCCGCTGCCGGGTCTGCAGGCAGCGTGCGCGAACCTGCTCGGCGGCCTGCTCGAACGGCCGCACGGGGTCAATCTCGCGCGATTGCACCAGGAAGAGAAAGTGCCGGCCCTCGACCTGCATCGGCGCGGAGACCCTGCCCGTCGGTTCGCCAAAGACGAAGGCGTCGAGGTCCACCGAATTCGGCAGGCCCAGCAGGCTGCCGCCCTGCTGGTAGGACGTGGAAAGCGCGCCGCCGTCCTTTTTGGTGGCCTCGTGGATCGAACTTGCCTTGGCGGCCTCCCGGAAAGCCGGCTCGCCGGCCTCCTTCAGCTTCGCAGCCAGGTCCAGGGCGTCCTTGGCTGAGGCGCATTCGATCAGCAGCAGCTTCGCATTCGATGGCCCGGTGAACTCGCTCTTGTGCCCGGCGTAGTAGTTCTTCAGGTCCTCGGGCGTCGCGACCAGCCGCGCGCCGATCTCCTTTTCAAGCACCGCCCGCTCCAGGAGCATGCGCTCGACCTGGCTCATGCGTCCCAGAAAGGCATCGTCGCGGTCCAGGCCCAATTCGCGGGCGCGCCTTACGAGCACTTCCTGCTGGAGCAGTTGGTTCAGGATCTCCTCGCGGTGCCGGGGCGCGCGCAACTCGGACAACAGCTGTTCGCGGGCTTGGGCGTCCATCCGCCCGCCCAGCATTGCGTCGACCTGGCCTTCGACAAGGCGATCCAGGTCTGCGGTGGTCACCGGCTCACCGTCGATGCGCGCGAGCACCTCTGCCTCGCCGGCCTCCGCGCCCGTGGTGCGCCGGCGCAGTTCGCGGCCGACTTCGCCCGAACGGCCTAGCTTGCCCAGGCAATCGACCAGGCGCAGCCCGATCTGGTGCTTGAGATTGTCGTCGCCGCCCTGCTTCAGGTCGCGCTCGGCGGCCACGTAAGACGCGGCTGCTTTTTCCGCGTCGCCGGCCTTCTCGAAGAGCGTCCCGGCGCGGTACATGAACTTGGCTCGCTTACCGGCGTCCGCTTGACCGCGCGCGACCGCGCGCCACTCGGCGGCGGCTTCAGACCACAGGCTGCGCTCTTCCAGGCGCAGGGCCAGGGCATCGTCCCCGGTCAGCGCGGAGCCGGACGCAGCGGACTCGGACTCGGCGCCGGCGGACGAACCGCCGCCGGGGCGCAGCAGCAGGAGAACCAGGATGCCGAGATTCAGCAGGAGCACGAGAAAGACCAGCGAACGCCCGCCGGAAGGGGCAGGCGAAGCAGCGGACCTGGCGAGCGGGCCGGGTGCCGGAGCCAACTGGAGTTGAGGCGACGGGCCCGCGCCGGGTGCCTGATCGCCGCTGGTTTCGGACATAGCGATGTCTTTCTCTCCGGCGCGCTACCGAAAGCGGCGCTCGCGCATGCGGAAGAAGGCCTGCAGGGTCTGGGCGTACGGGCGGTCCGTCCGGATCTCCAGGCGGTCGACGCCCATGCGCCGCATGCCGGTCTCGAGCGCAAAACGGCGCCGCGCGGCAATCTGCTCGAAGAGGCGCCGGACCGCGCGGCTGCGCGTATCAAGTTCGCGGACCTCCCCGGTTTCGGCGTCCTCAAGGACGATGAAACCTACATCGGGCAGCGTCTCCTCGCGCGGGTCGGCGAGGTTCATGGCGATCACGTCGTGGCGCAGGTTCGCGATGGCCAGGGCGCGGCTGCATTCGGGCCCCAGGAAATCGCTCATGACGAAGACCACGGCGCGGCGGCGCTGGACGCGCCGGATGAACTCCAGCGCGGCGCCGATGTCGGTGACTTCGCGCACGGGCTCGACGGCCAGCAGGTCGCGGATCAGCCGAAGGACGTTGCTGCGCCCCTTGCGCGGCGGGACGTAGCGGCGGACGCCGTCGGCAAAGAGCACCAGGCCGACCTTGTCGTTGTTCTTGAGCGCGCTGAACATCAGCACGGCCGCGACATGGGCGGCAGTCTCGAGCATGCTCCGGCTGTGGCTGCCGAACATGCCGGACGCGGAGATGTCCACGGCCAGCAGCACGGTCAGTTCGCGCTCCTCGCAGAAGCGCTTCACGTACGGATGGCCGGTGCGTGCGGTGACGTTCCAGTCGATGCTGCGGATCTCGTCGCCGGGCACGTATTCGCGGACTTCCTCGAAGACCATGCCGCGGCCCTTAAAGGCCGACAGGTACCCGCCGGCCAGGAAGTCGTTGACCTGGCGGCTGGCGGTGATCTGGATGCGGCGGACTTCCTTGAGTATTTCCGCGATTTCGCGCTGCGGCATGGACAGAACCCTTACGGCACGGGAACGGAGTCGAGGATGCGCTTCACGACTTCCTCCGGCGTCTTTTCTTCGGCCTCCGCTTCGTAGGAGAGAATCACGCGGTGGCGCAGGACGTCGTAGGCGATGTCCTTCACATCCTGAGGCGTCACGAAGCCGCGGGCAGCCAGGAACGCGCGGGCCTGCGCGGCCATGCACAGGTAAATGGATGCTCGCGGCGAAGCGCCGTAGTCGATGAGGTTCGCGAGGTCCTTGAGGCCGTAGCGCGCGGGCTCGCGCGTGGCGGTAACCAGTTCCAGGACGTAGTCCTTGACCTTGTCGTCCATGTAGACGCGCTTGACCAGGCGCTGCATCTCGAGAATGCGTTCGGGTTCGAGCACCGGCCTGACCTCGCGGAGGCTCTCGCCCATAGCCAGGTCCACGACCTTGCGCTCCTCGTCCTTCTTGGGGTAGCCGACGACGACCTTGAGCATGAAGCGGTCGACCTGGGCTTCGGGCAAGGGATACGTGCCTTCCTGCTCGATGGGATTCTGCGTCGCGAGCACCAGGTAGGGGTCCGGCAGCGGATAGGTCTCCTCGCCGATGGTGACCTGGCGCTCCTGCATGGCCTCCAGCAGCGCCGACTGGACCTTGCTGGGCGCGCGGTTGATCTCGTCAGCCAGGATCAGGTTGCTGAAGATGGGCCCCTTGCGGGTGGTGAAGTTACCTTCGCGAGGGTTGTAGATCAGGGTGCCGATCAAGTCAGCGGGCAGCAGGTCGGGCGTGAACTGAATGCGCCGGAAGCCGGTATTAACGGCGGACGCCAGGGTCTTGATGGCCGTGGTCTTGGCCAGGCCCGGCACGCCCTCCAGAAGGACGTGGCCGCCTGTCAGCAGCGCGATCAGGAGGCGGTCCAGCAAGTTGTCTTGCCCGACCAGAACCTTCCGCACCTCCGCCTTGGCCTGCTCGATGGACTCCACGAAACGGGCCACATCTTCCTTGATCTGCTGAACGTCTATGCTGCTCATGTCCCTTCCTCGAACCCGTTTACAAACCTGGAGTTGCCGGCAAGCAGCGTATTACACCGCGCCTGTCAAAGCGACGCCGAAAAAGCCGCGCCCTTCAGGGCCGAAACGCCAGAAGAGCGGGCCGCCCGATGAAAAAGGATTACGCGGGGCTTCTGGTCTTTACCTCGGTACTCCACGTCTCGTTCCGGGTCTCGGTCTGGCCGCCGGCCATCTCCTTGTCGGTAACGTCCAGGCCGACGGAGATCAGGTTCCCGTTCGGCAGGCGGAAATTGGCCCACTGCTGCCTGCGAGGCGAACCGTCCTTGGCGCGCACGGTGTAAGGCCGGAACGTCCCATCGCCCGATTCGACGGCCTTCCACACCACGTCGCGGACCTTCGGATCGGCGTAGAAGAGGGCCATCGGGTCGGCGCAGGCCATCACCTCCTCGGACTTCCAGCCCAGGTACTTCTCGCATTCCTTGTTCCACAGGATGCAGCGCCGGTCTGCGTCGAACCCGTCGATCATCACCGGGGCGTGCTCGAGGATGGTCTGGAAGCGCTGTTCGCTCTCCGCCAGCTTCTCGTCCGCTTTTCGCCGGTTCGAGATGTCGGTGCTGACACCCAGCACAGTCTCCACGCGGCCATCCCGGATCAGCGGCACCAGGCGAACGATGTAGGTTCGTTTGAAGAGGTCCGCGAGTTCCAGTTCCTGGCGCTCCGCGGTGCGGAAGACCTGTTCCACCGCGCAGCGGAACGCCGTCCGGTGGGGCGGGTGGATGAACTGGTCCGCGCGCTGCCCGATGACCTGGTCCTTCTTGTAGCCGGTCGCCACGTGGTTGATGTAGAGGATGGTCAGGTTGGCGTCGTACAGGAGAATATTGCTGGGTACGTTCTCCAGCAGCTTACGGTTACGCTCTTCGCTGGAACGGATCGTCTCCTCCATCTGCCGGCGCTCGGTGATGTCGCGGACGATGATCGCGATGCGCACCACCTTGCCGTGGCGGTCCTTGATCGGGTGCGCGATGGTGTCGAAGAACCGGCCGTTGCGCTGATCTTCCTCGCGCATCGGCGCGCCGGTGCGAACGATCTCGGCGGCGTAGGCTTTCCGCTGCTCGGCGATCTCCTTCGGGAAATGGTTCCAGAGTATCTTGCCCACCATGTCCTCGGGGCGCGTGCGCATGTGCTTGGCCATCGTCTCGTTGACGGCCAGCACCCGCCCGTCGGGCTCGATCAACACCGACAATTCGAACGGCGTATTGAGAACTACGCGCGTCGTCTCCTCGCTCTCGCTGAGCGCCTGCAGAAGGTTCTCGCGCTCGGTGATGTCGTGAAAGACCGTGCTCACGCCGGACACGGTTCCGTCGTCCAGCCGCAACGGGAAGTGGCTCAACAGCGCGACGAATTCCTCCTGCGGGCGCGACGGGAGACGCCCCCGCAGTTCCAGGTCGAAGACCGGTTCGCCGGTCTCGATCACCTGCCGCAGCATGGGCTCGACGGCATCGGCCAGGTCCGGCAGAATCTCCCGCACCGTCCGGCCGAAGTGTTCGTCCACCGAACGCCCGCTGAGCTCCGCCATCAAGCCGTTGACGCGGATGTACTGCAGGTTGGTGTCCACCATGCACAGGCCGACCGGCACCGTGCGATAGTGGTGTTCCAGTTCGGCAAATCGCTTGCGCGCGCGCTCCTCGCTCTGCTTCAGCGCATTCCGCGTGCGGATGCGCTTGGCCCGGATCCGCGCCCAGCGCTGCGCGACCTCCAGCCGCACCCGCAGGCGTTCGACATCAAGCGGCTCGCTCAGGCAATCGTGTGCGCCGGCGTCCAAGGCCTCGGCGACCACGGCCACCCGGGGCTCGCTCAGCAACGCGACGACCTGTGGCGTATGCGAATCGCCTTCGTGGCCAATCTCTCCGCACAGCTTCAGTTTTTCCGCTTGGTCCGACGCGCTTCCCCGCAGGTCCACCAGCAAAACGGCAAACTCCTCCGCCGCAAGCGCATCGGCGGTCTCTTCCGCCGTCCGGCAGAAGACCGCTTCATAGCCCAGCGAGGCCACCAGGGGCTCAAGGCTGGCCGGTCCGGCCGAGGCACTCCATAATAGGATCTTCATATCCCAATTCCTTCACGGTCATGTCGTCAACTGGATAGGTCGCTGCGTCCCATCGGCACAGCTAAGTATAGGGCACCTCGTGAAAATGTCACCGGGCGTCTGGGGCCGTTTCAAATCGAGTAACGCACCTGCGCAATGGTCATAACCTGCCGCTCATATTTGAATAACGCACTCCAAATCGCGGGTTCGAGTGCCGAAATCACAATGCGCATTACGATCCCGGCCGCCTGAGTCCAGGAAATGAGGAAGGTGGCGGCTTGAACCTCGAGGAATTCCGGGGTATCGTCGGTGGTTCAGTCTGGTTGAGAAGCACCCTGCCCAGCATCGCAGGATCATCGTAGATCCGACAGGAACAGACCGATGAGCAACCCGCGAACCGACGAAGCACTCGACGCCGCACCGCGCCGCACCCGCGGCCGGCCGCCGAATCTCGAACTTCGCAACGCCAAACACAGCCGCATGCTCGACGCAGCCTTCGCGCTGTTCACGCAGAACGGCTACGACCAGGTGACCGTCGAAGAGATCGCGCGGGGCAGCAGCCAGTCCAAGGGCGCCTTCTACTGGTACTTCAAGGATAAGGAAGACTGCTTGCGCCAGGTGTTGCAGGAAAAGACCCGGCAGCTCGAGGAAATGCTGACCGAGGTCGTGCTGGCCCAGCCCACCGCGCGCGAGCAGCTGATGGGCATCGCAGACTTCGAACAGTGGGTCGGCCAGGATCTCTTCCAGATCGTCGTGCTGCTGAACCACATGCAGCACTGCAGCTCGTCGGTCGCGCGCGACATGGCCAAGGAAATCGAGTCCCAGTGGATTCACGGCGCACGCCGGATGCTCTGCGACCTCGGCCGCAAGGCGGCCAAGGAGCAGGGCTGGTCCAAAGAACAAGCCGATGCCTTTGACTTCGAGTCCTGGAGCCTCTGCTGCCTTGCGAGCTGCGAGGGTCTGCTGCACCGCGCCCAGCAGTCGCCGGAGACCATGATCGAGCCGCGCCGCCTTACGTCCACGTTCCGCTCGATCTTCCTTGAGCCCTTCCTGCACGAGCCGAAGTAGCGACGACGCCGCTCACGTCAGCGGCGGACCCACGAATTCGATGCCGAACTTCATCGCGATCTCCGCCAAGGCCGCGATCTGTTCCGGCGTCGGGGCACTCGCCGGCGGCATACCGTCCCCTTGTGCGGGGCGGGCCACCGCCTTCACGAAACGCTCGAAATCCGTGTGGGCCGTAACCGTGATAAACCGCGCGCCGCCGGGCGAAATCACCCGGTAGCCGTGCGGCACGTTCTTGGTCGCGCAGAACGAATCGCCCGCCTTGGCCCGGCGCTCCTGGCCACCGACAATCACGCGCAGTTCACCTTCCAGCACGACGAAGACCTCATCTTCGGTGCGATGAAGATGCAGCGGCGGCGCGTCACCCATCGACACCCGGTGATCCAGCACCGATAGTCCGTCCGGGCCTTCCGTATGCGAAGCCCGCACGACAACGAGGCTGTTCAGGAACCAGTAACGTTCATTAGCCATGGCGTGCGCCTTAGTCGTGATGGTCCGCGGGACGCAGGTTCTCGGCGCCCTTCAATCGCCCGATCAGTTGCGCCGGATCATGGATCAGAACGGGCATGTGCTGCGGGCAGATCCAGAGCTTCCCGCCCTGGTAGTGCAGGTTGATCAAGGGCGTCTGGTGCTCGTCTCGATTGCAGAACAAGCAGGCTTTTTCTTTCTTCGGTTCGCTCATGGCGTCTCTCCTAAACGATCGAACGGTCGTAATGCCCCTGCGTCATTCCTTTTCGCCAAAGATAACGCGGTCGAGCGAGAAACGCCCCGAACCGGCCAGCAGGAAAAGCAAAGCAATGCAGAAGTACACGGCTGCCAACTCGTACGAGGCCCCCGGCCCCTGCGGAACGAACGGGTCGCCGCGCACTACGGCATGAAAGTGGGCCGCGACGGCCATGGTGCAGAGCAGGCCAAGGGACGCCAGCCGGGTAAGCAGACCCAACATCCACGCCAGCCCGCCACCGAACTCCGAGATCGCAGCCAAGGCCAGAAAAACCCCCGGAATGGCGCTGTCCGGCCCCGCCCAGCCTGTGGGATTCTGGATTTTTCCCCAGCCATGGTGCATGAAAGCCAGTCCGGCCACCAGGCGCAGGACCAGGAAGCCGGTGGAGGCGGCGGCCGACAGACGCGGTGTCTTGAACAGATCGAGCGGCTTCATCAATGGTCTCCAAGAGGGTCCTGCATGGTAGCACTCTCTCCCATTCCTGCTAACACAGGCGGCCGCGTCAGCACGGTCGCGCACATTCCGGCTTCACGAACGCCTTGATAACCTTCGCCTCGCCGAGGCCGGTATTCACCAACCGGTATGACCCGGCCGCGGCCGGCACGACAAAGGTCTCGGCGTAGTTCACCCGCAACCCCGCGCCAGCGGACGTCTCGACCCTCACCGGGCCGCCCTCGACGACGTTCAACACATGGCAGGCGTCTTCCGAGCGCACGTCCACCGCAGTAATGAATTCGTAGCGCTCGACGTCGTAAAAGTGTGCGCGGTGCGTCGGCAGGCGAATGCGCTTCCACCCGTCGCCGCGCGCGATTTCCCGCGGCACACTGACAAGCTCGGCGCGTACTTTCGGGCCTTGGCGCCCAAAGCACAGGTTGTCCATCGCGCGGGCGATATTCAGGGGGCGCGGCCGCCCGTCCAGGTCCAGGCGCTGCCAGTCGTACATCTTGAAGGTGAAGATGTACGGCGTCGCACTGATCTCCAGAACGACGTTGCCGGCGCCGCTGCAATGGATCGTGCCATTGGGAATCAGAAAGAGATAGTGTTTGTGCGCAGGCTCCACGTTCACGAAGCGCTCGGCGTCCAGCGGCACGGCCTCCCGGTAGCTCTTCTCCAGCGCCGCGCGGAAGGCCTGCGGATCGACGCCTTCGCGAAAGCCCAGGTACACCTGCGCGCCCGGCTTGCAGTCGAGGATGTAATACGTCTCATCCTGCGTGAAGGGTTCCCCGAAGTTCGAGCGGATGAACTCGGGACGCGGGTGGCACTGCACCGACAGGTTGCCGCCCTCGACGGTATCGAGATAATCGAAGCGAATCGGAAAGTCGAAGCCGAAGCGCGCAGCGGCCGTACCCAGTACCGCCTCGTGCGCGTGGAACATCAGCAGGTCGAAGCTGCACTCCAGCAGCCGGCTCTGGTGCTCGACGAGCAGTCCGTTCTCCGGCGCGATCAGTTCGAACGACCATGCGTAGTTTGCCGCACCCTGCGGCAGTTGCGGAACCTTTTTTTTCAGCCATTGCCCACCCCAAGGCCCGGGCTCGAACCACGGCCGCGGGCGAAAGGGTGCATGCGCCATGCGCTCCAGCGTCGCGCGCAAGTCGGCGCCTACCATCGACGAAGGTTCGGACGGCCGCTGCGCGTCGACGAAATAGCCGATGCGGGGAAGCAGCGCGCGTTTGTGCGCATTCAGCGCGGGCCAGTCGACGAAGTACGAACGCTTGTAGGCGGGCTTCGGGTCCGTGGCCTTGTGCATGCCCACGTTCGCAACGCTGCCGGCGCGCGCGCGGAACTGGATCTCGTTCTTGGGCACGTCGAGATACACCAGCGGGCCGGCCCAAACCTCCACATTGCACAACGCCGCACCGCAGCCGTAGCAGATACTCAGCTTCGCGCCGCCGGGGCGCAGGGCCTTCAGCCTGGCTGCGTCGAAGAACGCACAAAGCTCCCCGTCGAAGCGCATGCCGAAGATCGGGTCGTCGCCGCCCAGGTACGGCGCAACGTGCCGCTCGATCTCGTGCTCAGGCAGGAGCGCGTCGTCGATACAGACCCACTCGGCCTCGACGCCCAAGGCTTTCAGCGCCGCGTCCAAACCCTGGCGAAAGTCGCTCCAAAGCACGCCTGCGTATCCATCGATGACCGCGTGCCGGTGCCGCGCCAACGCACGAGCGAGGTATCCGAACCCTGGGTAAATCTCGCCGGCGGCGGGAAAGGCCGGGTAGAGGTCGTAGGCTCCGTCCGGCGGCGAGGGACGCTTCGAGGGTAATAGGTCCTGCGTGGTTTTTCGGAAGGACATGATCTTCGATTTCGTCCCCGGCGTCCGTGGCTCGGCGAGTCGCCTGCCCGCCTCCTTTATCAGGGGATTCACGCAGGGCGGCAAGAGCCTTCCGCGCAGCAGATCCTTTTGTGCGGCGGCATCAGCCCACGCCAAAAACCTTCAGCACCTCATCGGCAGCGCGCACGCCCTGGTACTGGGCTTCCTCGAACAAAGCCACGCCGCTGAGGTCCGAATGCGCGAAATGAATGCCGCGGAAGGGCGCCGCCGCCTGCCGGCGCGCCTGCCCCCACAGGAAGCCGGGCTTGGGCCGAACCATCGCGTGGCCCCACCGCATCACGTCCAGCCGTTCGCAGAGGGACCGGATCTCCGGGTGCGGCCGCGCGAGATCGGCCAACGCCGTCTCCGCCCACGCGTCGCGATCCGTGGCGAGCAGCCGCGCGCGGGCCTGCTTCGGATCCGAATCGCAGAGCGGATAATAATAGGTGAACACCGTCGGGCCCCGTTCCCGGCCCGCCTGATGGGTCGCGACCACGTAGCCCAGCGACGGGCTGTCGTAGATGACGTTGTCCCAGCAGAGCGGATAGCCGGGCTCGGCTGGGCGGTCTTTTAGCGTCAGATTGGCAACCATCCACGCCCCGTATTCGAAGGCTCCCACATGCGAAGGTGGATCGGAGCGCCACGGCCGGATCACGTAACGCGCCAGGAACTGAGGCGCCGCGAAGATTACGCACTTCGCGCGATAGGCTGCGCCGCACTCGTTGACGCGATCGAAGGCGCGGATCTCCACTTCCGCCTTTCCGTTGCGCTCCACGGGATTCACGTCAGCGACCGCGAGGCCAGTGCGGATTTTCTCGCGCGCCAACGAGGTCAAGTATTCGACGATGCGACCGTTGCCCTGCGGCCACGTGACCAGCGGCCGTGATTCGCTGCTGGAGCGCACCAAACGTGACGCATAATAGAAGACTCCGGCCCAGGCGCTGGTCTGCTCCAGTTCGGCGCCGTAGTCGTCGCGGCAGGCGTAGCGGACGAAGCGGCAGAGCCGCTCCGAAGTGAAGCCGTTGCGCGATAGGAATTCGGCCATGCTCATGCGGTCGAGTTCGGCCAGGATCGCATCGTCCGATCCCAGGCTCAGGGGAATCTCGAATGCCCTGCGCCCCTGGCCGTCCCGCATTCCCGCGTACTTGCCGATGAGCGCTTCGAACGCGGCGAGTTGCCGCAGGTCTTCCTCCGACGCGCCGGCGCGCTGGTACAGGCCTTCCTCCCAGCGGCCCATGTGGAACAAGCGTTCGTCGGGATCCCGAACGACGAACTGCTCGCCGACCACCGGCTCGCCGCGTTCGTCGGTTCCGTCCAGGATGCCCATCTCGCCGAGCAGATCCGTGAGCGGCCTGTTGCGCGCCGACGGCGCGCAGATGTAGTGCGCGCCCCACGGATAGGCAGTCACCGCGTTCCGCCCGCCGCGCGCGGTGCCGCCCGCTTCGGATTCAAGTTCCAAGAGAAAGAAATCTCGGTACCCTGCGCGCAGCAGGCGCCACGCGGCGCTGAGTCCCGCCACGCCGCCGCCGACAATGACGACGCCCGCCGATTGCCAGGCCTCGGAGGGCGGCTCCGGAGGCGCTTCGGTGCGCAGTCGGTGGCCGAAGTCGAGGGAGGCGCCGGCCAGGCTGCCGGGTGGTAGGTCGCGTTCCTGCTTCGAAGTACCGCAGCCGCCCAGGGCCGCCAGGGCCGGCGCGCCGAGGAAGAGGCGCAGAATCTCGCGGCGGGTCATGCGCGTCATGGCCGGTCAGTCCCAGCGCCGAAGTTCGTCGTCGTAGTAACGGACGAGCACCTGGTTATCGAGCCGGTTGATCTCGACTTCCACCGGCCCCATGTCGGCATTAAGCACAAAGAGTGCGGCCAGGCTCGGCGTATCCAAGGAACGCACCTCGGCGGAGATCGTGTGCGGAAGCTCAAATTCCGTCTGCGACGCCAGGGAGAAACCCCACACGCCGAAAGACGGCACGGCCGTCTGGTACGGTTTGACGTGGAAGCCCGCCTTTCCCATCGTGCGGTTGATGCACCAAAAGGACTTTCGCGCAAACAGCGGCGAGGTGCTCTGCACGGCAACTCGGCCTCCGGGCGCCAGGCGCGCCTTCAGAAGCCGGTAGAAGCGCGTCGTGTAGAGTTTGCCCAACGAGAAATTACTGGGATCGGGGAAGTCGACCAGCACCACGTCGAAGGACTCGTTGCACTCCTCCAGCCACAGCATGGCGTCGCGGTTGACGACGCGCACGCGCGGGTCGTCGAACGAATGCGCATTCAACACCGCCAGCGGCGGAAAACTGCTCGAGAGCTCCGTCATGCCGGGATCCAGGTCGACCAGCGTCACTTGTTCCACCTGCGTGTACTTTAGGATCTCACGCAGGGCCAGCCCGTCGCCGCCGCCCAGCACCGCAACCCGCCTCGGCGTTGCGCACGAAGCCATGGCCGGATGAACCAGCGCTTCGTGGTACCGGTACTCGTCGATCGAATTGAACTGGAGATGTCCGTTCAGATACAACTGGAAGCCGCCGCCGCCGCGCGTGACCACTATGCGCTGGTAGTGCGTGTTCTTCGCGTACACGATCTCGTCGTTGTAGAGGTTGTCCTCAGCGAGGCTCGTCAGGTAACCGGCGCCGGCAAAGCCCGCGGCCAGCAGGACCAGCACCAGGGCACAGCGCACGCGCAGGCCCGCGACCCGCGCCAGCTGCGGCCGCAGGATGAAGGTCGCCCACAGTCCGACGAGTCCGTTGAGCAGCCCGAATGCGAGGCTGGTGCGCACCAGTCCCAGGTACGGGACCAGCAGAATGGGAAATAGGATGGAGGCCGCCAGCGCGCCGAGGTAATCGAAGGTCAGCACGCGCGCGACAAGGTCTTTGAACTCGAACGAATCCTTCAGCAGGCGCATCAGGATGGGGATCTCGAGGCCCACCAGCACGCCAATGGCGAAGACCATCCCGTAGAGCGCCGGATAGAAGTGCCGCATGTGTGCGAAGATCAGGAAAAGGATGGGCGCCGAAAATCCGCCCAGGAGCGCCACCGCAAGCTCGATTTCAATGAAGCGCCTGGCCAAGCCCTGTTCCAGGTACTTCGAGAGCCACGAGCCTACGCCGAGCGCCGACAGGTATAGCCCGATGATCAGCGAGAACTGCGTGACGCTGTCGCCCATCACGTAGGACGCAAGCGTCCCCGCGAGCAGTTCGTACACCAGCCCGCACGCGGCGACGACCGCAACGTTTAGGAATAGAACGGGCGCCCGGTTCATGGTCAGCCGTGGATCGCGGCAGCCACGATCAGCGCAATGCCCAGGATCACCGACGCCATGACTATGGCCAGCGCCGTGTTCTGGTCCGTCTCGATCTCCTCGCGGATTGAGAAGGGCGTGACCTTGCTCATGAGCCAGAAGGCCGCGCCGAACAGCACCACGCCCAGGCCCGTGAAGAGCAGGGACAGGATGACCTGCTGCAGGACCACGTCCCAATTGGTTGGCATCATTTGCCTCCTCTGTATCCCGAGTACCTGGAAACCGCCGAGCGGTAGCTGCCGGCCTGCCGCGCGTCGGGGCCGATCACCTCCGCGCCCTCGCTGTCGAACTCCATGCCGGTCCACGCGATCACCGCGTAAGTGGCCAGCAGCGCGCCGCCGACCAGCATGTAGAATTTTCGAAGCATGGCGCCTCCTTACTCGTCGTCATCGTCCGATTCGTACGGGTTGTACATGCTCTTGCTCCAACGGCTGCGCTCGAAGGATCGCTCCCACAGCAGCACCAGTCCTGGGATCACCGACAGGGCCAACAGCAGCGCGACGAAGTAGCCCCAGCGCGCAACACCTTCGCGAATGGTCACCGTTGCATTCATGGGCTCGTTCCATGCCTGCCAGCTGCCTTCCATTCGCACCAGGTAGGTCCCGGCAGGCGGCGCCGAGAGAAACGTGTCGTTTTCCTCCGAGCCTTCGCTCCACGACTCGCCATCGTCAACGCCGTGGTAGTACTCGACGGGCAGCTCGAAATGCTGGACCTGCTGCGACTGTTCCTCGACCAGATCACCGTCGACGAAGAACCAGGTGTTGTTGACGTTGGCGCGCATCGAAACCTGGATGTTCTTCCCGCCGGAAATCTGGACCGGACCGCCGAATACGACCTGCGGCGCAGTGGTGCTGGTCATCGCGGGAAATTTCACGTTCTCCTGCATCAGGGTCCGTTCGGGGCTGTTCATGCGCAGGATCACGAAGAGCACTACTGCCGCCGCCACGAACAAGCCCCACAGCGGGTATATATTGCGGTGTACGAACGGCTGGCAGGACCCGCCGCCCTTGGGCCGCGGCATCTCGGTCACGGCAAATTTGCGCGCGATCTCCTGCCACGGCACATAGACGGCGTGCGACCAGCTGATCTCGCTCGACTTTTTGCCACCCGTAGCCTCGCTCGAGAGCATCTCGGGCGGACGGACGTAATCCGCCGCGCGGACTTTCTCCCCCTTCTCCACCTTCCAGTAGAACTCGCCGGTTATGTATTCGACTTCTGCGGTGGTGCGCTGGAACGCCTTGAAGGTCTTGCTGTTCCACTGGGCAAAGTTCCATTCGCTTCGGACATGCGACGGCGGCACCGGCGAAACGTACGTCCAGTGGTGGTCACTCTCGACGAGCCACCGGAATCCGAGCTTGACGCTGTAGAGCAGGTACTCGCGCCAGTAGTAGGTGATGTGGTCGATCTCGGTGCTGCGCACCATGAAGCCGATCACGGTCTGCGAGACGCCATCGAACTCCGCGGAGGATCCCAGCCGCAGCAGCGGCGTCCAGCGCGACTTGCCCAGCGACTTCAGGAACCGGAGATTGCCTTCGTCGGCGTCCAACAGCGAGCCGCAGTACGGACAGCCCAGGCGCTCGGTCCGGTCGGGCGCGCGCAACTCCAGGGCGCCTCCGCACTGCGGACAGCTGACCTTGGCCGAAGCCACCCGGCGCTCGTTCGTACGCGCCGCGGCGTCGCCCAGTCCGAGTTCCTCCAGTGTCACTTCCCAGCCGGCGAAGAAGAGGCCGGCCGGTTCGGAGTAATCGAGCGTCGCGAAGATCCGGTTCGGCCCGTAGAGGTCTGCATAACGGTAGGTCGCGCCGGGCACCAGGCGAAACGGGATCTCCCCTTCTGCGGCTGCGTACGCCGCTTCGCCGGTCTCGGCCACGACCAATTCGCTGCCGTCGCCGAGCCGGAAGGCCGGATGCTCGGGCTTCAGCTCTTCGAAGTGCGGCAGCCGCGGAACGTCTTTGCGCGCAAAGGTGAGGTAAAAGCGGCCCTGGGCTTCGGCGATCCAGCCCCATCGACCATCGGAAAACGCGGTGTACCACTCGTTCCATACGCCGCCCTGCGCATGGCGCAGCTGCGCGCGTCCGGTCAGCTGGAACGATTGGCCCACGTACTTTCCGGCCAGCCCGACCGCCAGCGGCGAGGCCGTGTCGTGCAGGTCGGCGACTTTCCCCAGGGATTCCAGGGTGCGGTCGGTGCGCGCCACGACCGAACGGCACGAGGGGCAGACCGCCACCAGGGAGGTCGCCTGCGTGAATGGCAGGTCTCCACCGCACCCCGGACACTGCGCGCGAAGGGTGGTCATCGCTCGCGGCGCGCGGCGCCCTGTTCCGGAAGAGCCACGTCAGCTTCGGCGCAGCCGCGCGTGATCCTACGGACGTTCACGTGTCCCGCGCCCAGGTTGCGAACCAGTTCGTCGGCCCACGGCCATTCGGGGCGCTCGCGGCAGCAGTAGAGGTTGAACGTCGCCAGGCGGTACTCGGGAAAGGTGTGCACGGCCAGATGCGACTCGGTGAGCAGCAACAGGCCGGTGACGCCGCCGGGCCCGGGAAACGAGCGCCACTGCGCGGGCGCCGCCGGATGGAGATCCAGGTCTTTCACGATGCGATCGAGAAGACTGCGCAGCCTGTCGCGGTCGCGCAAGGCCCCTTCGTCACACTCCGCCGCGTCGATGATCCATTCCATTCCGACCAGCGCCATCGCATGCCCTCCTTCCGGCCACGACAGGAATCCGGGCTGACGCCGCTTTTTTCAGCGGATGACGCGATCGCTTTTACTCTTTTTTTCAAGTTGCCGGAATACCGAAGCCGCTCGGCAGCGAACCACCGGCCGTTGGGCGTCAGAGCGCGAGAAGCTGCTTCAACTGGCGGCTGGGCTGCGCGCGGGCTGCCAGCGCTTACGCAGCCGTGCGAAATCACTGGCGGCCGATTGCAGCGTATCGCCGGCCCGGTCGAGCATCCCGCCGACGGCGGCGGTCTCGAGTTGCGCGAAGAGCTGCCGCAGCGTCTCGCAGCCCACGCAGGAGCTGCTTCCCTTCAGCGTGTGGGCCAGGCGGCAGGCCGCGCGTTCGTCGCGAGCCGCGAGCGCGGCTTCGAGCTCCATCAAACGCACGGCGCCGTCCCGGAGGTAGCTTTCCAGCACCTCCACCGCACCATCCTCGCCGATCTCCCTGACCAGCACGGCCATCCGCTCTTCCACCTGCGTCACCGGATCGGGCGGCGGCTGCATCGAGACGCGCACGGCCGGAGGCTCGGCCGGGCCCTGAACGGCGCGGAATTGAGCGCTGCTGCGTGCGGAAGGGATGCGGCCTTCCAGCTGCGTGCGCAGGCGCGCAGCCAGCTCGTGGGCGCGAACCGGCTTGCTGAGATAGTCGTCCATGCCGGCGGCCAGGCAGCGTTCGCGTTCGCCTTCCAGGGCGTGAGCGGTGAGCGCGATGATCGGCAGCCGCGCGCCGTTCGTCTGGGCGGCGCGGATCGCGCGGGTGGCCTCGTAGCCGTCCATCTCCGGCATCTGGCAATCCATCAAAACCGCATCGTAGGGCAGCACCTTGACGGCCTCGACAGCCTCGCGCCCATCGGCGACGACGTCCACGCGATAGCCCTGCTTCTCGAGCATGCGCGCGACGACCTTCTGGTTGGTAATGTTGTCCTCGGCGACCAGAATGCGGTATCGGTTCTGCGCGCGGCGTTCGGAGATCACGCGGCTGGTGACCATCGTGTCGCGGTCGAGGTCGCGGCGGCGGTTGAGGATCTCGCGAATGGTGTCGCGCAGCATGGCGGAGCGAATGGGCTTGGTGAGGTAGCCCGCGAACCCGGCGGCCCGGGCCGTCGCGGCGGACTCGCGGCGAGAGATGGAGCTGAGCATCAGCAGCGGCAGGCCCTTCCACTCGGGCGCGGCCTTGATGAGGCGGGCCAGCTCGATGCCGTCCATCTCGGGCATCTGGTAGTCGACGACGGCGAAGAGGAACCCGCGGCCGGCGGCGCGCGCGGCATCGAGGCGTTCGAGCGCCACGCGGGCGCTGGGCGCGCACTCGGCTTCCAGGCCCAACCGTTCGACCTGCTGGCGCAGCAGCGCGCGATTGTCCGCATTGTCGTCGACGATCAGGACGCAACCGCCCTGCCAGGCCGGTTCTTCGGAGCTGTTCTCCAGCGGCGGGCGCACCGCCAGGGGAATGACAAAGGCGAAGGTGGAGCCCTTGCCAAGCTCGCTGCACAGGTCGATCGAGCCGCCCATCAGTTCGACCAGGCGGCGGCTGATGGTCAGCCCCAGCCCGGAACCGCCGTAGCGCCGCGTGGTCGAGGCGTCGGCCTGCATGAAGGGCTCGAAGAGGCGCGTCTGCGCCGCGGGGTCGATGCCGATCCCGGTGTCTTGGACCTCGAAGCGGATGCGCGCGACGCCTTCGCACGCGCCGTCCTGGGTCACGCGCACCAGGACTTCGCCTCGATCGGTGAACTTCACGGCGTTGCTGAGCAGGTTCAGCAGGATCTGCCGCAGGCGGCCCGGGTCGCCGGCGACGCGGACCGGGACATTGCCCTGGAAGAGCGAGAGCAGTTCAAGACCCTTGCGGTCGGCGTGCTCGGCAATCAGTTCGATGGCCTCTTCCACCACTGTGCGAAGATCGAAGTCGACGGTCTCCATGCTCATGCGGCCGGCCTCGATCTTGGAGAAGTCGAGGACGTCGTTGATGATGGTGAGGAGAGCCTGTCCCGAGGTGCGGACGGTGCCGACATACTCCCGCTGTTCGGGGGAGAGTTCCGTGTCGGCCAGGAGGTCGGTCATGCCGATTACGGCGTTCATAGGCGTACGGATCTCGTGGCTCATGTTTGCGAGAAACTCGGACTTCGCGCGCAGCGCCTCGCGGACCTGGGCCTCGGCCTTCTGCTTCTCTTCGACCTCGACCTTCAGGCGCTCGTTGAGCACCTGCAGGTCGTTGGTGCGGGTCTGGATGCGGTCCTCCAGGTCGTGATTGATCTTCGCCAGCGCGTCGCACATGCGATTGAAGGCAGCGCCCATCTTGCCGATCTCGTCTCGGCCGAGGTCGCTGACGCGCGCGCAGGTGGACGGATCGGCGGCGATGCCTTCCATCACCGTCTTCAGGCGCGCAAGCCGGCGCAGGACGTACGCGTACAGGAGCCCGGCCAGGAAGACGAGGAAGAACAGGGCCAGGCCGGCGCGCTCCAGGTTGAACGTCGCGGCCTGGGCGGCGGCGGCGGCGCGCAGGTCGGCGGTGGGCACGGAGACGACGATGGCGCTGTTGACATCGCCGACTTTCCATCCGAATCCATGCTCGGTGCCGTACTTGGCCACCAGCTTGGCGGGGGCTCTCTCTGGGGTGTCGTGGCAAGCCATGCAATCCTGGGCGACGATGGTCGGCTGCGCGACGTAGAAGTGCTCGATACCGTCCTTGATACGAAATCCGGTGAGTTCCTCCAGACTGCGGTCTTTGTCGAAGCGGCGAATCAGATTCGCCTCGAAGTCGTCGGCCTGGTCCTTCAGGTTCAGGGGGTTCAGCGCGGCCTGTTTGTAATGGTATTCCGGATGTTCCTTGTTGAATTCTTCAAAAATCCGGGCTGTGGCGAAGGTAGAGGACATCGCCTCCAGCACGAGTTCGTCACCAACGTAGCCTTCCACCGCGGGGCGCAGCCGTTCCTTGACGTACTTCCGGCTGGCCTTGCCAAAGGACGACATCAGCGTCGCGCGCGCGCGCACTTCGGACTCGAAGTGCCGCTGCGTCTGGCGCTGGCTGTTCCATGCGCCTGCGGCCAGCAGGCCCGCCAGGATCAGCCCGAAGCCGATCACCACCTTCCACTTGAGCGACATGCCCCTACCCTCCTCACTCCGGACGCACGCGGGACAGCATGCGTGCCATCACGTGGCGCAAGGCTTCCTTGGTGAAGGGTTTGGCCAGGTACGCGTCGGCGCCGGCCATCAGGCAGCGTGTCTGCCCGACGCTCTGCGGGATCGCCGAGACGGCCACCACCGGCGTCAGCGCCAGGCCCGGCTGCGCACGAATCCACTCGATCATCTCGTATCCGTCGGTCGCGCCCAGGCAGACGTCGGTGAAGACGATCTCCGGGACGGCTTCCGCGATGCGCGCCTGCGCCTCCTCCGCCGAGGCCGCCTGTATGACTTCGAGCGGCCACGGCAGCGCCTCGAGGAAACGCTTCATCAGCAGGCGCATCGTGGCGTCGTCGTCGATCGCCAGCACCCGCACGGTCGCGGGCGCCGGCGCCTTGCCCGGTTCGGGCGAAGACCGCTCGGCCCGGTGGGCGGTCTCGGCCGCCGGCGGCGCATCCACCAGCCGGTCCAGGCAAAGTTCCAGCGCCAGGAGCATCGCGGCGCCGTCGGCCCAGCGTTCGTCGGGTGCCTTGCGCAGGCAGCGTTCGATGACTTCGGCGGTGGCTGGGGAGAGGCCGGAGACTTCGGTATCAAGGGGTTCGTGGTGCGCCTCGAGCGTATTGCGCAGCGCCTCGTTGACCGTCAGGCCGCGCACCGGCGGGCGGCCGGACAGCAGCGCGTACAGGGTCGCGCCGAGCCCGAAGACATCGGCGGCCTTGCCGGCGTTGCGCGCGTCGCGCGCCTGTTCGGGCGCCATGTACCCCAGCGTGCCCATGGTCGCCGAGGTGCCGGTCAGCCCCTTCTCCTGGCCGTCCAGCTTGGCGATGCCCAGGTCGGCCAGTTTCGCTTCCGCCCAGCGCAGTTCCGTGCCGGCGGGGGAACGCGGGATGAGCAGGTTGGCGGGCTTCAGATCGCGGTGGACGACGCCGGCCTCGTGTGCGTCGGCCAGCCCCTGCGCAGCGGCAATGCCCAACTCGAGCACCACGTCCTCGGGCAGGCCTTTGCGCTTCTGCTTGAAGGCGCCCAGCAGGGCGTCCTCGGCCGAGCAGCCGACGACGAATTCCATGACGATGTACTCGAGGCCGAACTCGCGATTGACGTCGATCACGCCCACCAGGTGGCGGGACTGGATGCGCGCGGCCAACTGCGCCTCGCGCTGGAAGCGCACCACCAGTTCGGGATGGCGCAGGATCAGGTCGGCGTTGAGCACCTTCACGGCGACGTTGGTGCGCAGGCGGGAGTGCAGGCCGTAATAGACCGCGCCCATGCCTCCCTGGCCGATCCGCCGGATCAGCAGAATGCCGCCCAGGGCCGGCACCGGCTGGCCGCGATAGGGCACGCGTCGGACCCCGGCCAGAAAGTCGTCGTTCTCCAGATCCTCAAGGGGCAGCGCCAGCGGGAAGGTTTCCAGCTCTGTGGGAAAGGCCTCTGCGGGCGAGAGCACCGTGCGCGCACTTGAGCGGATGCCGTCCGGGCCTTCGGACGCGGAGGCATCCACGTCCTCCGGCTGTCCGTGCGAATGCACAGCCTCACCGGCCGGCGGCGGAGTCAGAGCCGCCATCGCGAGCCGTTTCGAATCTCTAACTTCTTGAGCCTCAAGCGGATATCGTCGATCCATGACCGTATCCCTCGCTTCGGAAGCCGTCGGAAGCCGTTCGCTTCGGGCGGACGAGGGATAGAATGGCAAACGCTGCGCCTACGAAAACAAAAACCCGCGCACGTGTGCGCGGGCGAGTGAAGGTCAGCTGTTGATGGGCCGCGTCACTAAGGGCTGCCGGCGGCCTCGCGTTCGCGGCGCCGGCGCTCGCGTTCCTTGGTAAAGACCGTACGCCGGCCGCGGTCGCCTTCCGGCTCGCCGGTCGCAAGCCAGTTCGACCAGCTCTCGGCATGGCGGCCCTGGTCGACGCCGAAGGCCGCGACCAGGGCATCCTTTGCGAGCATGCGGTCGCCCATGCTGAACTTCCGGTCGGTGAAGATCTTCATGATATGGGGAATCACTTCGTACTCGGGGTAATTCGCGTACGCCTTTAGGTAAACGCGGAGGACCGCAGGATCCTGCTCCTGCTGAAAATTGAAGTTCAGGCGCTGCACGACGATCTCGTGGCGGCCCAGTCCGCGCACCGCGGCGGCCCGAAGGGCAGGCTCCGGGTCGCTGAGCAGCGGCGTGAGTTGGTCCTGGATGACCAGGGGCGGGAACTCGCCCATGGTCTCGACGAAAGGCAGCTTGGCTTTGCCTTCGCGCGCGGCGAGGTCCTTGGCGAGGCGCTCGAGGATCTTCGCCTGCACGTCGGCATCGTCGGCCAGCTTGCCCAGCGCCACGCGGGACCACTTCTTCTCGATCGCATCGCCCTTCTCGATGCCCGCATATAGGAACTCGAGATCCGCGGCCGTCGGGCACTTGGCGAAGGCCTCCCAGCCCATACCGCGCAGGCGGATGTCCTTATCCTTGAGCAGCCTAAGTGCGTAGTTGCGGCAGTCGCGGTCACCGATGTCGCCGATGGCGCGGAAGACCTCGTAGCCCGCCTTCGCGCCTTCCTTATCGGCGATCTTGATCAGGGGCCGTGCCGCCGCCTGGAGTCTCCATTCGCCGCAGGCCTGCGCAATCCAGGGCAGAACCTTGGGTTTGGCCTTGGCGAGTTCAGCCGGCATCTCACCGGCGATCTGCTCCTTCATCGCCAGCAGGGCGCGATAGGCCGCCTTCTTCTCCGGAAGGGAGTCGCTCTCGAAGATCTTGATGAGCTCGTCAAGGCGCCCCATGGCCTCATCCCTGGAGCCGACCGGCATGGAGAAGCGTTCGGTGACCTGCTCGGCGGCGCTGGCCAGGGACGGCGCCGCGTTCTGGCGGGGGCCGGGCGGCGGCTCGTTGCCCACAGCCGGCCGGCCCTCCCTGTCATCGGGCGGCGGCGCCACCGCCGGGGGCTTCTGGGCCACCGGCTCTTCCTTGAAGAAGTAATCGCCGACGACGTAGATGATCGCGACCAGGACCATGATGGCCAGCCCGGCCAGGTAGCGGAATTTTATGGCCGGCGCGGCCAGCTCGCGCGCCGCACGCGCCCTGCCCCCGACATACGCCATAAGGAACGCCCCTTTCCCCGAATGTGCGCTACTCGCCCTCTTCTTCGACCCCGAAGTCCTTCATCAGGTCCTTGTAGTTGCGGCCCTTCTTTACGGACTCAATCGTCTCGTCCTTGGCCTCGTCGATCTTCTTACCCTTGCGCGCCCCGCGCTCCATGGCTTCCTTCATCTTCTTGGTCTCTTCCTCGCCCATGCCTTTCTTCTTGCATTCCTCACCGACGCCTTCCTTGGCGTCTTCGAGGTCCTTCGACCACTTGGCCTTCTCCTCGTCGGACTTCTTGTCCCAGCCCGGAGGATATTCGTTCTCCCAGCCCTTCTTCTCGCCCTTGTCCCAACCTTCGGGGCGGTCCTTGGCGTCCTTACCCTTGCCGTGCCCTTCGCCTTCGTCACCTTCCTTCTTCTGCCCCTTGTCCTTTTCCTTGTCTTTGCCCTTGCCCTTGTTGGTCTTGTCCTTATTGCCCTTGCCTTTTTCCCCATCTCCGTCGCCGTCGTCCTCCTGCTCGCCTTCAGCCTCGTCGCCGCCGCCCTCGTCATCGCCGGCCTTGCCCTTATCACCACCTTTGCCTTTGTCGCCTCCCTTGGCACTGCCCTTGTCCTTGCCCTTGCCGCCGGCGTAGACGTTGCCGTTCACGAAGAAGGCCAGTCCCAGCACGAGCAGCAGAATGCCCATCAGGCGCGCAAGCGTCATCGCAAATCCCCTTTATCCAGAAAACGAAAAACGGCGGGCAGGTCCGCCCGGCCTCTCCCGAATTTCAAAACAAACCGGCCCCTTCCGGGGCCGGTTCTACCACAACTGTTTTCTCGTCGCTATTCCTCGAGCTTGCGCCAACTGCGGATCTGCACCGAGGTCTTGACTTCGGCGATGGCGTTCATCAGCGCGTCGTAGCTGTACTTCAGGTCCGAGGTCCCGCGGGTGCGGTACAGTTCCTGGCCGTAGACGCTGCCGGGATCCGCGCTGCTGTTGGAATTGTTGCGCATGTAGACCAGGGCGCCGCCGGTGATGTGGTTCTCGTTGCCGCCGCCGCGGACGTCCAGGATCGAGACGGCGGTGGTGGGGCGCTTGTTGACCACGACCAGGACCAGGCCGATCCAGCGGTATTGGCCGCTCATGATGAACTGGGCGTTGTCGGGGTTGTCGATCTCGACCACCAGCACGCCCCAGCCTTCGTTGTTGCCGGTAAGGTGAAGCGTGTGCTCGGAGAAGACCCCATTGACCACGGCGCCCTTGGCGTATACGACCTTCACGTCGCCTTCGCCGCCGATCTGGCCGGGCGGAGCGTTGTGGATCTGCCCGGTCTCCGCGTCGTAGTACTCGCCGGTGGCCAAGTTGATGGTGGCGTCGGCGCTGTTGCGCGCGGACTCTATAAAGGCCTCAAGCATGTCCTCCTTCACCACCAGGTTGTTCTGCACGTCTCCGGTGATGTTGCTGTCGTTGTGTTCGCCGTCAATGTTGATGCCCGAACCGCTGGTGTCGCCGGGTGTGCCGTCGACCCACTCGCCGGTGACTTCGGAGAGCCCTACCGCCGCCTTGTCCGGCTTGGAGGTATCAATGGTGCCGTCGACAGCGTGGTTGGTGCCATCCACTGTATTGGGCGAACCATTTATCTGCAGTTCGACGGCGTGAGCGCTGTCGAACGCCACCGTCTGAGTGGACTCGGACGTAGTGGTCGTGGTCGACTGGGTACCACCGCCGCTGGAGGTGCTGCTCGAGCCGTTGCCGCCGCCGTTGCCGCCGCCACCGCCCGTCGTGCTGCCACCGCCACTGCTGCCACCACCGCCACCACCGCCACCACCGTTGCCACTACCCTGCGCATAGGCGCTGGGGTGGCAAAGCAGGAGGCCGAGGAGAAGGGCCAAAGCCACGGCCGAGAATTTTCCGGTACTGCCCTTCACGATGCTCTTCATGGTCTTCTAGCCTCCGAGGTACCGTTACCTAAATCCGCTCCGTGTCCCCTTTCCGTAGCACCACATGGCCTGCTACGGCTTGAACTGTCCAATCTGCAATTCCAATGCCGCATCCAGCTGCAAACTGTTTTGGAAGATCAAGCGCTGGCCAACGGCCTCCACCGTGGTGAACTTGCCTTCGGGCGTGGCGGGGTTGCTGAACCCCGTCGAGTAGATGGTGAACCAGCCGCGCTCGCCTGGATCAAAGGGAGCGGTCTCGTCGGTCGGGTCGAGCGGGTTGACGTCGGTGAGGCCGTTGCCGTCATTGTCGATGCCGTCGGTCTCCCAGCTGACCGCAATGGTGTAGTAGCGCACGTCGCCAAAGGTGACCGCGTGCTTGTAGAAGTTGAACTCCTGCGGCTGCGGGCGCGGAAAATTCCTCATGACATAGCCCAGGGGCGCGGTCTCGTCGTTTACCTTGGTCTTGTCGGCCTTGGCCAGGCCGCGGGGCGGAACGAAGGTCGGATCGTATTCGTCGTAGGAGTGGCCGTCCTGGTAGACCGTGGCCAGGGAGTACTTGACGTTGTTGTTCCTGAGAGGCTTGTAACGGCCGTCGTTGGGACCGGTTTCCTGCTCCTGGGCGGTGATGTCGCCATCGCCGTTCACGTCGGTCCAGCCCAGCCCCAGACAGCCATTGCCGAAGGTGTTGAGGCTGCGCAGGGCCGCGTCGAGCCCCGCCTCGGCGGCCTCGAAGCTCTTGATGTCTTCCGAATGCACTTCCGTACGGAACGAGCGCGTGCGGATCTCGTTCATCAGCACCGCACCGAGGCCGGCAAGGATCATGACGATGGCCATGGCCACGATCAGCGCCGTGCCGCGCGCGTTCTTGACTGGGATCAGGCGAACCATGTTCATGTACGAACCTCCGTATGCCCCGTTAAGCGCCTAATGCGCTACTGGTTCCGCAGGAAGATCTGGCCCTTGTTGACCACCATGGCCGCGATGCGGTCGGTGGAGATCGTCATTAGGTGAAAGGTCACGGTCAGGATCGCGCCGTTCGCGCTGAAGATGCGGCCGCTGATGTCCGAGGCGTCCAGCGGGTCGCCCAGAATGGACTGGCCCCAGTTTGCGTTGCCGGTGCGCTGGACGATGTTGGGGTCGCCGATGGTGTTGAAGAAGCGCGGCTGGTCGGTGCCGGTGTTGTCCGTCGCGTAGTAGTACTCCCAGCGCAGGCGGCCGATGTCGAAGGTGTCGGCCTTGATGTCGTTGCCGTTGAGGTCGATGTCTTCGTTTGCTTCGTCGAGTTCACGGATCTTCTCGTACCGGAAGAGCATCACGCCGGCGACGATCGGGTTGCCCAGTCCGTCGGTGTCGACGATGCGGTCGTCCAGGCCGTACTCGAGGTTGCGCTGGTCGATGGCGCCTTCCAGGCCCTGGATCTCGCCGTCGGGAGCCTTGGTCAGCGGGTTGCCCGTATCGTCCACGTCGCGCGGTACCTGGTAGGTGATGTTCGCGTACGGGCCCTTTACAAATGGGGTCGTAGTCGCAACCGTATTCAGACTCAACTGCGTGCCGGGCTCGATGGCGTCGATGACCTGCTTCAGCGTGCGCTCGCCCTTGGTCTGCAGGGTGGAGAGCGTGATCTTTTCGCCAGCGGCCCGGGACGAGAATCGGCTGATCTCCAGAGCCATGCCGATCATCAGGGCAAAGACGGCCAGCGAAACGCAGACCTCGATCAACGTGAAGCCCGAAACGCGGCGGCGTCGCATCGTCGTCATCAGAATTGCCCTTCCCGGTCGGTGATGAAGGTGAGGATCTGCACGCGGCGCGGCAGGCCCGCCCGGCTGTCCCAGCGCACGACCACCGCCAGCGGGATCAGCCGCATCAGGCCGATCTCCCCCAGCGCCGGATCGAACGAATCGGTGAAGCTGGTCTTGTCTCTGCCCAAGTCAATCGGGAAGGTCAGCGTATTGTTCATGTCCTTGGTCGGCGTGATGCAGTTGTTGGCGGTCAGGTTGCTGGAGAAGCTGCCGTCCAGGTTCAGGTCGACGGGGAAGTCCAGGTCGCCGTCGGCATCCGTGTCGCCGTAGTTGCCCTCGTTCGGCGCTTCGTCGTGGATGATCACCACGCCCATCTCGTTGCCGTTGTTGCCCATCAGCGCGTCGGGCGAGAGCCCCGCGTTGGCGATCGGCGCCTCGCAGGTGCCCAGGCGCTGGTTGGGCACGTTGTCGCCGGCGATGTTCACCGCGAACGTGTCGAGGTAATAGTCGGCCACGATCTCGTTGTCGGTCGGATCCGCCGTGCGTGAGGCCACCGAGAAAGGCTTGGCGCGGATCTCGTTGATCAGTTCCGACGCCGCGAACAGCGCCGTGGCTTCCTCGCGCGCGATGATGTTCATGCGCTCGGACGTCAGGAACAGGTTGAAGACCCCGACCACCGCCAGCGCCAGGATCACGACCGCGATCGAGACCTCGAGCAAGGTGAGGCCGCGCATCCGTCTTCGGGGACATCGGAAGAAGTTCACTGGGCTGCTCCTCAATGCCGTTACCCTGGATCGCACTCCGCTACGACGCAAGGTGCATGAAGAGCAAATGATGGGCGCAGTCCAATCGATTCTCGATTTTGTGCATGTTTCACATGTGCAAGCGCATTGCGTATGCTCCTTCACGGTGCTATCCACCGTGCACCGAACGGGTTACGCAAGATGCGGGGAACGCGGGATGCACTCGTGAAACCGTCGGGATGCCGGCCGCTACGCGAAACGGTGACGGCTTGCAAGCTGCCGCGAGTGGGATGTTCCCGATTGGTAGCCTTTTAGCGCCAAACGCTGTGTCCTTCTCGTAACGCACCCCGGTTAACTCACGCGCCACGAACACGTTGCATAGCGCATGCCAAGGCGCCCGCCTGTCCTAAGTCCAAAAAGAGCGCGGATGCACGGGTGCAACGCGCAGCTAAGCATTCCGCGGCGCCGTGTCTGCCAATCGTCGATGGTTTGGATGCGCGGAGCGCGTCCGCGCGCGGTGCGGATTAACTGCTAGCCGGGCTTGCCGGGTTTGTCCGGTTTGTCTGGCTTGTCCGGTTTTTCCGGCTTGTCCGGCTTGTCCGGTTTGTCCGGCTTGTCCGGCTTGTCGGGCTTGTCGGGCTTGTCCGGTTTGTCCGGCTTGTCGGGTTTGTCTGGTTTGTCAGGCTTGTCCGGCGCATCGGGTTTGCCGGGCGCATCGGGCTTGCCAGGGGCCTCCAGGGTTCCCGGACCGTCAAAGTCGCCCTCGGGGCCCTTAGGCCCATTGGGGCCGTGCGCAGCGCCGGTGTTGCCGTTCCCATTGCTATTGCCGTTGCCGTTGCCATTGCCATTGCCGTTGCCGCCCGCATTGCTGGTGCTCTTGCCGGGGGCCTCGTCGGAGCCGTGCAGGCCGTTGCCCACGTGGTCAGCCGAATCGTCCTTGCCTTCGTTGCCATTGCTGCCCTGCGGTTCGGCGTTGCCTTCGCCTTCACCGGACGCGGGAGCCAATTCCTGCAGCAGTGCGGCGCTGGACTTCTGCGCCTGCTCGAGCGCCTGCTGGAACGCGCCGTCCTGGCTGCCGGCCAGCGCGGCCAGGCGGGCCTTGTCGTGGTTCAGCACGCCGGCCAGTTCCGCCCGTTCCGCCGCGCCGGTACCGATGCGTTGGGCCAGCGCATGGATGCCGTCCACGGAGAGTTCGACGAGCATCTGCTGCAGCCGCGTGCGCTCTTCGGGCGGCAGCTCGGGTTTCAACTCGCGCACGAAGCGTTCGGCCAGGCGGTCCAGAGCCGCCGCGCGGTCCGCGGGGCCGGCCAGGGTGAGCACTTCTTCCGCCGCAGCCGAGAGCGCCTGCACCACCGACGCGCCCCGGCCGGTCACGCTGACGGGCGCCGCGCCTCGCGCGCGCCCTTCGAGCACGTCCAGGGCATGGGCGGTCAGGGCTTCGGCGGCCAGCACCGCAGCGCTGTGGCCGCGCAGCGCGCGCAGTTGCCTGCCGCGTTCGCGGAAGAGACCGGCGTCGGCCGCGCCGTCGTTCAGTCTAGGCAGCAGCGCGTGCTCCAGGAACGAACCGTAGGCCAGGGCCGCGGCGTCGCGCAACTGCGAGCCTTCGGGTTCGACGGCCACGCTGCCCAGCAAGTCGTCGGCGAAGCGCTCGGCCAGCGCGTGCTGCCGTTCGGCCACCTCGTTCTTCGCGAGGGCCAGGGCGCCGGCCTGCAGGGCCTGCCAGGCCGCCGTGCGGCTATCGAAGCGCGCGGGGACCGGCGCGGCCGGCGCAGGCTGCGGCTGCGGAGTCGGCGCGGCCACCATTGGCGCTTCCACGACGGGTGCGGGTGAAACAGGCGCGGGTGCTTCAGATACGGGCGCGGGCTCGGCAAGCGGCGCCGGTTCGGGCTGCGAAGCTTCGACCGCGGCCGGGGCCGGCGCTTCGGCAGGCTGCATCGATGCGGCCGCCTGGGACTCGTCGTTGCGCTGCAGGGCCTTCATCGCGGCCACGGTGCCCAGCACGGAGACCGCGACCAGGGCTGCGGTGGCGACGAACCAGCGGCGGAAGCCGTAGTTCGCGCGGCGCGAACTGCGCGCCGGCATGCGCACGGTGGCCGGATGGGCGAGCAGGTCCTTGACGTGCTGGCGGGTGCGCTCGCGGGCGGCTTCCGAATCGGGGATGGCGACGGCGGCGATGGCGCGTTCGAGACCCACGGCCATGCGGTATTCGCGGCTGCAATGCGGGCAGGCCTTCAGGAGGCCGTCGAGTTCGGTGTTCTCGGCCGCGGAGTTCTCGCCGTCGATGCGGCGGTTGATCAGGATCTCCGCGCGAGTGCAGTTCCTCCCGTCAGGCGTCATTCGGGGGGCCCTCCAGGTCGAACTGCCGTTCGAGCTTGTGGCGGAGAATCCGGCGAGCCTCGTACATGTGCCACCGCGCCGTGGCCTCCTTTACGCCCAGGATGCCCGCGATCTCGGGGTAATCCAGATGTTCGACGGCGCGCAGCATGATCACCACCTGCTGTTCCTTGCTCAGGGTCCGGATCGCATTCCATAGGATGGCCAGCATCTCGCTGCGATCGAACGCCAGTTCCGGCGACAGGGCATCGGTGCCGGCCTGCAACGAAAGATCGTTGCTCGTGATGACCGCCTTAGTTCGCGAAGCCTTCTTCTCGTCGAGGAAGAGGTTAGTCGCTATCCGGAAGAGCCACGCCTTGAACTGGCCGTCCGGGTGGTAGTTGTCGAGGGTGCGGAACGCGCGCAGGAACGTCTCCTGCGTCAGGTCCTCGGCATCGCTCGCATTTACCGTCAACCGGAAGCTGAAGGCAAAGACCCGGTTCCAGAACCGGTCCACCAGCGCTTCGGCCGAAGCCGTGTCCCCCCGCTGACATGCACGGACCAACTGGTCTTCTTTGGGCCCGCTTTCCCCCGCCTCGGCGCCTTTCAGCGTCCCTGGGAGAACGAACTTCGAACTGTTTCGTTGGCCGTTTGCCGGAGATTGCCTAATGTGCGTGGAGAAATGCACCCCCGCGCCGGGCGGGCTGCACGTCGCGCATTCCAAGGCCGGGCGCGGGCCCCGGCCGAAGAGCGCGGCAAGCAGGTCTTCGATACGCAATGCGTAATTTTCAGAGGGCCGCTGGCGTGCATCGGGCGCCCCGAGGGCGCGCCGGCGCAGGTACGCCAGCAGGTCCTTTGAGGACTCCATGAATAGGGATCTCCGCGCGTTGGCCAAAAAACCAGAATTTTCTCGCCAACGGCAGGATACCCGATAATTGGGTCCAGTACCCACCAAAATGAGATGGAACTGTTGGTGGAAATCACGCCGAAAAGGGAGGTCCTGAGTTAGACACGCGGGGGCATACGTAACTTATTCAATTCAGCACGGTTAGAACCGCGCTGAATCTGCCGCACAGGTGCGTGGTTGAAGGCAAAAAAGTTGGTTCTGATCCTCCTGGCCTCCGCTGGGGTTTTGTAGTCCCAGCGGCACCTTCTCGCTGCTCGTGGCTACACGAGGTGGGCCGGCATGCCTCGCCTCTTTTAGAAGTCTTTGCCCTTGGCCTGGTTGTCGGCCTTCTGGCTGTACTTGAAGGTGACGACCTCATCGACCAGGACGATCGCGGGCGGCAGCGGGTCGCCGCTGTTCTCGGGCTGCGGCTGCGCCTCGATGTGCAGCGTGACGTCCACGGTCAGGTTCTTGCCGTCGTCGGCGGGGTCCAGCGGCAGGATCGACTCGAGATCCAGATCATTGAGCTTCACCTGGAGGATGCGGCCGTTTGCGGTCAGCTTGGCCTTGAAGACATCGGTGTTGGCCTTGCCCTTCTCGTCCAGTGTCTCGGTGAAGGACGTGCCGTTGATGGTGACGGTCAGGTCCATGTTGGCCAAGTCGTCGTTGCGGGTGGAGCCCCCGGTGTTCTCGAGGGCCAGCACGGCGGCCTCGACGTCGCACTTGAAGAAGACGCGGTTCTTTTCGGGCGCCTGAAAGTACGCGTTAAACGACTTCTTCGTGCGGCCCTTGCCCATCGCGTGGGCGCTCGCGGGCGCCGCCAACAGCACCAGTCCGAGCAAGGCCAAGAACAGTCCGCGCGTCGATCGCATCGTGAGTCTCCCCGGTTCGAAAGCCGTAGTCGATTGGCGTGATGCCCCAAGCAGTTAACGAGCCTAGCCGGCGTCTGTTGGGCGAGAACTCGCCGCCCGGCCAACATTAATCGCTCCTGGCCGAAAACCGATCAGTGCCACACGCAAAGCACGATGTGCAGACGCGGAAGAATGGCCCAATTGGGCCGGAGCTAGAAGTTAAAGGTGAAGCCGGCGTCGATCTGGTGGCGCCCGTACTCCTGCGCCTCGCGGCGGCTGTCCTCCGACTCGTACCGGTAGCCCCAGTTCAGCGAGAAGTGGCGCCAGAGTTCGTACTCCATGCGCACCTCGCCGAAGAGCTGATGGTCGGTGCGGTGGCGCAGCGCCACGCCGTCCGAGACCTTCTGGCTCTCGGGGTAGTCGTCGCGGCGGTAGCCGGTCTCGAGCTGCCCGAAGAGTTTCCCGGTCATCTTCGCGCGATACATCAGGCGCACGCGCTGCGTGAAGCGTTCGCTGGCCTCTGCGTGGCTCCAGCGGTAGTCGGCGTTCGCGCGCAGCCGCAGCTCGTGGTCCCACAGCGGCAGCAGCCGTCGGAAGTCCACGAAGAGGCTCGCCGCCGGCCCCGTCAGCCCCTCGCTGTCGCGGAAGAAGTCGCGCTCAGCGTAGTACAGGCCGAACTTCACGCGGTTGGGGCCGTTGCGGTAGTCGGCTTCCGCCGTGACCTTGTGTTCGCGCAAGTACGGCTGGTAATCGAGCTGCGCGAACTTGAAAGCGTACTCGACGTTCACCTTGCGGAACGGTCCCACACCGGGCAATTCGAAGCGCAGCAGCGCGCTGTCCTCGAAGTAGTCGTTGTCGTGCAGATCGGGATACTGCAGCCCGAAGTGCTGCACCCCCAGCCAGATCTCCACGCCCGGATCGCGCAGCACGCGCCCTTCGACGCTCGCGAAGACCTGCGTAAAGGCATCCTTCGCGTTGGTGGCGATGGCCTCGTCGCCGCCCTGTACGACGCCGGTGTCGTAGCCTGAGAGGAAGTCGAGGAAGACGCGGTAGGGCTTGCCCTTGATCGCGTCGCGGCGATCCTTCGCCGCGTCGAACCAGACCTTCTCCTTCGCGTCGACTTCGGCATAGGCGGCGTCGGCCTCCTGCCCGCGCCCCAGGGACTCCAGGCACAACCCGCGGTAGTAATGCGCCGCATTCGCGTAGGCGCCCTTCTGCCCGGCCACGCGTTCGAAGTTGCCAAGCGCCTCCGCGTAGGCCTTGGTCTTGTACTGCGCCATCGCCAGCAGGTAGCGGCGGCCCTCGTCCTCGGGCTCGGCCATCACCAGCGGCGGCATCACCCGCAGCACCTCCTCGTGGCGCTCGAGCTTGCCCAGGCTCTTGGCCCACTCGTACGTGAGGTACGCGTCGCCGGGGCGCTTCTCGGCCTGTTCCTTCAGCAGCCCTTCGGCCTGGACGTGGTCGCCCAGCTCGGTGCAGCAGTAGGCGAGGTACTCCTTCGCGTACGGCGCCCAGTCGTCGGTGCGCGCCGCAAGCCTGCGGAAGATCTCCGCCGCCTCCTTCGCGCGACCCTGCCCCAACAGCGCCTCGCCGATGCCGTACTCCGCGGCGACGTTCGACGGGTCGGCCTTCAGCGCGCGGCGGTATTCGTCCTCGGCTTCCTTGTTGCGGTGAAGCTTCTTCAAGCACTTGCCGGCCATCAGCGCCGAACGCCCCGCGGAATGCCCCAGCGTCTCGGCCTTGCGGAAGGCCTCGAGCGAGGGCTCGAACGCGCCTGTCGCGTACAGCGCTTCGCCGAACTCGTAGCGCACCACGTCCGAGTCCGGGTACTTCCGCGCCAGTTCGCGGTAGGCCTCGGCCTTGGCGGCGCCGTCGGCCTTGCGCGCGGCGGCCAGCGCCGGGTCGTTGGCGGGATCCTCGGCGGCGAGCACGGCGGGCACCGCGTGGAGCGCGAATACTATAAGGAGGCACCGCGCGAGCACGGTCCGCACGGGCCGCGCGACGTTCGTCCGGAATCGAGGCGAGAACCTTCCCATTCTGGCGATGATAGCCCACTTTCGCATACCGTATAGACAAGGATTTGCCGTTACAGGAGTTGCAAGAGTCACGGGGCCTCATTTTTAGGGACGCGCCGGGCCCGCTTCGGACATCTAGTGGGTGTATGCCGAGGGAGAGCCGACCATGAGCGAGACGCTTCGAAACGCCTGGCCCGCCGCGGCCGCGATGCTGGGCCTGTTGGCCCTGGCGGCCGGCGTGGCCTGGATCATCACCGCGCGCAAGGCTGCCGCCGAGAACCAGAGCCCCTGGCCGCAGCCCGTCGAGTTGCCTTCTGCGAGCGCCTCCTCTAATACGAACGCGTCCGAAGCGCCCGTCGCCGCGCCGATGTGCCCGCTGCCGAACGCGAACTCGACCGAGGAACCTTCCGCCATGACGACCGCGCGCAACGATATTTCCCCAACCTCCGCCCCGGCCACGGTGCCCTCGCAGCCCAGGCAGGTCCAGAGCGCCACGTTCGCCTTGGGGTGATTATGGGGCCCCGACTCCCAGTTTGGGAGTCTCCCCGGCGTCCTTCGCACGCGCGTCGGCTACGCGGGCGGAACGCAGGAGAACCCGACCTACCACGACCTGGGCGACCACACCGAGTCCGTCGAGATCGACTTCGACCCGGCAGTGGTCTCCTACAAGGAGCTCGTGGACCTTTTCGTGCGCTCGCACAACCCCTGCGCGCGCGGCTACAGCCGGCAGTACATCTCGATCGCCTTCTACCGCGACGAGGAACAGCACCGCGCGATCGTGGACGCGCTGGGCGCCGTCGCCCAGCGCACCGGGCAGAAGGTGCAGACCGCCGTCGAGCCCTTCAAGCGCTTCTACCGCGCCGAGGACTACCACCAGAAGTACTACCTGCGCAACAAGCGCGACCTGGCCGCGAAGCTGCGCGCGATTTACGCCGACGAACGCGGCTTCATCGACGCCACCGCCGCCGCGCGGTTGAACGCCTGGGCCGGCGGCTATCTGCGCGGCGCCGCGCTGACCGAAGCGCTCGCGGCCGCCGGCGCCACACCCGAGGAACGCGCGCAGCTCGAACGCCTCGCCGAGAACCTGTCCCGCTAGCCGCCTGTTGAAACAAACGGACTCTGCCGGATAATCCTCCCCGTGCCATGTCATCCGGCCGGGGAGGAACCCTTTCCGTGGACCTGACGCCCTACAACGGCCTGACCGCGAAGCTCGACGACCCGATCGCCGACGCCGTGCTGAAAGAGAACAGCACCATCAGCATGTCCGTCTACCCGCCGGGCAGCGTGGACCATCAGTTCTTCCACGAGATGGTCGTCCTCACGCCGACCACCGCTGAGTACCTCTACACGGACTTCACGCCGCTCGAACAGCCCTACGCGCCGGGCAGCCGCCCGTTCCTGGAAGCCATCGCGCGCCGCGTGACCGCGAACTTGAAGACGCCTTTCGAGAAGGCCGTCGCGCTGATGGATTGGGTGCGCGACCTGAACCAGCACTTCCCGAAACCCGGGCCGGTGCCGTTCCACGGCGGGACCGAAGAAGAAGTCTGCAAGAAGGGCTCGATGATGTGCAACGAACAGTCGCGCGTCCTGGGCATCCTGGCGCAGATCGCGGGTCTGCCGTCGCGCTACGTCGGGCACATGGCGCCGATCTGGACGTACGACGCGCCGAAGGGCGGCACGGGCACGGGCCACGGCGTCTGCGAGATCCACATCGACGGGCGCTGGGCGTACTTCGACATTCGCGGCCAGTACTTCGTCAAGCCCGGCGGGAAGCTCGCCAGCGCGTGGGACCTGATCCGCGACCCATCGCTGGTCGAGAACCAGGCGCCCGAAGTCCGCGCGCACTGCACCAACCCGAGCGAACTGGACGCGACGCGCCGCTACCTCGCGCCCGGCAGCGTGCACATCGTCGTGAACTACCTCGCCAAGGACCACGCGCGCTACGGCTACGCGTGGGTCTGGGACGACCCGGAACTCAGCCGCCGCGCGCGGGACGCGGGCAAGCGCATCCGCCAGACCCGGCACGCGGAACTCTTCGCCGCGCACGCCGCCAGGAAAAGTTGAATGAAGAATCCCGGCACGCGTCGATACCGGGTAGACTTTGAACACCTGACCTCGAACGATACAGGAGAAACCCCATGAAACGCGCCCCACTCCATACCCTGCCCGCCTTGCTGCTTCTGGCCTGCGCCGCCGCCTCGGCCGCCTCCGGCGCCGATAACGCCGCGCCCGCCGGCAATGACCTCGTCTACGTGAAGATCGACGGCATCGCCGGCGAGGAGACGATGAAGGGCTACGAGGGCTGGATCAAGGCCGAAGAACTGGCCATGTCGCTGGACCGCGACACCGGCACGAAGCTGGTCTCGAAGCTGGGCCTGGAGGACCGCCCGCGCAGCCTGCGCCTCGCGAAGGCCGTGGACAAGGCCACGCCGCTGATCAGCAAGCGCGTGCGCAAGGGCAGCAAGATCAAGGAAGTCGCGATCCACTTCGTGCGCAAGGACGCCGCCGGCGGCACGCAGCACTACTTCACGATCCTGCTCACCAACGTTTCGGTGGTCTCGAACAACATCGAGGTCCAGAACGGGCGCGCACAGGAAGGCGTGCTGTTCGACTACGAGTCCGTCGTGCTGCGCAGCGTCACCGGCGAGACGGAGACCGAGGTCGACAAGTAGGGCTTTGGACCGCTAGTCGAGGATCCCCGCGCCGCAGGCCTTCAGGCAGGCGTTCAATTCGGACAGCAGCGCGATCTCTTCGTCGCTGATCAGGTCGTCCTGGACGATGGTGTCCAGACAGTCCGAGAAGATCTTGTAGTGCACGGCGCGGATTTCTTCCTTCGAGAGGCCGTACTGGTCGCGGTACTTCTTCAGCGCGGCGGCCTCTTCCTTCCCCACCCTCAGGTCGGCGACGGATTCCAGCACGCGGCGGCGGTACTCGGCCTGCTCCTCGTTCTCCGACTCCACGGGCCGGACGTTGTGCTCCTGCCCGCCGGCGCGGATGGTGGCGCCGCGGCGCGGTTTGAAGGTCTCCTTGCTGCCGGCGAGGCTGACGATCTGGTCGAGGTGGAAGAAGCGCCAGCCGGGAATGGGCGCGCGCTGGTAGGCGCGGATCATCACGCCGCCCTTGGTCTCGATCACCGAATAGGGTTCGATCTCGCGCACGGGGCCTGCCTTGCCCTCGCTGGTGAAGTACTGCAGCTTCAGCAGCTTGTGCTCGTAGGTGGCCTCGAGCACCTGCTTGAGGATGTCCTTGTCGGCCTTGTCCATGACGAGCTCCTATTAAGAGAACGCTGCCTTAGCCTTCGTCGCTTTCACGCAGTTTCGCCAGCACGCTGTAGTCTTCCAGCGTCGTGGTATCGCCGACGCGCTCCTTGCCGCTGGCGATGTCGCGCAGCAGGCGGCGCATGATCTTGCCGCTGCGGGTCTTGGGCAGCGCGCCGGTGAAGCGCACCTGCTTGGGACGCGCCAGCGCGCCGATCTCCTTGGTCACGTGCTTGAGCAGGTCGGCCTTCAGGTCGTCGCCGGCGGCGTGGCCTTCCTTCACGGTCACGAACGCGGCGATGGCCTGCCCGGTGATCTCGTCGGGCACGCCGATGCAGGCGGACTCGGCCACCGCGGGGTGGCTGACCAGCGCGGACTCGACCTCGGCCGTACCCAGGCGGTGCCCGGAGACGTTGATCACGTCGTCGACGCGGCCCATGATCCAGAAGTAGCCGTCCTTGTCGCAGTGCGCGCCGTCGCCGGTGAAGTAGCTGCCCGGCACGGTGCTCCAGTAGACCTGCTTGTAGCGTTCGTTGTCGCCCCACAGGCCGCGCAGCATCGACGGCCAGGGCTTGCGAATGACGAGGATGCCGCCGCCGCCGGGCGGAACTTTTTCCTTCGTGGCGGGATCGACGACTTCCGGCAGCACGCCGGGCATCGGCAGCGTGGCGCTGCCGGGCTTGGTGGGCACGGCGCCGGGGACGGGCGAGATCATGATCGCGCCGGTCTCGGTCTGCCACCAGGTGTCGACGATGGGGCAGCGCTTGCCGCCGATGACTTTGTTGTACCAGATCCACGCTTCGGGATTGATCGGCTCGCCGACGGTGCCCAGCAGGCGCAGGCTGGAGAGGTCGTGCTTGGCGGGATGCTGGTCGCCCCACTTGATGAAGGCGCGGATCGCGGTGGGCGCGGTGTAGAAGATGTTCACGCGGTACTTCGCCACGATCTCCCAGAAGCGGTCGGGCCCCGGGTGGTTGGGCGCGCCCTCGTACATCAGGCTCGTCGCGCCGTTGGCCAGCGGGCCGTAGACGATGTAGCTGTGGCCGGTGACCCAGCCGATGTCGGCGGTGCAGAAGTAGACGTCCTCGTCGCGGAGGTCGAAGACGAGTTTGCTCGTCAGGTACGTCCCGACCATGTAGCCGCCGGTGGTGTGGTAGATACCCTTCGGCTTGCCGGTGCTGCCGGAGGTATAAAGGATGTAGAGCGGGTGCTCGGCATCGAGCGGCTCGGCCTTGCAGTCGGGCGAGGCGCCCGCCATCGTCTCGTGCCACCACACGTCGCGGCCGTCCTTCATCTCGACGGGCTGGCCGGTGCGCTTCAGCACCACGACCTTCTGGACGGTCGGGCAGTTCGGCATCGCCTCGTCGACGGCCTTCTTGAGTTCGACGATCTTGCCGCGGCGCCAGCCGCCGTCGGCGGTGACGACGGCCTTGGCCGAGCAGTCGTGGATGCGGTCGACCAGCGCGGTGGCGCTGAAGCCGCCGAAGATCACGCTGTGCGGGGCGCCGATGCGCGCGCAGGCCAGGAGGGCGATGGGCAGTTCGGGCACCATCGGCATGTAGATCGCGACGCGGTCGCCCTTGCCCACGCCCAGGCCCTTCAGCACGTTGGCGAACTTGCAGACCTCGCGGTGCAGCTGGTCGTAGGTGAGCGTGCGGCTGTCGCCGGGCTCGCCTTCCCAGATCAGCGCGGCCTTGTTGCGGCGCGAGGTCGTCAGGTGGCGGTCCAGGCAGTTGTAGCTGAGGTTGGTCGTGCCGCCCACGAACCACTTCGCAAAGGGCGCCTTGCTCCAGTCCAGCACCTTCTTGAAGGGCTTGAACCAGTGGAGTTCCTTCCCCACTTTGGCCCAGAACTTATCGGGGCTCTTGATCGACTCGTTGTAGAGCTTCTTGTAGGCGGCCAGGCTGCCGACGCGGGCGGCCTTCGAGAATTCCTTGGAAGGCTTGAAGACGCGGCGCTCCTTCAGCATCTGGTCCATGGCCTCGCTGGGCTGCGTGACGGTCTGAGGCGCGGCGGCTTTCTTGCGGGTCTTGGCCATGGTCTCCCCCGGATTCTCTATTTAAGGCGTCGGATTGTGTTTGCAGCTACGAGTATGAAGGAGGAAGCGGAGGCGTCAAGGCACGGTGGCAGCCGCCCCGCGCACCGCTCGATTCGAGCCCCCGATTCTGGTAAGCTTTTTGGTTTTCCGCCTCCCTAATATAAGGAGGCTCCGTAACCGGAATTTCATGAACCAGCGATTCCCGCGCACCACCCTGCTGCTGCTGGCCGCCTGCGCCCTCTGGGCCGCACCCGCGGCGCGCGCGGAATCCACCCTGCTGTCCACGTACGTCTCGCCCGTCGACGGCAGCACCCAGCCCTACCGCTACTACCTGCCCTTCGGGCATTCGACCGGCGGCGGGACGAAGTACCCCTGCGTCATCTACCTGCACGGCTTCGGCGGGCGCGCGGCCGGCAGCGTCAGCGCCGCGCAGGCCGCCTTCGCGGACGGCAACGGCTGGATCCTGGCCTTTCCGGACGGCCGGGGCGCGGTGAACTACGACCACATCGGCGAGCAGGACGTGCTGGCCGTGCGGCAGGCGCTGATCGACACACAGGACGCCGACCCGGACCGCATCTACCTGCAAGGGTTCTCGATGGGCGGGCACGGCAGCTACCGCCTGGGCCTGCGTTTCCCGGACCTCTTCGCCGCCGTCTCGCCGCAGGCCGGCTGGGCCGACTTCAACCAGTTCTACCCGCAGTGGTACGAGCAGACGACGTCGCCGAGTTTGCCCGCGTACATCGATCCCACCCGGGCCTCGCTGCTGAGCCACACCGCCGCGCTGCCGCAGGCCGAGAACGGCCTGAACAACGACTGGCGGGTCTTCTACCGAACCGGCGATTCCGTCAACCCGAAGATCAACGCCGAGCGCATGGTCGATGCGTGGGCCGCGCTGGGCAAGACGGTCGTCGCCGTGGAACTGGCCGGCGGCCACAGCCCCGAACCCAACGAGAACGCCTACCCGTTCTTCGACGGCAAGTCCGTGAACCGCGACCGCCCCGTCGTCGTCTACCGCACCTGGCATCTGCGCCACGACGGCGCGTACTGGGTCAAGATCGAGGCCTTCCGCGAACGCGAACAGCAGGCGCGCATCCGCGCCGAGGCCTTCGTCAGCGAGAACCGCATCTCCGTCGAGACCACCAACGTCGCGCGCTTCACGCTCTCGCCATCGCCCGCGCTGGTCAGCGGCGCATCGAACGCGATCGTCGAAGTCGACGGCGTTGAGGCCTTCAACGGGACCTGGAGCGGCCCGCTGACCCTGGAGCTCCAGCTCGACGTCGACGGCATCCCCACCGGCTGGGCCCCGGGGAGCGCGCCGCCGTCCGGCCTGCAGAAGGTCAAGGGCCTGGAAGGCCCCGCCGACGAGGCCACGCTGGGGCCCTTCGTGGTCGTCTACGGCGCGAGCAAGGGCGGCAGCGATCCGGACACACTGCAGAACAAGAAGGACGCGGAACTCTTCTGCGGCTGCTGGAACGGCCAGACGATCCTGCGCTGGAGTTCGCAAAGCGTAAGCGGCAACTGGTGGGAGCAGGGCCCGGTCTCCAGCCCTTACCCCTTCTCCACCGGCTCGCTGATGAACACCGCCGACCACATCCGCCCCGTCTCCGACGCCGACGCCGCGCTGATGGACCTTACCGGCAAGCACCTGATCCTCTTCGGCGACCCGTCCAGCAACGCGATGATCGACGCGATCCGCAGCGCCGACGCCACGCCCATCAAGATGGCCGCCGACGGGCAGAGCGTCACCGTCGACGGCCGCACGTACTCGGGCGCGACCGTGCGCTGGGGCTTCGTCTACCCGCGCCACGACGACGCCGGGAGCCTGGCGTACGTCAGCAAGGGCTTCATGAGCAGCCTGCCCGAGCTGAACTGGGACGCCTTCAGCCTCGGCAAGGACCTGGAGCAGTGGCCCTGGCAGCTGCCCGACTACTTCGTCTGGGACACGGCGCTCTCCGCCACCGGCCAGGTCGTCGTCACCTCTCAGTTCAAGTATTTCCCCGAGCAGTACCTCGAGGCCGGCTTCTTCACCCAGGACTGGCTGCTGGACACCGAAGCCCCCGCCACGCGCGGGCGCTTCGTAGGCACTCCCGATCCCAACGACGCAAGCGCCTTCGTCGGCTCCGGCTTCGTCGTCTGCGACGCCGCCGACAAGCTGGGCGAAAGCGGCGTGGCCTCCATCGAGTTCAAGAAGGGCGGCGGCGCGTGGCAGCCCTACACCGGCCCGATTCCCCACGACACCCTGGGCACCACGACCTTCCTTTTCCGCGCCACCGACCACGGCCTCTCTTTCATCTACGGCCCCGATTCCGGCAGCGGCTTCGTCCGCGCGACCGGCGCGGTGACGCACACCGGCGCCGAATCGTCCTTCGACGTGACCATCAACAAGCTCACCGTCACCGCCGGCGGCGTGTTGCTGAGCCGCTTCACCGGGCGCCTGGCCTCGCCCACCGCCAAGGCCCAGCCCGGCGACCGCGCGACGCTGAAGATCGACCTCGGCGCGGACCTGCTGCCCGGCGGCGCGGCCGCCGCGGACGTGACCGTGCAGTTGGGCACGCTGGTCATCGGGCCGGTCACCACCGATGCGAAGGGGCGCTTCGAAGGCGCAGCCGGCGCGGGCGGATCGGCGAAGGGCAAGGTCGTGCTGGGCCGCCGCCGCTTCCTGAAGCTCAGCCTGAAGAACGTGGACCTGGAGGCCGCGCTGGGCATCGCGCCCGCCGCGCCCAACGGCAGCGCCGTGCTGCTGCCGCTGACCGTGACGCTGGACGCCGACACCGCCGGCCCCGCCAACTACCCCGCCGAGCTGAGCCGCCGCAACCCCGCCGGCGGCGGCCTGGTGCGCTTCGCCTCGAAGAGCCTGCTCGCCCAGTAGCCGCGCGCCTTCCGTGCCACGGAACGACTTCAACACAGAGACGTAGAGAACGCAGAGATGCACGGAGGACTTCCTATGAGTGGAAGTCCTTTCGTCCGCGCGATTGCGGATTACGGAAGGCGGCCAGGAGACACGCGGCCGTTTGCCGTTCTCGCCCCTGTTCGTCGGTGTAACACGTCGAGCGCCCCGGCCTGCTTTTCCTTTCGCTGTATTTCCGATTTTTTGGTTCTTGCCGTTTGCCGTTCGCCGTTACCTTTTCCGGACACCGGCACCCGGACCCCGGCTCGCAGTTGGTACGCAAAGCGTATATTGCACGTCGCGCAACGTAACACATCCACGATGTGCAAAAACGTCATAACTCCAATGCTTGCGTGCTGCTTTTTTCGCTGCACCTTGTTGGAATCGAGGATAGATCGATACAAATCGCCATGTGCACTCCAGCACGTCGCGCAGCACATGGTGAGTCGCGAAATTTCGCGAATCTGAAACAGCGAAGTCGCGAAATCTCGCGACCGACAAATTTCGTCAGTCGCGAGGCCGCGCTCGTTTTTTTTCAGCGCTCGATGGCGACTTCGCGGCCGCTGGCGGAGCTCTGGTAGAGCCCGTCGAGGATCAGGCCGACGTCGAGGGACTGCTCGGGCGGCACCGGCGCGGGCTTTCCGTGGGCCACGGCATCGGCGAAGGCGACGCATTCGGCGGCGTGCGCCTCCATGCCCTCCGAAACCTTTAACCTGTGGTCTTCGTGGCGTTTAGCCGTGGGGTTGGTCGTCGTGATCTGGAGCTCCGGCCACGTCCCGCCGGCCTTGGTGCCGTACAGCCAGATGCGGCACTCGTTGCTCTCCGTCGGATGGTGCAGCAGCCAGCTGACCTCGAGGATCAGCGTCGCGCCGTTGTCCATGCGCACGAAGCCCGCCGCAAACTCTTCCACGTCCCAGCTTTCCGGGATCGGGTTGCCCTTGCCCAGGAACGTGCCGGGCATCTTGGCGAGCTTGTCCTGCGCGATGCCCGTCACCGCCACCGGCCGCGGGTTGCCCATCAGCCACAGCGTCAGGTCCAGGATGTGCACGCCGATGTCCAGGCAGGCGCCGCCGCCGGCGTGCTGCTTGCTGACGTACGACGGCCGCGCCGGCGCGCTGGCGCGCCGCAGCAGCCAGCCGCGAGCGTGGTAGACGTCGCCCAGCCGGCCGCCCACGACTTCCTCCTTCAGCGCCTGGCTGGCGGCCTGGAAGCGCATGTGCTGCGCGGCCATGAGCAGGACCTTGCTCTTGTCGCGCGCCGCAATCATCTTCTTGATGTCGCTGGGCTTAGGCGCGAGCGGCTTCTCGCAGATGACGTGCTTGCCGGCCTGAAGCGCGGGGATCGCCAGCGGCGCGTGGTACTGGCTGGCGGTGCAGATGTCGACGATGTCGATGTCCTTGTTGGCGAAGAGGTCCTCGGCCTTCTCGTAGCGCAGCTTGACGCCCAGCTCGTCGCCGACCTTGTTCAGCTGCGTGGGGTTGATGTCCGCCAGCGCGACCAGTTCCGCGTCGGGGCTGTCCTGCCAGCCTGGGACGTGGGTCTTGTAGATGCTGCCGACGCCGACGATGCCGACCTTCAGTTTCTTGCCCATGGTAGTGCCGTCCTTTCGGGGTGCAGGAGGTGTCGCGCCCGCCGCCTGGCGCCGGATTCACGAGGCGCCAGCCATCGGCCAAAGCGTTGGAATTTCTCTTCTATATACACCTTTTGGATCGGGTTGCTTGACTTTTAGAGGGGATTCCCTGCGGCGGCCTAAAAAAATAGGGGCGGCCAGGTTTCCCGGGCCGCCCCATTTGCGGGCTTCGAATCGCGCCTGCGCCATCAGTTCGTCTTGCGCACCAGGCCCTTGAAGATGCCCTGGATCTTGACGTTGTCGAGGAAGATCGGCGCCATGCTGGGGTTCGACGGCTGCAGCTTGATGCGGCCGTTCTCGCGGTAGAAGCGCTTGAGCGTCGCTTGGCCGTCGGGCAGCAGCGCGACGACGATCTCGCCGTTGTGCGCCGTCTCGCGGCCTTCGACGATGATGAGGTCGCCGTCGACGATGTGGTCGTCGACCATGCTGTTGCCGCGGACCTTCAGGACGAAGGTGTCGCTGGTGGCGTTGAAGATCTCGCCGAACGGCAGTTCCTCGCTGCTCTCGATCGCCTCGATCGGCTTGCCGGCGGCGATGGTGCCCTTCACCGGGAGCGTGCGCTTGCTGTTCTGCTCGCGCAGGAAGTTGGGCTCGATGATCTCCACCGAGCGCGCCTCGTGGCGGCGGCGGCGGATTGCGCCCTTGCGCTCCAGCGCTTCGAGGTGCTCGAAGACTGTGATCGTCGAGACGCCCAGGTCCTTCGCCAACTCCGCGTATGTGGGCGAGAACCCGTGGCTCTTCTGGTAGTTGAAGATGAGCCTCAGGATCTGCAATTGCTTCGGTGTGTAGTTCATCGCTTCAATCTCCTCTGACGCTGGGTGAACAACCCTTCGCCGTCCTTCCCCCAGACCAACCAAATCTTCGAACGTGGCAGACTGCTCTCTCAAACCTTTCGGACCCAATTAGCCCTAACGCTTCTAATATAGACCTAAATCGGCAGGTTGGCCAGCGTAGTTTAGCAAAAAATCTCACGAATTAAATGGAGGCTGAGCCCCTCTCAAGTTTTGGCGTGTTGTGGCTTTGCCGTTGCATATGCGCCACGGGTAAGGTAGCGTTCGTAACGAAACGGTAACTGAGGCCGACATGAACCTCCATTCACCTAACCACCTTAAGACATACAGAGTTAGCATCGTATTCCTGCCTTTGCTCACCCTTTTCGCCTTGCTTGGAAGCGCCCAGAAAGCACATGGTGAAGACCCCGACAACGAGACCTTGAAGGGCGAGGGTTTCTCCGAAGAGACGCTGGATCTTCGCGCGCCTCTTAGGCGTTCCGCCCTGCGCCCCCCCAAATCTGGACCCGAAGTCGAGCGCGAAGCAGTGCTTGCAGCGCAAGCGCCAACCGCCATCGTGCAGGCCTCGGTGCCACCGAACGGAAACGCGACCTTCACGGTCAGGCTGCTGACCTCCGACGGCAATGCCAAATCGGCTCGCGCGCTGCTGCTGGAGTTGGGCTTTCAGGCCGATTCGAAGGACCCGGCACCGCCTCCGAACCAAGGCGCGCGCATCTTCACGCAGTCGCTTGCGGGCGACCAGCGCGCGGCCTTTCTGCAGAAGGTGCTCGCCCAACGCGAACGCCTGCTGGTCGAGGGCGATGCCGTGCGCCACCGCATTCACATGGCTTGCAAGCCAGGCCTGGACGAGGACCCGAACGGCCTGCGGCTGTCCGTCAGTTGGAAGCCCGGGCGCCTGACCTACTCGGGCCACCCCATGGACGTGGCCATGCCCGACGCGGGCACCGACTCAAAGCTCTTTCTCCCCATCATCCTCAAGCGCGCCTACGCGCCGCTGAACCTCGACGCCGGCGCGATGGCCTTCGTCCGCGCGGGGCGGCTGTACTTCGACGACGATGGTTTCCTGGGCGTGCCCGAAGGCGCGCTGGCCGGCGACCTGGGCAAGTTGCCCAAGAAAACCTCGCGCGTGCTGATCCAGCCCGACGGCCGCGTGCGCGCGCTGGTCGGCGACAAGAGCTGGAAGGAACTCGGGCGCCTTTCGCTGGTCTTCCTGAAGGAGGCACGTGGCGACGGCCGCCTCTTCGCCGGACCCGACAAGTGGAACGACGCGGCCAAGCGCAAGCCGGCCGAAGGCGACCTTGGCCCGCTGCTGGTGGGGCATCTGGAGTTCCCCGGCACCGATGCGCAGGACTTGAGTGCGCAACTGTCCGAGTCGATCCGGCAGCTGCGCCTGCTGGAGAATCTGGAAGCCCATGCCGCAACCGTCGGCGGTAACGGCGGCGGCGGCACCACCCCAAACAACACTCCGCCGGAAGCCGCCGGTGAACGGCAGCTGGTCATCGCCGCGAACCTGCCCCTGGCGGTCACCCACCTGAAGGCCCTGGAAGTGAAGGTCGACAACGCCTCGGGCCGCACGGTCATCGCCTTCGAGAACAATACGGACGGCACCCAGAAGGCCGTTGGGTCCCTGAGCAAAGTCCTGCTGGAGAACCTCCGCAAGCGCATGGAGATCTGCCAGCAGAACTACGACAACGCGACGCGTACGCGCGACGAACGCGGGCAACTGGCGCCCTACCGCCGCAAGCTCGTGCAACTGGGCAAGGCCGGCGAGGTCGTCGTCGCCGAGGATCCGTCCGACTTCCGCAAGCTGCTGAAGCCCGAGCACAAGGACGCGGGGCCCGAGGGCTTCGTGCTGATGCCCAACGTCAATCGCAGCATCGAGCGCGCGGACTTCGAGCGCGCCGCGGAAGAGTACCGCCTGCTGCGCGCGGCCCTGGCCCGGCTGGCCGGGGACCTGATCTTCCCCGAGCCCGCCGCGATGCAGTTGGACCCCAAGGAACCGTAGGCGGTGAGCATTCGGAAGCGGCGCATCCCGAGGTGCGCCACGGGTCCGGCGGAACCGGCCCGGATTGCCTTCGGCCCGGCGTGGGTCCGACCATGAAGCTGCGCGCCAAGATCCTGTCGGTGATCGCGGCGATGATGGCGCTGCTCTACCTGCTGGTGGCGGCAGCGCTGATCCCGGAGCTGGTGCAGAACCGCGTCAACGCCCGGATGGAGGTCGGACAGCTTATTGCCAACCGCATGGCAGCCCTGGTCGAACAGATTCCCCGCAGCGAACGCCGGGCGCGCGTGCGCAGCGGCGAAGATCTGGTTTCGATGAGCCCCGAGCCCAGCTTCTGGGCGATCACCGACGGGCGCGGCAAGCTGGTGGGCTGGAGCCGCAAGGAAGCGCCACCGGCCGACTTCGATCCGGAAGAGAACACCGGCATGCCCATGGTCCGCCGGCCGCTGTCGCCCGTCGACGCCGACGAAAGCCCCTGGCAGCTCTACCTCGCTCCGGCGGCCGAACTGGGCCTGGCGCGCGAACTTTGGAGCGTCTTCATCGCGATGCTGGTCGGCACGGCGGTCCTGGGCCTGGCAATCTACGGCCTGCTGCTGCGCCTGGTCATCAAGCCGGTGGAACGGCTGGCTCTTAACAGCCGATTGGCCGCCGGCGGCCGGGGCGCGCTGCCCACCGTACCGCACACCGACCGCACCGACGAGGTCGGCGACCTGATCCGCAGCTACAACGGAATGGTCGGCGAAGTCAACGAGCTGCGCCTGCAGATGGAAAAACGCGTTGCCGAAGCGCTGCGCCAGAAGGAGGACGCCCAGAAGAAACTTCTGCTCAGCGAACGGCTTTCGGTCACCGGGCGGCTCGCGGCCGGCGTGGCCCACGAGATCAACAACCCGCTGGGCGGGATGCTCAACGCTACCCGCTCGCTGTTGCAGAAGGCCGAGCCCGGCACGCGCGATGCCGAATACCTGGGGCTGATCGAAGACGGCCTCAAGCGTGTGCAGACGATCCTCTCGAGCATGCTCCAGTTCGCGCGCCCTGTCCCGCAACACAGTTCGGTGAATGTGGCCGAGGTCTTCGAGGGCGCACTGCTGTTCTGCAAGCACCGCATGGAAAAGGAGAAGATCGAACTGGCGCGCGACTTCGCCGCCGGCACGTCGGCCGCCATCGTCTACGGAAACCGCACCGAACTCGGGCAGGTGGTGCTCAATCTGATGGTCAACGCCATCGACGCAATGGAAGGGCGCCCCGAAGGCCAGCGGCGGCTGAGCCTGGGCGCGCGGCGCGAGGGCGAAAACGTCCTCGTCACCGTAGGCGACACCGGCGCCGGCATGGCGCAGGAGGTGCGCGACCAGGCGGGCGAGATCTTCTTCAGCACCAAGGCCGCCGGCCGCGGCACCGGCCTGGGCCTGGCCATCGTGAAGTACATCGTGTCCGAGCACGGCGGCTCGGTGGCGATCGAGAGCGAAGTAGCGCGGGGCACCACGGTGCGCGTGGTGCTGCCCGCCGAAAAGCAGGAACCGGTCCGGAGCTAGGGAAGCCTATGCCCAATCCGTTGAATATCCTTCTGGTGGACGACGAGAAGACGATCCGCATGACGCTCGGCGACGCGCTCGAGGACGCCGGCCACATCGTGCGGCGCTGCGAGAACCTCGCCCAGGCCCGCGAAGGGCTGGACGCCGGGGAACTCGATTGCGTCATCACCGACCTTCAGCTGCCCGACGGTTCGGGGCTGGACCTGCTGGCCCCGGCGCGGGAACGCCACCCGGACATCTCGCTGCTGGTCATCACCGCGCACCAGACCATCGACACCGCGATCCAGGCCACGAAGCTCGGCGCCGATTACCTGCTCAAGCCGTTCCTGAACGAGGAAGTCCTAGCGCGGCTGCAGAAAATCGAGGAACTGCGGCGCCTGAAGATGGAGGTCGAACGCCTCAAGACGCAGGTGACCGGGCGGTTCCGCATCGACCGCCTGGTCGGCAAGTCGAAGCGCATGCAGGAACTGTACGACATGATCGAGACCATCGGCCCCAGCGACGCCACGGTCCTGATCACCGGCGAATCGGGCACGGGCAAGGAGCTGGTGGCGCAGGCCATCCACCGCAACTCGCCGCGCTGCGAAAAGAAGATGGTCAAGCTCTCCTGCGCCGCCCTGCCCGAGAACCTGCTGGAAGACGAGTTGTTCGGCCACGAGAAGGGCGCCTTCACCGATGCCAAGGACCGCAAAAGCGGGCGCTTCGAGATGGCCGACGGCAGCTCGATCTTCCTTGACGACATCGACGACATGAACCTGCCCACCCAGGTCAAGCTGCTGCGCGTGCTGCAGGAACGCGAGTTCGAACGCATCGGCGGCACCCGCACCATCAAGGTGAACGTGCGCGTGATCGTCGCGTCCAAGGTCGACCTCTCGATGCTCGTGCGCCAGGCCCGCTTCCGCGACGACCTCTACTTCCGCCTCCACGTCGTAGAGTTGCACCTGCCTTCGCTGCGCGAGCGCCAGGAAGACCTGCCGCTGCTGATCGAACACTTCAGCAAGATCCACGGCGGCGGACGGCGCTACCGCGTCGACGAAGAGACCCTGCGCGAGATGATGAACTACTCGTGGCCAGGCAATGTGCGCGAGTTGGAAAACAGCGTCATGCGCGCCATCGCCATGGCCGGCGCCAGCGACCGGCTCGAGAAGCGCTTCCTGCTCCAGCCCCCCGCTGCGATGACCCACGCCACCACCATGGCCGGCCTGCACACCTCCGCCAGCACCCTCCTGGCCGGCGCGGGAGCCCACCGTCCCGAACCTGCGCGCAACCCCGCCGAGAGCGCCGTGGCTTCGGCCCAGCCCGTCCGCGGCGCGGATCCCGTCGAGTATCCTCCTTTAAAGGAGGTCGTCAGCGAAACCGAACGCACCTACATCCGCAAGGTCCTGGAGCACACCGGCAGCAACCGCACCAAGGCGGCCAAGCTGCTGGGCATCTCCCGCAAGAACCTCTGGGAGAAGATGCGGGACCTGGGCCTGTAACCGGGGCACCCGAGACGCCATGAGCGAGACCGCGCCCCAGCAGACTGCCGCGCCCGAGGCGCCCGCCGCCACGCAGGTGCCCCTGGACCGGCCCTTCCGGCCCGCGGACTTGGCCGAATGCAACCAGCGCATTCGCGAGTACTTCGACACGCTGGCGCCCGACCGCGACCGCTGGCGGAAGAAAAACCTCGGCTACTACCTGGAACTCGAGCGCATCTACCGCTTCCTCGTTCCGCCGGGCTCGCGCGTGCTTGAAGTCGGCTGCGGCACCGGCGACCTGCTCGCCGCCCTGAAGCCGAAGGCCGGCGTCGGCGTCGACCTGAGCCCCTCGATGATCGAGCATGCCCGCACGAAGTACCCGGGCACCGAGTTCACCTTCGTAGCCAGCGCCATCGAGGACTACGACACGCCCAGCGAACCCTTCGACTACATCATCCTCAGCGATCTCGTCGGCTTCCTGTACGACATCGAGGCCGTCTTCGAGAAGCTCAAGCCATACTGCCACCCGCGCACGCGGCTGGTCATGAACTTCCACAGCCGCCTCTGGCAACCCGCCTTCTCGGCGGCCGAGATGTTTGGCCTGAAGGCGCGCCAGCCGATGCTAAACTGGGTCACCTCGGAAGACATCGACGGCATGCTGCGCCTGCGCGGCTTCGACGTCGTGCGGCGCTTTTCCCGCATCATCGCGCCCAAGCGCTTTCCACTGCTGAGCGCTTTGGCCAACCGCTTTCTGGCGCCGTTCTGGCCGTTTCGGCATTTGTGCGTGAGCAACATCGTCGTCGCGCGCCTGTTCCAAAAGCCCTTCGCGCGCCCGCCGAAGGTCAGCGTGGTCTGCCCCTGCCGCAACGAAGCCGGCAACATCCCGCGCATCGCCGAGCGCCTGCCCCAAATGGGCGCGGGAACCGAACTGATCTTCGTCGAAGGCAACAGTACCGACGACACCTACGATCGCTGCGTAAAGGCCCAGCGCGACCACCCGGAGATGGAGATCCAGGTCCACAAGCAGCCCAGCAAGGGCAAGGGCGACGCCGTGCGCCTGGGCTTCGCCAAGGCCACCGGCGACGTGCTGATGATCCTCGACGCTGACCTGACCGTCACGCCCGAGGACCTGCCGCACTTCTACGACGCGCTGGAAAGCGGCCGCGTCGAGTTCGTCAACGGGTCGCGCCTGGTCTACCCGATGGAACAGGAAGCCATGCGCTTCCTGAACCTCTGCGCGAACAAATTCTTCGGCCACGCCTTCAGCTTCCTGATGGAACAGCGCGTGAAGGATACGCTTTGCGGCACCAAGGTGCTGACGAAAGCCGACTACGAGAAGATCGTCGCCGGGCGCGCCTACTTCGGCGACTTCGACCCCTTCGGCGACTTCGATCTGCTCTTCGGCGCCGCAAAACTTCAGCTCAAGATCCAGGACGTGCCGATCCGCTACCGCGACCGCACCTACGGCACCACCAACATCAGCCGCTTCCGCCACGGCCTGCTGCTGTTTCGCATGTGTGGCCTGGCGCTCTGGCGCCTGAAGTGCCAGTAGCCGGCGCGCGGACGGCGACCATGGCCAAGACCCCCTTCAACGACTACCGCGACGAACTGGCGGCCCAGCAGAAAACGTGGGCGCGCAAGGGCTCGATCCGCAATCTCTACGCGCGTTGGTACGCACGCATCGTCGCGCACCTTTCACCGGCGCGGCCCGCCGTCGAGATCGGCGCGGGCGTGGGCAACTTCAAGGCCTTCTTCCCCGAGACCGTCGCCACCGACGCGATCAAGGGCGGCGACTGGATCGACCAAACCGTCGACGCGCGCAAGCTGCCCTACGAACCCGGATCGGTCGGCAACTTTGTGCTGATCGACTGCCTGCACCACCTGCCGCGCCCCTTGAACTTCCTGCGCGCCGCCGCGCGCGCGCTGAAACCCGGCGGACGCATCGTAATCCTGGATCCGGCCGGCACGCCCTGGGCGCGCCTGATCCTGGGGCTTTTCCACCACGAGCCCATCGACCTGACGCAGGACGTCTTCGCCGAGGACGGCCAGCCCGAGCCGAAGAACGAAGGATTCACCTTCACCAACCAGGGCCTCGCGACACTGCTCTTCGTTCGCGGCCTGCCCGAGACGCTGAAGCGCGTGCCGGAACTCGCGCTGGTCTCCGTCGAGCACAGCGATTTTCTGGTCTGGCCAGCCACCGGCGGCTTCAGCTACTTCGGCCTGCTGCCGGCGTTTTTGGTGCCGCCTCTCCATGCGGTCGAACGCGTGCTGACGTGGCCCTTCGCTTCGTGGCTGACCGGCATGCGGCTGCTGGTGGTACTGGAGCGCAAGGCGGCATGAGCGGCTCCTGCGCACCGTTCGGCGCCGCGCCCTTGTGGCGCAGGCTCTTCGAACGCCCGCGCTCGGCGGTACCTGTGATGATGGCGCTGGGCCTGCTGCCCGGCCTGATCGTGCACAACGCGCCGCTGATGATCGCGTACGACGACAAGTTCGCGACCACCGAGAATCCGCTGGTCACCCACGGCATTGGATACATCTTCACGCAGCTGCGGCTGCCGTTCGGCAAGAGCACCGGGGAAGGCTTCAGCTCCGCGCATTGGTCGCCGCTGAGCTTCCTCTCGCTGGCCATCGACCACGCGATCTTCGGCAAGCCAGGGAAAGCGGTCTCCGATTTCGCGCCATGGGGCTTCCGCCTGATGAGCGGACTCTATCACGGTCTCTGCGGCTGGCTGGTATTGCGGATCGGCCTTTGCCTGACCAAGAATCTGGGCGTGGCGCTCTTCGCCGCGCTCTTCTTCCTCTTCCATCCCACCGTTACCGAAAGCGTCTGCTGGGTCGTCGAGCGCAACAATATCCTGCCGGCACTCTTCGGCCTGTGGGCGCTGTACGTCTTCATTGGGGACGACGAGACTAGCGAACCGTCCTGGGCACGCACGTTGGCGGCGACGGCGCTGCTGATCCTGTCGCAGCTCTGCAAGGGTTCCGGCATCTCGTGGTGGCCGGTCCTCGTAGCCTGGGATTGCTTTGTGCACCGACAAGGCACCTGGCCCAAGCGCCTCGCTCGTGCTGCGTTGCTCGCCGTGCCCGTCGCGCTGACGCTTTTCGTTCTCTCGCGTTCCCACGCCGACGTCGCCATGCCGCCGCTCGGCGAACCGCCGCTGGGTCCGTGGCTAATGGGTGTCTACCTCGCCGCGCGGTACGTCCTGCTGCTCCTCTGGCCGGTAAACCTGAGTTTCTTCTATCACATCTCGCCCGACCATCCGGAATGGCCCGTGCTCGGCGGCGGGCTCGTAGCGGCCCTGGCGCTTGCTACCTGGGCGCGTTGGGCCGGCGTGCCTTGGCGGCGCGTCCTTTTTTATGCGGTCTGGATCGCCGCGGGCTTTGGCCCATACATCAATCCCTTCGTAACGACATCGTTTCCCTTTCAAGACCGCTACCTTTACGTTTCGCTGCCAGGCTTCGGCCTCCTGCTGGGCGAGGCCGCTCTGGCCACTTGGCAGCGCCTCAAGTTGCGGCACCTGCCCGCCGTCGCTGCCGTGGCGTTGGCGCTGCTCCTGGGCATGGCCGTCCACCGCGCCTGGGACTATCGCGACCTCACCGCGCTGCTTCGCGACGCCATCGCCAAGCAACCCGCGAGTTCCTTCGGACCTGCCACCCTGGCGAACTATCTTTTCCACGCTTCGCAGGACATCTCCGACCCCGCAGCGAGGAATCAGTCGCTGGAGGAAGCCCTGCAACTGCACCGCGCGGCAAAGGCATGCGACGATTTCGACCGGCAGCTCGCACCGCTAAACGTCCTCGTCGAACACGGCAACCTCGCGGAGCAGTTCGGACTGTGGGACGAAGCACGGGCAATATACGGGGAGATCCACTCCGGACGTGCGGAGCGCGTGAACGAGCAGGGCGCGAAGTTCGAGGCCTTGCGGTACCTGTGCTTCGACGAATGCGCGATTCGCAACCACCCCGAGCGTGGCCTTGAGTTCGCCGACCAGGCGCTCGCCCTGCGCCCGGACCATCCGATGGTGCTCGCAAACCGTCTCCGCGCGCTGGTGGAGTTGGGGCGGATCGACGAGGCGCGCGCCGAAGCGAAACGCCTGCGCGGAAATCCGGCTTTCATGAAATTGGCCAAAGCCACGCTCGAGGCCCTCGAAGCGAAGCCTTGATCAAGCGCCTTGCACTTTCCGGCCCGAACGTGAAGCGATACACTCTTTGCATGAGCACGCCACCAACCAAGCCGCAGTACGTTCCGCAGGCGCCCAAGACCGTTTCCATGATGAACGAGGACGACCTCGCCGCATTCTTCAAGAGCCAAGGCGAGCCCGCTTTCCGCGCGACGCAGCTTCGCGAATTCGTCTTCCGCAAGGGCGTCGCCTCCTACGATCAGGTCACGAACCTTTCAAAGGCCCTGCGCGCCCGACTGGCCGAAATCGCCCCGATGTACGATCTCTCGTTCGTCCGCACCAGCGCCGGCGATGACGCGGTGAAGTGGCTCTGGCGCGCCCGCGACGGAGCCTTGATCGAGTCGGTCCAGATCCGGGTGCCGGGACGCTTGACCAGCTGCCTTTCGAGCCAGGTCGGCTGCGCGATGGGTTGCGTCTTCTGCGCCACGGGCCTGAGCGGCTTTGAGCGCCACCTGGAATGCCACGAGATCATTGAACAGTACCTGCAGATGTGGGGGCGTTCGGGTGAACATTCCACGCACGTCGTATTCATGGGCATGGGCGAGCCCCTTCACAACTACGACGAGGTCATGGCCGCCGTGCAGACGCTCAACGCGCCGCCGCCGCGCGGGTGCGGCATCGGCGCGCGCCGCATCACGATCTCGACGGTGGGCATCGTGCCGGGCATCGAAAAACTCGCGAAGGACAAGCGCCCCGTCGAACTGGCCATCAGCCTGCACGCTCCGGACGACGCCACCCGCGAACGCCTGATTCCGGTCACCAACCGCTACCCGGTCGCCGACGTGATGAAAGCCGCGCGCGAATACTCCCGCCGGACCGGCCGCTTCGTCACCTACGAATACGTCATGCTAGCCGGCGTAAACGACAACGAAGCGCAGGCGCGGGAACTGGGCGCATTGTTGAAAGGCCTGCCCTGCAAGGTCAACCTCATTCCGTTCAATGCCGTCGAGGGCTCCGGTTTCGAACGCCCTTCCATCGAAGCCCAACAAAAGTTTCAGAAGGTCATCGAGGACTACCAAGTCTCCTGTACGATTCGCTTCTCGAAGGGCAAGGGCGTCGACGCGGCTTGCGGGCAGCTTCGCCGTCAGAAGCTCGCCAGCGGCAGCCAGCCTCCCCACTGACATCCCCAGCCTGGCCGTTATTTGCACTCCGCGTGATCCGGCAAGTCGGGTATAAAGAGGATGTGGGCTTTCGAGGAGCAGGCCATGCATCTGAGCTATTGCGACCGGTGCGGTGCTCTGGTCACCGAGCAGAATCCCAAGAAGTCAAGCAAGGCGAAAGAGGCGCTCTGCGAGGAATGCCAGAAGGGCAAGGACCGCAAGCGGCGCCGGCACCGAGACAGCGGCTGTATCTCGCAGGAGAAGATCGACAAAGCCATAAGTCTGGGCCGCCCGAAGAAATAGCAGGAGCGAAGTCCCTCTACTTGCAACGACTTCGGCATTGGATACAAACGTACTGCCGTTCGATGGCTCGGGGCGTAGCGCAGTTTGGTAGCGCGTCTGACTGGGGGTCAGAAGGTCGCAGGTTCAAATCCTGTCGCCCCGACCATCTAAAGTCTTAAATTGTTAAGACTTATACCCTCAAGATCGACTGACAACTAAAGCCTGCACTCGATGCAAAACGTATCACTGATACGCTTCGAGTGAGGAAATTGGTTGTGCTTCCTACGAAACTTCCAAAGTACCGATGTCAGAGGTCAAAAAATCGAGACCGGGCCTTCATAGTTCTAGAAGGCAAAAGGCACTACCTCGGAACTTTTGGGTCACCGGAAAGCTATGAGGAATACCACAGGCTCCTGGCTAGATGGCGAGAGAATCCCAATACTTCAGATCAACCCTCCACTCGACTCACCATTCAAAGTCTCACAGCCCAATTCCTGAGCCATGCCAACATCTACTATCGGAAGCCAACCGGGGAACGTACTAGCGAGTATGCAAATTTTAAGACCCTGATACAACTTTTGACCTCATCTTATGGCAACCTAGCAGTAGAAAGTTTTGGGCCAAGAGTGCTAAAAGCACTAAGGCTACAGATGATTCTTAAAGGATGGTGCAGAACAAACATCAATAACCAGATCAACCGAATCCGCTCCATATTCAAATGGGCAGTCGCAGAAGAACTTGTCCCAATCGTCATATATCAAACTCTTCAGGCAATAGCGCCACTCAAGCGGGGAAGAACCGAAGCCACGGAATCTCACCCCATTAAACCCGCTCCGCTTGAAGACATACTGGCGATTCAACCTTACGTGAGTAGGCAAGTGTGGAATCTCATCCAACTACAGCTATTGACCGGAGCCAGAGCAGGTGAACTTGTATCACTCACCGGTAACCAGATCGACCAAGAAGGTTCTGTTTGGAAGTTTTCCCCAACTTTGCACAAAACCACCCATCATGGCAAAGACCGCATAATCTATTTTGGACCACAAGCAAAATGCCTTCTCATGCAATTCCTACCTAGATCCGGACCTCTATTCTCTCCAAAGGAAGCGATCCAAGAGGCGGCAGCTAAATGCCCAACCCACAGACGTCCGGATCAAAAGCCCAATCCCAAAAGAACCTCACGAACAGTCGCCAATCACTACACAACTGCTAGCTATCGGAGGGCCATCCATCGAGCATGTATCAAAGCAGGAGTCTCGCCATGGTCGCCACACCAACTGAGACACAATGCGGCAACAAACTATCGAAGACATTTTGGAATCGAGACGGCACGCCTACTTCTAGGCCATGAATCATTAATAACGACTGAAATTTATGCAGAAGCAGATTCAACGAAAGCAATGGAAGCTGTGCGTACTCTAGGATAGCCCTATGTAACCAAGCCTATACACTAACTCCTAACCGCTCCGCTCCCAAGGCAGATTAGCAGAAATTCCCCTGAAATTTTCAGCCCAGTTTATAGACATGTTTACCGGAATAGGTTTCCAAAGTTCAAGAGGCGAAAAGTTACCCCGTAGGGGGAGGGGTATCCGGCCAAAGTTCTCAATCCTTCTTATGGATGTAGTAGATGGACGGCTTTGTGTATTCCTCGGTTTTGTTTAGGAAGCCGCTCTGGTAGCCGCCAATTATAAATAGGCGTGAGTTCACTACACCAATAGCCATTCCATATCTCGCCGTAGGCATTGCTGTCCTTGTAGTCCATGAGTTGGAGGCTGGATTGTACTCTTCGTTCGTGCCTAACCAGTAATCAACTGAGTTCCCGCCACCAATGGCGTACACTTTTCCGCCTAAGAGACCTACACTGAGACCCCCTCGCTTTGTGAGCATTGAAGCTCTTGTTTCCCAGCTATCGGTTGCGGGATCGTAGGCTTCAACTAAATCAGTTGGAGACCCTCCTCCACCACCAAAGACGTAAATTTTGCCATCAATGACTTCTGCAACACAATCTGGTCTGGCGCTCATTGAAGCCAGAGTGCTCCAGGAATCGCTTCCTGGATCGTATACTTCATGAGTCCCGAAATTTGTTCCTCCGTCCGTTCCTCCGATAACATGAATCTTCCCATCAAGAACAGCTATTGCCGCTGCTGCTCTCGGAGTTGGCATCGCAGTCTTGGTGCTCCAGGTGTTGGAGCCTGGATCATATTCTTCGTTGGTGTCGAGGTACCCAACAACGTCATTTACGAATCCACCAATTGCATAGATTTTCCCATTTACGGTTGTTACTGACATTGCACGGCGGGCTGTAGGCATTGAGGCTTTTGTGGTGTCCCAGGTGTTAGTACTCGGATCATAAATCTCTTGAACACCTGTCATAATATTTGGAATGCCAGTCTGTCCTCCGATGACATGAATTTTTTCATTTAGCACACAGGCTCCCACATTCGCTCTAGCGGTAGGCATATTCGCTCTAGCAGTCCATGTGTCCCCGCCAAGATTGATTGAATCTCCAGTGTAGGTATAGCCTGCTGGTGCTACTGATGTGTCCCCAAGAATCGAGTAACCAGAAGGAACTACTCCACCGGCAGCATTCTGGGCTGCATTCTGATCATCAACATACTTTTTCGTTGTGGCATCCTCATCTGCTGAAGGTCCAGCGATTGGTAGCTTAAGGATACCGGACATGGTATCGCCAGACTTACTGACCTTTCCATTAAGCGCTGTTGTTTGAGCAGTGTCCTGAGAACCATTGGCATCATCAACGTATTTCTTGGTGGCTGCATCCTCGTCCGCTACAGGTCCGGATACTGGCAATTTCAAAAGGCCCGTCATCGTGTCGCCAGACTTGCTCACCTTACCTGCAATTGCTGTATCTTGAGTACCATTGGCGTCGTCTACATATTTTTTCGTTGTGGCATCCTCATCGGCTACTGGACCTGATGCAGGAAGCTTTAGGTTCCCTGTCATGGTGTCACCAATCTTGGAAACCTTCCCATCTAGTGCCGTACTTTGTGCTGAGTCCAGTGTGGTGATTTCATCGTCTACATACTTTTTGGTTGCAGCGTCCTCATCTGCTGTAGGTCCAACGATTGGCAGCTTTAGATTTCCGGACATCGTGTCACCGCTCTTAGCTACCTTCGCTGAAATTGTCGTGTCTTGAGAGGCGTTAGCGTCATCAACATATTTCTTGTTGGCGGCGTGTGCGTTGTCAGTTGGGCCAGCAGAAGGAAGGGCAAGGTTGCCCGTCATGGTATCACCGGCTCGAAGTACATACCTGGAGTCTGGCGTTGCAGGGTTAAGGTTTGGAGTGCCAATATTAAACGTGAACGAAGTTCCTTCACCTGGTCTAAGTGGGTCTTGAGATGTTGCTCGGATAAGGGCGTCACTGGATTCTGGTCCGGATACCGTCCATGAAAGTTGCTGCCTCAATGACTTTGGCCTTACTGTGTTGTCGATGGTTCCCAGAGTCTCAAAAGTACCTCCACCGTCTCTGCTCAACTCAATAAGGACCTGCTTGGCTTTGGTCTTGGAGTCCAGGAGAATCACTTGGGTAGCGCCTGGCTGGTAAAGTTCCCCACCACTTGGCTTTTCGATATTGATTGGTTGTTCTGTGGCTGCCGAGAGGGGTGAGGTGCTGAGACTGAAAACCAGGATGAGAAGGAAGGTACGCATGAGAGTCTCCTTTGCTGTGGAGTGCCACGACTGCCCTCTATCGATATATACTAACAGCTTATTGCTGGAACGGCGAAGGGCAACCATTTCTTGAGGCAATTTTAACTCTACGGAACATGTGCATGATGGTACGCCCAGTTCAAGGCACCGGACGTAAGCACTGAGAGGCATTCAACAATTGGAAAAGAAAATTGAGCTACCTTAGGTTAGCTAAGCCTGCCATTTCAGCGCTTCGGCGAATAGTGCGATGCGCTCTTTATCGGTAAAAATGGCATCACACTCCGGGCAGGTTTCAACATAGGGAGCTATAGGCTTGGTGCATTTTGGGCAATTGGGCTTCTGATTCTCTTTGGATTTTGCACGGGTAATAAGAAAAATGAGCCGGGTTTCTGTCTCTTCAAGCATATCTAAGAGCTGACGGCCGGTTGGCTGGAAAGAGCGGGCGATGCCATAAAGGCCTACTATGCAGAATATAGTCGCCCAAGCATTATTTCTATTTCTATCTGCCATGGCGGACAGCAAATCTTCGTCGCTGGGATAGTCTCGGTATCGAGGGTTATCGTAATACTTCTTTAAATCAGACTCATATGAGGTTTTCAAAGCTTCTATATTTCTGTCCAAAGTCCCGGCATCGTACCATAGCATAGTGCCAATACATACGAACAGGACGGAGAAGCCGAATAGGGTTCGCCGATAAATACGCCGCCTCGTTCCGGTCTCGGACTGCACAAAGGTTTTCATTTCATGCCTTCCTTTCCAATTTGCAGGTTTTCGCTAGCAGTCTAATATAGCAGCCTTCAGACGACAAAGCCATGGCCGATCAAACCGTAACGGGTGGATACTACCCCTTCTTAAATTGGGCCACACCATGACAGCGCCAGGCTCACATTGAAGCCGTTGCCATTCGGCACCCGTAACTCTTCCATGCTTTAGGATACGTAGCATGTGGCAGCATCGGAGTCATAGACAAGTGCGTGGCAAGGGTAGTCAGGAAGTCCTGGAGGTTCTGTCCTGGATCGTCGAATGTAGGCAAAATGCAATCTAGGCAGGCTGCACCTGGCGTCCATCCACTCTCCACGTACACGCCAGACAATGTAGAATCGCTGCATAGACAGAGAGTCTAATGCGGCTTCTGATCCCTGCTATGCTAATCCTGAAGCATGCCGTCACCGCGATCAATGTAGGCTCCAGAGTGGTAGTCCAGGAGTCCACCGTCAGCGATGACTAATGTTAGATAGGATTCCTCTATTTGCCCAATAAATTCCTCAGGAGCCGATGGAACCAAGTTTGGCCTTCCTTGGATATAAAGACTCTAAGTTTCGAGTCTTCTTGTGTGGATTGGCGAACCTTTATTGCCGTCATATCCGATTGATTGGTTGGAATTGACAGATCATGCCTGTCTTCGCACTCGGATCTTGCACTTTCGAGTGCCTCCAAACGCTCGACCTCATCATAGAATCGCTCTCTTTCCGCCCGCAATGGTTCTCGGTCTCCCTTTGCTAGGGTAATTAACCTACTTGCTTCCCCATGCAAGATATTGGGACTATATTTAATTCCAAGGCAGTTCATCAACGCCTTCTGCCGTATGCTGGCTGGTAACTCGTCTACGTGATCCGTCAGCCATTTGCCTATGATACCTGTTGCTTCAACGTCAGAGCAGTCAGCTGGTAAGTTGATGCCGTGCTGCTTTGCTAGTTCCAAATTATAAGGGCCAACTGGTCCATGCCTGAGCCTCCAGGATTTGTAAATGCTCAGCTTCTCAACAACCTCCTTATAAGTGGGCTTATCACACCGGGAGCAAATGACACTCTCATCCTTTAGGGTAACTAGCCAGACCTTTTTGGAGCACTTACCGCAGACATCCATGCATCGCGCCTTGAAATTGGAAACAACCCACGGTACGCACTTTCTGACTTCAGGACCCTCATCAACAAGATCAAATTCGGGAATGCCATAGTTTCGCATGTGTTCAGAACAAGCCGGACAGAAGAACATATCATCTGGCTCACGCTGGCCAATTTCGGAGCACTCTACGGCACATCGGTCGCACTTGCGCCTAGGCATTTCTGACCTCCATGGTGTGATTCTATACAGAAGAACTCGGAAGGGAATAGGTTTGCTATGCTCTCGTTCAAGTCGTGACGCTGCGTATTCAAGTACATACATTGCGAAGGGAAGTTATGGCGCACCCTTTGAGATACGGGTAAACTGATCCCAATAACACTGCGATGGAGATTATGTAATCCTAGGTGCATTAGTTGAATTGGGATCTTGACAATTCTCCTATCTTTTTATATGTGTGGCTATAGGTTGAGTTCATGGGAGAGGATTCAATGGCTTCTAAATCAGAGTTGGAAGAAATTTTGATTGAGTATGTGAGTCAAGGTAAGCGATTGTTGCAGACTTCTTTCTCTACTTGGGATAGTGCTTTCAAGTCCTTCAAGGTATATCTTCAAAAGACCCCTGCTGTTAAAACTTTCTTTGATGGTTTTGCTCAGTTACCAGGCACTGACGGAAGGATGGTATTTGCTTGGGCTGATGGCGACACTCCTGTTGAATTTGATCCTCCACCTGATGAGGAAAAGAAACTGAGTTGTTTTTGGAAGTATCTCTGTGGCGGCAGAAATTTGGCCATCGACTGTTGTATTGCTGGGCAGGTGGGCTCTCATATGGCCGATGGGCATTTGTTTCTATTGCAGCATATCGTTGGGCCATTGTTAGCTCATGTTGAGGAAGACATCGAAAAGCAGATTAGAAAGTTGGAGCGGTCTGAACAAGCTAGGTCTTCTGAGTCTGTGGTTAGTGGTTCAGAAGATGCCAATAGCAGGACCTCCGAAGAGGTCCCTTCCATCGTTAGCACAGACTTTGAAATTATGGATGTAATTGGCAGAGGTATTTCCGCAACAGTCTATAAATGCAAAGATCGCATCCTAGATCGGTTTGTCGCAGTTAGATTCATTGAAGGGAAAAATGAAAAGTCCCTGTCTCACGCAAAGACTCTCGCTGTTGCAAATCATCCAAATATCGTACAGGTTCACGCCATTGTAACGCTTATCAATCCAGCAAACAGCAAACCGTGCACGGCAGTTATCCTGGAGTTGATAGAGGGAAAACGTCTGAGAGAGCACCTTCAGGGGCCAAGATTTGAAATTAGCGAAGCTAGACGGCTAGGCCAAGCACTAATAAATGGGGTTTCACACCTTCATGAGAACGATCTCGCTCACGGAGACTTACACAGCGGTAATGTATTGGTAAGCAAAAATGCCGTGAAAATAATCGATTTGTCAAACTATGACGAATTGAGGTTAAATTCTACAATAGGAAGGGATGCAATGCTGGAAGGGGACATCAATGATGTACGGCGCATGCTGGTTGACGTTTTAGTTCACTCCAACATCAACCGAGTTTGGCTTTCAGGCCAGATTTCTGATCTTGAAGCAGCTATTGGGTTAAAGGCAATCAATGGTGCTTTTGAGAGCCTGCTAACTATTGCGACCAATGAGCTGTCAGCCGAAAGCGTGCCGCAATTTTTGCTAAAGCAAGATAGGTACAACCCGATTGAGCTGCGAAATTGCATTTATAGCGGCGCAAACGAGAAGATCAATGCCAAGCTTTGTAACCTTGGCACCACCGCAATAAGAAGAGTTAGGACAAGCATTAAGGAGAAACCGGATTGGTCAGGTCAGGAGCTTGGAATAAGCGGAGCTGGCGAAGAAAAGAACTGCATTTTTAGAATTTCGGGCGGCATTAAAGACGGATCAATTACATTGTGTGTTGAGTATGTGAACCTTACGAGCGACAAATACAGGTCGGAAATTCAGATTTGTTTTGTAAATGGAGGCCCCCAACAACCAACCCAAAGGGATTTCGTCGAGGACGAGGGAATATGGAAGGAAATAAAATGAGTACCACTGAGTTTGGCATAAGGGATATGACATCAAAGAAAACAGGTCAGGAAGTGAAAATGTGCTAAGTAAACCTGTGCTGGTAAAGGTCACTTTCACACCGACAACCGTACTTCCAGTGTGCAAGCAAAACACCGTTTACTGGCATGGCGAGGGACTGGGTTTAGGGGAAAAGTAGGTATCGTGCAGGATGCCATCGCCGTGAAGGTTTGCGCGGCGAGACCCGGTTTTGGTGAGCCGTAGAGCCTACTGGAATCGCCATGGGTGGGCTTTTGTGTTTCGAGACGGCTTCCT
>JAKLKQ010000080.1 GCA_023150555.1 Planctomycetota bacterium
GGCGTTCCCTCGACGCCCCCACAAACTAGGTTTCGGCGGGGTGCCCAAGGGACTTAAGAACTTTTCAACAGAGCAGGTGTTGGTTATTGAAAAATCGGGATACGGGCGCCGGTTACTTGGCTTCTTCGATCTTGAGCGTGTGTTTGACCGGCGCGGGCTTCAGGCCGTCGAGCGCCTTCTGCAGGCGCTGTTCCATGCCCTTGTCGCCCTTGTATTCCTTCTGAAGCCACCTTCGGCAATTGTTCCGCTCGCTCAGGGAAAAGAGGATCTTCTCGAACGGCGCGCAGAAGGGATTGTCGAGAAACTTCTCGGCCAGGTTGACGCCTTTTTCGAGTTCGGCGCCATCAAAGGCCGCGCTTTGCGCGCCCCACGTCACGTTCCAGCGCTTGCCCGCTGCGCCTTTCACGACCAGCGTGAAGCGGTTCAGGTCGGCGTTGAAGGGGAAGAGGTCGCAGACGCTGCGGGGCGACCGCGCGTCGCCGGGCTTGCCGCCGAAGCAGAAGGGCCAGCGCGCGGACTCCAGTTCCACCACGCCCGCCGCGCAGGAGAGAACCTTGTGCCCTTCGCCTGCTTCGGCCGCGTTCTTCGCCAAGTCCACGGTGACGGTGCCGATGTGCCCGTCGAAGCCCAGCGCTTTCAGGATCGCCCAGGCCATCACCAGGTGGCCCGCGCCGCCGGGGTGAACGCCGTCGCCGCCCCCGCCGGCGAAGGCGAAGGCCGCGCCGTGGCGTTCCTTGGCCTTGGCCATGACTTCCTTCATCGGCGTATTGACGTCGCAGAAGACCACGCCCAGTTCCTTGGCCAGCTTCTCGGCGCCGTCGCGCAGTAGGGTCAGGTTCTTCTGCGTGGCCTCGATGGGCCCGGGCTCGGGGGGCTTGCTTTGGGAGAGCGTGAAGTGCGTGCTGTCGACGCAGCCGGGCGAGCAGAGCACGAAGCGGGTGCATCCGCCGGCGCGGAATTTTTCGATGATCGCCTTGAGGTCGGCGTTGTGGGCGGCGACCGCGCCTTCGCCGATCACCTTTCCGCTGCGGCAGCTGTTCATGCCGTAGCAGATGCTCACGACGTCGGGCTTGGCCGCGGCCGCGCCGTCCATCGTGGGCGGAAGCTGGTGCGCGGTCTCGCCCCAGCGCCCGAAGTTCAGGATCTCGGCGCCAGGCACCGGCGCGCAGACCAGCAGGTAGGCCTCGAGGTACGAAGGGTAGAGCCCGGCGGAGGTGATCGAGTCGCCGCAGAGCGCCAGCTTCTTGCCGGGTTCGATCAGCGGCGCCTTGGCCACGCTTGCTGCGGGCACGGCGGGCTTTTCATCCGCGGCGTGCGCTGGGAGCGCGGCGAGTGCGGACAGAAGGGCGGCGGCCAGGACGGTGCGCGGCATGATCGGTCTCCCGAGGGCTGTTGGTGAAAGCGTACGTGTATTGCGAAGGGGCATCAAGGCGAACGGGAGGGAGGGGAGAAGGCGTTGGTTATTTTGGTAGGGCGCGTGCCGTCGGGCGGGCGCTGCCTTTTCTCTTGCCACTTATCGAGCGGCCCGGCATCAGCGACCCACATCGCGAAGCAGGGGCGTTCGGCACCGTGACTCCCGCGTGCGGCAAAGAAAAGGGCCACCGCCGGGATTTCAGCGGTGGCCCTTTCGAGTCCTTCGGCGGGTGCGGCTTACAGCTCGCGGTCGGGCTGGAGCGTGACCTTGGTGACGCGGATCTTGCAGCCTTCGGCCGGCACGTTGACGGTCATGATGTAGACCTTGTCGATGGCCTTGAGGTCGGTCTTGGTCAGACTGCTGACGGGCACCACCCAGGTCGTCTTACCCTTGCCGAGCGAGTTGGCGACGTCGGTGCGCTTGGCGTTGTCGTCGTGGCTGCGCACGCGCAGGTGGACTTCCTGGCGCTTGGGGCCCAGGTTCTCGATCTCGATGACGATGTCCTTGTAGGCGCTCCAGTCTTCGGTGAGTTTGCCCTTGCTGGCCTGCGGGTACTGGCTGGCCTCGGCGGACTCGATGACCATGCCGGTGCCGTCGTGGCTGAGCTTCAGCGGCGCGTCGGCGCCCCAGGCCTGGACTTCCTCGGCCTTGCTGAAATCGGCGAAGACCTTGTCGGGGGTCTCATCCTTCTTGGGGTACCAGGCGAGCGTCCCGCAGCGCAGGGTCAGGTCCTGCATCTGGGGGAGTTTCTCGCCGGTCTCGGGCGTATCGATCTCGAAGCTGAACGGGCTGGCCTTGGCGATGTTTTCGGCCGTCTTGATCTCGCCGCCCCAGCTGGGCGCGTCCTTCCAGCGGTAGATCACGGCGACGGGGTTCTTTTCCAGGGCGTCGGCGTTCTTGGCGGCGAAGGTGACCTTGTTCTTGCCGGGCATCAGGTGCGGGGCGGCCATGGCGTTGTGCTGGAAGTAGGTGCGCACGTAGAAGTGGTTGAGGACCGCCTGGCCCTTGACCTCGAACTTCACCTGGTAGGCGTGCAGGCCGGTGACCTTGCGCACGATGACGGGGTCCAGGACCACGCGGGTGAGCTTGGTGCCTTTCTCGGCGGCGGTGGCCAGGGGCGTCCACTTGGCGCCGTCGGCGCTGGCCGAGACGGCCACGCTGTCGCCGTCGCCGGCGTTGGTGGCTTCGAACAGCAGCACGCCGGCGGTGATGTAGAAGCTGGTCTTGACCGGGAAGACGTACTCGCCCGCGCCGGCCAGGCCTTTCTCGGAGGGCGCGACGCCTTCGACCTTGATGGCGCCGTCCTTGAACTCGTCGTTGGTCAGGTTCGGGGCGTAGTTGACCATGCCGTTGAAGTAGTGCCGGTAGCTGCGGCTGACGCGGCCGAAGTTGCGGATCAGGTAGGGCTCCCAGAACTTGAAGAGGAAGGGCTCGGCTTCGCTGTCGCGCCCGCCGCAGGTGTGGTGGGGGTACTTGTCCTTGCCGCCGGTGGTGCCGGGCAAGGGCTTGTCCATGGGCCACCAACTGCGCACGACTTCCTCGCCCGGGCGCAGGCTGTAATCCTTCACGTACCACTTGGAGGTGCCGACTTCGTAGTCGGTGATGCTGATCTTGTCCTTGAAGGCCTCGGGCTTGTCGCCGCAGGGGCACCAGTTGGGGGCGTTGCGTTTCTCTGCGACGGCCTTGTCGATGATCGCCGGGTTGCTGCTGGTCTCCTCGAAGCTGGCGATGTGCTTCTTGCCGTTGCCGTCGTCGACCCAGACGAAGAAGTTGGTGAAGGTGTCGAAGCCGTGCCAGGCGTCGTTGTAGAAGGCCTCGTAAAAGGTGTGGCCGGGGTGGCTGACCACGCGCGCCTTGATCCCCGCCGCCGCCAGCAGTCCCTTCATGCAGGTGCCCTGGCTGCCGCAGAGCGTGTTGCCGATGACGTTGACCGTCTTCAGCGGAATGCGGGACTCCGGGATATTCTGGTAGTGGTAGACCATCTGGCGGAAGAAATAGAAGAGCGCGATCGCCTTCTCCTCGTCGGTCTTGCAGTCCTTGCAGACGCCCGCGACGAGCGATTCCAGCGTCGAGGTGTCCACGGTGCGGTCGGTGGTCACCCAGGGTTCCTCGACGGCCGCGCGCGCGGCATTGGAAAGCAGCAGCACCGCGGCGGCGAGGCAGGTCAACACGAGTCGTTTCATGGGAAGGGCCTCCTTAGGCGAGTAAAAGACATGCATGGATTCTTTTACACCGGGAACGCGTCCATCGCCTTGGCAGTTCCGAACTTGTACCCACCTATCTCCCCATCTGTGTCATTCGAGAAGACAGTCTGCACGCTGTGCGTTCCGGCGCGCCGGACATCCTGACGACCCGGCGGCCGATTTAATCGGGTCGGAATGACTTGCGGCCCGGCAAGAAGGGGCTCGCCGCGGGGCCCGTTGATTCTGTAACATGTTTATACAAAAAGAGTTAGCCATTAGCGCACGTGTGGCCTTGGGGTTGCTAATTGGGGATCGCGTCGAGCATTGTTTCTGTGTGGACCCCGATTTCTGGAGGAGTACGTCGATGGCGGAGAAGATCACCCCCCTGGGCGACAAGATCCTGGTCAAGCGGCTGGAAGCCGAAGAGAAGACGGCGGGCGGCATCGTGCTCCCCGACAGCGCCAAAGAGAAGCCCAAGGAAGGCAAAGTCATCGCACTGGGCAGCGGGAAGCTTCTGGACGACGGCACCCGCGGCAGCTTCCAGGTCGCCAAGGGCGACCGCGTGCTGTTCGCGTCGTACGCCGGCACCGAAGTGAAGGTCAACGGCGAAGAATACCTGCTGATGCCCGAAGAGGACGTGCTGGCCGTCGTGAAGGGCTGACGCACAACCGGATTCGAACGGACTTCGTAGCTCAAACGCATAAGAGGAGAAGCAACCATGGCTGTCAAGAAGCTGGCATTCGAACAGGACGCTCGCGAAGGCCTGCGCGTCGGCGTGAAGATGCTCGCCCGCGCCCTCCGCGTCACCCTGGGCCCCCGCGGCCGCTGCGTGATCATCGAGAAGTCCTTCGGCAGCCCGACCGTCGCGAATGACGGAGTGACCGTCGCGAAGGAGATCGAGCTCCAGGACAAATACGCGAACATGGGCGCGCAGCTGGTGAAGGAAGTGTCGAGCAAGACCAACGACCAGGTCGGCGACGGCACGACGACCAGCGCGATGCTGACCGAGGCGATCTTCGAGGAAGGGCTGAAGAACGTCACGGCTGGCGCCAGCGCCACGGCGATCAAGCGCGGCATCGACAAGGCCGTCGACGCCGTCGTGAAGTTCCTGGACAAGGCCAGCAAGCCGGTCAGCGGCCGCAAGGACATCGCGCAGGTTGCCACGATCGCGGCGAACAACGACGAGGAGATCGGCGGGAAGATCGCCGACGCGATGGACAAGGTCGGCAAGGACGGCTGCATCACGGTCGAGGAAGGCAAGGGCCTGCAGACCGAGCTGGAACTGGTCGAAGGCATGAGCTTCGACCGCGGCTTCCTGTCCCCGCACTTCGTAACGAACGTGCAGGAGATGAAGGTCGAGCTCGAGAACGCCTACGTCCTGATCTACGAGAAGAAGCTCAGCTCCGTCAAGGACCTGGTCCCGCTGCTGGAGAAGATCAGCCAGGGCGGCAAGCCGCTGCTGATAATCGCGGAGGAAGTCGAGGGCGAGGCGCTGGCGACGCTGGTCGTCAATAAGCTGCGCGGCACGCTGCAGGTCGCGGCCGTGAAGGCGCCCGGCTACGGCGACCGCCGCAAGGCTATGCTGCAGGACATCGCCGTGCTGACCGGCGGCAAGGCCGTGACCGAGGACCTGGGCATCAACCTCGAGCAGATCACGATCGACGACCTGGGCCGGGTGAAGAAGGTCGAGATCGACAAGGAGAACACGACCCTGATCGAAGGCGCTGGCGACAGCGACGACATCCAGGGCCGCATCAACCAGATCAAGAAGGAGATCGAGACCACCACCAGCGACTACGACAAGGAGAAGCTGCAGGAGCGCCTGGCGAAGCTGGCCGGGGGCGTCGCGGTCGTGAAGGTCGGCGCGGCCACCGAGACGGAGATGAAGGAGCGCAAGATGCGCGTCGAGGACGCGCTGCACGCCGCGCGCGCGGCGGTCGAGGACGGCATCCTGCCCGGCGGCGGCGTTTCTCTGGTGCGGGCGGCCGACGCGCTGGAGGACCTGAAGCTGAAGGGCGACGAGATGGTCGGCGTGGAGATCGTGCGCCGCGCCCTGGAAGCCCCGTGCCGGCAGATCGCCGAGAACGCCGGCCACGAAGGCGCCATCGTCGTGCAGAAGATCCGCGAAGAGAAGAACGTCAACTTCGGCTTCAACGCCCTCACCGAGGAGTACGAGGACCTGGTGAAGTCGGGCGTCTTCGACGCGGCCAAGGTCGTCAAGACGGCGCTGCAGAACGCGGCCAGCGTGGCCGGCCTGCTGCTGACCACCGACGCGGTCATCTCCGAGCTGCCCAAGAAGGAAAAGAAGGGCCCGCCCGGCGGCGGCATGGACGACATGGACTACTAAACGAACCACAGCAACCTCCAACGCCTCATCCGCGGGCCGCGCTCGAAAGAACGCGGCCCGCTTTCTTTTGCCGTCCTCGCGCGCGCGAACGCAGCGGCTCCCAAAGACGTCTGTCATCGAAATCGCGAAAGTACGCGCGGAATGCGTGTAAACCTTTTGTAAAAGCGCACAACGGCTTGGCGCGGCTGGGATTGGAATGGGGAAATGGGAAAAGATTTTCGCGCGCGGCGCGGGGTGCACGGTGTGCAGTGCGGAGGGGTGAGGGGCAAGGTAGCTATCAGGCAGCTTTGAGAGGGCGAGGCTTCCTACGAGCCGCGGCGAAGCAACTGCTCACCTTTCGATTTCCATTCCGCTTTCCGGTTATTGACCGCTGGAGGTGCGAGCGCGTAGGGCCTGCGCGGTGGAAGAAAAGCTGCGTCACGGTTTTTCCTTGATTGCACACGCAGCATACGCAGGATAGGCGCCATGGAAGTCCGGTTCTTCCCGTTCCGGCGAGCACTCCGTGCGCCCACACGCATCCGCGGCTAACGCCAAGGCCGCCGGCTTCTCGCGCGCGGCCGTCCTGCTCCGCGCCAACCTGTGGTGGCTCTCCGGCTTTCCCGCCGGCGAAGGCGGGGGCCCTGTGTGGTGCGTGGTGCCGCACCGCGGAGAACGCGGCCCGCAGCGCCTGGCCCTCACCCGTGAGCACCTCGCCGAGGCCACGCACGCGGCGACCAAGCTGCGCGTCGAGTACCCCCGTGCGCTGGCGAACCTGGTCGGCTCCGCGGGGACGTGGGCCGCCGCGGTGGACGAATTCTTCGCGTTGCTGAAGCCCTGGGTTCACCAGGGCCGCATGCCGCCCGAGGACCTCTTCGAACGAGAAGGCGCCTACGCGCCGCCGGTCCGCGAACGCGCGCGCCGGCTTGCGTCAGCGGCGCCTGACCTGCGGCCGGCGCTGCGGGCGCTCTCCTGGGCGCTCTTCGCGCGCCGCGACGCGGCGGGCCGGTATCTGGCGTGGCTCGAACGGCGCGCGGCGCCTGCCGCCGCGCTGCTGCGAAATGCTCCCGAGGACGCCGCGCTGACGGTGCTTCTGCAACTGGCGCATCTGGCCGACCGCGCGGGCCCGGACCGTGCCGACACGCTGCTGGACCTGCTGGCCGACGACCGGCTGTACCGCGTTCCGGTCTGGGTGCCCCACGATTACGTGCAGCATCTGATGGGACGCCTGCGTAAGCCCGCGCCAGCGGACGGCGAGCGCCCGCCGCGCCCGGCACCGGTGCTCGACGGCGAGTTGCGCGCCTGGCTTTCGTGGCTGCTGGCGCAGGACACGCCCCTGCAGCGCCGCGCGCTGGCGCTGTTCGCGTGCGCCTCGCCCGCGGCGATCGTGCGCGCGTGGGCGGCATGGTGGCCCAAGGTCGAGCGGGCGGCCGAGCAGGGTGAACACATCCAGAGCGGCTACGAGGCCGACGGCCGAAAGCGCAAGATGCTGAGCCGGGTGCGCGACCGCCTGACTGCGCTGGATCAGGCGCGCCCCAAATCCTTCCACGCAGCCGCCTTTGCGCGGATGCTGAAGACGGCAGCCCTGGCGCCGCAGCGAGATTTTCACGAGGCCGTCGTGCGCGCCCTGCGGCGCATGGAGGGCCCCGCGTTCGAGTCGCTGAGGCCGCGCTTCGCCATCTACTGGCACCTGGCCCGCTTGAGTTTGCGCCAGCCCCGTCTGATGACTCAGGCCGTGGCCGCCTTTGCGTCCTATCTTGCGCGCTGCGGTTGCGCTCCGTCCGCGGTTCGTCCGTGGGAAGAGGACGTGATCGACTCCAGCGTTTACGGCCGGCTTTCCTACAGCGTCGGCCTGGACCTGTACGAAGGTCCTGGCTTCGCCCAGTTCCTGGCGCGGTTCTTCGAGATCCTGGCGCGCGTGCACGCGGCATCGCCGAAGTACCTGAACAGCCGGCGGTCGGGGATCTTCGACGCGGTCTTCGGGCTGCCTCTGGACGCGCCCGCCGCCGCGCGCTTGGCCGTCCAATTGGGCGAGGAGCCCGAGCCGTTCAGATTGCTGTCCCGGTCCTACCTGGAGGCGGCGCTGGCACTGAGCGACGGCGGGCGGACGGACTTCGTGCCGCTGCTGAAGGCGCTCCATGCCCCACGCATCGATACGCTGGCGGTGCGGAGCCTGAGTGCGGAGTATGCGGCGCTTTGCGGCATGCTGGGCGGCTCGTCCGAATGCTTGCGCGCCCTGCTGCTGGGCGGGCAGGCGCCGGACGTCGTGCGCTGCGCGCAAAAGCTGGCGGTCCTGCGCTGGCTGGGGGCGTCGCCGCCCGCCGCGCGACCAGCGGCGCGCGCGGCCCGGGCCTGGATCGACGAGTATCCCAAGGCCCTGCGCGGCGCGCTCGGGAGCCTGGCCGACCTGCATCCCGGCGCTGAAGCCTATGCGCGGCGCGCGCTGCGTGACCTTCGAGGCGACCTTGGCGAGGTCCACCGCGAGCGCAAGGCCATCGAGAAGCGCCTGGCCGAAGCGGAAGGCGAGGCGCGAAGGCGCCTGGAGCGCCGCCTGTCGAACCTTCAGGCGCGCGCGGCCACGCCTGCGGCGCTAAGCGTCGCGCGGCTCGCGAAGCTGGAGAAGAAACTCTGGCGGGCCGCGCTGCACGGCGGCATCGCTGCTCTGGAGGCGGACCTTGACGCGCGGATCCCGGCGGTGTTGTGCCCGCGCCTTGGGCTGGATGCGCCGCCCGATTGGCTGCTGCGCCCAGGGACGCTGGAGATTCTTAAGCACCTGCCTCCGCTATCCTCGGAAGTTCAGGATCTTGCGTTGCGCCTCCTTCGCGTGCGTGCGGGGCCGCCGCCGTGGGATCTGCGCGAAGATCCGGCCAACGCCGCGTTTCTGGCGGGGTTGAAAAAGAAAGGGATCGAGACCGCACCGTGGGTGGACGGCCTGCCTGCCGTGTGCCATCCGTCTCCGCGCGGCGTCGAGATCACGCTGAGACTGGAAGACGACCCGCTCGAGATCTTCCACATGGGCGGGCATTTCGAGACCTGCCTGAGTCCAGGCGAAGACAACTTCTTCTCCGCCTTCACCAACGCGGCGGACATCAACAAACGCGTGCTCTTCGCGCGCGACCCGAACGGCAAGCCCGTGGGCCGCTGCCTCTTCGCGCTGACAAGCCGCGGCGAGCTGCTCGTCTTCCACGGCTACACGCATCACCAGGACCTGTTCCGGGAAGAGTGGGCTGGGGACTACGCGCGCGAGCTGGCCAGGCGCATGAACGCGCGCATTGTTCCGCGCGGGCCTGTGCCCGTGCTGGTCGCGAAGCGCTGGTACAACGACGGCCCGGTGGATGTGGCGATGCAGTTCGCGTTTCTGGAAGTGGGCTCGGACTTTCGCCGGATCCTGGCCGAGGTGCCTTTGGAGGAGGTTTCGGCGCTCGCCACGCGCGCGATGGGCGCCGCCGCGTGGGACGAGATCACCACGCCGCAGATCCTGAACCTGGAGGAGTTCAGCGCGCGGCCGGATCTGGTGGGCGCATTGCTGCCGGTGCTGCGTGGGGTGCGGAGCTTGCCCGAACTGACTTGCATGCGCGCGCTCTTTCTGATGGAGCGGACGGGCGCGCTCGAGCAGGCAATGGGAGTCTTCGGACCGCGCGTGCGCGCGATCCTGCGCCGCCAACAGCTCGACCACGACAGGATGGACCTGGAGACGCTGATGTACCTCGCCCGGAACGATCCTGGACCGACGCTGCGGCTGCTGCGCGAGACGCGTCCGGCCGGTGTGCGCGACTGGCTCGACGAGTGGGATGGCAATCGCGTGCTGGCTGCTGCGACGTGCCTGGCGCATCTGCGGCGCCCCGGTCAGGCGCGGCGGCTCTATGAGATCGCGCTGCGATCCCGGGACCGGGATGAGCGCGTGGTGCACATGGCGTGCGAAGGCCTGGCGCGTCTGGACGAGGAAGGCTGAGTTGCCCGCTTACTCGAAGATTTGCAGACCGGCAGTGGTGGTGACGACGACGCGGCCGGGCAGGATCGCGATACCGCCGCGCACGATCTCGCCCTTCTTCGCCGCCGCGAAGACCGGCTGCGTGCTCTGCATCTCGCTCTGCGCGACGCGGAAGAGCGTGTCCTTGGCGCCGGCGTAGACGCGCCCCTCGCTGTCCTGGGCCAGCGCAACGATGTCGCCGTCGATGAAGAGGCTGGCGCTGCCGCTGGTGGAGAAGAGCACCTTCGAGCCCGAGGTGCAGGTGCCGGTGCCCAGCGGCCAGGTGCTGGGGAAATTGCGCGAGTGTTCCTCGCCCGTCTTCAAGACCAGCAGGCTCAGGCTTTCCGGCGTGGAGAAGGAGACCGTGCCGCCGCGGACGTACTCCACCGGCGGCCAGAAGACGTCGCCCTTGCCCGTCCACATGCGGGTGTCGAGCAGCTCGCCGGAGGAGGTGAGGCGGTCCACCTTGCCGTCGCGCGAGACGGCGACGACTTCGCCGGACGCGAGCACGCAGGCGGGGGCCTGGAGGTCGGCCGCGACGGCGTGGCGCCAGCGCACGCGCCCTGCTTCGTCGAGCGCCAGCAGCTCGCCGTGGGTGCTCGCGTAGATCGTTCCATCGTACGCCGCGGCCAGCGCGTAGACGCTGTGCTTGGCCTCGACGGTCCACGCGGCGGCGTTCTTCGCCGGGTCCCAGGCCATGATCTTGTTGCCGGTGGTGCCCGCGACGACCAGGCCCTTGGGCGTGATCACCGGCGGGTTCTGGCTCGTCCCGGGCAACGCTTCGCCGCAGGGCGCGGGGTGGGGTGCGGCCGCGTCGAGGTCGATGGCGTACAGACGCGTCGTGCCCTTCTCGCCGCGCAGCACGTAGGCGACGTTGCCGGCGCCGACGACGGCGGGCGTGCGCTGCTCGGGGGCTTCCCCGTTGCCTTCGGCGAAGGGAATGAAGTCGCGTGCGGCCAGGCCCGCCGGGCCGTTGAAGGGCGTCCAGCCGGTGTGGCCGGGGCCGCCGCCCAACTGCGGCCAGGGCGCGGCGAAGGCGCGCTGCGCACCTTTCGAGTCGCGGCCGGCGGCCTCGCGCCAACCGAGGTTGAGTTCGCGCGGATCGAAGGCGGCCACCTTGAAGTCCGTGTCGATGGCCTGTCCGCCCAGGGCGTCGGCCTGGCGGCCGCCGGGCTCGCTGAGACGGACGCGGCCTTCCAGCACGCGGACGGTGGCGCCGTTCTCCGCGACGGCGACTTCGAAGCGCGTGCCCAGCGCCTGCGCCAGCGAACCGTTGGGCAGGGTGATCTCGAAGGCGTGCGCCTCGTCGCGCGCGGCCTCGATCAGCAGCGTCCCGCCCAGCAGGTCCAGGCGGCGCGGACCGGCGGCCCGCACGCGGGCGTCCCGGCGCAGCCACAGGCGGCTGCCGTCGCTCCAGGCGACCGCGGCGCCGTCGGCGCTGGCGGCGAGCGTCTGGCCCTCGGCGAGCTTCCCGGCGCCCGCTTCGGCGCCCGGGTCGAGGACCTTCGCGGAGGCGGAGTCGAAAGTCGCGCGCGTGGGCGGCGTATCCTTGGCTACGTTGGTGGCAGCGCCGCCGCCCAGCAAGAGCTTGAGCGTGACGGCGAAGAGCAGCAGCGCGGCGGCGCCCCAGCCGAAGCGGCGCACGCGGCGTTCGCGGGCGGCGCGGGCCAACTCGTCGGCCTCGGCCTGGCGCTTGCTGGTCTGCAGGCGCTGGCTGGCGGCCTGGACGGTGGCGGTGCTGGGCTTGGGCAGCTTCCCGACCTGGACCATGATTTTTTCGGTCAGGACCTCGTCGTGCCAGTTGGCTTCGACGGCCTTGCTGATGCGGCTTTCGGTGTAGGTGAGCGCCTGGTACTCGTCCTGCCAAGCGGCATCGGTGCGGATGCGGTGCTCGACGGCCTTGGCCTGTTCGGGTTCGAGTTCGCCGTCGAGGTACATCGACAGCATCAGGTCACGGTCTTCGTCTTTCAGCTCCATCATGGCTGCGTGTTCCCGCCGTTGTTGGGATCCGGGAGCGGCTTCTTGGTGATCTTGCGCTCGAGCATCTTGCGGACGCGGCTGAGTTTCTCGCCGACGGCCGACTGGGTCATGCCCAGGCGCTCGGCGATCTCCTTGTAGCTGAGTTTCTCGATGTGCTTGAGCTCCAGGATCTCGCGGTAGTCGTCGCGCAGGTCCTTCATGGCCTCGAGGATCTGCAGGTCTTCCTCGCGCTGCTCCAGCTTCTCGATCTGCAGGCCGCGGGAGTCGCGGGGGGCCTCGTAGCCGGCGTCCTTCATCGTCTCGAGCGACATCTCCTCGCGTCGCGCGCGCACGTGGTCGAGGGCCGTGTGCGTGACGATCTTCAACAGCCAGCCGGGGAACTTGTGGGGCTCCTGCAGTTCGTCGAGCGCCTTGTAGGCCTTCAGGAAGGCCTCCTGCGCGATGTCCTCGGCGGCCTGCAGGTCCTTGACGATGGAGAGGGCCTTGTTCTTGGCGTGGATCTGGTAGCGTTCGACGAGTTCGTTGAAGGCGTCGGCGTCGCCCTGCGCGGTCTGGACCACCAGGTCGCCGTCGGTTGCGCGCAGGTACGGACCGCCACGCACGCGCCGCGTGGTGGCGCGGACGCGATAGACCTTTCGATCGAAAGGACGTTCCTCCATCGGTCCCACCGGAGCCTGATTGAACGTTCGCACGCGCCGAGTCGTCGCGCGCCGCGTAATGCGGGCCCTACTGTACGGACGAGGGCTGGATGATTCCAGTGACCGCCTCCCGGAAGGCCGTTCGGGCGCCTCCCGCATCGCCGGGGGTTGCATTTCCGCGCTCCGGGGCCCAGACTGGACCCGCGTGACGCCCTGGGAACCCTTCGAGGCGTGAGACAAAAGAGGAAACTCCTTTCATTAGGTTAAGACGATAAAGGAGCAGCCACCTTAGAGCGTCCATCGGATATGGTTTACGGCACCGGAGCATCAGCGGAGGTCAAAGGGCGTGAAGCGTTTTGTTTGGATAATGATAGGGTCAGCCTTGGTGGTGGTGGCCGGCTGCGGCGACCGGCTTCCGCTGCCCGACAGCATCAAGGACAGCAAGCTGCTCGATAAGCGCATCGAAGAGACGCCGCGCCAGAAGATCGTGCGCGAATGCAAGCAGGAGACCGACCGCTTCCGCGTGAAGTGCACCTTCTGTCACGGCACCGACAAGGAAGACCAGATCCAGGCGCCGCTCAAGCTTCAGCTGACCGATCGCGGCAAGCGCGCGCAGATCATGCGCAAGAGCCCCACCTTCGGCCTGCACACCCAGTGCACCGTCTGCCACCAGAGCAAGTTTGAGCTGAACCGCTACGCGCAGGAACAGTTCGGCCCCGGCCGTCCGCGCCGCGCGGAAGTCGACGAAGCCTTCGGCGAGTAAGCGGAAATTCTCGGGCTCAGGCCAGCGCGGCCTTGACGGCGCGCTCGAGCGCCTCGTCCGTCCCCTCTTCCTGAAGCACGTCGAAGCGCCGGAAGGGCAGCTCTTCGTGCGAGACGAGCGCGTTGTACGCCGCGCGCAGCAGCGCCTGCAGGTTCACCGTGTCGGCGAGGTTGTAGCGGACCAGGGGCTCCAGGGCCTCGCGGCGCCCGCTGCGGTACGCGCCCCACAGCTTGACCGCGTCGTAGCCCGTCATGCGGCGGATGGGCTCGGGCCGCACGATTCCCGCCTGGCCTTCGATCTTCTTCAGGCCGCCCGTCCAGCCCGCCGCGTGCGAAGGCGTGCGGAGGTCCAGGTGCGCGCCGGCGAAGAAGCCTGCGCCAAAACGGCGCTCCAGGTACGGCAGATCGAAACTCTTGCCGTTGTACGTGCACAGCACCTGGTAGCGCGCCAGGTACGCGGGTAGTTCCTCGAGGTCGCGGTCGCGCAGGAAGACGCGCGCGGTCTCGCCGTCCCAGACGCCGACCACCGTCGCGCCGCCGACGGTGTTGCTGCGGTCGTCGAGGCGGTCGCCGGCCGAGCCATCGGTCTCGATGTCCAGGTAGGCGATGGCGCCGTCGTCGAAGTCGCGGGCCGCGCGCCAGAAGTGCGTGCCGCCCAGGCGTCCTTCGAACCAGCGGGCTTCACGGGCGGCGAGTTTCGCGCGCGATTCGGTGACGGCGGCCTCCAGCGGCGCGGCGGGGCCGGTGTCGAAGAGGTCGCGATCGGCGAGCAGGTCGTCCCAACTCAGCACGCCATCGCCCCAGTAGCGGCGCTCGCGCTTGGGGCCCACGCCGGGCAGGTGGAGGAAGGTGCGCGTGAGCATGGCGCTCCCGGCCGCAGCCGTTAGGCGAGGTTCTTGGCGAAGACGGCGTCGATGCGCCGCAGGCTCTCGTCCTTGCCCAGCACGTTCAGTGTGTCGTGGATCGGCGGCGAGACGGTGTCGCCGCTCAGCGCCACGCGGATCGGCTGCGCAACGTGGCCGAACTTCAGCGCGTTCTTCTCGACGTGCGCCGCCAGCGCGGCCTCCAGCGCCGGCGCGGACCAGTCGCCCTGCGCGGCCAGGACCTCGCGCGCCTCCTTCAGGCGCAGCAGCCCGTCGTTCTTCAGCAGCACCTTCTGCACGGCCTTGGGCGCGAGTTCCTTCGGCGCGGCGAAGAACATGCCCACGTTTTCGGCCAGGCCGGCGAGCGTCCGCGCGCGCTCCTGCTCGATCTTCAGTGCGGCCTCGATGCGCTCGGCCGGCACGCCGGAAAGGTCGTAGCGCTTCTCGAGGAACGGCCGGGCGCGCGCGACGAGCTCGGCGGGCGCGAGCTTCTTCAGGTACTCGCCGTTCATCCATTCGAGCTTCGTGCCGGGCAGGGCTTCCAGCAGCCAGGCGACCGCCGCGCCGGCTTCGGCGTCGGGCGTCATGTCCTGCTTGCGGTTGAGGTGGAACTGCGCGGGCGCAAGCTTGATGCGGTCGAGCGAGAAGGCCTCGATCATCTCCTCCTTCGTGAGCAACTCGCGGTCGTCGCCCGGCGACCAGCCCAACAAAGTGAGGAAGTTGAAGAGCGCCTCGGGCAGCACGCCGCAGTCCTTGTAGAGCGTGACGGCGACGGGGTCGCGGCGCTTGCTGATCTTTTGCGCCTTGTCGTTGTGGATCATTGGCAGGTGCGCGAAGACCGGCAGTGGCGCGCCCAGGGCCTCGAAGAGGCGGATCTGCTTGGGCGTGTTGGCCAGGTGGTCCTCGCCGCGGATCACGTGGCTGATCTTCATGTCGATGTCGTCGACGACGGTGGCGAAGTTGTACGTCGGAACCTTGTTGCTTCGCAGAATGACGTAGTCGTCCACCAGGTCGGCGGGGCGGCGGTACTCCTTCCAGACGGCGTCCTGGAAGACGACGTCCTGGGGCTCGCCGGGATGGATCTTGAAGTAGAGCGCCGGCTCGGGGTCCGTGGCGGCCTCGGCGCGCTCTTCGTCCCACTTGCCGGCCTTCTTAAGCTTCTCGACCTTCCACGCAGGCAGTTCCTTGGGCGCTTCCTTCTTGGCCCAGTAGGCGCGGCCGCTCTTCTCGAGTTGCTCGGCGACCTCCCGGTAACGGTCGAAGCGCTCGGACTGGTAGTACGGCCCGTACGCGCCGCCCTTGCCGGGGCCCTCGTCCCACTCCATGCCAACCCACTTCATGCCGTTGAGAATCACTTCGACGGCCTCGTCGTGGTGGCGCTTGACGTCGGTGTCGTCGATTCGCAGGATGAAGGTGCCGCCGTGCTTGCGCGCGAAGAGGTAGTTGAAGATCGCGGTGCGCACGCCGCCGACGTGAAGGTAGCCGGTGGGGCTGGGCGCAAAACGAACGCGGACGTTGCCGAGGTCGCTCATGGGGTCTCCTTAAAGGCCGGGGGAAATATACCCCGCGCTTGGGGTGTTCAGCAACGCGAAGAGTGGGGTAGAGGCGCGGCTCAGCGGTTGCGGTGTTCTTTTACCCAGCCGGCCCAGTGGAGTTTGTCGCGGATGGTCTCGTAGCGCCCTTTCCGGCCGACGGTCACGAGGTTGAACTGGTACGGCGCCTTCTCGATGCTCACCCGCGTGCCGCTCTTCAGGCTCGCGCTGACCTGCCCGTCCATGACGAGTTCGACGGGTGAGCCCGAGCGCGTCTCGGGGACGACCTCGATGACCTCGTTGCCCGAGACGACAATGGGGCGGTTGGCGAGCGTATGCGGGCAGATCGGCACCAGGATCAGCGCCTTGAGCCGTTCGCTCAGGATCGGGCCGCCGGCGGAGAGGCTGTAGCCGGTGCTGCCGGTGGCAGTGGCAACGATCAGTCCGTCGCCTTTGTACGTCGCGACCGCTTCGCCGCTGACCGAGACGCCCACGGTCATCATGGTGGCCTTGGGCAGGCGCAGCAGCACGGCGTCGTTGAGCGCGATGTACTCCTTGGGCTTGCCGCGGCGGCCGGGCGGCGCGACCAGCGTGCGCAGCATCATCCGCGGGCTGAGCACGTAGTCGCCCTTCAGGATCCACGGCAGGACCTTCTTCAGGTCGCCGATGCCGACCTCCGCGAGGAAGCCCAGTTGCCCCAGGTTGACGCCCAGCACAGGCACGGGGTTGCCCTTCAGGCGGCGAGCGACGGAGAGCATCGTGCCGTCGCCGCCCAGGGTGATGACCAAGTCGGCCTTGAGCTTGCTCAGGTCGCCGCGGTGGTCGCGCGCGACGCCGACGACCTTGGCCGTCTTGCGCAACCAGGGCAGCAGGCGGGCCAGGATCGCGGTGATCTCGGGCTTGCGCGTGGTATGGGCGACGACGAAGACGGTTCGCATAGCGCTCGCTTGCCGTTGTTCGAAGGCCCGGCGCAATTTCCGCGCTGGGCCAGGAATCTAATTTATTCCAGCGGCTCGACGTCGACCCAGGCGCGCTTCTGCCAGGACTCGATGCCCTTCTCGGCCAACTGCACGCCCTTGGCGCCTTCCAGCAGGCCCCAGCGGAAGGGCTCATCCTTGACGACGTGGCGCAGGAAGAGTTCCCATTGCACCTTGAAGGCGTTGTCGTAGATCTTGTTGGTCGGGACCTCTTCCCAGCCGTCGAAGAACTTGATGGGGCTGTCGATGTCCGGGTTCCAGATGGGCTTGGGGGTGAAGCTGTCGTGCTGGACCAGGCAGTTTCGCAGGCCGGCGACGGCCGAGCCCTTCGTGCCGTCGACCTGCAGCGTCAGCAGTTCGTCGCGGCGCACGCGCACGCACCAGGAGCTGTTGAAGTGGCAGATGATGTCCTGGTCGGTGGTGAAGGTCGCGTAGGCGCTGTCGTCGGCGGTACACTTGTACGGATTGCCATCCTCGCCGATGCGCTCGGGGATGTGCGTTGCGCCCAGGCACGAGACGCTCGTGACGTTGCCGAAGAGGTTGTCGATCACGTAGCGCCAGTGGCAGAGCATGTCGATGATGATGCCGCCGCCGTCCTCCTTGCGGTAGTTCCAGCTCGGGCGCTGGCAGGCCTGCTCGTGTCCGGTGAAGACCCAGTAACCGAACTCGCCGCGCACCGAGAGGATGCGGCCGAAGTAGCCGGTGTCGATCAGGTACTTGAGCTTCAAAAGGCCGGGCAGCCAGAGCTTGTCCTGTACGACGCCGTTCTTGACGCCTGCGGCCTTGGCTTCCTTGTACAGGACCAGCGCGTCGGCGAGGCCTTCGGCGGTGGGCTTCTCGGTGTAGATCGCCTTGCCGGCCTTGATGGCCTTGCGCACGCCGGGCACGCGCTGCTGTGTCACCTGCGCGTCGAAGTAAACGGGGTAGTTCTTGTCCTTAAGCACGGCATCGAGGTCGGTGGTGTACTTGGACACGCCGTGGGCATCGGCGAGGGCCTTGAGCTTGTTCTCGTTGCGGCCGACCAGGATTGGGTCGGGCATGATGTTCTCGTCGGCGCTCAGCTTCACGCCGCCCTGCTGCCGGATAGCCAGGATGCTGCGGATCAGGTGCTGGTTGGTGCCCATGCGCCCGGTCACGCCGTTCATGATGATCCCGACATGGTGCGTCTTCATGCTTGCTCCTTTGGAGGAAAGCGTGGTCAGCTCTTGGTTTTATAGGCGTCCACGATGCGTTCAAGATACATTCGCTGGTCCATCGCCCAGTAGCGGTTGCTGAAGACCTCGACTTCGTTGAAGCCGTCGAAGCCCGCGTCCTCGACCCATCCCCGGATCTGCCTTACATCGATGCATCCGTCACCCATCAGGCCGCGGTCGTTGAGCAGGTCCTCCGTTGGCGTGCGCCAGTCGCAGATGTGAAAGGCGTACAGGTGCCCGTTGCGGCCACAGCGCGCGATCTCGCTCTGCAGTTCCGGGTCCCACCAGAGGTGATAGACGTCCACGGCCACGCCGACGTTGGGCATCTTGAGCGCCTCGCAGAGATCGTTGGCCTGGCGCATCGTGTTGATGGCCGAGCGGCTGTCGGCGTACATCGGGTGCAGGGGTTCGACGGCCAGCTTCACGCCAACCTTCTGCGCGTGGCCGGCCACGGCGGCGATGCCGTCGGCGATCTGTTTTCGCGATTCGTCCAGCGGCTGGCCCGGCACGGCCCCGCAGACCAGCACCACCAGAGGCGCGCCCAGCGTGGCGGCCTCGTCTATGGCCTCGATGTTTTCGCCGATTGCCTTTTTGCGTCCGGCCTCGTCGGCTGCAGGGAAGAACCCTCCGCGACAAAGGGAGACGATGCTCATCCCAGCGTTCCGCAACTGCTTGCCCGTCTGGGCTACGTCGCGCCCTTCCAGCGCCTGGCGCCAGACCGTGATGCCGGCGACCCCGTACTTGGGGTAGTGCTCCAGGACCTGCTCCATGGACAGCGGCTTGGTCGTGATGGTGTGCACGCACAGCCTGCGGGTGTCGTTCAACGGCTGGGCCGGCATCGGGACGCCTCCTGGATTCGAATTGAGCGCCTCAGCATGGCCCATCGGGCCGCGACTTGCAAACAGCCTCCCGTGACCGGCTTGCGGGCATCGCCAAGAGCGGATACGACGGGGACCCGGAAGTCGGGAATCCTCCTCTATTAGGGTGGCTGCGGTGGGCAACCAGGCCGTCAAACGAGAATGGGGGTGGAGCAACGCCCTGTGGACCGTTGTCCTGGGCGCCGCGGGCTTGGCTGCCATGAGCGCGGCGTGGGGCGAGGTGCGGGCGAGCCTGATCGGCGCGGCGGAGCTCCAAGACGTCTCTATCGAGGGCCGCGGCTTCCCGAAGACGCTCCACGACCCGGCGGGTATTGCTCAGACGCTTCAAGCGCCGCCGAAACGAATCGTCAGCGCGACCGTGGCCAGCGACGAGATTTTCCTAGAGATCCTCGACTCCAAGCGCATCGTCGCGGTGACGGGATACAGCGAAGACCCCGTGCGCAGCAATATCCCAGGCAAGTACCCGAATGAGATCGTGCGCCTGCCCCAGGCGGAGATCGAACGCATCCTGATGCTGGAACCGGACATGGCGGTGGTGGCCGAGTTCACCTATGCGCAGACCGTACGGCTGCTGATCAGCAGCGGCATAGCGGTGGTCCGGTTGCGGGAGGCCGATTCCTTCGAGGCGGTATTCCAAAACATCCGCCTTTTGGGCGCGGCAACCGGAGCCGAGAACGAAGCCGACACCCTGGTGGCATCGATCCAGCGGCGCATCGAAGCGGTGGAAGCGGCAGTTGCGAGCCGCTCCCGCCCGCGCGTGCTTTTTTACTCGTACGCCGATAATGGGGTGGCCACGCGCGGCAGCGGGACGTTGATCGACGAGATGATCCGGCGCGCCGGCGGCGCCAACGTGACCCAGGAACGCGGCCTGAAGGGGCTCGACGAGCTGACACTGGAGGAGGCACTGAAACTGGAGCCCGAGGTCCTCCTCTTTTTCGACCCGGACCTCATGAAGCAAACCGTCGACGCGCCTGTGTGGCAGGCGGTGCCCGCCGTGCGCAGCGGCCGCGTGTACCTGATCTCCGAGGCCTCCCTGATGACGGTCTCGCAATACGCCGTCGATGGTCTGGAAGCGATCGCGCGCGTTCTGCATCCCGAGGTCTACGCGCCATGACCCGCGTATCGGCGAGATGGGTGATCGTCGTGAGCGCCGCGGCCTTGCTGGGAGCGGTGGTGGTGGCGACGATGTTCGGTTCCACCGATATCCCCGCCGAGCGCATCGTAAAGATCCTGGCCCATAGAGTGGGCCTGCCGGTGAATGCCGACTGGCGTCCGGGCGAAGAGAACGCGGTGCTGTATGTGCGCCTGCCGCGCGTCCTGGTGGGCGCGTGCGTAGGCGCGGCGCTGGCCCTGTGTGGCGCGGCAATGCAGGGTATCTTCCGCAACCCGCTCGCCAGTCCCGGCGTGCTGGGCGTTTCGACGGGCGCATCCGTCGGCGCGATCCTGGCCATCTACCTCAAGCTGGCGACGTACTCGGTCTGGACCTTGCCGGCCCTGGCCACCTTGGGCGCGCTTGGAACCGCGTTTGTCGTTTACGCCATTGCCACCCGGCGCGGCCACACCAGCGTGGGCACACTGCTTTTGGCGGGCATCGCCATGAGCAGTCTCAATGGTGCGGCGGCTTCGCTTATCCTGTCGCTGGCCGTCGATGAGTACAAGGTGGGCAAGGAGATCGTCTTCTGGAATCTGGGCAGCATTGAACAGAGCACCTGGGACAACGTGCTGTTGGTGCTACCGGTAGTGCTGGTGGGCTCGGCGATCGTCCTGGCCTACGCGCGAGACCTCGACGCGCTGCTGCTGGGCGAGACCCAGGCGGCCTCGGTGGGCGTGGACGTCGCGCGCGTGCGGCGGCGGCTGATCGTGGCGACGTCGCTGATCATCGGCGCGGCGGTCTCGGTCAGCGGTGCAGTGCCGTTCGTGGGGCTGTTCATCCCGCACATCCTGCGCCTGGTGATGGGTCCGTCGCACCGCGGGCTCTTTCCGGCATCGCTGCTGGTGGGCGGGGCGTTCCTGGTCCTGACGGACCTTTTCGCGCGCACGGTGCCGACGCACGGCGAAATCCGGCTGGGCGTGATCACGGCGGCTATTGGCGCGCCGTTCTTCCTTTTCCTGCTGCTCAAGCGCCACAAGGAGGGCCTATGGTGATCGACGCGGCGCTGATCGAAACGCACGACCTGGCCTTCGCCTACGGCAGCGTGCCGGTGCTGGACGGCGTGAGCTTCCAGGCCGGCGCGGGCGAGTTCGTCGCGTTGGTGGGACCCAACGGCAGCGGCAAGTCCACGCTGCTGAAGCTTCTGCTGGGCCTGCTGCCGCATTCGCGCGGCGAGACGAAGCTGGCAGGCGTGCCGCTGGCCGAACTCACGCGCCGCGAAGTCGCTCGCAAGGCCGCCCTGGTGCCGCAGGAGACCGACGCCGGCTTCGCGTTCTCGGTGCGCGAGGTCGTCGGCATGGGGCGCACGCCGTACCTGGGACGCTTCCGGCCCGAATCGGGCGAGGATCTGAAGGCCATCGCCTGGGCCCTGGCACAGACCGAGACCGAGATCCTGGCCGACCGACCGTTCAGCGAACTCAGCGGCGGCGAACGGCAGCGCGTGATGATCGCCCGCGCCGTCGCGCAGCAGACGCCGGTCCTGTTGCTCGACGAACCCACCGCGAACCTGGACGTCGAGCACCAGCTCGAGACGCTGCAACTAGTGCGCGGCCTGGCGAAGGAAGGGCGCTGCGCGATTGCGGCCATTCATGACCTCTCCCTGGCGGCGCGTTTCTGCGACCGCCTCCTTTTCCTGGCCGGCGGGCGCATCGTCGCCGATGGGCCGCCTGAGCAGGTGGTGACCTCGGAGAACCTCCAGAAGTTCTTCCGCATTCAGGCGAAGATCCTGCGCGACGAGGAGATCGGCGCGCTCACGGTGCTTCCGATCGCGCCGATCGCCCCCGGAAAGGAATCCTCGGGCGAGTAGGCTCGGAATAATGCACATGTTCCTAAGAGCCGCATTTGTGCCGAACGGGTGCAAATTTTCTCGACAAAAGAGCGTCATAAGAATATGAGTTGCTGAAGAGGGGATATACTGAGGTGGGAGGTACTCACTTGTCCGGACGACCCCCGAAGGTCCAGCCCGTCACCGCCGACGACAAGGTGAAGCGTGCCTTCGGCATCATGTCGGACATCCGTGCGCAGCTTTTTCAGCGCCTTGCCGAATACGTCCTCACCAACGAAAGCCGCATCCGCGCCGAGACGGAGGGCGAGGAGACCTACAGCTTCTGTCTGCAGCAGATGGACGAACTCTTCCTCAACAAGCTGAACATCGTCGAACGCGCCGTTGCCGAACTGGGCCGAAACGAAGGCCGCGAAGGCCAGACCACCACCACGACCTACGAGACCATCGAAGTCGTCGCTCGCCGGGAGGACCTGCCCCAGAAGATCGCCGACGCCTTGGCCGAACACGGTGACAGCGACTTCCTGGACCTCTCCGTCCTCCGCGCCGACGAGAAACAGGCTGAGGTCCTGCTGGTGCTCGCCCGTGAGGAGACCGGGCCCTACACCGGCCAGGGCTTCGACGGCAAGTCTGACGGCGAGCCGGGCGACGAAGAAGACGAAGACATCACCTGAGCACCCCCCTGAAGGCCCAAAATCCGTCCCTCTTTTGTGCCGTGCAGGCCCGGCAAGTCCGTGCATAATATGGTTTTGCGGCCAGTTTCCGGCCTCGCCAGGGCAGGGGAGAAGCCATGAGTTTCCCGGTACATCGTCTGCGGCGCATGCGCTACTCCGAAGGCGTGCGGCGCCTGGTTCGCGAGACTCACGTCTCGGTCGGCGACCTGATCGCACCGCTTTTCATCGGCCCGGGCGAGGGCAAGCGCGACGAGATCCCCAGCATGCCGGGTGTCTTCCGGCTCTCCGTGGATACCGCTGTCGAAGAGGCCAAGCTCCTTTACAAACTCAAGATTCCCGCCGTGCTGCTGTTCGGCGTGCCGCCCGACAAGAAAAAGGATGCCACTGGCAAGGAGGCCTGGGCGGCCGAGGGCTTGGTGCAGAAGGCGATGCGCGCGATCAGGGAGGCCGTGCCGAATCTGGTCCTGATCGCCGACACGTGCCTGTGCGAGTACACCGACCACGGCCACTGCGGACCGCTGAACGCCGCCAAGGAGGTCGTCAACGACCGCACGCTCGAAAGCCTCGGCCTTACCGCTGTCAGCCAGGCGCGCGCCGGCGCGTCGATCGTCGCGCCAAGCGGCATGATGGACGGGATGGTGCAGGCCATCCGCAAGGCCCTGGACGCCAACGGCTACAACAACGTCGGAATCATGGCGTACTCGGCCAAGTACTCATCGGTCTTCTACGGACCCTTCCGCGATGCCGCAGAGTCCGCGCCGGCCTTCGGCGACCGGCGCCAGTACCAGATGGACTACCCGAACGCGAATGAGGCGATCCGCGAGACGCTGCAGGATATCGAAGAAGGCGCGGACATCGTGATGGTGAAACCGGCGCTGGCGTACCTCGACATCATTCGCCGGATCCGCGAGTCCGTACTGCTGCCCGTGGCCGCGTACAACGTCAGCGGCGAATACAGCATGGTTAAGGCCGCCGCGCGCAACGGGTGGATCGACGAAAAACGCGCGGCGCTGGAGATCGTCACCGGCATCAAGCGCGCTGGCGCCGATATCATCATCACCTACTGGGCCAAGGACCTCGCCGGCTGGCTGGAAGACGTGCCGGCCGAGACCGTCCGCGCCCTCAACGGCGAGAAGGATAGCTAGCCGCCCGCGCGGAGCCTCCTCCCATGGCTGAGCCGACCCCGCCGCCGCCCACGCCCGATGCCCGCGAGAAGTTCGCGCGCCTGGAGGCGATTCTGCGCGGCTACGGTTCGGTGCTGGTGGCCTACTCCGGCGGCGTCGATTCGACCTTCCTCGCCTTCGTCGCGCACCGCGTGCTGGGTGAAAAGGCCCTGGCAGTCACTGCGGAGAGCCTGAGTCTCGCACCCGAGGAACTGGAAGAGA
>JAKLKQ010000081.1 GCA_023150555.1 Planctomycetota bacterium
GTAAGTGTTCCATCTCCTACTCGCCGGCGCTAGGCTCGGCGGCTTCGGGCTATTCGATGGCCCCGCCGCCTCGCCTAGCGTGCCTCGGAGTTCTCCATGAAACGCGCTTGAGCCGCCAGATGAGCTCCTCGCTAATCCTAGCCTATTCAAGGCTCCACTTATTGGTGGTTGAGTCTCTGGCATCTTCTGGTTCAAGGATCTCATGGGCCGGTCGCATCCGTCAATGCGCCGAGCCTCAACGGATGGATGACCTTCCAGCGAAAAGCGCGAAAAGGTCGAGCCAAGGGTACTTGAGATCAACCGCAGTTCATGGCCGAAGCTGCACAAGCCTGGCCGACGGCAGCCAAAAGTACGCCCCGACCAAAGGGCCTTGTTGGCGGAACACATTGGCAGCATGCGCATCCCTTCAAAAGTCAATCCTTTTGACGGGCGGCGGAGGAATTTGTTTGACCTTTGCCTTCACGGATGGGATTGGGGCGGCTCGCCGGAGCCCGACGTGAAGCCGCATGCCCTCCATGGCCTGCCCAGCCCCGACTACCTGTGCCTGTATCCGGGCGGGCCCGCCAGCCAGCACTGGGTCGACCAGTTCCGGCGCTACTTCCCGCTGCAGTTGGAAGAGATCCCCACGGCGGGCGATCCGTACGACGACCCGGACGACAACATGGACACGATGAACAACAACCCCTTCCCCGGTGCCATGCCCTACCGCTTCAAGATGGTCGACGACCCCGACCTGGGGGGTAACGCCGTGACGCATACCGCGGTCCACCCGGCCATCCCGGTCCCGCGCAACACCACCGGCGACGACTCGACGCCGCACGTGCCTGCCATCGGTAAGGACGAAGCCTGGCGCGTCACCCGCGGCGGCCCGCGCTACGACGAGATCATCGCCAACGAAATCCTGGACTACCAGCTCAATCCCTGGTGGCCCAACCCCTGCGTGCCCGTCAGTGAACTGTGCGTCCCGCTGGACAAGACGACGTACCCCAGCGAGCCGCGCGCAAAGGTCAAGGTGGAGACCCTGACCGGACGCAACACCTGGCGCAGCTACGCCGAGCACATGAGCGGAAACGAAGCCACCATCGGCTCGCGCGTGCCCAAGTTCTACGTGTACTTCAACCGCTTCTGGACGCGCACCAACCACAAGGCCGTGCGCAACTGGGCCGGCGATCCCAACGCCTTTACACGGCCCCTGGGCGAGCCGTACCGCGCCATCACGATCCCGGGGAACGCCGCCGCGGGCATCCCGGAAGAACTGATCAACGCCGACGAAGGCAAGGGCATGTTCCCGCCCACCTGGCAGTACTTCGGACAGTACCCGCCGAAGGAATCCACCTTCCACGACCGAATCAAGGACTTCCCCTACAACGCGATGGAAGACCAGCTGGGCGACGACTGGCGCTACCTCGCCAAGGCCGCCGCGATCATGACCGAGCCCCAGATGCAGAAGGGGACCGGACGCAACCATCCCTTCCGCAACTGGGCCGACTTCGTCGCCATGCTCGGCCACCTGGTCTACCGCGCGCCCCTGGACCCCAAGGCCACCCCCGAACTGGCCGCCGCCAATCCCAACGCCACGCGCGACGTGCTGGACGGCGTCAACGCCTATACCGTCTGCCACGGCGCCGACGCCGACTCGCGCAACAAGGACAACTTCTTCGACGGCTCAAAGATCTCCAGCGGCGGAACGGTCTACGCCGACAGTCTGCGCAGCCCCATCGTGGCCAAGGCCGGGTGGTGGCCCATCGCCGCCAACTACGGGCGCGCGCCGGACGCCAGCGGCGATCCGTACTACCCGAATCCCCCGGGAACCGGCGGATGGAACGCCACCGAGTGGAGGCGGCGCTGGGACGAGATCCGCGGACGGGACGAGGCCGGCATCCGCGTCGAGCAGCACTACATCAGCGAGAAGGCCGCCAACGACGTGCTGGTCAGCCTCAGCAACGGGCGCATCGGCCCCATCGACTTCGACGGCGACGGCCACATCACCATGACCCGAGCCTACGGCAAGGACATCACGGCCGGCTACCCCTACGGAACCACCGCAGGCAACGTCAACGAGATGGCCAACGCCAAGCCCAGCGGCGACTTGGTCCAGCAGCGCACCTGGGACGGCCACTCGGGCTCCCACCACTGGCCGCAGTGGGCCCTGCCCTACGGTTACCCGTGGCACACCAACACCGGCACCGCACCCGACGGGCAGCCCAACGCCAAGGTGGAATTCGAGGAATACGACGACGAGCCGACCTACAACACGGCCTTCGCGAACCGGGACTTCTGGGACACCGACGCCAATGCGAAAACGATGTCGCCGCTCAACATAAAGCTCGGCATCGTGCCCCAGGCCGACCCGCAGTTGTGGCGCAAGGCCGACAAGCGCGACCTGATCCTGAACTGCGTCACCTTGCCCATCAAGTTCCACTCCAACACCTTCCGCATCTCGGTGGTGGTGGAATTGACCGACGCCAAGTACGAGGAGATCTACGCCTCACGCCGCTACCAAAAGGTGGTCTCGCGCGTCCCGGACACGACCGTCACCAACGTGCACGGGCCGTTCACCGGCGAATTCATCGAGCATTCGTCGCGCGCGATGAACGGCGTGGATCCGGAACTGAACTGGCTGGGCGTGAAGTAGGGCGAACGGCCGGATCGGCTCTTCAGACCTCGCCCTGTTGGTTTCGGCGGCGCAGGCCGCGCGCCTTGGCCGGATCCTGCGACTGGGGCGCGGGAGGAAGGAAACGCACCCGGGTGAGCAACTCGAGTTGCGAGTGCACGCCCAGCTTCCGGAAGATCGCCTTTAGGTGGTTGCGCACCGTGAACGGGCTGATGCCCAGCAGCTCCGCGATCTCCGACGCCCGCTTGCCGCCCGTGATCGACCAGAGTACCTGCTGCTCGCGAGGCGACAGGCCCTTGATGGCCGCCTCGTCCACCCGCAGCGCCAAATCCTGCGGACGCCGCTGGCTTTGGCCAGGGCTCTCCGGAACGGCCGCCAGAATGGCCGGCTCCATGCCCACCGCCAGCAGCCAGGCCTGCACCACCGATTCCTGCCGCGCCGCGTCCGGCGCCCGCGCGCCGGGCATCGCCTGCCAGAGCGCACGCAGGCACCGCGCGCGCTCCAGCGCCAGTCCGGCGGCGCGCTTGAGATCACCGGCAGCCACCGGCTTGGCCAGGTAGTCCACGGCCGCCCATCGCATGGCCCGCTGCGCCGACTCGAGACTCGGCCGAGCGGCGGCGACGATGGCCGGCGCAACGTACCCGCGCGCTCGAACGCGCTCGATCAGGTCGAGGCCCGAGCCGTCGTGGAGCTCGGCCTCGGTCAGAAGCACGTCGACGCGCTCGGCGGCCAAAACCGCCTCCGCGTCCCGCACGCTCCGGACGCAGCGGCACTCGCAGCCCATGGACCGCAGGAGCTGCACCGCCGAATCGAGGAAGGAGGAATCCCCGTCTGCAAGTAGCAATCGACCGATGGAACTCATCACCCTGATGCCTGGATTTCCGTGGACTTGGTAGGACCTAATTCGCTTATATATGGCGCTCCACGTATTGCAATAAAATATTAGAACTTATAATCGAGACTAGCCCATATGGGCCACTGCCTATTAAGCGTTATAATGCGCGGATATTACTTCGACACAGGGACCGCGTCGAGAAGGAAATACGCAATGCGTTTCACACGTGCAGCGCAGGTGCCGGGTGCCAAAAACCGGCCGCCGTCAGGCGCGGCCGCGACGTTCGCGCGCTTCGCCCACCAGCCGGTCGCAGCGCTCGTTTTCCGGATGGCCCGCGTGGCCCTTGGTCCACTCCCAGCGCACGGCGTGGGTTGCGATAAGCACGTCGAGCTGCTCCCACAAGTCCCGGTTCTTGACCGGTTCCTTGGCGGCCGTCTTCCATCCGTTGCGCTTCCACTTGGCCAGCCACCCCTGGCGGAAGGCGTTGGCCAGGTACTGGCTGTCGGTGACGATGGTCACGTCGCAGGGTTTCTTCAACGCCTCCAGAGCACGCGCCACCGCGGTCAGCTCCATGCGGTTGTTGGTGGTGTCCGGCTCGTACCCGGTGAGTTCCTTCTCCGCCGCGCCCGCGCCGCCGCCGTATTTAAGGATCGCCGCCCAGCCGCCGGGTCCCGGGTTCGGGCTGCAGCCGCCGTCGGTATAGATGGTGACACGGGGGCGATCGGACACGCGCGCGGCTCCTCTTATTTTAGAGCACGACCAGGTTGTCGCGGTGGACGACTTCTTTGAAGTGCGGCGCCCCGATCAGTTTGGGGATCTGCGCCGTCTTGCAGCCGGCGATCTTGCGGACCTCTTCGTGGGTGTAATTGCTCAAGCCCTGCGCGAAGGCCCGGCCGTCGGGTCCGGCCAGCGCGACCAGGTCCCCGGACTCGAAGGTGCCTTCCACGCGCACGATCCCGCTGGGCAGCAGGCTCTTGTGGCGCTGCGCCAGCGCGTCCACCGCGCCGGCATCGACGTGAATGGTGCCTTGGGTCCGGGGCGTGAAGGCCAGCCAGCGTTTGCGCGCGGCCAGGCGGTCGCCGGTGGGTGGGAAAAAGGTTCCGACCTGCTTGCCGGCCAGGACGTCGGCGAGAATCTCCGGGTCGCGGCCGGGCGCCAGGACCATGTGCTCGCCGGCCGCCGTGACGATCTGCGCGGCCTTCAGTTTCGTGACCATGCCGCCGGTGCCCAGCTTGCCGCTGGCGGGGCGCGCCAGCGCCTCGAGCGCGGGCGTGATGCGCGTCACCGTGTGGATCACCTTCGCTTCGGGGTGGGCCGAAGGATCGGCGTCCATGAAGCCGTCCACGTCGGTCAGCACCACCAGCACCTGCGCCTCGGCGGCGACGGCGACCAGGGCCGAGAGCGTGTCGTTGTCGCCGACGCGGATCTCGTCGACACTGACGGTGTCGTTCTCGTTGATCACCGGCACGGCTCCGCGCGCGAACAGGGCTTCCAGCGTATTCCGCGCGTTGAGGTAGCGCTTGCGGTTCTCGAGCCCGTCGCGGGTCAACAGCAGCTGCCCGGCCACGCGCGGCGGCTTCAGCGCCTGGCAGGCGTTCTCGTACAGCGACATCAGTTCGACCTGCCCCACCGACGCGCAGGCCTGGCGCTCGGGCAGCGACAGCGGCGGCTTTTCGAAGCCCAGCCGCCCGCAGCCGGCGCCGATGGCCCCGCTGGTGACCAGCGCGACCTCGCGTCCCTGGTTCCACAGCTCGCCGATGGCGCCCACCAGGCGCCGCAGGTACGCCGTGTGCACGCGGGTGGTGCCGCCGGTGAGCAGGCTGGTGCCGACCTTGACGACGACGCGTTTGGCCTTCTTCAGCGCGGCACGGTCGGGGTCAAAAGGCACGTTCGGACGCTGGGCTTTGGCGTTCATGAAGGGTTGTATATAGCGCGCCGGGCCGCTCCCTACAACGTGGGGAACGGCCCCAGCAGCCCGTTGAAAAAGGGTCGAGGCCGCGTTGCGAGGGATTTTCGAACTGATCGAGGCCCGCGAAGCAGAGCCGTAGCTGGAAACTACGGCGAGCGGAGCGGAACGATGTTCAGTACGAAAAGGCCCGCAACCCTCCGGGCAGCCTCGTCTTGTGATCCGGACCTGCGTTGCGCTTCGCTGCGACGTACGTCTCGGCTCCGCGCGCCTTGTTCCGAATCACAATTCAAGGCTGCGCGGCCGGCCCCTTTTTCAACGGGCTGCTAACCTCATTCAAAGAGCTTCTTCAGGTCGGTGGGCAGCACGTAGGCTTCGCCGCCGGCTTCCCGCGCCGCCGCGGCGGCCTCGCGCGCAAAGTCCTTCTCGCCGAGGTTCGACCACACGCGCGCCAGGACCTCGTGCGGGCGCGGATCATTGCGCGCGGCCGGATGGCGGCAGGCGACGTGCGCGTAGCGGCGCGCGCAGCGCAGGTGTTCCCAGACCGCGGGCTGCGCCTTGCGGGCCAGGCTGCGGATCGCCAGTTGGCGCTCGGTCTCGGCCAGGCTCAGCGCGACCTCGAACTCGAGCGGGCTGATCGAGATCATCTGGCGCAGCAGGCCGGCCACTTTCTGGAGGCTGCTCTCCGAGTCGTCGCGGACCTGGTCCTGCGCCTTCTCCAGAACAACGGCCAGCGGCTGGTCGTAGAGCGTGGGTGGGCGGCCGTCGTCGGCGGCATGGAAAGGGATCTCCAGGCTGCGCAGGTCCATGCGGACCTCGTAGCGTTCGCGGCCGGCCAGGGCGAGGTCGAGCTGCTCGAGGAACGCGCGGCGGCGCGCCGGCGAAAGGCTGTCGTCGTCGAGGCTGCGCTCGGGCGAGACGCGCCAATGCGCCACCGGGTAAGGCGGCCGGCCCTGGTAGAGCGTGCGCGGCGCGTTGAATTCCAGCAGCAGGTTGTCGTCGGTGTGCAGCGGCGCGTCTCCGCAAACCTCCAGCACGCTCGCGCGGTCGGCGTACAGACACGCGAGCAGTTCGGCGGGGCGGTCGTAGTTGGCCTTCTTCAGGAATTCCTGGATTCCCGGATCGGCGATGCGCTGCTGCCAGTGCTCGACGGGAATCGTCAGACTCGCGTCGCTGCCGACCAGCAGGAAGTCCATGCCGGGCTCGACGCACCACACCTGCATGTGCGGGAAGACCTCCGCGAATGTGCGCCAGACGCTCCGGAAGGCTTCCTCTCCCATGCCGTAGCGGTGCAGCCACTGGCACATCACGCCGCCTTCCTTCAGTCGCGCGCGGCAGAGTTCGAAGGCCTCGCGCGTGAAGAGGTTCCCGATGCCGGCGATCCAGGGATTGGACGGTTCGCTGGAGATGACGTCGTAGCGCCGCGTGGTGAAGCGCAGGTGGTTGCGCCCGTCGTTGAGAATCGTCTCGACCTTGGGCTCGTCCAGGACCCACGTCCCACCCGATGGCTTGTAGCGCAGCCCGGTGTACGGCGCGAAGTGGTAGCTGGCCTCCATTACCTCGGGCGAGATCTCCACGACGTCGGCGCGCTGGAGTTCGTCCATCGCCAGCGCCGCACCCAGGCTGCCGCCCGAGCCCATCCCGATGACGAGCACTTCGCTCGGCGGCCCGGCGTGCACCAGCATCGGCACCAGCGTCAGGCCCACCTGCGTGGCCATGTCCGTGTGGCTGCTGGCGTCGGGCTTCCCGCCGACGGTCAGCACCAGCCCTTCGGGGAACGGCCCGGCCGCCGGGACGTGCAGCACGGCCACCGTCGCCGCGGTGCCTTCCTTATAGTAGACGGCCTCGTCGCCGATCGGCTCCGGCAACGCCTCGGCGAAGCGGAACGCGCGCGCGGCCTCCACCTTCGCCGGATCGCGCAGCAGGTACGCGCCCGACGCCATGCGCAGCTCGTTCCAGTCCAGCGCCCCGGTCAGGACCGGCAGGAAGGTCAGCGCCGCCAGGAGGCCGCCGGACGCCCAGCGCTTCGCGCCGCCGCGCGGCGCATAATAAAGGAGGGCGAGGCCCGGGAGCGTATACAGCAGCGCGCCGGCCTGCAGCGTGTGCTGCAACCGCAGCACCGGCAGAAGCACCAAGCCGCCCAGCAGGCTGCCCAGGATCGAGCCGACGGTGTTGATCGCGTAGAGCCCGCCGACGGTGCGCCCCACTCCACCCGCCCCGCCCGCGCGCGTCTGGTAGATGCGCAGCGTCAGCGGCAGCGTCGCGCCCATCAGCAAGGTCGGCAGGAAAAGCAGCAGCGCCACGCCCAGGGCCTCGAACGCCATCAGCGCCGGGAAGCCCCACGTGTGCCCAATCGCGATCAGCCAGAAGAACAGCACCGGCGACCAGCCGAGGAAGACCGAGACGAGCATCGCCAGGAATCCGATGCCCAAGAGTACCCGCGCCAGCGACGCCGCCGGGTCGGCCAGCTTCGGCGCACGGCGCGAACCCCACGCGCCGCCGGCGGCCAGGCCGAAGATGAAGACCGCCACGATCAGGCTGAACGCGTACGTCGACGAGCCGATCGCCAGGCTCAGCGCGCGCGTCCACGCGATCTGCGTCGCCATCGCCGCGAACCCGGTCACGCCGAAGGCCAGAGCGGCCACGCGGATCGCCGTTGCACTCGGCGCGCTTTGCTCTGCGGATTCGGCAGGCGCGGGTTCCGCCGGAGCTTCCGAGGTCGCGGGCGCGTCCGGCGCGTCGCCTTTGCGGCTGAGGTACACCGCCACCGCGCCCAGCAGCAGGTTCAGCGCAACCGCCGCCAGGTTGGTCGCGCCGCGCCCCAGGTACGGCAGCAGCAGGAAGCCGGCCGCCGAGGCGCCGGCCACCGCGCCGAAGGTGTTGACCGCGTACAGCGCGCCGGCGGTGCGCGCCATCCGATCGGGCGCACGGGTCATGTACTGCGAGAGCAGCGGCAGCGTCGCGCCCATGCAGGTGGTGGGGACCAGGAGAAAAAGGAAGGAGATCGCGAAGCGCAGCACCGGCACCGCGGCGTGGCCCGTCTGCCCGTACAGGCTGCCGTACAGCGGCGCGACGGCCTCGAAGAGCCACGGAAGCACCGCGCAGTACAGGCCGATCGCGACTTCGAAAATGCCGTAGAGCTTCAACAGCCCGCCGCGCCCGGCAAGGTATCGGCCGGCCAGCCAGCTGCCCAGCGCCAGCCCGGCCATGAAGGAACTCAGGACGGCGGCCAGGCTGTGGACGGTGTTGCCGAAGATCAGGCCCAGGTGGCGCGTCCAGAGGACCTCGTAGACCAGGCCGCTTGCGCCGGAGCAGAAGAAGAGGAGCCAGACTGCCCTGGACGCACGCAACGCCTTGGCCACCGTTTCGCTCCACGGACCGCACGGACCGGGCGCACCCCGCCGCCCCTACCCTCCACCGTATCCCGCGCCGGAATTCCCACAAGGCGGAACCTCGTAAGAAGTCCGTCAAAGCAAAGGACTTTTCCGGTTCGTGGACAACGCGAACGTGGGGTACACTGTCGATGCAGGTTACCCCGGCGGACGGCCCCGGAGCTGCAGCCCATGGACATCGAGTCGTTCCTGAAAGAAGCGTCGGAGCATTCGCGGCAGGCCTTCACGAGCCAGAACCGCATCCTCTCCTTCAAGCAGTACCTCGAGGCCTTCACCAAGGACCCGGTGCGGCTGGGGCGCAACGCGGCACAGTACCTGCTGGACACCTTCGACCATTACGGCAAGTACGAAGTCGACGGAATCGGCGAGAAGGTGACGCGCTACCGGCTCTTCGACGCGCCTTTCGACCACGGGGCCGAACGACTGATCGGGCACGAGGATACGCAGCAGGAGGTGTATGAGCTGCTGCAGCGCTTCTCGGCCACCGGGCGCGCCAACCGCTTGGTGCTGCTGCACGGGCCGAACGGTTCGGGGAAGTCGACGTTCATCGAGCTGGTCTTCCGCACGCTGGAAGACTACAGCCGCAAGGAAGAAGGCGCGCAGTTCCGCTTCAACTGGATCTTCACCGAACGCATGGACGGGCCGGGGCAAATGGGCTTCGGGTCGAGCAAAGGCGACCTGCCCAAGGAGACGCTCGCCTTCATCGACGAGGCCCTGATCTCGTGCAAGATTACCAACGAACTGCGCGAGCCGCCCATCTTCCTGGTACCGCCCAGCGAACGCGCCCGGCTGCTCGACGCGCTCTACGAGGCCCTGCCGGCCGGCACGCCCGGACGCGAACGCCTGCGCGGCGACTACCTGCGCGAAGGCGGCCTGTCCGCCAAGAGCCGCGCGATCTACGACGCGCTGCTGACCGCCTACCGCGGCGACTGGATGAAGGTCACCCGGCACGTGCAGGTCGAACGTTTCTTCATCTCTAAGCGCTACCGCGTGGGTGCGTCGGTGGTCGAGCCGCAGCAGGCCGTGGACGCCAACGCGCGGCTGATGACCTTCGATCACAACCCGCCCCTGCCGCCCATGCTGCAGGGCCTGCGGCTGCTGGAACTGGGCGGGGAACTGGTCGACGCCAACGGCGGCCTGCTGGAATACAGCGACATGCTCAAGCGCCCGCTCGAGATGAACAAGTACCTGCTGAACACCGTCGAGGAAGGCGCCGTCTCCGTCGCTGGCACCGTCGCGCAGTTGAACTCGGTGCTGATGGGCACCTGCAACGAGAAGTACCTCTCGGCCTTCAAGGCCAACCCGGACTTCACGAGCTTCAAGGGGCGCATCGAGCTGGTGCGGGTCGGGTACCTGCGGGAGTGGAAGAAGGAGCGCGAGGTCTACCGCGACTTCATCGAGGAGATCCGCCAGGGCAAGCACGTCGCGCCGCATACCGCCGACGTGGCCGCCGTATGGGCCGTGATGACGCGCCTGCGCCGGCCCGACCCGGCACACTACCCCGACGAGATCTCCAACCTCGTCCGCAAGCTCACGCCGCTCGACAAGACCCTGCTCTACGGCGAGAACCTGACGCCCGAGCAGCTCAACAGCGAGGACAAGCGCGCGCTGCTGTCCGCGGTCCCGCAGTTGCGGGACGAGCACAACGAGACGACCGCCGAGTTCGAGCAGTTCGTCTGCGCCGCGTACGAAGGCCGGCGCGGCGCCAGCGCCCGCGAGATGCTCGCGCTGCTGGCCGCCGCCGCCCAGGTACCCGACCGCCAGTGCCTCTCGGCCCTTTCCGTCTTCCTGGCCATGCAGGACCTCCTGAAGGACCGCTCGGTCTACGACTTCCTGCGCCTGGAACCCGACGAGGGCTACCACCACAACGAAGGGTTCATCGAGGAGGTCCGGCAGCTCTTCCTGCGCTGGGTCTCGGTGGAGATCTACGATTCGATGGAGCTGATCGAACCCAAGGAGTTCAGCCGCCGGGTCGAGGAATACTTCCGGCACGTGCGCGCCTACGTCGCGGGCGAGAAGATCCTGAACGAGGCCACCGGCAAGTTCGAGGACCCCAGCGATGAGGTCATGAGCGGTCTCGAAAAACTCGCCGAGATGAAGGAGAGCGCCGACGGTTTCCGCAAGAACCTGATCACCAAGGTTGCGGCCTACAGCCTGGACCACGCGCAGGGAAAACTCGACTACACGGCCATCTTCCCCGACCTGATCGGGCGCCTGCGCGACAGCTACTACCGGGAGAAGCAGAAACCGCTGGAGAAACTGGGGCGCGCCGTCCTGGACTTCGACGACGACCTGTCGATGGTGGCAGAGGCCGACCGGCCCCGCGTCAAGAAGACCCTCGCCAACATGCGCGAACGCTACGGCTATTGTGACCACTGCGCAAAGGAAACGATCAGCTTCGTGCTCCGCAACCTGAGTGCGAAATCCTCCGGCGATTGACGAGCCGGAAAGCGGCCGTCACTTCAGGTTGAGCAGGATCAGGTGCTTGTCCAGCGTGACCACGTAGATGAAGTCGCGGTGGACCGTCACGCCGCGCACTTCGCTGCCGCACTTGTAGCGCCAGGCGATCTTTCCGTCCTTCGCGGTCAGCGCGAACACCGTTCCGCTGGCCGTTCCCACCACCAGCATATCGCCTGCGGCGACCGGCGCCGCGCCGCCGGTATCGAGGGGCCGGTCCCACAGTACCGATGCCTTGCCGCCTGGACCGGCCTGCCGGTCCAGGGCCAGCAGCGTGCCGTCGCGAGTCAGCAGGTAGACCGCGTCGTCCGTGACCGTCGCGGAAGCGGCGAAGTTTCCCGGCCCGGTGGGCTTGACGGTCCAGACTTTCTTGCCGTCCTTGAGGCTCAGCAGAATCGCCTTGCCCTGCGAGGTGATCAGGACCGCGAGGTCGCCGGCCGCCGTCGCGGGGCTCGCGGAGACCACGCTCTCGCCCAGGTCCTCGGTCCAGCGCACCTGGCCATCGCGCGCCGCCCAGCCCGTCAACACGCCGCCCTGGGAAAGGGTGACCATAATGCCGCCCCCCGAGGGCCGCGGCCCGATCGCCGGGAACCGGCCGGGGAAGCCCGAGGACGAGATCTCCTTGGCCCACAGCGGCTGGGCCGGATTCTTGTAATCGTAGACGCGCAGCATGCCGTCGCCGGTGAGCACGCCGAGGTAATCGGTGGTGCCGACAAGGGTGTCGCGCATCAGCGCCGGCGAACCCACGACCTCGAAGTCCGAGACGACCGCCTGCCGGAACGCGCCCGTCGCGGCATCGACGCTCAGGACCCCGCCGCGCCTAGAAGGCAGAAGCAGGCGCCCGTCGGGGCCGGCCACGGGACGGTAGCGCAGGTGCCACCAGGTCTTGTCGTCCACGAGCATCGGCACGCTGCTGCCGTCGGGGTTGGGACGGCGCTGGTTGGTCTCGTCGGCGGTGGGCAGGGACTTCCAGCGGCGGTTCTCGCAAGTCAGGTCGTAGGCCCACAGCTCGGTGCCCACGCCCACGTACACGGTCTCGCCCAGCACCGCCGGTCGCGCGAAGGGCGCGGCGTCCAGATCCACCGAACGCACCGCGGCGCGTTCGAGGCGCGCGATGATCTTCAGGTCGTCGGGGCGCAGGCTGTTGATGGCGCGGACTTCGGGCGCGAAGCCGGGCAGAGAAACCGTAAGCTTCACCGTCTCGCCCGCCTTGATCTCCACCTCCAGCGGCGTCTTGCCCAACTCCTTGTCGTTCAGCGTGACCGTGGCGCCGGCGGGCACGCATTCGACCTGCACCGGCACCGGTTCCTTGCGCGCTTCCATGAAGTCGAGGTGGCTGCGAAGCAGCTCGGCGTAGAGCGCCTGCGCGGTGGCCGGGTCGGCCTTGCGGGCATCCTTCGCCTTCAGGAGCACGTCCTCGGCGGACTTCATGCGCGACGAGATGGCTTCGATGCGCGGGCCCAGGCCGCGCGCCTCCTTGAACGCCGGATACTCGCGCTGCACGCGCTTCAGCAATTCAACCGCCTTCGAGAACTCGCCGCGCGCCTCGGCCTGCTGGGAAGACGCGATGTTCTCGCGGATGTGGTTCAGCTGCATGCGCAAGTTTCCGGCCTGTTCGCGGGCCTGCCGCGCGCAGGGCAGCTGCGGCCATTCCGCCTGCGCGGTCTCGAAGCTGGCGATGGCCTCCTCGGCCTGGTTGTTCTTGACCTGCACGAGGCCCAGGTCGTAGGCGTCCTGGGCCTGCTTGGCGATGGTCTCGATATGGGCCAGCGACTTCTCGGTCGCGGCGCGCTCGGCACTGCCGTCGCCGGTGTCCTTGAGCAGCTGTTCGAACGCGGCTTTGGCCTGGTCGTACTGCTTCTGCTTTTCCAGTTCCCGAGCGGCCTCAAGGCGTTTCTGCAGCGTGGTCAAGGCCACCGAAGCCTGGGCGTCGGAGCGGAGCTTGGCCAAATCGGCAAGCGCCCCGTCGATCTGTTCGACGACGTACCCGTTCTCGGCGAACTCCTCCTTGGACTTCTGCAGCGCGGCTTCGGCTTCGTCGAGTTTCCCGTCGCCGATCAGATGCCGGGCTTCCAGGACCACGGCGTCGCCGTGGCCGTCCCAGGCGCGCAGCACGCGAGCCCAGCGGTGCTTGGCCAGCCGCGCCACGTCGTCCTCGGGATCGGGCATGGCGACGAAGAGGTCGGACCAGGCCTTCACCGCGCCGGCGTAGTCGCCCTTTTCCTGCATCGCCTCGGACTCCTTGGCCACGCGCATGTAGCGCGCGGGCAGGGATTCCTGGCTGGCGAAGGACTTGTACCAGGCCCAGAACGCGGTGGCCGCCACGCCCACGGCGCCCAGGACCGCCAGCACGCGCAGGCGCCGCCGCCGCCGCAGGATGGCCTGCGCGCGGTCGCGCGCGACGCTGACCAGGTCGCCGCCTTCCGGGCGTCCGCCTTCGGCCTGGGCTTTCAGGATCGCGCTCTCGACGTCCTCGACGCTGCGGCGGTACTGCAGCTTCTCGGTCTCGTCTTCGGTGAGTTCGATCAGCCGGCGGAAGAGGTACAAGGCGTCGGCGTAGCGGCCTTGGGCGCGGTGTTCGCTGGCCAGGAACTTGAGCTCGCTGGTGGGGTACGGCACGACCCATCCGTCGTCGAGCAGGCGGATCACGTTCTTGTAGACGTTGAAGCGCCCCAGGTACGAAAGCTTGACCGCGCTCTCCAGCGTGCGGCCTTCGCGGAAGAGCTTCACCAGGCGCGACGTGACCGGCCCGGCCTGGACGCCCGGCTTCTTGTCCTTGTCCTTCTCCTTCTCGAAGACGATCGTCCCGGTGCCGGACTTGGAGGCTTCCTTCTTTCCCTGCGGCTGGCTGATGGCGGCCTCGGCCTTGCCCGTGACCTTGAAGCACATGTACGGGGTGGGCAGGCGCTCTTCGAATTCCTTCCACTCCTCTTCCCGCTTGGCCGCCTCGCCGATCATCTGCTGCGGGTCGATGGAGAGGCTGTGCAGGTTGTTGTCCGCGTTCGGTTCGCCGAATCTGACCGCGTCGTCCATGTGCTCGACGCTGACCGACGGATCGAAGTTGAAGATGGCGTCCTTCCACGTGAACAGGTCGAAGAGTTCCTCTTCCACCTGGAAGCGGATCGCCTCGGAGATGTCCTCGCGCTTGATCAGGTTCTCCGAAATCAGGACCTCGCCCAGCTTGGGGCGCGGTTCCTTCTCGCGCTGGACCTTCAGCGCCTGCTCCAGCTTCTCCTCGGTCAGCTTGCCGCGGTAGATCAGCAGGTCGCCCAGGCGCATGCGCTCGGCCAGGCGGTCCGAGAGCACCGAGATCTTGCCGCGCGAGAGCGCGATCTTCTTCTCGCCCATCGTGGATTTGATCGCCAGCGTACCGGTGGCACGCTGAGAGGAGAGGCTCTCGAAGAGTTCTGACCAGCTGGTGTCTTGGATATCGCCTTTAAGATTCATGGGACCGTACAATTCCGTAATGCCCCGCGTCCAGGCGCAGGCCGCCTATAATGGCTCCCTGCCCAGCCCGAAGCTTGAAACTCCTTGTGGACGTTCGGGATATGATAGCCTTGACGGGCAACTTTTTCCACCTGTCAAACTCGCTGTTGGGTCCCGGCACCCCCCTAACGATACCACGGGGGAACTGTTTGCCGCTAATCTTGTATTAGGTAAACGAACTCGGATCGGAGTACCTGCGCCCCCATGGACCCCAACGAGGAATCCGCCCGGCTGGAGCAGATCTTTGCGCAGGCGGGGCAGGTCCCCCAGCCCGATCCCCGGCAGCCCAGCGACCCGGTCCTGACCGAGATGGTACGGCTGGCCCAGGAGCGCTCCGCCTACCGCGCCGATGCCCTGGAGCCCTACCTCGCCGACTGGGTCCGCCGGGGCCTGCCGCCCCTCCAGGTAGCGCAGTACCTGGCGGCGGCCGGGTTGGGGCGCGAGGAAGCGCTGGCGCTGGAGGCGCGCGTTCGCGCCCGCGTCGAGTCGCGCCTGCGCCGCAAGGCCTACGCGAGCATGGGCCAGGGCGCGACGCTGATCGCGCTGGGCGCGGCGGCGGCGGTCTCGAAGGTGCTGCCGGTCTGGGCGCTGCTGCTGATCGTGGCCGTCTGCCTGGGCCTCTGGCGCATCGCGCTGGGCCTGCAGCAACTGCGACGGCTGGCCCCGCCGCCGGAAGATTAACGGGCCGCATTTGCCTGGGACTCCGGGCGAGCCCGCGCTATACTCCGTAAGGTTTGCCTCTTTTTATATCATGAAGGGCCGGTTATCCATGAGCGACGCCGGGCAAGGCTCCCCCAGAAAGAGCCGCCTTCCCAAGACCATCGGGACGTTTCCCGTCGAAGCGCTGCTCGGCAGCGGCGGCATGGGCGAGGTCTACCGCGTTCGAGATCCCGAGTTCCAGCGCGAACTGGCGCTGAAGGTCTCGAAGAAGTTCGCCAGCATGCTCGACCCCGTCGTCGCGCGCTTCCTGGCCGAAGGGCGCCTGACCGGCCAGCTCCAGCACCCCGTCATCCCGCCCATCTATACGCTGGGGCAACACCAGGACGGGCGCTGGTTCTACACCATGCGGCGCATTCGCGGCCGCACGCTGGGCGCGGTATTGCGCGCGCTCGCCGACGGCGACGCCGCCGCGCGCGAGACCTGGACGCTGCGGCGCCTGGTCTCCGTCGTCGTCACCGTCTGCCTGGGCGCCGGCTACGCACACGGGCGCGGCGTGATCCACCGCGACCTGAAGCCGCACAACATCATGCTGGGCGAACATGGCGAGGTGTACGTGCTCGACTGGGGCCTGGCCAAGGCCCTCGGCCGCAACCTCAACGGTCCCGGCGGTGAGGACCCCGCGGGCGCCGTGGCGCCGCCGGCGGGCGCGCCTCCAGCGGAAGACGATGCCGACGTGGCCGCCGAGACGGCCGCGCCGTCGGAGACCGACGGGTCCAGGGCCGCCGCCGATCCCTCCGCGTTCGGCGAGAGCAGCCTGGGAAACACCACCTACGAGGCCTATGCCAGCGGACCGCTGGCGCCGGGCGCGCGGCCTCGCGGCCACAGTTCCTCGATGTGGGGCGCAGGCTGCGATCCCGAATCGCCCATCGCCGCGCCAACCCGCGACAGCGACGGCGGCGGCGGCGGCGGCGACGGACCCAGCGACCAGCTCACGTCCGACGGCCAGGTTCTGGGCACGCCGGGCTACATGGCCCCCGAGCAGGCGCTGTGCGACACCGCGCGCCAGGACCAGCGCACCGACGTCTACGCGCTGGGCGCGATCCTTTGGGAGATCCTGGCCGGCCGGCCCCTGCGTGCCGGCCTGAAGGGCAAGGAACTGCTCGCCGCCGCGCGGGAGGGCCGCCGGCCTTCGTTCCGCGAGGCCGCCGAGGGCCGCCGGGTCGAGCCCGAGTTGCAGGCGATCTGCCTCAAGGCCCTGGAGCCCGATCCGGCCGCGCGCCACGCCAGCGCACTGGCGATGGCTGCCGAGTTGCAGGACTGGCTGGACGGACGCCCGCGCTGGACACTGGCCTTCGAACAGGACTTCGCCGGGCTGCCCGACGCGGACGAAGCGCCGAAGGGCTGGACGGCGGTCGCCGGCGCGTGGAGCGTGCGCGGCGGCGCGCTGTGCGTGCGCGTGGCGGACAACTCGGTGCTGCGGCTCGACAGGCCCTTCGGGCCCAACGTTCGCGTGGAACTGGAAGGCGAGATTCTGGAGGGCGAAGCCGGCGAGCTGAGCGCGATCCTGCGCGCCCCGGCCCGGCCGCAGGGCAAGTTCCTCAGCGACGGCTACTGTTTCCAGTTCGGCGCCGACAACATGCAGGCGACCAAGCTCGCCCGCAACGACGGCGACCTGGTCGTGCTGCCCGAACGCCGCCCGCAGACGGGCCGCCCGCACACCCTCCGCGCCGAAGCGCACGAGGAGACGCTGCGGCTGTGGATCGACGAGCAGCTGTGCTTCACGGTGCGCGACCGCTTCCCGCTCGAGGGCCACCATATCGCGCTGTACGGCTTCGCCACCGCCGCCCGCATCCGCCGCCTGCGCGTCTGGACCGCCGGCGTGCCACGACGGCGCAGCTGCGTGGCCGTGCCCGACGCCTTTGCCGCGCGCGGCCTGTGGGCCGAGGCGCTGGCGGAGTATGACCGCATCCGCGCCAGCTATCCCGGCAGCGCCGAAGCCGACGAGGCCCTGTTCAAGAGCGCCATTTGCCTGATGGAACTCGCCCGCGCCGACGAGGCCCGCGAACGCCTGGCCATGCTCGAAGCCACGCCCCTGGCGCCGCTGGCCTGCGTCTGCCAATCGGCCATCCTGCAACGCGCGGGGGCCGCCCCCGAGACCGAAGCCGCGGTGCTCGCCGGGGGACTCGCCCGCTCCTACGGCGCGCACACCGAGGGCGTGCAGGACCTGCATCTGCGTGCGCACCTGCGCGCCCGGGACTTCAAGCTCGCCGAGCACTACGGCGCGGCCATCCGGCTCTGGCAGGTCCTGGCCGACACGCGCGAGGCGCCGGAGTTCCTGCGCGTCGGCGCGCTGATGGATCTCGGCAACATCCTGGCGAACGAAGGCGAATACGCCGCATCGCGGAAGGCCTGCCAGCGCCTCTGCGACGAGTTCCCGCACCTGCCCACGGCTTCCAGCGCCGGCCTGACCCTGCTGGCCAACGCCTACAACCGCCAGGGCCTTCACGAACAGGCCCGCCGCACCGCGAGCCAGGTTCTGGAACGTTACCCGCGCCTGGACATGCGCTGCGTCCACGCGCAGCTGATCCTGGGCCGCGCCTGGGCCGCCGAAGGCGTATTCGAACGGGCCCGGGAGGCGCTCGAACACCTGATTGCGAACTACCCGCACCAGGCCAACTACCTGGCGCAGGCGAGGCAACTGCTCGGGCGCTGCTGGTACATGCAAGGCCGGGGCGACCAGGCCCGCGCGGCCTGGTCCCTGAACCAGGACGTCTACGCGCCGGCCCTGCTGCCGTCGGGCAACTCGCTGATCGACCTGGCATGGCTCGACCACGAGTCCGGCGACGGAGCTGCCGCGCGCCGCCGGATCGAGCAGGTGATGGAACTCTGCAAGGACGAACGCGAAGGAAACCGAGGACGCCGCGCCGCCGCCCTGCTCGCCCTGGGGCACATGGAAGCCCGGGACGGCCGCGAAGCCGAAGCGCTCTCGATCTTCGGACGGATCCCGGCGGAGTATCCGGACTGGTCCAGCACCGGCGCCCGGGCGCTGGCCGCGGCCGCGCGGCTGCACCTGCGGCGGGGCCGCTTCGAGGATGCGCGCGCCTGCTGCGAGCGCATCCTTAACGAAGCCGCACGCACCAAGGACCTGCGCACGCTGGGCGAACGCCACCTGGGCCTGGTGGAACGCGCGCGCGGCGACGGCGCCGCCGCATCGGAACGCTGGGCCCGAATCGCACAGGACAACCCGCTGGGCCATGAAGCGCGCGCCGCCCAGCTGTGGAAAGCATTGGCCGGCCTGGAAGCGCGGCGTGACGGTGAATTCCGAAGCACGCTGCAGGACCTGGCGGACCGGGCTTCGCGCCACGGCTGGAACCACGATGCGTGGTTGTGGACGCGCTGCCTGGGCAGCGCGCCCGGCCAATGGGCCCGCGACGCCGCCGGAACGGCGCTGTCTCCGGCCGAGGTCCTGCGCCGCACCGCGCACGGCGACCGGGACGAGTTCCACCTCATGCTGGAGCTGCGCGCTGGCCTGGATCCGGCCTGGCGCGAGGCCATAGCCGGCCTATCGCCCTGAACTCCGCGCTTTCCCAGCCGCATATCCTGCGGCCGGTATCGGATTTTTGAGATTGGATTGGAAGCGAAGAATTCCGCGCGTCAGGCGCCTGCGGCCATGCGGCGCGAGTCTGAGTCTTCGTCGGGCTTCTTGGCCGGGCGGAGCGGCACGGCCCGCGGCGGCGCCACATGCCGGAGTTCGGGCTCCACCGCCTGCCCAAGGCCCGCCGCGCCGTCCTGGTAGAAGCGTTTCACGTCCGCGGAGAGCTGCGTCGTGACCACGTAGGGGATGGTGTCCGAGGCTACCGCCATCTCCTCGATGCCGATGCGTGCGGCGCCCTGGCCGCCGATCAACGTGACGACCTCGCCGACCTCCGGCAGGCCGCCGGCCGCGTGCATCAGCGGCGTCACGTCGACGACGAGGTAATCCATCGAGATCGTCCCGGCCACCGGCAGGCGCAGCCCGCGGATCAGGACCTCGCCCTTGCCCGTCAGCGCGCGGCGGTAGCCGTCGCGGTAGCCGACGGGCAGCGTGGCCAGCACCGAGTCGCGCTCGCAGCGGTACAGCCGGCTGTAGCCGACGGTCCAGCCGGCGGGGCGCTTGGCCAGGTGCACGATGCGGGTGTGCCACGACAGCGTCGGCTTCAGCGCCAGGCCGTCGCGTTCGGCCGGCCAGGTCCGCAGGCCGTGCAGGATCGCGCCGCAGCGCACCAGGTCGAGCTGGGATTCGGGATAGAACGCCGTCGCCGCGCTGTTGGCCATGTGCCGCACGCGGAAGCGCACGCCGCGCTCTTCCAGGTCGCGCAGGAGCTTGCGGAAGAGCGCCACCTGCGCCAGCGTCGGCGCGGGATCGGTCTCGTCGGCGGAGGAGAAGTGCGTGAACGCCCCTTCCATGTCCAGCGTCTTCTCGGCCAGCACCTGCTCGGCGGCGGGCCAGACCTCGTCGGGCGCGAAGCCCCCGCGCCCCATGCCGGTGTCGATCTTCAGATGCACCTTCGTGCGGCGGCCGCGGTAGAGCCCCTGGTTCGCGGCGCGCGCGCGGTCGGCCAGCATGCGGATCTCGTCCGAGCTGGAGACCGCGAAAGTCAGGTCGTACTCGATGCCGGCCGGCAGGTGGTCGGGCGGGCAGCTGCCCAACAGCTGGATCGGCGCGTCGATGCCGGCCTCGCGCAGGTCCACGCCTTCCTTGATCCGCGCGACGCCCAGGCGCTGGGCCCCGGCGCGCAGCACGGTCCGCGCGATCGGCACCGCGCCGTGCCCATAGGCGTCGGCCTTGACCACGGCCAGCAGCGCCGCGCCGTGCGTCAGGCGGCCCAGGATGGCGCGGACGTTGTTGCGGTAGGCGTCGAGGTCGACGCAGATCCAGGAGCTGGCCAGGGGATCGAGGCCCGGCGGAGGCGCGAGCGGCGAAAGAGCGTTGGACCGCCCGGAGGCGTTGGCGCGTGCGATGGGAAAGACCCCCCGCCCTGCTAACGGAAAAAGTCCTTGCTGGAGGTATCGGCCAGGTGGCGGCGCAAATGGAAGAAAAATGTTGGCACGCAAAGAGTTACAGCCGTGCCTGAACAGAACCTGAAGATGAGTTACTTCGTCTCCGCTTCCGGCTCCAATCCCACCACGCCGCTGGGCTGGTCGTCGAGCGTGCGGATGCGCAACGTCGCCTGCCAACGCGCTTCGGTCTGGTTCACGCGCATGCGAAGGCGCCGTTCGCCGGCCTTCAGCGGCAGCTTCACCCACGAGCCCGCGCGCGTGACGGGCGCGCGCCCGTCGTAACGGAAGACTTCCTTCCCGTCGATCCACAGGATCATCTGGTCGTCGGACTGGATCTTGAAGAGGTACGTGCCGTCCTCGGGCACGTTCACGCGCGTGCGCGCGTAGATCGTCTTGTGCTGCGGCGCGTGCAGGCTGTTGCCGCCCGCGTGGAGGCCGAAGTCCAGCACCCCGAAGTGGTCCATGCTCGCGGCGGCCAGCGGCACCCAGCGCCGCACGTCGCCGGCCTTCGGCGCGCCGTCGCCGTCCAGCGGGCCGGGCCTGTCCTGGCGCAGGTAGTTGCCGGGGCCGAAGGCCTCCCACGCGAAGGGGCGCAGCAGCGGGTAATGCGCGCGCGCCAGGACCTTCCCGTCCTGAACGAGTTCCGCTTCGAGAATGTACTCGCGGCGCGGCAATTGCTTTACTTCCAGGCGCGAAAAGTCCAGCGGCAGAAAGCGCACCCCCTCTTCCGCGCCCAGGTCCACCGGCGCGTCGGCGAGCAGCCATTCGCCGGCCGCCCCGCCGTGGCCATTGGCCGGAAGCCCGGTGACCCGCACGCGCAGGTTCGCCGTGGCGGCGGCCGGCCGCAGCCGGCGCAGCACCGCCTGGGCCTCGGGAGGCGACTCGGGATCGAGGATCATGCTCTTGAGGTCGAAGCTCAGATGCGCGGGCGGCCCGTCCTTCTTCTGCCACGCGGTGCCGGCGCCGGTCTCGAAGTTCGCTCGGAACGCGCCGGCATCGATTGCGACCGGCTTCGGCGAGAGCACGAACTGGTCCATGCGCACGCCGTCCTCGTGGATGAAGACGTGGAAGAAGTGGTCGCCGGCCTCCAGGGCGTGGGGTCCGCCGCCCACGGCGGCCCACTGCCAGCGGAAGGGCACACTGGTGTGCACATCCCAGCCGTTGATGTTCTCCTCGTCGATGGCGACGTGAACGGTGTTCGAACAATGCGTGTCGGTGGCGTAGAAGCGGGCGTAGACGTAGTACCTGCCCGGCGCGTCGAGGTGAAAATGGTATTGCAGGCGCGTGTACTCGCGCACGTCGCCGAAGTCGTAGAAGAAGCCCATCTTGTGCGAGACCTGGCCGTCGGTATTGGCGACGCCTTCCTTGCAATGCAGGTACGCGCCGCCCGAACATTCCGGATCGGGATGGATCTCCCACGCGTAGTTCGTCTCGGTGAAGTGCTCGGCCTCGAAGACAAGGCTCCCCGCCGGCGGCGCATCGAACGCGGGCCCGCGCGGAACGGCCCATTTCGCGGGTAGAGCCGGCACGGAATCGTGCGCTGGCCCCGGCGCATCTTCCTTATTGCGGAGCGGCGGAGTCTCGGGCTCGAGTTGCGGCGCCGGTCCGCCGCCTTCTTCCACGCGCTGCGCCACGTGAACGGGCTTCGTTTGCGCGGGCGGCAACTCCGCCGTGCGCGGTGCCTGGCGGTACGTCAGCAGTCCGTGGATCTCGAAGCCTTCGGCTTCGGCCAGCAGCCGCGCCGCGGGCTCGTATCGGTAGCGCGGGCGACCGTCGCGTTCCAGTTCGTCGGCGCGCAGGTAGGCGGGCACCAGTTCGCCGAGCGCCCCCGGCAACGCACCGTGGTCCCTCTCGTAGCGCAGCACCTGGTCGCGCACGGAGACCAGTTCTTCCAGCGCCTTCACCGAGGCCAAGCGGTCCGCGCGGCTCAGCAGGTGGTGAACAGCGCCCAGCGCCGCCGCGGCCGCGGCCAGCAGCAGCAGGGCCGCCGCCGCCCGATTCCGCCGCGCGGGCACAGGAAGCGCGGATGGCGTTCCGGCTGGATTGGAGGCTTGGGATTCCATGTCTTTGGTTTGACGCGCCGGGGCCGGAAACGGTTGCCAATATTCAAGTCTACACCTGCCGCATCGCTGCGGCGCCCTGAAAAGCGGCGTCCTGCGTCTTGGGGCTTGGGGCTTGGGGCTTGGGGCTTGGGGCTTGGGGCTTGGGGTCCGCAAACGCGAGACGCATGGGAGGGCGAGGCTTCGCGGCAGTTCCCAAGATTTCCACCACAATGCTTCCATGTTTTAACTGTCTTAAAAAATGAAAAGTTAAAATTTCTATCTCTTTCGTAGAAAGGAGTTATGAGATTCCAGAATGGAATTTTTCGACCCATGGTCGTTCAAGTAGGCAGGAATCAGGAAAGAGGATTCAGGCATCAGGGCTGGCTCGGCGAAGGTAAGCCGTGTCAGGAAGGGCGCCGCAGGCGCTCCATCCCTGAGCCCAGAATCCCGATTCCTGACCCCTTGCAGTTGCAGTACCCGCGGCAGGATGTCGTTCGATGGGCCGACGAGGCCATAGCGCGCCGCGGTTTGCCGGAGCCATGCAGTACGCAGTACCGCCTGTCCCGGGTTCCTCGCGTCCGGAGCGAGGGGCGCGGCGGGCA
>JAKLKQ010000082.1 GCA_023150555.1 Planctomycetota bacterium
GGGCGTTCCCTCGACGCCCCCACAAACTAGGTTTCGGCGGGGTGCCCAAGGGACTTAAGAACTTTTCAACAGAGCAGCCATTTGTCATCGACAGGTGTCATTCTTCATTGTGCTATGCCGAATCGGCGCAGCTCAGAAGCCGAAGAAATTCTTGATCTTCCAAACGGTAGTTTCCAGAACACCTTGGTGTTTCAAGCAGAGCATCACGAGGATCACAGCGGTCAGCAACGGCAAGGTCGCTCGCATGAGCGTTCCCAGGCAGAGGGAGAGCACGCGATACTTCGGCTTCGCCGCCATCCACTGAGGGTTCTGCCGGTGGCCCTGCACAACACACCATAAACCCCAGAGCGAGAGCACCACACCGACGATCCAGCACATCAGTAGGGCGCTCAGTGCTCCTTCGCTGATCTGCCAGGACACCAGAAATCCCACCGAGAGAAGCGAGAAGCCGGAGAGTACGATGGTACCTATCAGATAGATGAGGTTCCCCTCCTTCTCTCGAGGCGCCTCCGGCGGAACCATTCTGCCGAGCGCGATGAGTCTCGGAAGGAAGCGCCAGGCCAGCAGGCCGCCGCCCACGCAAAGTATCGGGAACAGCGCAAGGGAGAGGTACCAGTCCAAGGAAGACGAGGGCGCTTGCAGTCTGAAATATACGAAGGTGTACTCAAGCGCCGCAGCCAGCACGTAAGTAGGCAGGATTAGGTAGAGACTCCAACGCCACAGGAACTGCCAGGGCCCGCGTTGGTGCAGGGCTTCGAGCCTATCCAACCTCTACTGACGAGTCCTATAGCCAGGATCGTTTAGCATCAAATTCTCCAGCAAGAATTCCCGAGACCTTCACTATCACTGAGTTCAGGATAAAGCTCAAACTATTTCGCGGATAATATCTCACCCGCAGCTTTTGGGAGGCCAAGACTTCGCAATAACTTTCTGCTTTCTGCTTGTCGTTTTATTGATTCTTGTCGTTTTCCGTTCCTCGCCCCTTCCGCTCTTTGCGCCTTTGCGTCTTTGCGTGAGATCGCAGTTGCTCTTGCGGAAGACGAAAACCCCGGCCATGATGCCACCGTCATCCAAAACCCGAGGCCGACCATGAAACTGAGCGCCGAATTTCTCGACCTGAAGCTCCGCCACGCCTTCACCATCGCCCGCGGCAGCAGCGTTACGTCCAAGACCGTGCTCATCCGCCTGCGTTCGGGCCGCCACACCGGCTTCGGCGAAGGCTCGCCGACCCGCTACTACAAGCAGACCGACGCCGGCTGCCTGCGCGACGCGCGCGCGATGGCGAAGATCGTCGCCCAGGCCGATCCCTTCGATATCGAGAACATCCTCGACGAGGCCAAGCGCCGCTGGCCGCGTTCGCCCGCCGCGCGCTGCGCGCTGGACATCGCGCTGCATGATCTGATCGGCAAGATCACCGGCCTGCCGCTGTGGAAGTACTGGGGCCTGGATCCGGCGAAGACGCCGCAGACGAGTTTCACCATCGGCATCGACACGCTGGAGATGGTGCGCAAGAAGGTCGCCGAGGCGCAGCGCTTTCCCGTGCTGAAGATCAAACTCGGCGTCGAAGGCGACATGGACATCATCAAGGAAGTCCGCAAGCTCTGCCCGAAGAAGACCCTGCGCGTCGACGCCAACTGCGGCTGGACCGTCAACGAGACCGTACGCAAAGCGAAGATCCTCGAGAAGCTGGGCGTCGAGTTCGTCGAGCAGCCCATCCCGCCGGGCAACAACGCCGCGCTGAAGCGCATCAAGGACCGCATCGGCATCGGGCTGATGACCGACGAGTCGAGCCTGACGCCGGAGGACATCGTGCCGCTGGCCGGCTGTGTCGACGGCATCAATATCAAGCTCACCAAGTGCGGGGGCTTACGCGACGCGATGAAGATGGTGCACCTGGCGCGCGGCTGCGGGCTGAAGATCATGATCGGGTGCATGATCGAGTCCAGCGTGATGATCACCGCCGGCGCGCACCTGACCCCGCTGCTCGACTACGCGGACCTCGACGGCCACATTCTCATCACCAACGACCCGTTCAAGGGCATGGGCCTGGACCGCAACGCGAAGATCGTCCTGCCCAAAGGCCCCGGCCTGGGCGTGACCAAGCGCTGAGACGTTCTTATGCCCGCGCGGAAGAAACACGACTTCACGATCCGGCCGCTGACACCCGCGCGCTGGAAGGATCTCGAAAAACTCTTCGGCAAGAACGGCGCCTGCGGCGGGTGCTGGTGCATGTGGTGGAAGCTGCCGCGCAAGGACTGGGTGCGCGGCAAGACCGGCGGCAACAAGCGCGCTTTCAAGAAGGAAGTCGAACAGGGCCCACCGCCGGGACTGCTCGCGTACGCGGGCCGCGAGGTCGCCGGCTGGATCGCCTTCGCGCCGCGCGCGGCCTACCCGCGCCTGGCCAACAGCCGCGTGATGGCGCCGCTGGACGACGAGCCCGTCTGGTCGGTGACCTGCTTCTTCGTCGCGAAGGCGCATCGGCGAAAAGGCCTCACGGTCGCGCTGCTGAAGGCCGCGGGAGACTACGCGAAGAAGAAGGGCGCGCGGATCCTGGAAGGCTACCCCACCGACGCGCGCTCGAAGGACGAGCCCGCGCCATTCATCTTCACCGGCATCACCCCGGCCTTCGCGAAGGCCGGCTTCCGCGAGGCCGCGCGGCGCAGCCCCACGCGGCCGCTGATGCGGAAGACGCTGCGTTAACAACCAAGTCGAGCAACCCAAAACAAAGGGTATAATACAGACCTACGGACCGGCTGCGGCTTGAGGTTCAATAGAACCATCTCTATGGACGACGAAACTACACCCGATTCGGTTGCAGAGATCAAAGTCAAAGCTCCTGCTTCGTCGGACATATTCCATTCCGGCATTGCGGGCGTCTTCGAGCGCCTAGTCTGGTGGACCTTCCTTATCTTAGTTTTCTTCACAGGGCTCTGCCTTGCCGTCGGCGGCCACGTCGGTCTCTTCACAGCCACCGGGGGCGGTTGGTGGCTGGCGCTGTTCCTAGGTTGGGTAGGCGATTCGATCGTGCTCTTTTTCCTTGCCTGTGGGCTCGTTCGCATCTTGGGCTCGAAGGGGCGCCTCGGAAAGTTCCATCGAATACTTGGATCATGGGTTGGCGTATTCTTCAGCGCCTTCCTCGGAATGATTTTCTTGCTTGCAGCCGTGGGGATCGTCGGAAATATCCTGCTGTTTATCTGGAAGGCCATCACCTCCGTCTTTTCCTGAATGTCCCTTGAGCACGCGCCACTTGACCCAGGGCGGCCTCGCCGCGCCGCCCCGGGCATGCATTGCGTTAGTTCTTGCCGTTGCCGTTCCCGTTGCCGTCGGCGGGCAGGCTGAAGAGCCCGTTGAAGGCGTTGGGCAGGTAGACCTTGTCGGCCGGGTTGCGGCTGATGCGCTCGAAGCCGTCCAGGAATTTCTGCGCGATCAGGATGCGCGCGGCGGCCTCGGGCGAGGTCTTCTCCTGGAGCTTCGCCAGGTACTCGGCCTCGGCCTCCGCCACCAGCGCCAGGGCCTGTGCGCGGCCTTCGGCGCGCAGCACCGCCGCCTGCTTCTCGGCTTCGGCGTTCTTCACCTCGGCCTGCGCCGAGCCTTCGGCCTCGGCCACGGTGGCGCGGCGGTTGCGCTCGGCCTCCATCTGGTGCCGCATCGCCTTGGCGGTCTCGTCGGTGGTGCGGATCTCCTGGATCTCGACGCGCGTGAACTGCACGCCCCACTTGCGCGCGGTCTCGCTGAGCTGCGTGGCAATGGCCTCGTTCAGCCGCTGCCGTTCGCTCAGCAGTTCGTCCAGCTCCATCTTGCCGATGTTTCCGCGCAGGGCGTTGAGGGCGATGTCGGTGACCGCGTTGGGCACCGCGTCGACCTCGTAGACGGCCTTCACCGGGTCGACGATGCGCCAGTAGACGCTGGCGTTGGCCTCGACCTCGACGTTGTCCTTCGTGTGGCAACGCCGTGCGGGCGTGTCCGTCTGCTGCTCGGACAGCTCGATCAGCCAGCCGTCCACGTTGGCGTCGCCGCCCCACGTATCGACCGTCTTGACGGTCTCGATCATCGGCAGCTTCATATGCAAGCCGCCGTACTGCACGCGGCTGAACTTCCCGAAGCGCTCGATCAGGATGCAGTGCGCCTGCGGAATCGAATAGATCAACGCCATCGTCAGCTCCTTTCCCGGCCGCCCGATTCGGGCGCCGTCCGGACCGCTTCCACCTGCACGGCGCCGCCGTTCACCTTGACGACGCGCACCGCATGGCCCGCGGCGAATGCCTCGCCGGCCTGAGCGGGGTCCAGCGGCCACAGGTCGCCGTCGATGGCGACCATGCGGCGTTCCTCAATCACTTTCAGCTCGCCCACCGCGCCCACCACGCGCTGCGGCGCGTCCTTGAAACGGTCGGGCGTGACCACCCGGTCGGCGAAACGGCGCAGCACCTGCCGCCACACTAGGTAGTGGAACACCACCAGCGCGAACCACGCGCCGCAGCCGGCCAGCGACCGGTACAGCGGGTGCACGTCGACGTTCAGCGCCACGAGGATGCTCAGCAGCACGTACGCCACGTGCGTGGGGAGGTCCGTGGCGATGAAGAAGTCGATCGCCACCAGCAGCGCGGCGATGCCCAGCAGCGTCTGGTTCGCCGTCAGTCCCCAACCGCCGATCACCTGATCCACGTTCCGCTCCTTTTCCGGGTTTTCCGGTTTCCTGGCATGCTGTTAAGCCGGCCTTTGAAAAACTTTTGAAAATCCGGCCCGCCGGAATGCACACGTTCAGCCTCCGGCGGCCTCTTGATCCCCGCAAAGTCAAGCGTAGCATCGTGAGGGCATTCGGCGCGCGGCGGGAGCCTTGCCATGCCGGCAGCAGGCATCATCGACATCCACACGCACTTCGCGACCGGCGGCGACACGCCCAGCGACGAAGAACTCGCCACGATGCGCCGCCTGGCCGGGCGGCACGGCATCACGCGCGTCGTGGAACTCTTCAACTTCGGCCCCGGCGCGCGGCCGTCCATCGCCGAGGTCCGCGCCTGCAACACATGCGCGCTGCGCGCCATGGAGCGCATGCCGGACTTCGTCACCGGCTTCTGCTACCTGAACCCCGAACACAACGCGGCCTTCCTGAAAGAGGAGACCCAGCGCTGCATCGGCGACGGCGGCATGCGCGGCCTCAAGCTCTGGGTCGCCGTCAAGGCCACCGACAAGCGCCTCGATCCGGTGATGGAGCGCGCCGCGGAACTGGACGTGCCCGTCCTGCACCACGCCTGGTACAAGGCCACCGAGCAGGGCGAGTTCGAATCCACGCCCGCCGAGATCGCCGGCCTGGCGCGCCGCCACCCGCAGGTGACCATCGTCATGGCGCACCTGACCGGCGACGGCATGCGCGGCGTCCACGACATCCTCGACTGCCCCAACGTGCTGATCGACACCTCCGGCGGCCAGCCCGAGGCGCACCTGGTCGCGTACGCCGTGAAAAGGCTTGGCGCGAATCGGGTGATCTACGGCAGCGACTGGCCGATCCGCGACTTCGGCACGCAGGTTGGCCGCGTGGCCGGGGCAGAGATATCCGACGTGGACAGAGCGCTCATCTTCCGCGGCAACGCCGAGCGCATCCTCAGGCTGAAGGAGTCTGGCGCGTGAGTGGCCTCACCGACGTCTCGGCTTTCGCCGGCGCGTGGCCCTTCCGGCGCCTGAGCCCCACGGATCCCGCGGGCCTTAAGGCGCGCCTCGCGGCAGGCGGCGTGACACAGGCCTGGCTCGCGAGTGCCGCCGGGATCTTCCACGCCGACCCGATGCCGGCCAACGAGGACCTCGCCGAAGCCGTGGCCGCCGCCAACGCCGAAGCCTTTTATGTAAAGGTGGCGGTGCTCGACCCCAGCCTGCCCGGATGGCGCGCCGACGCCGCGAGGTGCCTGGACCAGCTCGGCTTCCGTTCGTTCAAGCTGCTGCCGAGTTACCACTGCTACAGCCTCGACGATCCGGCCGCCAATGCGTGCGCGGCCTTCGCCGCCGAGCGAAAGGTTCCGCTGTGCGTGCAGCTGCGCATGGAAGACGAGCGCGGCCATCACCCGCTCGTGAAGGTGCCCGGCGTCGACGCGAAAGACGCGCGGGCGCTTGCGGAGCGCCATCCGGCGGCGCGCATCCTGGCCTGCGGCGCCTACACGAAGGACCTGAAGGCGCTCGCCGGCGCGGAGAACCTTTGGGCGGAGCCGTCCTTCGCCGAGAGCGGCCAGGCCCTGCGCGACGCGGTGCAGGCCTTCGGCGCGCGGCGACTGTGCTTCGCCAGCCACAGCCCGCTGTACGTGCTCGAAGCCGAGACCGCGAAACTGGCCGTCGACGCGCAGGACGTCTCGCCCGAAGACCTGGCGGCGATCCGCTCCGAAAATGCCAAAGCCCTTCTGAAGCCCTGAAATTTCAGCCGCCTTCGCCGCGCTAATTCGGCCCCGCAGGCCATGTTAAATCTCAAGTTATGAGGTCCAGTTTCTCCGCGCTAAAAAGTTCTTGTTGTCTGCGCGAAAATCGAAGCTATAAAGATCTTTTTAGTCCTGGAAAGGATGGGCCGTACGCCGGGCCCCCACCCCGACACCCGCTCACCCAAACCAACCAGAGAAGGTCCTCGATCCGAGCGCTTCGGAAAGGGGACGCGTCTTTCCCTTTTTCCAAGCGCAGGGGTTTCCGTCATGCCCAACAGCGCCGCTGACATTAACAAGAAGACCCGCGTCACGCGCCGCCTGCCCCCGAGGCCGGGGGAGCAGCCCCTGCCTCCGCTGCGGCCGGCTTCCGCTTTGCGTGCGTCGCTCGCCGAAGGGTACGGACGGCGGGACGTGCAGGCCGACCTGATGGCGGGGATCGTGGTGGGCCTGGTGGCACTGCCGCTGTCGATGGCGCTGGCGATCGCTTCGGGGGTGCCACCGCAGCACGGTCTCTACACGGCGATCGTGGCCGGCGGGCTGGTCGCGCTGCTGGGCGGCTCGCGCGTGCAGGTCAGCGGGCCGACGGCGGCCTTTGTGGTGATGCTGGCGCCGATCAGCGCGAAGTTCGGGCTCGGCGGCCTGCTCTTGGCGACGCTCCTGGCCGGCATCATCCAGATGCTGATGGGCTGGCTGCGCCTGGGCCAGCTGATCCAGTTCATCCCGCACCCGGTGACCTCGGGCTTCACGGCGGGCATCGCGGTGGTGATCGCGACGATCCAGGTGAAGGATTTCCTGGGTCTCTCCTTTCCCGGCACGCCGGAGACGTGGTTCGAACGCGTCACGCTGATCGCCGAACATCTCTCGTCGGTGCACTGGCCCGAAGTCGCGCTGGGCCTGGCGACGCTGGCCGTCCTGATCCTCTGGCCGCGCGTGACGCGCAAGGTCCCCGCGCCGCTGGTGGCGCTGGGCGTGGCGGCGGCGGCGGCCTTCGCGGCGAAACAGGTCTGGCCGGCACTGCAGATCGCAACGATCAACTCGCGCTTCAACGGCATCCCTCAACTTCCGCCGCTGCCTTGCCTCCCCTGGAATTTCCCTGGGCCCGACGGACAGCCGATGGTTATCTCCCTGGAGCTTCTGCGCGACCTGGCGCTGCCGGCGCTGGCGATCGCGATGCTGGGGGCGATCGAATCCCTGCTGAGCGCCGTGGTCGCCGACGGCATGACGGGGCAGACGCACGATCCCGACGCCGAGTTGCTCGCGCAGGGCACCGGCAACATCGTCGCGCCGTTCTTCGGCGGCTTCGCGGCCACGGGCGCCATCGCGCGCACGGCCACGAACGTGCGCTCGGGCGGCCGGTCGCCCCTGGCGGCGGTCTTCCACGCGCTCTTCGTGCTGGCGGCGGTGCTGGCGGTGGCGCCGCTGCTGGGCTACCTGCCCATGGCCGCGCTGGCGGCGCTGCTGCTGCTGGTGGCGTGGAACATGAGCGAAGTGAAGCACTTCGTCCACGTGGTGCGCGTAGCGCCGCAGAGCGACGTGCTCGTGCTGCTGACCTGCTTCACGCTGACGGTGGTCTTCGACATGGTCGTGGCGGTGACGGCGGGGATCGTGCTGGCTGCGCTGCTGTTCATGCGGCGCATGGCGGAGGTCACAGGCGCGCGGCTGGTCGAAGAACACCACCGGCTCGACGCGCCCCTGCCGCCGGGCGTGGTGCTGTACGAGATCGCCGGGCCGCTGTTCTTCGGCGCGGCGCAGAAGGCCATGAGCGCGCTGGGCACGGTCGGCAACGGGCACAAGGTCGTGCTGCTGGACCTGCGCGGCGTGCCGGCGATGGACGCGACGGGCCTGGTGAACCTCGAGTCCACCCTTGCGCGATTGCAGGGCGCGGGGATCTACGTGATCCTGGCCGGCGTGCAGCCGCAACCCGGCAGCGTACTCGAGAAGGCCGGATGGCAGGACGAGGACGGCAAGCTGGCGATCCGCCACGGCTTCGACGAAGCCTTGGTGCTCGCGCGGCAGCATGTGGAGAAGAAGTAAGGAAGCGGCCTCAGGGTTTCAGCGCCGTCGTGCCGGTGGAGGCCGGGAGCCACTCCTTCTCCCAGCGTTCCTCGATCTTCGCGCGCCAGTCGAGCGCCAGCGCGGTGAGTTCCTTCGTCAACTCGGGCTGCTTCGACGCAAGGTTGTTGCGCTCGCCCAGGTCGGCGTCGAGGTCCGACAGGTGCACGTCGTCCTCGGGCGGCGCGCCTTCGACCAGCCGGCCCTTCAGCACCAGCTTCCACTTGCCGCGGCGCACGGACGTCTGGTCGTTCATCTCCCAGAAGAGCGTGCGTTCCGCCGGTGCTTTGCCCCCTGCGAGGTACGGCATCAGGTCGGCACCGTCGATCTCGTACTGCGACGGATCGCCGCCCGCGGCCTTCAGCAGCGTGGGGAAGACGTCCATCGCGGCGGCGGGCGCGTCGAGCACCTGCCCTGCGGGGATCGTGCCGGGCCAGCTCCACAGGCCGGGCACGCGCACGCCGCCTTCGTACAGGCTGAACTTGTGGCCTTTCAATTTCCCGGCGCTGCCGCCGTAGTATGGATCCTGTTTGCCGTCGAGCCAGTTGCGCGTCTCGCGCGACGGCCCGTTGTCGGACATGAAGAAGAGCGCCGTCTTCTCGAGCAGCCCCTGCGCCTTCAGTTCGGCGCGCACCGCGCCGACGGCGTCGTCCATTGCGGCGAGCATCGCGGCCATGATGCGGCGGTCGGGCGGCAGTCCCTTGAAGCGGTCGACGTACTTCTTCGGCGCGTGCATCGGGTAGTGCGGCGCGTTGAAGGGCACGTACAGGAAGAACGGTTCGTCTCTCTTCGCCGCATCGCGCACGTACGCGACGGCGCGTTCGGCGATCAGGTCCGTGAAGTACTTGCCGTTCTCGTAGACCTCCTGGCCGTCGATCCAGAGGTCATGCACGGGGTCCTTGCCCGGACCGGGGTTGTTCATGCCCCAGTAGAAGATGTGCGAGTAGTAGTCGATGCAGCCGGCCAGGAACCCGGACCACTGCTGGAAGCCGTGGTGCTGCGGGCGGCAGTCCTCGCGCGCGCCCAGGTGCCACTTGCCCACCATCGCGGTCCTGTAGCCCAGCGGCTGCAACGCCTTCGCCAGCGTGGGGACCTTCGTCGAGAGCCCGCTCGCCGTGCGGTGCCCGGCCAGGATCGCGCGCACGCCCGCGTTGCCGGGGTAGCGCCCGGTCAAGAGCGACGCGCGCGACGGCGAGCAGACCGGCGAGTTGCTGTACCAGTTGGTGAAGCGCGCGCCCGAGGCCGCGAATTCGTCCAAATTCGGCGTCTGGAAGTCCGTCGCGCCCATGCACGACAGGTCGCCGTAGCCCTGGTCATCGGTCAGGAAGACGATGAAGTTTGGTTTGGACATGCCGCCACTTTATGCGCGTGCCGGGCGGCTTCAACTTACGATCTATTATGGGCGGTACGGCTTGCGCTGAGCGTACAACTTCGCGCGCGCGGCGATCTGCTCTGCAAGCGCGTCGTCGCCGCTTTCGCCGGCCAGGGCCTGCGCGCGCGTCGCCGCGGTGGCGGCTTCTTCGTACGCGCCGGTCTCGGCCAGCGCCGCGCCCAGCGTATCGTGGTATCGCGCGCGCTTGGGGTCGGCTTCGACGCAGCGCCGCGCCAAATCCACGGCGGTCTTTCCGTCGCGCACGGCGGCCTCGGGGTGCGTGGCCAAAAGCCAGGCGAGCACGTCGGCGGTGTCGGTGCGCTTCGGATCCAACCGCACCTCCTCCTTTAGGTGCACCACGGCTTCCTTGATATCCTTCTGATGCATGGCGATGACGGCAAGGTTGTGGTGAACGTCGGGGCGCTTCGGATCCAGGCGCAGGGCCTCGCGGTACTCCTCCACCGCCGCGTCCGCTTCGCCGAGCTGCAGCAGCAGGTTGCCGTACTCGGTGCGCACGGTTTCGTCGTCGGGGTTGGACGCCAGGCTGCGCCGGAAGCTGGCGCGCGCTTCCTCGGGATGCCCGGTGCGCGCCAGCACGGCGCCGATCCCGCCCAGAGCCTCGGCGTACTCGGGATCGCGCTCCAGCGCCTTGCGGTAGATAGCAAGCGCCTCGTCGTAGCGTTCCTGCGCGGCGGCCATCGATCCCAGCCCGACCAGCGCGTGCGGCAGGCCGGGCGAACGCTCCAGGGCTTTGCGGAACTGCGCTTCGGCCTCCGCGACCTTGTTCGACTCCAGCAGGATCCGCGCGTTCTGGTCGAGCGCCAGGGCCTCGTCGTAGGCGCGCTGCCGCACCAGCGCCTCGGCCAGGCCCTCCTTCGCGGCGGCGGCGGGCACCGGCGCGGGATTCAGGGCCAGGAGCTCGCGGAAGACGCTGATCGCCTCGATGTACTTGCGCTCCTTCATGTACGCACCGGCTTCCGCAAGTTTCCCGTCGGCGAAGCGTGCTTCCAGTTCGGCGGTGGACGCCTTCATCGCCGGATCGTTGCGCGTACGCTGCCAGAGCAGGCGGTGCTTCAGGGCACCGTCGGGATGAATGCCGATCTTGTGCTCCCAAAGCTGGATCAGGTGCAGGTAGTCCTGGTCGGGCGTGTCGTAGGTGGTGTGCAGGTCGCTGCGGCGCGGCATGTGGCATTGCACGCAGTCGCCGCGCAGGCCCTCTGGCAGGTTACGCGCCTCGCCGCAGGCCTCGGGCTGGTGGCACTTCAGGCACTCGCGTTTGGAGACGGCGACGGTATCGGCCTGGGGCGCGTGCGGGTCGTGGCAGGAGATGCATTCCAGCCGCTCGCTGCCCTGGAAGCATTTGCTCAGCTTCATGCGCTGGTCCTGGTCGGCGGTGTGCAGGAAGACGGACTTGCCTTTAAGGCGCGGCGAGACCTGGCGCACGTATTCGGACAGCGGGTCGCCGGGCAGATACGTGAACGCGGGCTGGATCAGGCGCCCGGCGTCGCCGTGGCACTGCGCGCACTGTTCCAGGCGCTGGCTGCGGGAGAGCTTCTGCGGCTGGACGATGTGGCGCCCGGGCTTGTCGTTCGGATGCGCGCGGTGCCAGGCCGCGTGCGCGCTGCCCGGGCCGTGGCAGCGTTCGCACGAGATCCCCAGCACGAACGAATCCGGCGCATAGGAGTTCAGCGTGCCGGACTCGTGCTTTGCGTACGTGGCGTGGCAATCCAGACAGCGCGTGATGATGGGGCGGTCGAAGAGCGCCGTGCCGTCGACGTAGCCGGGGCAGTTCGCCAGCCCGCCCAGCTGCGCCACGTAGCCGACGGGCGCCTGGAAGAGTTGCTTGCCGCGCCAGAAGGCGTAGCTGTTGCTGATGTGCCCCGATCCGATCACAAAGGCGATCTGGACTTCCTCGCGGTCTTCCTTGCCGTCATGCGCCGTCACCGCCGCCAGGCTGTAGGCGCCGTCGCGTTCCTCGAGTTCGAAGCGCAGGTCCTTTCGCCGCGTGCGCATCACAGCCTTGCCGCCCAGGTCCGTCAGCGGCACACCGACGAGGCGGTCGGGGTCGGGCAGGCGCGAGGACAGGAAGTGCGGCGTGCGCATGTACGCCTGCGCGCGTTCGGCGTGGCATTCGGCGCAGGCCTGCGCGCCCAGATAGTGTGCGCCGCGCTGGCCTTGCGCACCGGCGGGGCCTTCGCCGCCCAGGCCCGCGCCATCGCCAAGCGCGCCGCCGCCGTTCGCAGGCGTCGTGCGCACGGCGAAGTACCAGCCGGCGAAGAGCGCCGCGGCACCGGCCAGCAGCACCAGAACCGCTCCGGCGCGGCGGGTCATGGCTGGGTCGTGGCCTCGGGCGGCGGGGCGGGGGCAGCGTGCGGCTTCTTCGGTTCCTGGCGGTAAGGCATGCCCTTCTCGTACAGCTCCAGGCGCTTGCGGAGCTGGCTGAGGTACATGGGATCCATGTTCTCTTCCTTCGCGGCCAGGGCGAGGGCGCCCTTAATCTGCGCGGCAGCGCTCTCGAAGTTCCCGACCTCGGCATACGCGGCGCCCAGCGTGTCGCGGTAGCTGGCCTTCTCGGGCTGGACGTTGTAGACGACGCGGCGCGCGAGCATCAGCGCCTCCTCGCCGTTGCGCGCGTTCGCTTCGGGCGCGGTGGCGAGGATCCAGGCGAGGCGGTCCATGACCGCGAAGTCCTGCGGCGCGATTACCGAGAGCGCGCGCAGGTGTGTAACGGCGCCGGCCCAATCGCCGCGTTCCTCGAGCACCAGCGCGAGGTTGTTGTGCGCCATGACGGACTTCGGATCCTTCTCGAGCGCCTTGCGGTACTGCGCCAGGGCCTCGTCGACGTGTCGGAGCGACAATAGCGCGTTGCCCAGATTGCAGACGGCCTCGACGTGCCCGGCTTCGGCGGCGGTGCGGAATTCTTTCATCGCATTCTCCAGCTCGCCCTTGCGCGCCAGCGCAAGGCCCAGGTTGTTATGCGCGAAGGCGTTGCCGGGGTCGTGCTCGAGCGCCTTGCGGTACAGCGCCAGGGCCTCGTCGATCTGGTTGTGCGCGGCCAGAATCACGCCGAGGTTGTTGTAGGCCTCCCACTGCGTGGGATCGAGTTCGATCGCCTTGCGATAGGAAGCGACGGCGTCCTCGATCTTCCCGCCCTCGGTCTGGCGCAGCGCGAGATCGGTGAGTTCGCGCGCGTAATCCAGCTTGCGCTGGGTTTCGATGGCTTCGGCCATGGCAGCCGCGGCTTCCTGGTCGCGCGGCATCTCGGCCAGCAGTTCGCGCCAAGCGCCGATCTCGGCCAGGAACTCGCGCTTGGCATGGTGTTCCTTCGCCTGCGCGCGCAGGCCGGCGACCAGTTCCGCGCGCAACTCGACGGCGCGCATGCGTTCGTGCGAGCCCGGCTGCTTGTCGTACCACTCCATCAGGGCGCGGCTTGTGGCGTCGCCGTAGATGCCGATGCGGTGCTCGGTCATCTCCAGGTACTGCACGTAATCGTCAGAAGCGGTGTGGAAGACGGTCTCGTTGGCCTTGCGCCCGGGCATGTGGCACGACACGCAGTCGCCGCGCACGGGCGCCGGGATCTTGGGGCCCATCCTGCAATGGTCCGGCTGGTGGCAGCTGACGCATTGCCCGCCGGCGGGCACCTTCTGGACTCTGCTGGCGACGTGCGGGTCGTGGCAGGTGATGCACTCCAGACGCTCGCTGTCTTGGAAGCACTTCGACTGCCGCAGGCGCTGGATCTGGTTGGCCGTGTGCACGAACGTCGCGGCCTTCTTCGCCGAACTCGGCGCGGTCTTGACGTACGCTTCCACCGGATCGCCGGGCATGTAAGTGAAGGGCTCGCCGGCCAGGTCCTCCGCGTCGCCGTGGCAGACGGCGCACTGGTCGAGGCGCTGGTTTCGCGAGAGCGACTCGGGCGAGACGATGTGCTTGCCCTTCTCCTCGCCCGGGAAGGCGCGGTGATAGGCGACGTGCTCGCTGGCGGGCCCGTGGCAGCGTTCGCAGGTGACGCCCAGGATCGCGCCGTCGCCCGAGTACGTGTTCAGGGTGCCGGGCTGGTGCTTGAAGTACGTCGCGTGGCAGTCCAGGCAGCGCCCGATGACCGCGCGGTCGAAGAAGGCATGGCCGTCGCGGTAGCCCGGGCAATTGGCGAGCCCTTGGACCGCCTGCAGATGCCCGGCGGGGAGTTGAAAGAGGCCATCGCCGCGCCAGTAGAGGTACGCGTTGCTGATCTTCCCGCTGCCGACGACGTAGGCGATCTCCTCGACGCGCCGCTTCGGCTCCTTCGTCTTCGGATCGATGCCCACCGCGGAGAAGTAGAATTTGTCGCCGCGCTGCTCGATCTCGAAGTGCAGCGCCGGGTTGCGCGTGCGCAGGATGTTCCGGCCCTTCATGTGGTCGCCCAACAGCGTTTCGGGCGTGGGCAGCGCGGAGGTCTTGAAGTGGTCGGTGTGCACGAAGGACTCGGTGCGTTCCTTGTGGCATTCGCGGCAGGATTCCGGTCCGAGGTACTTCGCCCTGCGCAGGTCGTAGGTGCGCGCGGCCACCACCGGAGGGGCCTTGGTCTTCTCCTTCTTGGCCTGTTGCTCCTCAGCGGCGAAGTCCTCGGCGTGCTGCCGCGAGAGGTACACGCCAGCGCCGGCCAGAACCAACGCGAGCAGAAAGAGGCCCGCCGCGGCGAGCTTCACGCCCCTGCGGGAGCCGCCCGTATCCGCCGTGTTGTTTTCGCCGTGGTCCGCCATTGCCGCAGAGTAGCCCCGCGCGCCCGGATTCAGACGACCACGCGCTCGAAGATCGCGCGCACCGCCTCGGTATGCTTCGTGTAGTCGGCCCGCAGCCGCTCGCCGGCCTTCGCGCCGCAGGCGTCGGCGTACTGCGCGCGCAGGGCCAGCTTGTGCAGGTCCTCGGGCTCCTGCGGCAGCTTGTTCGCCGAGAGCCCGTGGACGATGCGCACGCGGTTGGCCAGGCGCGTCAGGAACGCGTAGCCGTCGCGCAGCGCGGCGCCGTCGGCGGGCGAGAGTTTCCCGTGCTGGTTCAGGCCCTCCAGCGCCGCGCGCGTGTTGGTCTGGCGCAGTTTGGGGAAGGCCGGCCCGTACAGCAGCTGCAAGTACTGGACCAGGAACTCGATATCGACAATGCCTCCACGGTCGGTCTTCAGGTCCTCGCGGTCGCCGTGTTCCTCGATGCGGCGGCGCATCTTCTTCACTTCCTCGCCCAGTTGCCCGCTGCGCAGCGGCGAATAGACCGCGGTCCGGATCAGGTGTTCGGCGCGCTCGCCGACGCCCTTGTCGCCGGCCACCGCGCGCGCGCGGGTCAGCGCGAGGCGCTCCCAGTCGGCCAGCGAACCGTCTTTCCAGTAGCGTTCGAAGGCCTCCAGCGAACTGGCCAGCGGTCCCTTGCTGCCGTTGGGGCGCAGGCGCGCGTCGAGGTGGTACAGGCTGCCCAGCGCGGTGCGTTCGGCCATCGCGCGCGTCAGCGCCTGCGCGAACTCGCTGAAGTAGGGCCCGGCCGGCAGGCCCTTCTCCGATTCGCCGTCGCGGTCGAAGAAGAAGAGTACGTCCAGGTCCGAGCCGTAGTTCATCTCGCGCCCGCCGAACTTTCCGACGGCCAGGATCCCGAAGCCCACCGGCGTTCCGTCGGCTGCGCGGACTTCGCCGCGCGACTTCTTGAACGCCGCGTACGCGTGCGCGACCTGCGCGCGCAGCAGCGCGTGGGCCAGGTCGGTCAGTTCGCCCTGCGTCTGCTCCAGCGGCACGGCATGAAAGAGGTCCCGCACGCCGATGCGCAGCAGCTCGCCGGCGCGATACGCGCGCAGCGTGTCGCCGATCTCGCCTGCGCGCGCGACCTCCGCGAGTTCGGCGGTCATCTCGTCCATCGTCTTGCTGCGGTTGGTGCGCAAGCTGTCGACGAGTTCGTCGAAGAGGCCCGGGTTGGCGACCAGAATCTCGGTCAGGTACTCGCTCCACGCCGCCAGTTCGGCGGTCATTTTCAGGAGCCACGGGTTCTCGTGCAGCGCCTGGAAGAAGACGGCCTTGCCGCCCAGGCTGCCGGCGATGCGCGAGAAGCGCCGCAGCGCGGCGTCGGGTTCGCCGGTCTCGGCCAGCGCGCGCACGATTTGCGGGGCCACGGACGCGAAGAACTTGCGCGTACGCGACGGGTTCATCAGCATCAGGCGCTCTTTGCCCAGGCGCAGGAGCTCGCCGGCGGCCTCGGCCGAGGGCGGGAAGCCCAGCTTGCCCAGCAGCGCGGCGATCTGGTCGGGTTCGGGGCGCGGCGCCAGCAGCAGGTCGCTGAGTTCGCCCTCCGGCCCGCGGCGGTCGCGGAAGAGGTTGGCGAAGAGTTTCTCGAAGGTCGCGCGCACGGTCTCGACGGTCTTCTGCCGGTGCGCCTCGAAGGCGGCTTCCGCCTTCTTCCCTTTCTCGTCTTCGAAGCCCAGGCTGCGCGCGATACGGCGGCGCACTGCGGGGTCGGCGGGCAGCTTGTGCGTCTGCAGGTTGCCGTGCAGCTGCAAGCGGTGCTCGACGTGGCGCAGGAAGACGTAGGCCTGCTCGAGCGGCTCGGACTCGGCGTCGGTAAGCAGCCCCGCCTTGCGCAGGTTACGCAAAGCGTGGAGCGTGTGCCCGCCGCGCACGCTGGGATGCTGCGCGCCGTGCAGCAGTTGCAGGAACTGCACGGTGAACTCGATGTCGCGAATGCCGCCGCGCCCCAGCTTCACCTCGTCGTCGGTCTCGCCGCGCCGCGCGACGCCCAGTTCCATCTGGCGCTTCAGCGCCTGCAGGTCGCCGATGGCGTCGAGGGAAAGGTAGCGGCGGTAGACGAACGGCGCCGCCTCCAGCAGCAGCGCGTCGCCCAGCGCCAGGTCGCCCGCGCACGGCCGCGCCTTCAGCCACGCCTGGCGTTCCCACGTGCGTCCTTCGGCCTGCAAGTACGCCAGCACGGCGGCGACGGGCATGGCCAGCGCGCCCGCCGCGCCGTAGGGGCGCAGGCGCATGTCGACGCGGTAGCACAGGCCGTCTTCGGTGACGTCGGCCAGCGCCGCGATCAGGTCCTCGCCCACGCGCCGGAAGTATTCCTCGTGCGCGACGGGGCGTTCGACGCCGGTGGTCTCGCCCTCGCCCGCGTAAGCGAAGATCAGGTCGATGTCGCTCGAGTAATTCAGTTCGCGCCCGCCCAGCTTGCCCATCGCCAGGACCACGAAAGGTGGCGGCGCGCCGGGCGTGCGCCCGCCGGCGGCGGCCAGCGGCGCGGCCGTGCCCAGCCGCGCGCGGTGGCGCTCGATGGCACAGGCGAGCGCCACTTCGACGCACGCGTCGGCCAGGTCGCTGATCGCGCGGACCGTGTCTTCCAGCGGCGAGATATTCAGCAGGTCCAGCGCGGCGATCTGCAGCATCGCTTCGGCCCGTCCCCGGCGCAGGGCGGCCAGCTTCGCCGCATGGCCCTGCGCGGCGTTCGCCGACTGTTGCAGCGCGCGCAGCCAACCCAGGCCGCCTTTGACGGTGCGCTCGGCGACGGGCTTCAGCACGGCGCGCGTGCGGGCGGGAAAGCGGATGAAGTACTCGGCCAGCGCGGGCGTTCCGGCAAAAAGCGTCAGCAGCGTCTGGAGAAAGCGCTCCTCGCACCAGTCCATCGGCGAACCGCCCAGCGCCGCGCCGCCGGCTTCCAGCCAACGCTCCAGGCCGGCGAAGGCGCGGTCGGGATCGGGCGTCTGTGCCATGGCGCGCAGCAGGTCGGCGAAACGCAGTTCGACGATCTTCGCGATGTCGACGCGCGCGCGCAGGCGGGCGAGGCCCTCCTTTATACGCGCGGGATCGGCAAAGCCCAGGCGGCGCCAGTCGGCGTCGGGCAGCTCGTCGGGCAATCCCAGATCGAGCATGCGGAAGAGGGCATCGTCGCGTGCGGCCATAGGCCCACCCTTTTAAACCGTTGGCCGGACAAAGGAAACGGCAGAGCGGAGAACCTAAAGCACCTGTGCGTTAACGCTTCGGATTGACAATTTTCGTTGACGCTTTGCGGCACCGGGCGCCGAAGTTTGTCCAGGCGCAGACCTGGCGCGGCATCAGGCCATTCGGTCAGGAAGAAAGTGATTGGCGGCTGGGACGCTAAAAAGGAGGGCTAAAACTTCGCGAGCCGGTGGCCGCTCGCGCACGCAACTCGCGCAGGTAAGCGACCACCGACTCGGCATCGGAGCAAATGGATTGTACGACTCGACTTACCGCATGAAGTACCAGAGCACGCCGTAAATTGCGCCCAACGACACGCAGAGTGCGATCAGGACTTCCAGCCACTTGATGTCTTCGTGCTTCTCCGCTCGCGATTCCGCCATGTGCCACCTCCGTCCAATGTCCCAAATGAGGTAGCCCTAGGAGTAGTCCCGTTTCTCTCTCTCTCCGAAAAAGGAATAAGCACGTGGCGGGCCAATGAACGGCAGGGGTTAGAGGCGAGGGGTGGAGCGCCTGACGGCGCCCCTATTTTAAGCGGCTCATTTACGCATGGTATCCCAAGAAGGGTGCCGAAGGAACACCTCCCCTGAGTCCTGCCGTCTGATTCCTGATGCCTTACGTTGTCGTGGGCAGGCCGAGGCCGTCCATGATCTTGCGGGCGTCCTCGAGGTCCAGGTTGGTGCGTTCGTCGACGGCGGTGGCGAGAATCGCGCAGACGAGGTTGACCTCGCGGCCGGCCTCGTAGCGGAAGCTGTAGCGGTGCCCGGCCTTGATGAAGTGGACTTCCTGAATGGCCTGGGGCTTGGCGGACGGCACCTGGAAGCGGCGGGAGATCATCGGAAGCGCGTCCTCGATCAAAAAGAGCGCGCGCTCCAGGCGGGCGCCGGCGCACCGTTTCCCCTCCGGAACGGCGCTGCCGGCTTCTGCCCGCCCTCCCCTCCAGGAGCTCACGAATGGTCCGGGGAAACTGCGCGCGACATGCTCTCATCGTCAATCGGGGCTTGGAGATGCAGGAAATTTTTGCGCCCGGCGGTGCGGGGAGGGTCTTACAGGTCTCTGCGCAGCGGGCGGCGGCGGCGGGATTTAGGCGGCGCGGAGGGGGCTTCGGGCGGGCGGCTGCGCTCGCGGCCGGCGTCGCCGGGGGCCGCACGCTGCCCGCCCTGCGCGCGCCAGCAGGACCAGGAAAGCAGCGTGCCCAGCGCGACCGCGCCCAAACCCAGGCCCAGATAGAGCGGCTCGAAGCCGGTCACCAGCGCGGCGACCACGCCGGCTACGCACAGCAGCACGCCCAGCAGGATCCCCAGGGTGGCCAGGAGCGTCTTCACGGCTCGGGCTTCTCCACATCCGCTTTCGGGGTTCGGCGCCGCATCTTCCGAAGCATAAGACGCCGCCGGGGTCTTCGCCGTCCGCAAAATCGCGGCGCCATCCGCGTGCGGCACTTTTCGCGCAAACGAACTTGGCAAGCGCCGGGGGCTTGGACTAACCTAAGCGTAACCGTCCAGGGGAGATCAGGGCAAGCCGGGCCGCGCCGGCTCCGCCCGCACAGGACAACCGAATCGCCGCCGCCAGGAGGAGGTTTCCAGGCCCATGGCCAAGCAAGCGAGTCCCGCCCGCAACGCCGCCAAAGCCGCCCCCGCGAAGGCCTCCGCGCTGCCTCCCGATCTGAAGAAACGCCTGCTGGAGCTGATGCTCCACGCGCGCGCCAACGACGAAGCCGAGATCACCCTCAAGCGCCGCGGCCAGGGTCATTTCCACATGTCCTCGTCGGGCCACGAAGGCCTGGCCGGCGTCGCGCTGGCCATGGATGAGAACGACTGGCTGCACCCGCACTACCGCGACCGCGCCATCGTGCTGGGCCGAGGCATCACCCACGAACAGATCTTCCTCGACTACTTCGCCAAGCGCGACAGCGCCACCGGCGGGCGCCAGATGCCCGTGCACTTCAACTCGCGCCGCCAGCGCATCGTCTCGCTCTCCAGCCCCGTCGGCACCAACATGCTCCAGGCCGCCGGCATGGCCATGTCCCTGCGCGAGCGCAAAGTCCCCGAGGCCGTCGTCGCCAGCATCGGCGACGCCTCCACGCGCGAAGGCGAGACCTTCGAGACCATCGCGCAGGCTGCCAGCGACAAGCTCCCGCTGCTGCTGCTCGTCGAGGACAACCGCTACGGCATCTCCACCTCCACCGTCGGAAAGACCTTCTGGACGACGAAGAACTCCATCGTCACCGCCGCCGACGGCACCCAGTGGTTCATGGGCGTGCGCTTCGTCGAGGTCGACGGCTTGGACCCCGAGGCCGTCTACCACGCCAGCCGCGAAGCCCTGCAGCGCGCCAAGGCCGGCGAAGGCGCCACCATCCTCGTCGCCGAAGTCGAGCGCATGGGCAGCCATTCCAGCTCCGACGACCAGCGCATCTACCGCACCGAGGAGGAACTCGAGGCCATCAAGGCCAAGGACCCCGTCAAGCGCTACAGCGCGCAGCTGATCGCCGAAAAAGTCGTCACGGAGAAGGACATCGCCGCCATCGAGGCCAAGGCCAAGAGCGAGATCGAAGCCGCCATCGCGGCGGCGCGCGCCGCGCCCGACCCCGACCCCGCGCGCGTGCGCAACAGCGCCTTCGCGCCGCTGCCCGAGGACCTGCCGCGACAGGAGCAAGGCCTGCCCGCGCACCTGGCCAAGCGCAGCGGCGGCCTGACCATGGCGCAGTGCATCGCGCGGGTGCTCGACCAGGAGATGGTCCGCAACCCGCGCATGTACCTCTTCGGCGAGGACATCGAGGACCCCAAGGGCGACGTCTTCAGCACCACGAAGGGCCTGAGCACCAAGTACGGCGACCGCGTCCGCAATTCGCCCCTCGCCGAAGCGACCATCCTCGGCAGCGCCGTCGGCCGCGCCGTGCTGGGCGACCTGCCCGTGCCCTGCATCCAGTTCGTCGACTTCATGGGCCCCGCGCTGAACCAGCTTTTCAATGAAGTCATCACCTTCTACTGGCGCAGCATGGGCCAGTGGAACTGCCCGATGGTCATCATGGCACCCTACGGCGGCTACCTGCCCGGTCTGGGCCCCTGGCACAGCCAGACCAACGAAGCCATCTACGCGCACATGCCCGGCCTGCACGTGGCGATCCCGTCGAACCCCGGCGACGCCGCGGGCCTGCTGCGCTTCGCGCTGCGCTGCAACCGCCCGGTCCTGTACCTCTATCCGAAGGCGCTGCTGCACGGCGCCGAGGACACCGTCAAGGAGCCCGGCGTCGACTGCGTCGTGCCCTTCGGCCTGGCGCGCATCGTGCGCCCGGGCCGCGACGTCACGCTGGCGACGTGGGGCAACTGCGTCGCGATCTGCCGCCAGGCCGCTCAACGCGCCGCGCAGGAAGGCATCGAGGCCGAGATCGTCGACCTGCGCACCGTCGCGCCCTACGACCTGCAGGCGGTGCTCGATTCCGTCGCGCGCACCGGGCGCCTGGTCGTCGTGCACGAAGACGCCAAGACCTGCGGCCTGGGCGGCGACATCGTCACCGAGGTCGTCGCGCACGCCTGGGAACGCCTGCAGGCGATCCCCGCGCGCGTGACCAAGCCCGACGAGCACAACCCCTACCAATTCGCGCTCGAACTGAGCCTGCTGCCCAGCGTCGAGGACGTGCTGAACGCCGTGCGCGACCAGCACACCCAGCGCCTGCGTCCCGGCACGGTAACGTCGGCGGCTCCGTCACGCGCCGCCGCGCCGGCCGTTTCGGCCAGCGCCACCGTGGCGCCCGTGGCCGGCTTCGCGCCCGTGCCCGAACTGCGCGCCACCGGCCCGGCCCGCAGCAGCGCCGCCGCGCCGTCCGTCGCCAAGGCCGCCGGTCCCACGCGTGTGCCCGTCGTCGTGCCCAAGCAGTCGCCCACCGACGAGGACGCCACCGTCGTCCAGATCAAGGTCAAGGTCGGCGACAAGGTCCAACCCGGCACGATGCTCGCCGAGATGGAAGCCAACAAGGGCAGCTTCGACCTGGAGTCCACCAACGAGGGCACCATCGTCGAGATCCACGCGCGCGAAGGCGAACGCGTGCGCGTCGACACGCCCATCATGTACATCGAGGTCCCCGAAGGCGCGGTGGTCCACCACGCCGACGAGACCCGCGGCGAGCCCGCCGGCGGCCCGGCGCTGAAGGAGTTCCGGCTCACGCCCGCGCAGATCCAGGTCGGCGCCCTGGCGCTTAAGAGCCAGCGCGAGATCCCCACAGTGAACGTGGAGACCGAGGTCGACGTCACGCCGCTGTTCGAACAGCGCGCGGCGCTGAAGGACGAACTCAGCAAGAAGCACCGCATCCACGTCACCTACACGCACCTGATCCTGTGGGCGATGGTGCAGACGATGATGAAGGACCGGCACGAGGGCTTCCGCGGCGTGCTGGACCCCAATGCCGAGCGCCTGATGGTCGAACCGCACGCGAACATCGGCTTCGCCGCGCTGGGCCCGCACGAGGACCTCTACACGCCCGTCATCCGCGAGGCCGACCGGCTGAGCTTCATCGACTTGGTCAAGCGCGCGCAGGAACTGACCGAGTCCGTGCGCACGGGCTCGATGAACGCCGCCGACCTGCAAGGGGCCACGATCACGCTGACGAACATCGGCGCGTTCGAGGCCACCGGCGGGACGCCGTTCGTGATCCCGGGCCAGGTCGCGATGGTCTGCGCCAGCTCGCTGATCGACCGCCCGCGCTACATCCAGACCAACGGCTCGTCGACGCTCGAACACCGCAAGGCCCTCCCGCTGAAGCTCGTCTTCGACCACCGCCCGTTCAACGGCTCGCACGCCGCGGGCTTTTTGCGCGCGCTGAAGCACCAGCTCGAAGAGATGGATCTCAAGAAGCTGATCGGTTGACAGAAATCTGGCGGGCTCCGGTGACCGGACGCCGGATCCCGGCTCCCGAACGACGCATTCCATTTGCCCTGCGCTTTCGCTCTTAATTCATCGCGCTCTTTGCCTTTCAATCCGCAATCCGCAATCCGCAATCCGAAATGGAATTGCCTGTCCCGGGCCCCTCGGCATGACACCGAAACTCTGGGGCGCGGCTTTTTC